>DATJYX010000085.1:0-46939 GCA_035577965.1 Vicinamibacteria bacterium | reverse complement strand
CTGCACCTCTACTCGGTCTCCCAGCGGCACCACGTGAGGCTCAAGACGCCCGTGCCGGAGGGCGAGCCAAAGCTCCCCACGCTGACCGGCGTCTTCAAGGGCGCGGGCTGGTTCGAGCGCGAGGCATGGGACCTCTACGGCGTCGTCTTCGAGGGCCACCCGAACCTCGTCCGCATCCTCACCCACGACTCGTTCGTGGGCCACCCGATGCGGAAGGACTACCCCACGGCGAAGCGGCACGTCCTCAAGTCGCCCAAGGAGCGGCTGCTCGAGGTCCCGCCTGGGTCGGAGAACCTGCTCATCAACATCGGCCCCTCGCACCCGTCGATGCACGGGGCGTTCCGCGTGCAGGCCTTGCTCGACGGGGAGACGATCACCGCCGCCGAGGCCGAGATCGGCTACATGCACCGCAACTTCGAGAAGATGGCGGAGGAGCGGACCTACTGGCAGATCATCCCCTACACGGACCGCCTCAACTACTGCTCGTCGTTCATGAACGGGCACGGCTGGGCGCTCGCCGTCGAGAAGCTCCTCGGCGTGCCCGCTCCGCCGAGGGCGGAGGCCGTGCGGGTGATCCTCTCCGAGCTGTCGAGGATCATGGACCACCTCGTCTGCATCGGCGCGAACGTCGTGGACCTGGGCGCGATCACGCCTTTCTTCGTGATGTTCCGCGCCCGCGAGGACGTCTACGACGTCCTCGACGCCTGCTGCGGAGCCCGTCTCACCGTCTCCTACGTGCGGATCGGCGGCCTCGCCCAGGACGTGCCCGAGAACTTCGAGGCCCTCTGCCGCCGGGCCGTGGCCTCGGTCCGCGAAGTGGTGCGGCAGGCGGACGAGCTCCTCACCCGGAACATCGTCTTCCAGAAGCGCTTCCGGGGCATCGGCATCATGCCGAAGGAGGACGCGCTCGGCTGGGGCTGGGTGGGTCCCTGCCTGCGCGGCTCCGGCGTCGCCTACGACGTCCGCAAGGACCACCCCTACTCAGGCTACGAGCAGTACGACTTCGACGTGCCGGTGGGCACGGTCGGGGACTGCTTCGACCGGTACCTCGTGCGCATGGAGGAGATGCGGCAGAGCCTCCGCATCGTCGAGCAGGCGCTCGCGAAGCTGCCCCACGGGCCGGTGATCACCGACGACCGCAAGGTGGCCCTGCCGCCGAAGTCGGAGGTGTACGAGACGATCGAGTCCCTGATGAACCACTTCAAGCTCGTCTACGACGGCATCCTGCCTCCGGCGGGCGAGGTGTACGGGTACACCGAGGCCGCGAACGGCGAGCTCGGTTTCTACGTGGTGAGCGACGGGCGGAAGCACCCGTGGAGGGTGAAGGTCCGGCCGCCCTGCTACAACATCTACCAGGCCTTCCCGGAGATGATCCGGGGGCGGATGATCGCCGACGCGATCGCCATCATCGGCGGCCTGAACGTCATTGCCGGGGAGCTCGACAGGTAGGCCATGCCCAAGTGCACGATCGACGGGAGGGAGATCGAGGTCCCCGCCGGGACCACGGTGATCCGGGCCGCGGAGGAGCTGGGGATCCGCATCCCGCGCTTCTGCTGGCACCCCGACCTGCCGGTGGACGGCAACTGCCGCATGTGCCAGGTCGAGGTCGAGAAGATGCCCAAGCTCCAGATCGCCTGCAACACGCAGGTGACGGAGGGCATGGTCGTCCACACGAAGTCGGAGAAGGCGAAGGAGGCCCAGCGGGCCACCCTCGAGTTCCTGCTGATCAACCACCCCATCGACTGCCCGGTGTGCGACCAAGCCGGCGAGTGCTACCTGCAGGACCAGTACATGGACCACGGGCTCTACGGCTCGAAGGTGGAGCTCGAGGACAAGGTCAGGAAGCGGAAGCTCGTCGACCTCGGCCCGATCATGCTCGACGCCGAGCGCTGCGTCCTCTGCTCGCGCTGCATCCGCTTCGAGCGCGAGGTCACCGGCACCAACCTCTTCGAGTTCGTGAACCGGGGCGACCACACGCAGATCTCGACCTTCGAGGGCCGGCCCATCGACCACGAGTACGCGGGCAACCTCGCCGACGTCTGCCCGGTGGGAGCGCTCCTCTCCCACGACTTCCGCTTCAAGATGCGGGTCTGGTTCCTGAAGGAGCACGAGTCCGTCTGCCCCGGCTGCTCGACGGGCTGCAACGTGTTCGTGGACGAGCGGGACGGCGAGGTGCAGCGCCTGCGGCCGCGCCGCAACGCCGACGTCAACAGGTCGTGGATGTGCGACCCGGGCCGCGCCCTCTACAAGGAGATCGGGGTCACGAGCCGCGTCTCGGGGGCCCGCGTGCGGGGCCCCTCGTCCTGGGAGGGCGTGACCGTCGCCGCCGCCCTCGACCGCGTGGCCGCGGCCCTGAAGCAGGCGGGGTCCGCCTCGGCCTTCCTCGCCTCCCCGCAGGGGACGAACGAGGACGTGTTCGCGTTCAAGGCCCTCGCCGAGGCGGGGGGCGCGAAGCTGGACTTCCGGGTGGGCGACCCGCAGAAGAAGCTGCGGGAGCGGATCGACCGCGTGCTGCAGCGGGCCGACCGCAACCCGAACACGCAGGGTTGCCTCGACCTGGGCGTCGGCCGGGACGGCGTCGACGCGATCCTCGCCGCCTGCCGCTCGGGAAGGATCGAGGCTCTCGTCCTGCAGGGACCGGAGATCCTCCGCGTGCCGGAAGTGGTCGACGCCGTCGCCAAGGTGCCGTTCGTGGCCGTCATGGCGACGCACGAGGGGCCGGAGCTCGACCGCGCGACGGTCGTGCTGCCGGCCGCCCTCTGGGCCGAGGCCGAGGGCACCTTCACCAACTGCGACCGGCGCGTGCAGCGGCTCCGGGCCGCCGTGCCCCCGCCGGGCGACGCGGCGCCGCGGTGGGAGCTCGCGGCGGGGCTACTGCTGCGGCTGGGCCGGCCCCTCGGCGCGGCCACGGCGCGGGAGGTGTTCTCCCTCCTCGCGAAGGCGACCCGCGGCTACGCCGGTCTCGACTACCGGGCGGTGGGAGGGACGGGCAGGCCGCTGCCCCCCGACGAGTCCGCGTCCCCGGCACAGGAGGCCCGCGCGTAGCGGGCGGAGAAGCCAATGGCCGCGAGCGTCGTCACCGTCGACCGCAACCTCAAGCCGGGCGTCACGCCCATCCTCAAGGGCTTCGGCGTCACGCTGAAGGCCTTCTTCGACAGCCTCTTCCGGAGGAAGGCCTCGACGATCGAGTTCCCGGAGAAGAAGCGCAGCGTCTCCTCCCGCTACCGGGGGATCCACGTCCTCACCGAGCGCGAGGACGGGACGCCCAAGTGCGTGGCCTGCTACATGTGCGCGACCGTCTGCCCCGCCGAGTGCATCTACATCGAGGCCGGGGAGCGGCCGGAGGCGACGATCGAGAAGTACCCGACCCGGTTCGAGATCGACCTCCTCCGCTGCGTCTACTGCGGCTTCTGCGTCGACGCCTGCCCGGAGGAGGCGATCATCATGAGCCGCGAGAACGACCTCGTGGGCACGAGCCGCGCCGAGCTCATCATCGACCGCGACCGGCTCATGGCCCGGAACGAGCTCGTCGAGCACGGGACGGGGTACCGCCCCGCGGACCACGACGTCCGCCGGCCGGTGCGAATCGCCGCCCTCGAACGGCTGAAGGCCGAGCACGGCATCGTCCCCGGCATGCCAGGGACGCGGTCCTAGGCGCCCGTCGCCGTCCGCCCCGAATCGCGATCCGCGGGCTTGCGGGCCTCAAGGTACGTTCCGCCGCTACTGCGGCGTGACCTTCAGGCCGCTGAAGTACGCCTCGGTCCCGGGCCCGATCCAGAGCGCCAGGGCGCCCTCGGACGTCCCCCGCTTGAGGTCCTTGACGATCAGGCTGGGCTGCTCGGCGCCGTGGACGTAGAGCCGCGCCTCCCGGCCCGAGACGGCGATCCGGACCCGCGTCCACTCGCCGGGCACGAGGTCGACGTAGGACTCGTAGGCGCCCGGGCTCTCCTGCCGCAGCCGGTGCCAGGGGAAGTCGGGGTGGGACACGTACTGCGTCGAGTGGTTCCGGCGGAGCTGGTCCTCGGCGCGGCCGTTCGTCGGCCGGAGGTAGAAGCACTCGTAGCGGAGCGGCTCCCTCTGCAGCCGGAAGGCCACCCCCACGAACCCCCGCGCCCCGCCTTCTTCCGAACCCGCGCGCGGGGCGCCGGCGATCTCGACCTCGATCGTTCCGTCCCGGAAGGAGGGTCCAGGCAGGACGACCAGGGTCTCCGCTCCGGCGGGCGCGCCCGGCGCCTCGACGAGGCGCACGCCCGGCTTCCCGCGGTACTCGACCCGGTCCACCGTCACGTTGACGCGGTCGAGGCGCTCCGGTGCGGGCAGCTCGTCGGAGGCCACGCCGGCCAAGCCCACGCCGGTTGCGCCGGCGCCGGTTGGGCCCACGGCGGTTGCGCCCACGCCGACCGCGACCGTCGCGGACAGGAGGAGCGGCACCACTGCCGATCGCATCGACGACCTCCCTCTCAGCTCGCCGGCTCCGCCGGCTGCGCGGCGTAGGGGTCCACCGGCCGCGCGTAGAAGTAGCCCTGACCCCAGTTGATGCCGAGGCCGCGCAGAGTATCCACCTCTTCGCGGGACTGGATCCCCTCCGCGATGACCGTGGCCCCGAGGGCGTCCCCCATGTCCAGGATCGCCTTCACGACCTGCTGGCTCACCTTCTTCTGATGGACGTCGCGCACGAGGGCGATGTCGATCTTGAGGTAGGCGGGCTTCAGGGCCGCCACCGTCTCGAGCCCGGAGTAGCCGGCCCCGACGTCGTCGATCGCGAAGGAGAAGCCGAGGTCGGTGAAGGAGTGCATCGCCTCGCGGTAGAGGTTCAGGTTCTCGATGACCTGGCGCTCGGTGATCTCGAGGGTGACCTCGCTCGGGGCGAGCTCCGGGCCGAGGTAGTCGAGGACCCCGCGCCCGAGGAAGCTCGTGTCGCGCACCGTGGCGGGGACGGTGTTCACGAAGAGGCGGCCGCCCCGCCGGAAGACCTGCCAGTCGGAGAAGGCCTGCCGGCGGCACGCCCGCTCCAGCTCCTCGGTCACGCCGTAGCGGGCGGCCCGGCCGAAGAGCACGATCGGCAGCTCGAGGTCCGAGCCGCGAGGCCCCCGGGAGAGGCCCTCCCAGCCCATGACCCGGCTCGAGGCGAGCTCGACGATCGGCTGGAACGCCGTCCAGATCTCGCGGTTCTGGATGATCTCGAGGAGCCGCTCGCGTTGCTCTCGCTCGCGCACCCGGACCCGCATCTCGGCGCAGGCCACGGCGTCGTCGACGAGCCGGAGGACCTGCCGCTCCGGGCTCTCCAGCGGGCTCCACAGCACGAGCCCGTAGCCGGCCACGAGCACCGGGCGCTCCTTGAGGTACGGGAGGGTGAGACGGCCCACGCGCGGGTTCAGGAAGTCCTCGACGCGGTCGGCCATCTTGCGGAGGTTCTCGGAGCGGAAGGGCGTCTCGCCCCGCCGCGGGCCGGAGAGGAAGAGCAGGAAGCGATCCCCCTCCCGCTCGTCCCGGGTCAGGATGTCGTCCTGCCGGAAGCGCTCCCGCATCTCTTCGAGGAGCGGGTCCACCTGGTCGCGCAGGGCGCGGAAGGCCGCCCCGCCGAATGTGCGCTCGATGTGGGCGAGCGGGGAGAGGTCGACGAGGGCGGCGGCGAGGAACCCGTTCTCGCGGAGCTGGGCGGTGATGTCCGTCTGCACCTCGCGGAACGTGGGGATCGGCACGCGGCCATTGTGCGCCGCGACCAGGGCCTCTTCAATCGGGAGGCGAGGTCACCCGCCGCTGCCTCCGGGGCCGCGGCGGGACCCGTCGCCCCGGAGCCGGTCGAGCCGGCCCTCGGCGCGGAGCGCGCGCCGGAGGAGGAACTCGATCTGCGCGTTCAGGCTGCGCAGGTCGTCGTTGGCCCAGCGCTGAACCGCGTCGAGCACCTCGCGGTCCACCCGCAGGAGGAAAGGCTTGCGCTCGGCCACCGCCGCTCCGCGCCTATTGGTAGAGCGTGCCGGTGTTGACCACGGGCTGGGCCTCGCGGTCGGCGCACAGCACCACGAGCAGGTTGCTGACCATGGCCGCCTTCCGCTCCTCGTCGAGCTTCACCCGCTCGCTCTTCGAGAGCAGGTCGAGCGCCATCTCGACCATCCCCACCGCGCCCTCGACGATCTTCTGCCGGGCGGCGATGATGGCCCCCGCCTGCTGGCGGCGCAGCATGGCGGCCGCGATCTCCGGCGCGTAGGCGAGGTGGCTGATGCGGGCCTCTATCACCTCGACCCCGGCCTTGGCCAGCCGGTCCTGGATCTCGTGGCGGAGGCGCTTCGCCACCTCGTCCGTGCTCCCCCGGAGCGAGAGGTGCCCCTCGACGTGCGCGTCGTAGGGGTAGTGCGTCGCCAGGTTGCGGACCGCGGCCTCGCTCTGCACCTTGACGTAGTGCTCGTAGTCGTCCACCTCGAAGACGGCCTCCGCGGTGTCGACCACCTTCCAGACCACGATCGCCGCGATCTCGATCGGGTTTCCGTCGGTGTCGTTCACCTTCAGGTGGGCGCTCTCGAAGTTGCGGACGCGGAGCGAGATTCGCTTCTTGGTGTAGAAGGGGTTCGCCCAGCGCAGGCCCTCGTCCTTCCCGGTGCCGCGGTAGGCGCCGAAGAGCTGCAGGACCCGGCCCTCGTTGGGCGCGATCGTGAAGAGACCGGCCAGGCCCAGGATGCTCGCCACGATCACGACGAGGCACACGACCGCCACGAAGCCGTCGTCCCCGCGGGCGGCGCGGACGAGGCCGGCGACGGCGGCCAGGATGAGGACGAGGAACACCCCCAGCATGAGGAGGCCCGACGCCGTCTGCTGCTCCTGCTCCCGGATCATCCGATCCCTCCCTCGAGAATGCGCGCGCACGATGGCGCTCCGCCCGCCGGAGACGCGCCCGGGCCGGCCGGGGCTAGACGGCCTTCCACCTGCCCGACTCCTTCAGCTTCGCCCTCGCCTCCGGCTGCGCGAAGAACCGCGTGAGGCCGCAGTCGCGGCAGACCACGAGGACGAAGCGCGCCGAGACCAGGAACCTCCCGAGTCCGGGCAGGTAGTTGGGGGCGTGCCCGCCCCCGGAGCTGGTCGCCGGGCCGCGGTAGAGGGTCCGGCCGCCGCAGTTCGGACAAGGAGCCACGTCGTCCATGCGCCACGCCTCCCTACTATCAACATGATATCATCATGACATCATGCTGTCAAGGGGGCCCGAGGTGCTACGCCCGTGGCTTCTGCGGCGGATGGACCCCCCGATCCCTCCCCCACCGCGCGGCCACGAGCAGGCCGCCGGCCAGGATGCCGATCGCGAGGGCCAGCGCCGCCGAGAGGGTTGAGCCACGCCAGGGCGAGGCCCCCGGCGACGGCAGGGGCCGCGCGAGGGCCGCGCGCGGGCCACCGGTCGCGGCGGCGAGGAGGGTCAGGGCGAGGAGCAAGCCCCCCCCAGGCCACGAGGCTCCAGAAGACGAGCAGGGTCGAACATACGACCGACCGCGCCGCGACCGGTCGCGCGCTCATCGACCGCCGTCCGGGGCGGCTACTTGATCGGCTGCCCCGCCTCGACCTTCGTCAGGCGGTCGAAGAGCTGCGGGTCCTTGTAGCCGAGCTTGCGAGCCTTTGCGCCGTGGGCCTTGAAGCCCTCCGCGTCCTTGAGGCCGAAGTACGACCAGGCCAGCAAGGCCTCGGCCTGGGCGTTGTCGGGCTTCGCCGCGACCGCCTTGTCGAGGGCCGCCGCAGCCTCCTTGTAGCGGCTGGCCTTGAGCTGCGCGGCGCCGAGGGAGAACCAGGCCTGCCAGCCGGAGTAGCCCTCCGAGGCCGTCACCTTCGTGAGCTCCTCGACGGCGCGGTCGAGCTGGCCGGCGTCGGTCAGGGCCGACCCGAGGCTCGTGCGGAAGAGGGTGTTCCCGGGCTCGCCGGCCACCGCCTTCTCGTAGGGGCCCACGGCCGCCGCCGCGTTCTGCTTCATCACGTGGTAGACGTACCCGAGCTGGTACTGCGCCTCCGCGTTCTTCGGGTCGAGCTCGACGGCCTTCTGCAGCTCGGGGAGGGCGGCGTCGGCGTCGCGCCGCGCGATCTGGGCCCGGCCGAGGCCGAGCCGCACCGCGGGCGAGGCGGGGTTCTGGTCCCGGAGCTGCGTGAGGTCCTGGATCGCGAGGTCGGTCTGCCCCGCCCCGAGATCCTGCAGCGCGCGGGCCACCTTCGCCTCGAGGACGAGGCCCTGGGCTTCGGTGTCGTTCTCGGCCATCGCCGCGGCGAGGTTCGCGTCGGCGAGGGCGTCCTGCGCGCGGCCGAGGGCGATCTTGACCCGCGCCAGCTCCTTGTAGGCCTCCACCGCGCCGGGCGAGCCGTCGATGGCCTTCTTCAGCATCGGCTCCGCCTCGGCGGCCCGCCCCGTCTTGCGGAGGACGGTGGCGAGGCCCACCGTGGTCCCGAGGTCGGTCGGGTCGGTGGCCATCGCCTGCCGGTACGACGCCTCGGCGGCCGCCATGTCTCCCTTCGCCCCCTGCGCGTGCGCGAGGGCCGCCGTCGCCGCGGCGCCGCCGCCCGCGGCCGCCGCCTTCTGGGCGAGCGCGATGCCCTCGTCGCCCTTGCCCTCGTCGGCCCGCCGGTGCGACAGCGCGATCGTGGGCCACACTCCCTCGGGGTCGGCCGCCATCGCGGCCTCGGCGCTGGCCGCGGCGTCCTTCATCCCCCGCTCGCCCTGCACGACGGCCAGACGCCCGAGCGCCTCGCCCTTGGCCGGCCCGTCGAGCCTCTCGCCCGCCGACTTGTAGGCGTCGACCGCGAGGTCCAGCTCTCCCCGCTTCTCGCGCAGCTGGCCGAGGCGCAGCGCGGCCTTCGGGTCGGTCGCCATCGCCTTGTCGAGGACGGTGAGGGCGCCGTCCGCGTCGCCGGCGGCGAGCTTCGCCTCGGCCTCCTTGACGGCGTCCTGCACGACGGGCGCCTGCGCCGCGGGCGCTCCCTTCGCCTTCTTGTCGTCCTTCTTCTTGTCGTCGGCGACCGCGGGAGACGCGGCGAGCGCCACGAGGAGCAGCCAGATCCAGCGCTTCATGGGAAACCTCCAGGAGAGGAACAAGGACCGGCGCCTCGAATGCTAGGCCCGGGCTGCGGTGAGCGTCAATGCTTTACGGCCCCCTTCGCCTTGTGCTATTTTCGCGCGGTTGCACAATACCTAGGGCTGTCGCGGGCCGGATCGGCGCGAGCGCCGACGCCGCGGCGGCCGGGCCGGGGCCGGGCGGGCGGTGAGGCCGACGGCTGACGAGGCAGGCACGAGGGGGTCGCGACTGGGCTCGATGCGTCTGGAGTCGGTGGAGATCGTCGGGTTCAAGAGCTTCTGCGACCGGCAGGAGCTCTCCTTCAAGGGCGGCGTGACGGGCATCGTGGGCCCGAACGGCTGCGGCAAGAGCAACATCTCCGACGCGATCAACTGGGTGCTCGGGGAGCAGAGCGTGAGGAGCCTGCGCGGCACGTCCATGGAGGACGTGATCTTCAACGGCAGCTCGAGCCGCCAGCCCCTCCAGATGGCCGAGGTGAACCTGAAGGTCACCGGCCTCAACGGCAACAGCCCCGACGGCGCCCCGGAGTGCGTGGTGACGCGCCGGCTGTACCGCAACGGCGACAGCGAGTACCTGATGAACGGCCGGGTCTGCCGCCTGCGCGACGTGCACGAGCTGTTCATGGACACCGGCCTCGGCTCCAAGGCCTACTCGATCATCGAGCAGGGGAAGATCGGCCTCATCCTCTCCTCGAAGCCCGCCGACCGCCGGGCGATCATCGAGGAGGCGGCGGGCATCACCAAGTACAAGGCGCGCCGGCGCCAGACGCAGCTCAAGCTCGAGGCCGCCCAGCAGAACCTCCTCCGCGTGAACGACATCGTGAACGAGGTGGAGAAGCAGCTCGAGAGCCTCAAGCGCCAGGCGGCCAAGGCGCGGCGGTGGCGCGCGGTCCGCGAGGAGATGCAGGGCGTGGAGCGCGTGCTCTTCGGCCGGCGCTTCCTCGACCTCCGCGAGCGGTCGAGCGTCCTCGAGGAGCGGCACCGCGCGGAGGCCGACCGCGAGAGCGCGGCGAGCCGCGCCCTCGAGACGGAGGAGGCCCGCCTCGAGGCCCGGCGGCAGGGCCTCTACGAGGCCGAGGCGCAGCTCGAGGAGGCGCGGGCGCGCCTCAACGAGCTGACCCTGGCCGTCGACCGGCACCAGGGTCGGGGCGGCTACTGCCGGGAGCAGCTCGCCGAGAACGAGGGGCGGGCGGGCCAGGCGGCGCGCGAGGAGGAGGACCTCGTCGCCCGCGTGGTCCCGCTGACGGAGGGGCTGGCCGGCCGCCGCGCAGAGGAGCAGAGCCTCCACGAGCGGCTCGCCGCCGCCGAGGCCGAGGCTCGGGCGGCCGAGGCGGCCGTCGGGGCGGCGGCCGCGGGCGTGGCGGAAGCGGAAGCGGACCTGGAGCGGGCGCGCGACGCGCAGGTGGCGCTCCTCGGCCGGATCGCGACGCTCCAGAACTCGCGGACCTCCGTGGCCGCGAACGCCGAGCGCGCCGCCCTGGAGCTCGCGAAGCTGGCCGCCGAAATCGAGGACCTCGAGCGCGATCGAGCCCGTGTCGGCGCCTCCCGGGGGGACGCTCTCGCCCGCGCGAACGACGCCGAGAGCCTCGTGGCCGGCCTCACCGTCGCCCGCGACGGCGCCACCGCCCGCGCCGGCGACGCCCGCGCCCTCGCCGACACCCTGGCGCGCGACGCCGACGCTCTCGGGAACGAGTCCTCCGCCCTCGCCGGCCGGCGCGCCTCGCTCGAGGAGATGGTGGCCACCCACTCCGCCTTCGACGAGGGGGTGCGGGCCCTGCTCCTCCGCCCGGAGGGGCTCGAGGTGCTCGGGGTGGTCGCCGACGCGCTGGAGGTCGACTCCGCGCACGAGCGCGCGGTGGAGGCCTTCCTCGGGGACCGCCTGCAGGCGGTGCTCGTCCCCGATGCCGAGCAGGCCCGACGCGGCATCCGGTGGCTCCAGTCCTCGGGGGCCGGCCGCGGCGCCTTCCTGCCGCTGGCCTCCGCCCGAACGCGCCACGACTGCGGGCCCCTCCGCGAGATCGCGGCTCGCGAGCGGGGGGCCCTCGGCCTGCTGTCCGACTTCACCCGCGTGAGCGGCCCCCACGCCGACCGCATCCGGGCCTCGCTGCCCGACGCCGTGGTCGTCGCCACGCTCGAGGACGCGCTCGCGCTCGCCTCCCGCGAGGGGCCCGTCGCGGTGGTGACGCTCGAGGGCGAGGTGCTGCGAGGGTCCCTCGTGGAAGGAGGCCGCGCGGTCAAGGGGCTCCTCGCCCCGCGGCGCGAGGTGAAGGAGGTCGCGGCGCGGCAGCAGGAGATGGAAACGCGGCTCGCCGCCCTTCGCGCGGAGGGTGCTTTGGCCCAGGCCCGGGCCTCGTCGGCGGCGGAGGAGGCGCGCTCGCTCGACGAGCGCATCCACGCCGCAGAGAAGGACCTGGTCGCCGTGCGCCACGAGATCCAGACCGCGGAGGAGGAGTCCGGCCGGCTGCACCGGAAGGGAGTGATCCTCGACACCGAGCGCGCGCAGGCCGAGCAGGACGGCTCGGCGGCCGCCGAGCGTCTCGCCGGAATCGAGGAAGGGCTGGGCGCGGCGGAGGCGGAGCGCGAGGCGGGCCACTTCCGCCTCGGGGAGCTGGCGGCGGCGGTGGCCGCCGGCCGCTCCGGCGCCGAGGCCGCCCAGGCCCGCCACGCCGAGGCCCGAAGCTCCCTCGCCGCTCTGCGCGAGCGGACCGCCGCGGCGGAGAACGAGCGCCGCCGGCTCGAAGGCGATCTCGCGGAGCTCGAGCAGCGGATCGCCGCCGCCCGCGGCCGGGCGGCCGAGACCGAGGCCCGCCGCGGCGAGCTCGAGCGGGAGATCGCCGAGGTCGAGCGTCTCCTCGCCGAGGCCCTGCTCGAGCGCGACCGCGCCCAGGGCGGGGCGGCGGTGGCCGAGGACCGCGTGCGCGAGGCCCGGGCGGAGATCGAGGGCCGCGAGCAGGGCCTCAAGGAGAGGCGGCGGGAGAGGGACGTCCTGCGCGACGCGCTCTCCGAGGTCGAGGTCGAGCGGGCCCGCACCGGCTCGGACCTGGACCACCTCGCCCACGAGTGCCAGCAGTCGGTCGGCGTCGCGGCGGCCGAGGCCGCGGCGGGCCTCTCCGACGAGGACCGCCTGCGGGACCTGGAGGAGCTCGGCGCTCTCGCCCGGGAGCTTCGCGAGAAGCTCGAGCGCATGGGGCAGGTCAACGTGCTCGCGGTCGAGCAGGCGCAGGAGCTCGAGGAGCGGCACACCTTCCTGACCGCCCAGCGGCAGGACCTCCTCGACTCGATCGCCGAGCTCGACCAGGCCATCCGGAAGATCGACCGTGCCTCGCGCGAGCGCTTCCAGGACGCCTTCCAGATCATCAACCAGCACTTCGGGGAGGTGTTCAAGCAGCTCTTCGGCGGCGGCACGGCCGGGCTGTCCCTCCTCGACGAGGAGGACCTCCTCGAGAGCGGGATCGACATCATGGCCCAGCCGCCGGGCAAGCGGCTGCAGAACGTGCTCCTCCTCTCGGGCGGAGAGAAGGCCTTGACCGCGATCGCGCTCCTCTTCGCGATCTTCCAGTACAAGCCGTCGCCCTTCTGCATCCTCGACGAGGTGGACGCTCCGCTCGACGACGCGAACATCGGCCGCTTCGTGGGGATGCTCGAGGGGCTCAAGGAGCAGACCCAGTTCGTCCTCATCACCCACTCCCGCAAGACCATGTCGATCGCCGACCAGCTCTACGGCGTCACGATGGAGGAGCCGGGGGTGTCGAAGCTGGTGAGCGTCCGGTTCACATGACCCGACCCGCGCGCAGCGCGGGTCGATCTGGGCCGCGATCCCGGGGGCGCCAGTCGAGTCACGCCGAGGGGTTCCCGTCGTTCCCGCCCCTCTGGAAGGCCAGCGGAGAGCGGCGGCTCTTTCACCTCTCCACCCGGTCTCGTCCCAAGGGCTACGATGCCAGGCGTGTCCTTCGCCCACGGGAGCCGCTCCCTGCTGACCCGCCGTGACCTCGGCCGCTTCCCCGGCCAGACCCTCTTCGACCGGATCGCCCGCGCGGTCTGCGCGGCCTCCTGCCTGCCCCGCAAGGAGCTCTTCGAGTCCTGGGAGGTGGCGCGCCGGGTGCGGCGCCGCGTGCGCGGCCGGCCGGTGGTCGAGCTCGCCGCCGGCCACGCCCTCGTCGCCCATCTGCTCCTGCTGCTCGACGACACGAGCGAGCGGGCGGTGGCCGTCGACCCGAAGCCGGTGCCGAGCGCCGCCCGGCTGCACGGGGCGCTCGTCGAGCGCTGGCCCCGGCTCGCCGGCCGGGTCGAGCGCCGGCTCGAAGACCTCTCGGCGGTGCCCGTCTCGGAGGGCGACCTCGTGGTCTCGGTCCACGCTTGCGGCGTCCTGTCGGACGTCGTGCTCGATCGGGCGACCTCGGCCGGGGCCGCCGTGGCCCTCCTGCCCTGCTGCCACGATGCCCGCACCTGCGACACCGGCGGCCTGCTCGGCTTCCTGCCCGTGCCCCTGGCCGTCGACGCCACGCGGGTCGCACGCCTCCGAGCCGCGGGCTACGACGTCGTGACGCAGGCGATCCCCGCCGCGATCACCCCCCACAACCGGCTGATCCTGGGCGTTCCGGCGACGGGCCGCCACGAGGCAGGCGCGCAGTAGACTGTGCGGGAAGCGTGAGGTTCGACATGGGCCGCGTCGTCCGAGCCGGTGTCCTCGCGGGAGCGCTGGCCTTCGCGGCAGCCGGAGCGGCGGGAGCGGCACCGCAGGCGACACCCGAGCCGTCGCCTACGCCCCAGGCCGAGCCGACCGCGGCGCCCACCCCGCGCCCGGACCCGATCGCGGAGCCGACCCTCGACATCTTCGACGTCCTCCGCGACGTCTTCCACAAGCCGCCCAAGGCCGATACGGGGCTGGACGCGAAGAAGCTGATGCTGGCCGCGGCGCCGGTCATCTCCTACAACCCGGCCAGCGGGTTCGGGATCGGAGCGGCGGGGAACCTCGCCTTCTTCCGCGGCTTTCCGGAGACGACCAGCATATCGTCCGTCGTGGCCAGCCTGATGTTCACGTCGAAGAAGCAGGTTCTCTTCAACGCCAAGCTCGACGTGTCGGCGGCCAACAACGCCTGGGTGCTCCACGGCGACGAGCGCCTGTACATGACGTCCCAGGACACCTACGGCCTCGGCACGAGCACGACGCCGGACGAGGCGGTCAACACGAAGTACGACCGTGTCCGCGCCTACGAGACCGTCTACGGGCGCGTCCACCGCGGCCTCTACGTGGGCGCGGGGTTCCTGTACAACCTCCACACGGACGTGCGGCCGGGCGAGGGCGCGGAGGCGGTGTGGCCGGAGTCCCCTTTCGTCGCCTACTCGCAGGAGCACGGCTTCGACCCGAACTCGCAGACCTCGGCCGGCGCCAGCGTGAACCTGCTCGTCGACCGCCGGGACGGCGCGATCAACCCGAGCCGGGGCTTCTACGCCGCTCTCGACTACCAGATGTTCTTCTCCGGCTTCCTGGGCGGCACCTCGGCCTGGCAGCAGCTCAACTGCGACCTCCGGACGTACCTCCGCCTGAGCCGGGACGCCCGCCACCGCCTCGCCTTCTGGCTCTACGGCTACCTCGTCACCCGGGGCGACGGCCCGTACTTCGACCTGCCGTCGACGGCGATCGACACCTACGGGCGCTCCGGCCGCGGGTACGTCCAGGGCCGCTTCCGGGGCCAGCAGCTCGCCTACGGCGAGATCGAGTACCGCGGGACCCTCACGCGGAACGGCCTGCTCGGGGTGGTCGCGTTCCTCAACACGCAGACGTTCAGCGACCGGCAGGGCGGGGAGAAGCTCTTCGACTCGTTCGCGACCGGAGCCGGTGCCGGCCTGCGCGTGATGATGAACAAGCACTCGAAGACGAACCTCGCCTTCGACGTCGGCTGGGGCCGCGAGGGCGCGAACGTCTACTTCGCCGTCCAGGAAGCGTTCTGATCAGGCGAGGCTGCCGAGGCGGACGAGCGTCAGCACCGGCTCGCCCGTCTCGCGCGACGCGGCGAGGTCGACCTCGAGCTCCAGCACCCAGTCGTTGAGGCCTTCCGGGTCGACGAGCATCTGCTGCACGAGCCAGCGCGCGCCGTCCGCGGACGGCTCGACGTGCGTGTGGCGGAGGTTTCGGGCCTCGGGGTCGAGGCGGAGACCGCCGTGCTCGGCGCGATGGGCCTCGCGGGCGGCCTTCAGGCGCTCCGCCGTCCAGGGCTGCCCGCCGGGGTCGGCCGGAGAGTCGATGACGGCGAGCGCCTCCTCGTCCTTCGCGATCGACCACGCGCGGAGGAACGCGAACGCGCGCGTCCGCACGGCCGCCGTGAAGGCCTTCGCGTCCCGGGTGACGTCCTCCGGCTCCTCCGCCCCCGGAGGGCGCAGCTCGTGGCCGGCCTCGGCCGGGGCCCACGACGCGTCGCGCATCCTCTCCCACTCGTCGAGCAGGCTCGAGTCGACCTGCCGCAGCATGTCCCGCAGGTACAGCTCCATCTCGCGCACGGTGTCGGTCTTCTCGCCTTCGGGGACGGTCTGGCGGAGCACCTTGTAGACGCTGTTGAGGTGGCGGAGCAGCAGGCCCTCCGCCCGTTCGAGGTCGTACTCCTGAACGTAGTCGGAGAACGAGCGGAAGCCCTCGAACATTTCCCGGGCGATCGACTTCGGGTGGATGTTCTCCTCCCCCACCCAGGGGTGCCGGTCGGCAAAGGCGTTGAACGTGGAGTACACGAAGTCGCGGAGCGGCTTCGGGTGCTCCATCTTCTCGAGCTCCTCCATGCGCTGGTCGTAGTCGAGCCCCTCCGCCTTCATCTCCGCCACTCGCCGGTCCTTCAGCTTGTCGAGCTGGCGCCGGAGGATGAGCTCGGGGTCCTCGAGGATCGATTCGACGAGGGTCAGGAGGTCGAGGGCGCGGGTCTCGCTCTCCGGATCGAGGAGGGGGATCGTCTCCAGGAGGTAGAGCGAGAGCGTCTGGTCCATCGAGAAGTCGTCCTGGAGGTCGACGTTCACCCGTACCTTCGCCCCCTCCTCCGTCCGGGGGACGATCTCGACGATGCCGCGCGCGACGAGGGCCCGGAAGAGCTGCCAGGCCCGCCGGAAGTGAGCCTTCTTCGCGCGGTCCGGCTCGTGGCTCTCCCGGATGAGGCGCTGCATGGCCCGGCCGCCGTCCCCGGGCCGCGACAGCACGTTCAGGAGCATCCCGTGGGAGACCTGGAAGCGGGAGGCGAGACGCTCCGGCGGCGCGCCGATCAGCCGCTTGAACGTCTGCAGGTCCCAGCTCGCGAAGTTCCGCTCGGGCGGCTTCCGCTTGACGACCTTCTTCCCGTCCTTCGCCTTCTCCCCGAGCCGGAGGTTCTCGATCACGTGCTCGGGGGCCTGGGCGACGACGAAGCCGCGCTCGTCGAACCCCTTCCGCCCCGCGCGCCCCGCGATCTGGTGGAAGTCGCGGGCGGAGAGGACGGCCGTCTTCTGCCCGTCGAACTTGCAGAGCCGCGAGAAGAGCACGGTGCGGATGGGGACGTTGATGCCCACCCCGAGGGTGTCGGTGCCGCAGATGACCTTGAGGAGGCCGCGCTGCGCGAGCTGCTCGGCGAGGACGCGGTACTTCGGGAGGAGGCCGGCGTGGTGGACTCCGATCCCCTGCTTCAGCCACTTGCGGATGTCGGGCCCGTACGGGCTCGTGAAGCGGAACCCCGTGATCGCCGCCGCCACCGCGTTCTTCTCCTCCCGCGTGCAGAGGTTGAGGCTCGTGAAGTCCTGGGCGCTGTCGGCGGCGTCGCGCTGCGTGAAGTGGACGACGTAGACCGGCGCCTTGTCCTCGGCGACGAGCTTCTCGAGGGTCTGGGCGAGGGGGATCTCGGAGTACGCGTACTCGAGGGGCACCGGCCGCTCCACCGCCTTCACGACCGCGGTCGGCCGGCCGTTGCGGCGGGTCAGGTCCTCGGCGAAGAAGGACACGTCCCCGAGGGTCGCCGACATGAGGAGGAACCTCGTCCGGGGCAGGGTCAGGAGCGGCACCTGCCAGGCGACGCCCCGGTCCCGGTCGGCGTACCAGTGGAACTCGTCCATGACCACGTCGTCGACCGCGGCCTCCTCGCCCTCGCGAAGCGCGACGTTGGCGAGGATCTCGGCGGTGCAGCAGAGGACCGGCGCGTCGCGGTTCACGGTGGCGTCGCCGGTGGCGAGGCCCACGTTCTCGGGCCCGAGCTCCCGGCAGAGGGCCATCCACTTCTCGTTGACGAGGGCCTTGATCGGGCAGGTGTAGACGGAGCGCCCGCCGTGGGCGAGCGAGGCGAAGTGGAGGGCGGACGCGACGAGCGACTTCCCGGAGCCGGTTGGCGTGTTCAGGATGACGTTCTTCCCCTCGAAGAGCTCGAGGACGGCCTCCTCCTGAGCGGGGTACAGGGTGAGGCCCAGGTCGGCCACGTAGTCGAGGAAGCGTCCGAGGAGCTCGTCTCCGCCCGCCTCGTCCCCGGGCAGGAGGTCGTAGAGGGGACCGCTCATGACCCGGCTATTCTGGGCCAGACGTCCCGGCGGCGCTCGGGGCCTCCCGGGCCCGCCGGCCGTTTCTGCGACAATGACCACGGTGCGCCACCGTCCCCTTCGCGCGCTCGCCCGGGCGGTCCGCCGGTCTCTCTTCCGCATCCGGGCGCGCGGGATCCCGATCGTTCACGACCCCCGCTACCAGCGCGGCCTCTTCGGCGTGCCGATGGACCCCCTGCGGGGCGAGAGGGTGCTCGGGGCGCTCGAGGAGGCGGGTCTCCTCGACCGCGACCTGCTCTCCGAGCCGCGCCCGGCCTCCGTCCAGAACCTCCTGCGCGTCCACACCCCCGAGTACCTCCACGAGGTGCAGGAGCCGGACGCCCTCACCCGGATCCTGGGCGCGGAGGTCCCGGCCGGGGAGGCGGAGGCGACCATCGACCTCCAGCGGCTGATGACGGGCGGCACGATCCAGGCCACCCGCCTCGCCCTGCGGGCGGGCGGGGTCGCCGTCCACCTCGGGGGCGGCTTCCACCACGCGATGCCCGACTCCGGCACCGGGTTCTGCGTGTTCAACGACGTGGCGGTCGCCGTCCGCCGCCTGCGAGCGCGGGGCTTCGCCGACCCCGTGCTGGTGGTGGACCTCGACCTGCACGACGGCAACGGGACGAGGCGCGTCTTCGCCGACGACCCCACCGTCCACACGTTCTCCATCCACAACGACCACTGGGGGCCGACCGAGGCCGCGGCCTCCACCTCGATCGCCCTGGGCGCCGGCGTGGAGGACGAGCTCTTCCTCCGCACGCTGCGGGAGTCCCTGCCGCCGGTCTTCGCCGCGGCGAGGCCGGGCCTCGTCGTCTACGTGGCCGGCACCGACCCCGCCGAGGACGATCCCGTGGGCAACTGGCGCCTCACCGCGCGGGGCCTGCTCGAGCGCGACCGCTTCGTGACCGCCCTGGCGCGGGCGGACGGCGGGCGGCCGATGGTCGTGGTGCTCGCGGGGGGGTACGGGCGGCACGCCTGGCGCTACACCGCGCGCTTTCTGCTGTGGCTCGCGTCGGGGAGGGAGATCGCGCCCGTCGAGGAGGAGGCGCTCGCCCTCCGCCGCTTCCGGCGCCTAGGCCGCGACCTGCGCTACGCGGAGGCGGTGGACGACGGCCTGCCCTTCTCGCTCACCGAGGAGGACCTCGGCGCGCTGCTGCCCGGCCCGGGCCGGGCCTCGCGCTTCCTGGGCTACTTCTCGCGGCACGGGGTGGAGCTGCTCCTCGAGCGGGCGGGAGTCCTCCCCCAGCTCCGCGCGCGGGGCTTCCGCGCCCTCCGGGTGGACCTCGAGGGACGCGACGGGCAGGGGCAGACGCTGCGCATCCTGTCGGATGACGAGCGACGGGTGGAGCTCCTCGTCGAGATGCGGGCCGGGCGGAGCCGCGGAGCCATCGCGGGGATGGAGGTGGTCGCGCTCGAGTGGCTGCTGCTGCAGAACCCCCGCGAGCCCTTCTCCGAGCGGCGCCCTCGCCTCCCGGGCCAGCAGCACCCCGGCCTCGGCCTGCTGCGGGACTTCATGGGGTGGCTGGTCGTCGTGTGCGAGGCGCACGGGCTCGACGGCGTCTTCTTCGTGGCCGCCCACTACCACATCGCCATGCAGAGCCGCCGCCTCGTCCGGCCGCTGCGCCCCGAGGACGAGGCGCGTCTCCTGGCGATCGCCGCCGCGCTCGAGGGGGTGCCGCTCGCCGAGGCCACCTCCGCGGTGGAGGAGGGCCGCCTGGTCGAAACCGGGACGGGCCGCCCCGCCGACTGGCATCCCGTGGCCACCGTGCTCCCAGTGTCCGAGAGGCTCCATGCCCTCGTGAGCGGCCGCGACTACGAGGAGGCGGTGATCCGGGAAACCGCACGGTTCGCGTACCGGCTGGAGCCGCGCGACCTGGCGACCGCCGCCCCGCCGGCGCGGCGGCGACTGTAGAATCTCAGCCCGTCCGCACCGCGAAGGAGAGGCACCGATGAAGCTGCGCCACGCCCCCGCCGTCCTCGCCGCCTGCGCCGTCGCCGCCGCCGGCGCGGCCTTCGCGCCCGCGATCGGAGTGGCCGGCGCCCTTCCCGCTCCCTCCGAGCCGACCCGGCCACGGCTCGTGCTGTTCGTCGCGGTCGACCAGATGCGAGCCGACTACCTCGAGCGCTTCCGACCCGTCTTCAAGTCCGGCCTGAAGACGATCGCCGAGCGGGGCGCCGTGTTCACTCACGCGCGCTACCGCCACGCCTGCACGGAGACCGGTCCCGGGCACTCGGTCCTGCTCTCCGGCCGCTCGCCCCGCAGCTCCGGCATCGTGGGCAACTCCTGGTACGACCGGACGCTCCGCACGCGGGTGAACGTGGTGGCCGATCCCACCGTGCGGGTGCTCGGGGGCGCCGGGCGGACGGCCTCGCCGGCCTACTTCGACGGGTTCACGGTGGGCGACATGCTGAAGACGCGCTCCCCCTCCTCGAAGGTGGTGGGCGTCTCGCTCAAGGACCGCGCCGCCATCCTGATGGCCGGCCGGCGCGCCGACGGCGCCTTCTGGTACGAGGGCGCCGGGGGCCGCTTCGTCACCAGCAGCTGGTACGTGCCGGAAGCCCCGCGCTGGCTCGAGTCCTGGAACGCCCGGCGCCGCGCCGACGCCATCGCCGGACTCGTCTGGGAGAGGCTCATCGAGGACCCGGCGACCTACGTCCGCCTCGCCGGCGAGGACGACGCCCCGGGAGAGGGGGCCGACGGCCGGGACAAGGTCTTCCCGCACCGCGTGGGCGCGACCCCGCCGTCCCACGAGTTCTACGAAGGGGTGCGGCGGACGCCGTACGCGGACGAGATGCTGGCCGATTTCGCGATCGCGGCCATGAAGGCCCACGACATGGGCACGGGGGAGGCCACGGACATCCTCGCGGTCAGCTTCTCGGCCGGCGACGCCATCGGCCACGCCTACGGCCCGGACAGCCAGGAGGTGATGGACAACTACCTCCGCCTCGACCGGACGCTGGGGCGGCTCCTCGACGAGGCGGAGCGGCGGGCGGGAAGGGACCGCCTCCTGGTCGTGCTCTCCGCCGACCACGGCGTCATGCCCCTCGTCGAGACGCTGAAGGCGAAGGGCATCGAGGCTCGTAGGGCGAGCGGCGAGGAGCTGAGCGGGCCCGTGGAGCGGGCGCTCGCGGCGCGGTTCCCCCGCGCGACCGGCCTGCTCGCCGACCCGGAGCCCATGGACTGCGTCCTCGACCGGGAGGCGATCGCCCGGCAGGGGCTCGCGGTCGCGGACGTCGAGAGCACGATCCGGGAGGCCCTGCTCTCGACCGGCCTCGTCGACGCCGTCTACACGCAGGCGCAGCTCGTGGGCCCGGCTCCGGCCGACGACCCGTTCTTCGAGCTGCACCAGCGGGCCTTCTTCGCGCCCCGCAGCGGGGACCTCGTGGCCCGCGTCAAGAGGTACGTCTACCTGGGCGGATACGCCGGCGGCACCGGGCACGGGACGCCCTACGACTACGATCGCCACGTGCCGCTCGTCTTCCTGGGGCCGGGGATCACGCCCGGGCCACGGGACGTCGAGACCGGGCCCGAGGACATTGCCTGGACGCTGGGTCGCCTGCTCGGGCTCCCTTATCCCCAGCAGGACTCGGTCACCGACCTCCTCCCGCTCCTCAAGTAGGGCCGGCTCCCGATCCCCGGGGCCGCTCATGGCGGCGAGCGGTGGAGATCATGGCCACCCGTCGGTTGACAACCGAGGTCGTCCGCCTTAAGTTGTCGGCAATGTCGATTCGGTCCACCGGCTCGCCCGTCCGCACGCGCATGGTCATGTGGATGTGTATGCGCCTGCGGGTGGAGGGGCAGGGGGGCTAGCCGGAACGACAGCCAGTCACCGTAGCCAGGACACCCGCAACGGCTGAGCCGGAGCGGGTTTTTTGTTGCCCACCGGCCACCGAAACCAGGAACGAGGGCCCGCCGCGGCGGGCCGGAGGAGGAGAGGCCGATGAGCGACGAGAAGACGGGCTACCGGTTCGAGACGCTGCAGGTCCACGCGGGGCAGGAGCCGGCGCCGGGGACGAACGCCCGCGCGGTGCCGATCTACCAGACGACCTCGTACACCTTCGACGACTCCGAGCACGGAGCACGCCTCTTCGCGCTCCAGGAGTTCGGGAACATCTACACCCGGATCATGAACCCGACCACCGACGTCTTCGAGAAGCGCATCGCCGCCCTCGAAGGCGGGGTGGCCGCCCTCGCCACCTCGAGCGGTCAGGCCGCGCAGTTCCTGGCCCTCTCCACGATCCTGCAGAGCGGCGACAACGTCGTCTCCACGAGCTACCTCTACGGCGGGACCTACAACCAGTTCAAGGTCTCGTTCCCCCGCCTCGGCATCGGCGTGAAGTTCATCGAGGGGGACGACCCCCGGACCTTCGCGAAGGCGATCGACGCCCGGACCCGCGCCCTCTACGTCGAGACGCTCGGGAACCCGCGGTTCAACGTGCCGGACTACGAGGCCCTGGCCAAGGTCGCCCACGACCACGGCATCCCGCTCGTGGTCGACAACACGTTCGGCGCGGGCGGCTACACCTGCCGGCCGATCGAGTTCGGCGCCGACATCGTGGTCGCCTCGGCCACGAAGTGGATCGGCGGCCACGGCACGTCGATCGGGGGCGTGGTCGTGGACGCGGGGAAGTTCGACTGGGGGAACGGCAAGTTCCCGGTCTTCACCGAGCCCGCCCCGGGGTACCACGGCCTGAAGTTCTGGGACACCTTCGGGCCCAAGGGCCCCTTCGGCAACATCGCGTTCATCATCCGCGCCCGCGTCGAGGGCCTGCGCGACTTCGGGCCGTGCCTGTCGCCGTTCAACGCGTTCCTCTTCCTGCAGGGCCTGGAGACGCTCTCCCTGCGGGTGCAGCGCCACAACGACAACGCGAACGACCTCGCGGCCTGGCTCGAGAAGCACCCGGCGGTCACCTGGGTGAGCCACCCGAGCCTTCCCTCCCACCCGTCGCACGCCCTCGCGAAGAAGTACCTGCGCCACGGCTTCGGCTCCGTCCTGACCTTCGGGATCAAGGGCGGGCGCGAGGCGGGCCGGAAGTTCATCGACAGCGTGAAGCTGGCCAGCCACCTCGCGAACGTGGGCGACGCCAAGACGCTCGTCATCCACCCGAACACGACGACCCACCAGCAGCTCTCCGACGAAGAGCAGAAGGCGAGCGGGGTGACCCCCGACCTCGTCCGGGTGTCGGTCGGCATCGAGCACATCGAGGACATCAAGGCGGACTTCCGGCAGGCCTTCGACCAGGCCGTGAAGGCGGCGGCGTGAGCTCCAGCGACTCCGGCCCGACGTCCTCGCTCCAGCTCCATGGTCCCTTCGAGCTGGAGTCCGGGGAGAGGCTGCCGTCGGTCACGGTGGCCTACAGGACGTGGGGCCGGCTGGACGCGAGGGGCGACAACGCCGTGCTCGTGTGCCACGCCCTCACCGGCTCGGCGGACGTCGACCGGTGGTGGGGGCCGCTCCTCGGCGCGGGGCGCGCCCTCGACCCCGAGCGGGACTTCGTCGTGTGCAGCAACGTCCTCGGCGGCTGCTACGGCACCACCGGTCCGACGTCCCCCCGCCCCGGCGGCTCCGGCCGCTGGGGCGGGGACTTCCCCGCCGTCACGGTCCGCGACATGGTGCGGGTCGAGGCCGCCCTCCTCGACGCCCTCGGCGTTCGCCGCCTGCGCCTGGTGATCGGCGGCTCGCTCGGCGGGATGCAGGTGCTCGAGTGGGCCCTCCTCTTCCCGGACCGGGTCGACGCCCTCGCGCCGATCGCCGTCTCCGCCCGGCATTCGGCCTGGTGCATCGCGCTCTCCGCTGCCCAGCGGGAGGCCATCTACGCCGATCCCCGCTGGCGGGGCGGGCACTACCCGATCGGCAACGGCCCCGAGGCGGGGCTCGCCGTCGCCCGCCAGATCGCGATGTGCACGTACAGGAGCCGGGCCAGCCTCGAGGCCCGCTTCTCGAGGGCGGGCGAGGAGCCGGGAGGCTTCGCCGTCGAGGGGTGGCTCCAGCACCACGGCCGTGCCCTCGTCGATCGTTTCGACGCGAGCACCTACGTGACCCTGACCAAGGCCATGGACACCCACGACGTGGGCCGCGGCCGCGGCGGATGGCGCGAGGTGCTGGCCACGGTGCGGGCGCCGGCCCTCGTCCTGTCGATCGACACGGACGTCCTCTACCCGCCGGTCGAGCAGGAGGAGCTGGCGGCGGCCCTGCCCGCGGGCCGGCTCCTCCGGCTCGGCTCGCCGCACGGGCACGACGCGTTCCTGATCGAAGGCGAGGTGGTGAACGCGCTCGTGAGCGGCTTCCGGAGACAGGTCGAGAGAGGCGCCGCCCGCGAGGAGGGAGCGTGGGTGGCCTGAAGCGGCGGGTTCTGAAATTCGGCGGGACGTCGGTCGGCACGGCGGAGGCCTTGCGGAAGGCGCTCGACATCGCGCAGAGGGCGGCTCGCGAGCGGCCGCTGGTCGTCGTCGTGTCCGCCCTCTCCGGGGTCACGAACGCCCTCGAAGCTGCTCTCGCGGGAGCGGCCGCGTCGCGGCTCGACGTCCCCGGCTTCGCGGCCGCGATCGCGAGCCGCCACCTCGCCCTCCTCGCCACGGTAGCCCGAGGCCAGCCCGCGCGGAGCGCCGCGTCGGCCATCCGGGAGCGCACGGCGGAGCTCGAGGAGCGGTTACGTGCGGTCGCCGGCCGGGGCACCATCGCTCCGGCCACGAGAGCCGCGTTCCTCGCCCTCGGCGAGCGGCTCTCTGTCCCGATCGTCGCCGCGGCGCTGCGGACCTGCGGGATCGAGGCGCACCCCGTGGATGCGGCCTCTCTCCTGCGGACCGACGAGGCGTTCGACGAGGCGACCGTCGATCCCCTCGCCACGCGGCGCCTGGCGAGGGCGGCCCTCGCGTCGCTCGCGCCCGGCACCGTGCCCGTGGTGACCGGCTTCCTCGGCGCGACCGGGGCGGGCGAGACGACCCTCCTCGGCCGCGGGGGATCGGACCTGACCGCCGCCGTCCTCGGCCGCGCGCTCGACGCCGAGCGCGTCGAGATCTGGTCGGACGTCGACGGCGTGATGACCGCCGACCCGCGGCGGTCAGCGGACGCGCGGACCCTGCCCCGCCTCTCGTACGCCGAGGCGGCGGCGATGGCCCGGGCGGGAGCGAAGGTGCTGCACCCCCGCACCCTCGAGCCGCTCGAGGAGGCCGGCATCCCGCTCTTCGTGGGCAACACACTCCGTCCCGAGGGTCCCGGAACGTGGATCGGAGGCTCGCCGGGCACCGAGGACGCGGAGGAGGACGGCACCGCGGCCTGATCCCATCCCGAGACGCTTCGTTCGTGTCGGGCGCCGAGGGATCCCGTCGTTCGTGGTTCCTCGAAGGCGGTCCGCTCGCTTCGCCCGGAGCGAAGGCAAGGCACCTTGCGAAACCGCACGCCCCGCACCATGCTGGGGCAGGGCCATGCACCGCGCGGTCACCGCCCTCCTGGGCCCGACCAACACCGGGAAGACGCACCTCGCCATCGAGCGGATGCTGACCCATCCCACGGGGATGATCGGCTTCCCCCTCCGGCTCCTCGCCCGCGAGAACTACGACCGGGTGGCCGCGCGGCGGGGGCCCGGGGCCGTCGCCCTGGTGACCGGCGAGGAGCGCATCGTCCCGCGAAGCCCGTCGTACTGGATGTGCACGGTCGAGGCGATGCCCCTCGACCTGAGGGTGGACTACCTCGCCGTGGACGAGATCCAGCTCGCCGCCGACCGCGAGCGGGGCCACGCCTTCACCGACCGCATCCTGAACGCGCGGGGGCGGCTCGAGACCTGGCTCATCGGCGCCGACACCGTCCGGCCGCTCCTGCGGAGGCTCCTGCCGGACGCCGCTTTCGACACCCGGCCCCGCCTGTCGAACCTCAGCTACTCCGACCCGAAGCGCATCGCTGCCCTGCCGCCCCGCTCGGCCGTCATCGTGTTCTCGCTCCGCGAGCTCTACGAGGTGGCGGCGCGCCTCCGCCGCGAGAGAGGCGGGGCGGCCCTCGTCTTCGGGGCCCTCTCCCCGCGCACGCGCAACGCGCAGGTCGGGCTGTACCAGGCCGGCGAGGTCGACCACCTGGTGGCGACCGACGCCATCGGCATGGGCCTCAACCTCGACATCGACCACGTGGTGTTCACCGGCCTCACGAAGTTCGACGGCGTCGGGCCGCGTGCGCTCACCCCGGCCGAGGTCGCGCAGATCGCGGGGCGGGCCGGCCGCCACGTCCGCGACGGCCACTTCGCGGCCACGGCCGAGCTCGGTCCCCTCGATCCCCGCCTCGTCGAGGCCGTGGAGGGCCACCGGTTCGCGCCCCTCGCCCGCCTCTACTGGCGCACCGGCGACCTCGATTTCTTCTCGCCCCTCGCGCTCCTCGGCAGCCTCGACCGCCCGCCGCCCCTCCCGTTCCTCCAGCGGATGAGCCACGCCGAGGACCAGGGCGCGCTCGCCGCCCTCACGCGGGACGCGGAGGTCATGGCCCTGGCGCGCGGTGTCGAGGCGGTGCGCCTCCTGTGGGAGGTCTGCCAGGTCCCCGACTTCCAGGGCGTGGTGACCGAGGGCCACGCGCGGCTCCTCTCGCGGGTCTTTCGCTTCCTGCGCGCGCCGGCCGGCCGCATCCCCGAGGACTTCCTGGCCACGCACGTCCGCGACATCGATCGCACGGACGGCGACGTGGACGCGCTCCTCGGCCGGATCGCGGCGATCCGGACTTGGACCTACCTCTCCCACCGCGCGTCCTGGGTCCCGGAGGCGCAGTTCTGGCAGGAGCGCACGCGGGCCGTCGAGGACCGGCTGTCCGACGCGCTCCACGAGCGGCTCACCCTGGAGTTCGTGGACCGACCGGGGACCGTGATCGCGCGCCACGATCCGTCCGATCTCGTGACGAGCGTGGGTGCGGACGGCGAGGTGGCGGTCCAGGGCCTGCGGGCGGGCGTCCTCGACGGCTTCCGCTTCCGGCCCGATCCGAGCGTGCGGGAAGGCTCCCGGGGCCTCCTCGCCGCCGCCAACCGGGCGCTCGCGGGGCTCGCGCGCGAGCGGGTGGAGGCGCTCGAGCGCGAGGAGGACTCGTCCTTCGCGCTCGGGCCGGGAGCCGGGGTCCTCTGGCGGGGTGCGACGGTGGCCCGCCTCGCGGCGGGCGAGAGCGCGCTCCAGCCCCTCGTAGACGTGCTCCCGAGCGACCTCCTCGACCCTCCGCTCCGGGAGCGCGTGCGGCGTCGACTGGCCGCCTGGCTCGAGGCGCACGTGCGCTCGGTCCTCCGCCCGCTCTTCGGCCTGCGCGAGGGCGCGCCGCCGGGCGTCGCCCGCGGCCTCGCCTTCGCCCTCGGCGAGGGCCTCGGCGCCGTGCCCCGTCGATCCGTGGCCCAGCAGGTCGCCGCCCTGACGCCGGACGATCGGAGGGCCCTGTCGGGCCTGGGGGTCGTGGTCGGCCGGCTGTCGCTCTTCCTTCCCGCCCTCCAGAGACCGCCGGCCATGCGTCTCCGCGCCCGGCTCTTCGCAGTGGGGCACGGGCGCCCGGCCGAGCCCGGGCCCGACGGGGCGCCGTCGGTGCCTCACGACCCCGCCCGCCCCGCCGCCTTCTACCTCGCCTGCGGCTACCTGCCCGCTGGTCCCCGCGCGGTCCGCCTCGACCGCCTCGAGCGCGCGGCGGCCGTCGCCGCGCGTCTCTCCCGCGGCGGATCCTTCCTCCCCCCGCGCGACCTCGCCCCGATCCTCGGCTGCGGCCCCGACGACGTTCCCGCGGTGCTCACGGCCATGGGCTACGTCGAGCGCGACGGACGGTTCGAGCGTCGCCCGCGGGCTCTCCGCTCGCGGGTGGCGCCACGCCGAACCGGATAGGGCACGCCGCGAGGAGGTCCCCCGCCCCGCCGGTCCGTGGGCCGGTGCTACGATCGGTCGATGTCGGACGTGAGGCCCCGGCTCGACCTCCCGATCGAGCCCCTCGACCACCCGCCGGACGATCCCGCCCTGTGGGCCGAGGTGCCCCTGGAGCTTCTCGTCCGCTACTCGTGCGTGCCGGTCCGTCGGGACGGCGGTCGGATCGTCCTCGCCTTCGCCGACCTCGACGACCCCACGAAGGTGGACGAGCTCGAGTTCCTGCTGGAGCGGCCGATCGAGGCCGTGCTCGGCCCGCCGGACAGGATCGAGACTCTCCTGAGACGCCACCGGGGCGGAGAGCTCCTGCTCGAGCAGGCGAGCGAGGGCCTGCGCCTGACCCTCCTGGGCGACGACGAGACGGAGGCGGTGGAGGAGAAGCTCCTCCCCGCGGAGAGCCCCATCGTGCGCCTCGTGGACTCGCTCGTCCTCGGGGCCATCGACCGCCGCGCCTCCGACATCCACATCGAGACGAAGGACCGCGAGGTCCTCGCCAAGTACAGGATCGACGGCGTCCTCTACCCGGCCCTGGAGCCCCTCGACAAGCGGCACCACGACACGATCATCAGCCGGCTCAAGGTCATGTCGGAGCTCGACATCGCCGAGAAGCGCGTGCCGCAGGACGGCCGCTTCCGGCTGCGCGTGAAGGGCCGGACGATCGACTTCCGGGTCTCGATCATGCCGTCCATCCACGGCGAGGACGCGGTCATCCGCATCCTCGACAAGGAGCAGCTCCACGCGGCCTTCCGCAGCCTCCGCCTCGACGTCCTCGGCTTTTCCGAGGCCGACCTCCGGAAGCTCCGCAAGTACATCACCGAGCCCTACGGGATGGTGGTGGTGACCGGCCCGACCGGCAGCGGCAAGACGACCACCCTCTACGCCGCCTTGAGCGAGATCGCCTCCCCGGAAGACAAGATCATCACGATCGAGGACCCCGTCGAGTACCAGATCCCGGGGATCGTCCAGGTGCCGGTGAACGAGAAGAAGGGCCTCACCTTCGCGCGGGGCCTGCGCTCGATCCTGCGCCACGACCCCGACAAGATCATGGTCGGCGAGGTTCGCGACCCGGAGACGGCGCAGATCGCGGTGCAGTCGGCCCTCACCGGCCACCTCGTCTTCACCACCGTCCACGCCAACAACGTGTTCGACGTGATCGGCCGATTCATCCACATGGGGGTCGAGCCCTACAACTTCGTCTCCGCCCTCAACTGCCTGATGGCGCAGCGCCTGGTACGCGTGCTGTGCACGGGGTGCCGGAGGCGGACCCGCCCGGGCGAGGCGGTGCTGCGGGAGTCGGGCCTCGACCCCGAGCTCTACCACGACCAGGAGTTCTGCGAGAGCGTCGGGTGCGAGGAGTGCGGGGGTACCGGCTTCCACGGCCGCACCGCGGTGGCGGAGCTCCTCGACATGTCGGACCGGATCCGGCAGATGATCCTCGAGCGGCGTCCGAGCGCCGAGGTCAAGCAGGCCGCGCGCGAGGAGGGCATGACCTTCCTCCGCGACTCCGCCCTCGAGAAGGTGTTCGCCGGCGTCACCACCCTCCGCGAGATCAACAAGGTCACTTTCGTCCAGTGAGCGCCCGCTCCCCGCGGGACGCCTGACCCCGGGGCCGGTTTCCTGCGAGAATGCCGGCATGAGAACGATCGCCGCCACGCTCGTCCTGTCCTCCGCGGCCGCGCTCGCCGCCGCCCAGCCCCCGGCCCTGCCCCGAAGCGCTCCCGAGGCGCAGGGCCTTCCCTCCTCGGCGATCCTCGCCTTCGTCGAGGAGGCCGAGAAGAGCATCGACGCCCTGCACAGCCTGATGGTGCTGCGGCACGGCCACGTGGTGGCCGAGGGGTGGTGGGCACCCTACGGCCGCGACGACCGGCACGTGCTCTTCTCCCTCAGCAAGAGCTTCGCGTCCACGGGCATCGGCCTCGCGATCGCGGAAGGCCGGCTGAGCCTCGACGACACCGTCCTCTCCTTCTTCTCCGAGGACGCCCCCGCCGAGCCCGGCGACAACCTGAAGGGGATGCGCGTCCGGGACCTGCTCGCCATGTCCGCCGGACACCACGCCGACGTGATCGAGAAGTTCCCCTACACCGACCCCGCGGTGTCCCAGACGCGGGCGTTCCTCGCCCTCCCCGTGGCCCACAAGCCCGGAACGCACTTCGTCTACAACACGCCGGCCAGCTTCATGCTGTCCGCGATCGTCCAGAAAGTGAGCGGCGTGCCGCTCGTCGACTACCTGCGGCCGCGCCTCTTCGAGCCGCTCGGGATCCGCAACCCGAAGTGGGACGCCACCCCGAAGGGCGTCTCGCTCGGCGGCTTCGGCCTCTCCGTCACCACGGAGGACATCGCGCGGTTCGGCCAGCTCTATCTCCAGAGGGGCGAGTGGGACGGGAAGCGCCTCCTGCCCGCCGAGTGGGTGGACGCCGCCACGTCGCGCCAGGTCTCGAACGGCAGCAACCCGGCGAGCGACTGGGAGCAGGGCTACGGCTACCAGTTCTGGCGCTGCCGGCACGGCATCTACCGCGGGGACGGGGCCTTCGGACAGTACTGCATCGTGATGCCCCAGCAGGACGCGGTGGTGGCGATCACGAGCGGGGTCCGCGACATGCAGGCCGTGCTCAACCTGGTCTGGCAGCACCTCCTCGGCGGCATGCAGGCCGGGCCCCTCCCCGCCGACGCCGCGGCCCAGGCCCGCCTCGCGCAGAAGCTCGCCTCGCTCGCCCTCCGGCCGCCGACCGGCCGCCCCACCTCGCCTCTGGCCGCCCGCGTCTCCGGCCGGCTCTACGAGCTGCCGAAGAACGACGACGGCATCGAGGCCGTGGGCGTCGAGTTCGGCAAGGAGACGACGCTCGTCGTGCGCAGCGGCGGACGCAACCACCGACTGCCCTGTGGCCGGGGCGAGTGGCGCCGGGGAGGGACCTTCGCCGTCGGGAGGTCGCTGCTCTCGGGCGAGGCCGACCAGCCCGTCGCCTCGAGCGGAGCCTGGACCGACGACGACACGTTCACGGTGAAGGCCTGCCTCTACGAGACGCCGTTCTGCGACACGCTCGGCCTCCGCTTCGCCGGCGACGCCCTCGTCCTCGACCAGGAGATGAACGTCGGGTTCGGTCCGACGAAGCGCCCGACCCTCGTCGGCCTGCCCGGCCGGGCGTCCCGCGCCGAGGCCCGACCCGGCAAGAGCTGACGCCTCTCCGGAGCGCCGCCGCGGCGCTACACTGAAGCCGGAATGAGCCCGGGACCCGATCCCGTCGAGGTCGCCGAGGAGCAGAGCCGCGCCGACCGGCTGCGCCGCACCGTGGACGTCGCCTGCGCCCTGCTGCGGCAGGGCCGCCTCACCCGCGCCGACGCCGAGTCGGTGGTGGCAACGACCCGCGACCAGGCGCTCGCGCTCTTCCCCGGCAAGGGGGACGTCTTCGACCTCGTCCTCGCCCCGCGCTTCCGCCGGATCCTGGACGAGTTCTGCCCGCGGCCGGGCGGCCGTGTCCTGCCGTTCCGGCGCTAGCCCGATTTGTCCGCGAAGAGTCGGGGCGGGAGCCCCTGTGTGCCAAGAAGGGCTTGGGGCAGAAGCTCCACAGCCCCTTTTCCCGCGCGCGGGTTCACTCGTTCCTCTCAGCCCGGTCTCGTGATCACGCCGCTCGTCCCAGGAGGCCGTCGCAGGGGCGCGCCGGATCCGCTCATTCGATCCACCGTAACTCCTCGGAGCAGGTCCGCAGATCAGCGATCGCCTTCTCCGGATCGGCCTGCATCCCGCTGGCGCGCGGCTTTGGCCATCTGGTGGCGATCATGGACTGGCACTCGCGGCGCGTCCTCTCTTGGAGGCTGCCGAACACGCTGGACGTGTCGTTCTGCGTGGAGGCCCTGCGGGGACGAGACGGAGCGCGCGTCACTGCGGGGCCCGTCGGGTGCGACGGACGGGAGAACCGGGACAAACGGTCCGGCCGAGAGAACGCTCCCGCCCAAGGTGCTCTCGATGAGTGGAGAAGGCCGAGCTCAAGCTCGCCGCGTGCGACGTGGAGCGGCTTGGGCCCGCGGTCCGGGACGAGGCGGTCCCGGCAGGAGCTGAGTACCCGCTCCGGGCCGGTCCCCACGGCCGGTCTACCAAAGGGCCGGGCTTCGTGCCATCCTTCGCGCCGACGTCGAGACTCACTGCCCCATGGGAGTGGAGACGGTAGACTGAGCATGATCCGCCGGGTGCAGCGGTGCGTCCTATCGATCGCGGTCCTCTGGTGCGCCCACTCGCTCGTGTACTTCCTGCATGAGTACGCCCATTCGACGACCGCCTGGCTGCTAGGAGAGATGGCGAACCCGCTGGCAATCGAGTACGGACACCTGACGATCGGCAACGCGCTCTTCCTCGGGCAGGTGGATGAGGGAGTGGACTACGACGCCATCTTCGCTCGACGCCACGGACCCGCCGCCGCTTTGATCGGCTTCGCGGGTGCGGGCATCGGGAACGGACCACTCTACCTGCTGTCGCTGCTGTCGCTGAAGAGCGCATGGGTGCGCAGCCGGCGGCCCCTTCTGCTGCTCTCGTTCTGGCTGTGCTTCATGTGTGTCGGAAACTTCTACGACTACGTCCCCATCCGGACCTTCACCGCCCGCGGTGACATCGCGCACATCGCTCGGGGGCTGGGGGTGTCGCCCTGGCTGGTTCTGGCCGTCCTGGGCTATCCGACCGCCTGGGCGATGTGGCATTTCTTCGCGCGGGTCCTTCCCAGAGCTTCAGCCGTCCTGGCTCATGGAGACTGGGTGGGCCAGGCGGCTCTGAGTGTCGTTTGCGCGTTCCTGATGTTCGGCTACTTCGGCGGGTCGGGTCTGTTCGGCTACGGGGAGGTCTCCCAGGCGCTTTCCGGCATCTCGGTCCTGGCCGTGCCGGGCATTGCAGTTGCTTGCTGGCCCCGGAAAGCGTCACCCATGCGGGCGCCCTCTCGAGCCCTCGCGCCCGCGAACTCCGGCTCGCCGAACGCGCGACCGGCATAAGGGCCGACTTTCACCTGCGGAGATCGAGCGGCGAAAGCGCCTCGTCGCGCTGCCGAGGCGCTTCGCAGGACCATCGTGCTCGGCGGGCCGAGACGGCGGCGGCCAGACGGGCGCGAAGGCCCGAGATTGGCAAACAACCCTGTTCGGCTGCGAAGAGCCGGCAAGCACATGGCCCAGGCCCCCGCCTTCGAACCGGCCCGCCGATTCTCAAGCAGTCGCCCGGCGGTGCTCCTCAGCCTCTGGGTGAATAATCCGGGCTAGCGGCTGACGCAGGTGAAGTCGCGCATCACCCCGTCGGCGTCGAAGTAGATGAAGTAGAGCATGTCGCCCGCCTGGTAGAGCCGGGTCTGGGCGCGGCGGGAGGCCTTCTGGCGGATCTCGGCCGCCTTCGGGCCTCCTCGCGAGACGGCCTCCTTCGCCGCCTCGTCGGGCGAACGGAGGACGGCGAGGAGCACCGTGCCCTCGTCCCGGAAGGCCTGGTCCAGCCGGTCGACCGTCGGCTGCTGTCGCATCACGCGCCGCAGGCGGCCCTCGTGGTCCTGGAACCGGCTGAAGTTGAAGACGACCGAGCCGAGGATCATGGGCAGGGCGAGGGCGGCCAGCGTCACCGCCAGCGCGACGCCGAGAATCCAGAAGCGCTTCATTGCGTCCCCGCCGCGATTCTAACGCCCGCCGGGCGACCGGCCGCCCCGCGAGGCGCGCCACCTTGAAACGGCCCCGGGGAGAGACCAGAATCCGCCCGCATGCGGATCGGGCTCGACCTCGGGGGCACGAAGATCGAGGGTGTGGCCCTCGACGACGACGGCGCGCAGCTCGCCCGCCGACGCGTGGCGACGCCCCGTCACGACTACGCGGCCACGCTCGAGGCGATGGCCGGCCTCGTCCGTAACCTCGAGAGGGAGACGGCGCGGCAGGGAACGGTCGGCGTCGGGATGCCCGGCGCCCTCTCCCCCGCGACCGGCCTCGTCAAGAACGCGAACTCGACCTGGCTCATCGGCCAGGCCCTCGACCGCGATCTCTCGCGCCTCCTCGAGCGGCCGGTGCGCTTCGCGAACGACGCCAACTGCTTCGCCCTCTCGGAGGCGGTGGACGGAGCCGGCGCCGGGGCGCGAGTCGTCTTCGGCGTCATCGTGGGGACCGGCACCGGGGGCGGGGTCGTGGTCGACCGCAAGGTGCTGACGGGAAGGAACGCGATCGCCGGCGAGTGGGGCCACAACCCGCTGCCCTGGCCGCAGGGGGACGAGTGGCCCGGCCCGCCGTGCTACTGCGGCAAGACGGGCTGCGTCGAGACGTTCCTGTCCGGCCCCGGGATGGCCCGTGACTTCAGGCAGGCCACGGGCGAGGACGTCGCGGCGCCGGAGGTCGTGGCCCGCGCCGCGCGCGGGGACCTGGCGGCGGAGGCCGCGCTCGAGCGGTACGAGGAGCGGATGGCCCGGGCCCTCGCGGCCGTCCTCGACGTCCTCGACCCCGACGTCGTCGTCCTGGGCGGCGGGATGTCGCAGACCGCGCGCCTCTACGAGAGCGTGCCGCGGCTCTGGCAGCGCTGGGCCTTCTCCGACCGCGTCGACACCGCCCTGAAGCCTCCGGTCCACGGCGACTCGAGCGGCGTCCGGGGCGCGGCCTGGCTCTGGGGCGAGGGCGAGGCGTAGACCGCGCCGTTACGCGCCCGCGGCCGGACTCCTCCGAGCCAGGAAGCGCCTCTCGGCCCACAGGAAGTAGGGGATAGAGAACGCCGAGAGGGCCGCGCCGGCCGCGAAGGCGGCCCGGAAGCCGAGGTGCTCGGCCATCCAGCCGGTGGCGATCGACCCCGTGCCGATCCCGGTGTCGAACGCGGCGAGGACGCCGCCGAAGGCCGCCCCCCGACGGCCGGGGTCCACGAACTTCAGCACGTGGCCGACGAACGCCGGGTACTGGTTCCCGAACCCGAGGCCGAAGACGGCCGCGGCCAGCACGAGCTCCAGCCGCGTCCGGGCGAGCGCGGTCGCGGCGAGGCCCACCGTGACGAGCGCGAGGCAGGGGATCAGGAAGCGCCGGTGGCCGACCCGGTCGGCGAGGCGGCCCGAGAAGAGACGCGTCGCGAAGACCGTCGTCGCGAAGGCGGTGAAGAAGATGCTCCGGGGCGAGATGCCCTGCTGGTCGGAGGCGACGGCCACGAAGCTCATGAGGCCCCCGTAGCCGAAGGAGCACAGGAAGAGGGCGATGGTCACCGCCACCACGCGCCACTCGACGAGCGACCCGCCGAGCAGCCGGTCGCGGCTCAGGCGGGCGGCGACCGCGGTGTCGGGCGGAAGGTGCCAGGCGATCGCCGCCATCACGAGGTTGAGCGCGGCGATGCCCAGGCAGAGGGCCGCCCAGCCGTGGTGGTACATCCACAGGCCCACCGCCGGGGCCACCGCCGTCGCGAGCATGGTGGACATTCCCCAGTACCCGATGCCCTCGGCGCGCCGGTCCTCCGGGATCACGTCGGTCATGTAGGCGGAGGAGGCGGAGAGGAGCCCCGACCAGAAGAGGCCGTGGAAGAACACGAGGACGAGGGGCAGCCAGTAGCTGGCGCTGAGGGCGTACGCGACCGAGAAGCCGGCGATGGCCACGCTCGTGATCAGGAGCATGCGCCGCTTGCCGATCCGGTCGGCGATGGCCCCGGTCACGGGGGCGGAGAAGGCCGAGGCGTAGGTCAGCCCGCCGAGGAAGAGACCGGCCACCGCTGCCGTTCCGCCGAGGTCCAGGATGCGGAAGGGGGCCGTGGGCAGCAGCTGGAAGAGGGAGAGGAACACGGTGAACGTGAAGCCGCACATCATGAAGAAGCGGACGGTGAAGAGCGGCGGTCCCCCCGACGGGCCGGGGGGCGGACCCGAGGGCGACCCTTCCCCGATCAATCCGCCGGCGCCTCCCCGACGAGGGGCTCGCAGTCGATGAGCTCCGGGCCCTTCTCGGTGCACACCGCGAAGCGCTCCCTGCGGTTCTCGTCTCGCGCGTACATCGAGACGCCGGCGTACCCGCCGCGCTTGTCGACCGCGTAGAAGAGGAGCTGGAAGTTCGGGTTGCCCTTCGAGTCGAGGAGGCGCTTCTCGACGGTGTTGGCGCGAACGCGCTTCAGCGCCTCCATCGCCGCGTCCTTGGGGCCGCGACCCCGCCGCATCTCCTCCACGATGAAGAAGGAGGACAGGTTGTAGAGGTTCGCCTCGCCCCTTCCCGTCGAGCCCGCGGCCCCGACTCCGTCGTCGACCCACAGGCCGGCGCCGAGGATCGGCGAGTCCCCGACCCGTCCCGGGATCTTGAACGCGAGGCCGCTCGTGGTCGTCACGCCGCAGAGCTCGCCCTTCGGCCCCACGCCGTCGCAGTTGATCGTCCCCCAGCGGTGGCTGGACCCGAGGAGCCCGTCCGCGACCATCGATCGCCGCGCGGCCTCGGCCGCGTCCGAGCGCTTCCGGGGGTCGAGCCAGTGCATGGGGTCGACCCGGCGCTTCCACTCGAGCCACCGGGCGCGCGACTTCTCGGTGTTGAGGTCGGCCTCGATCGTGAAGCCCATCTGGCGGGCGAAGGCCTGCGCCCCCGCTCCGACCAGCAGGTGGTGGTCGGTGTTCTCCAGGACGGCCTTCGCGACGCGGGACGGCGTCCGGACGCCCTCGAGGGCGGCCACTCCCCCCGCGCGCTTCAGGGGGCCGTGCATGCAGCAGGAGTCGAGCTGGACGACGCCGTCCGCGTTGGGCAGGCCTCCGTAGCCCACGTACATCTCCTCGGGGTCGAGCTCGACGATGTTCACCCCTGCGATCAGGGAGTCGAGCACGTCCTCGCCCCTCGCGATCCGCTGCCAGGCCTCCTCGACGCAGGTGCGGGTGCCGCCGTTGCGGTACTCGTGGCCGTTGTGCGAGGAGATGACGACAGGGGGCGTGGCCCGGCGCACGAGCACGGTCGGCGTCGGGGCCTGGCCGAAGGCTGCGGCGGGCACGGCCGCCGCCACCGAGGCGGCCGTTCCCGCCTTCACGAAGTCGCGCCGGCTCATCTTGTCGCTCATCTCTGGCACTCCTCGGTCATCCCGAGGCGCGCCGTCGTCGCCGGGCGCCGAGGGATCTGCCGGACGTCAGAACCGTCGGGACCCGTCCAGGCGAAGTCCCCAGGGTGACGAGGCCGGATTCTACTGCACGCCAGGGCCCGTCACAGGCCGACGGCCTGGCGGAGATGCGGGAGAGCCAGGAGCAGCGCGGCCAGCAGGGGGAGCGCCGCCGCCGTCCGCCACTCGCGGTTCATCCGTACGCGCGCCCAGTCGAAGCGCGAGGCGCGGGCGCCCCCGGGGCGAAGGCGTGGCCAGAAGGACGGCACCGAGGCCGCCCAGATCTCGTGCTCGCCCGGGAACTTCCGGGCCAGGAAGGCCTCCTCCTCGGCCATCACGGACGGGTAGAAGGCCAGGAAGTAGACCGCCACCGCGAGCACGACCCACGGGCTCGCGCAGGCGGTCGCGACCCCGAGCGCGATCAGGAGGCTGCCGAAGTAGAGCGGGTTGCGGGAGTGGGAGTAGGGTCCCCCGGTGGCGAGGCTCCGCGTCTTCTCGATGTGGCCGGAGGCCCAGATCCGGAGCGCCTCGCCCACGAGGGCGAGGGGCGAGCCGACGAGGAGCGACAGGGGCGTGGGCCGCGCGAGAGCGACGAGGAGGAGGCCCACCAGCCAGCCCGCGGGGACCCGGTATCTAGAGGGCACGCGAGCCCGGGCCGGGCGCCACGGCGAGGCGCCGTTCGACGGCGGCCAGGACCTCGCCGACCGCGATGCCGCCCATGATCCCCGCGTGGCGGAGGCAGCTGCGGCTGTAGCAGGGGGCGCAGGCCGGCGTTCGCCGGATCACGACGTCCTCCCGCGCGAACGGGCCGTTCCGCGCCGGGTCGGTGGGTCCGAAGAGCGCGACCACGGGGGTCCCGACCGCGCAGGCGATGTGGAGGGGCCCCGTGTCGGCCGCCACCACGAGCCGGGCCCGCCTCGCGATCTCGGCGTAGTCGAGGAGCGTGGTGGGGAACGAGCGCCGGGCGGCGCCGCCCGAGGCGGCGACGACGCGGTCGGCGAGGGCCTCCTCGCCGGGCCCCCACGTCACCAGCGGGCGGAGGCCGAGGGCGCGCAGGCCCCTCGCCAGCTCGCCGAAGCGCTCCGCCGGCCAGAGCTTGCTCGTCCACCCGCCCCCGGGGTTGAGGAGGGCGAGCTCGCCGCCGCCGAGAGCCGAAAGCCCCGCGTCCGCTCGCGCGACCGCCTCCGCGGAGAGGGGCAGGGGGAACTCGCGCAGTCCCGCGGCCGCGATCCCGAGCGGGCGCAGGAGGGCGAGGTTCTTGTCGATGACGTGCCCGGCCACGGCGCCTTCGATGCGCTCGCCGACGAGCGCCGCGGAGGACGGCTCGCGCCGCGAGCCGCGCTCCCAGCCGATCACGCGCCGGGCCCCGCTGAGGCGGGCCCAGGCTGCGGATTTCCAGAGGCCCTGGAAGTCGAGCGCGGCGTCGTAACGCCGGGCGCGGAGGGCGCGAACGGAGCCGAGCGCCTCCCGCCATCCGAAGGCCTTTCGCGGCGGCGCGGTCACGACCTGCGCGAGCAGGGGGCTCTCCTCGAGAAGGACGCGCGACGGGGGCTCGACCAGCCAGTCCGCCTCCCATCCGTGGCGGTGGAGGGCGGCGAGGGCCGGGAGCGTGTGCACGACGTCCCCGATCGAGGAGAGCCTGACGAGGAGGGCCCTCACCCTCGGACCCTCGCCAGCAGCGCGCGGGTGTCGTGGTCTTTCGGGTCCCCGACGATCGCCACCCGGCCGCCGTAGGAGCGCACGACGTCGCGCTCAGGGACGGTCTCGGGCGTGTAGTCGGTGCCCTTGCAGTGCACGTCGGGCCGCAGCGCGAGGAGCAGCCGGCTCACGTCGTCCTCCTCGAACACGACGACGTGGTCCACGGCCCGGAGGCCGGCCACGAGGAGAGCGCGGTCCGCGGCGGGCATGACCGGCCGCCCCTCTCCCTTGAGCCGCCGGACCGAGGCGTCGCCGTTGACCCCGACGACGAGGACGTCCGCCTCTGCCCTGGCCCCCTCGAGGTAGCGCACGTGCCCCACGTGCAGCAGGTCGAAACAGCCGTTGGCGAGGGCCACCGTCTTCCCCCGGGCGCGGACGGCCGCAACCCGCTCGCGCAGGGCGTCGAGCGCGGCCACCTTGCCCTGCGCCTCCCTCACCCGTCCTCCCGGACGGCGGCCAGGAGCTCGCCGGCGGAGACGGTCGCCGTGGCGTGCTTCATCACGACGATGCCCCCCGCGTAGTTCGCGAGGAGCGCCGCCTCGGCCGGAGTCGCTCCTGCGGCGAGGGCGAGGGTGAAGGTGGCGATCACCGTGTCGCCGGCCCCGGTCACGTCGGCCACCTGGTCCGTGCCGTGGATGGGGATGTGGAGCGGCGGCGTCCGGGGCTCGAAGAGGGCCATGCCGTCGCTGCCGCGGGTGATCAGCACCGCCCGGCAACGGAGGCGCGAGAGAAGCGCTCGCCCCGCGGCCTCCAGCCGGCGCCGGTCGTGGCCGATCGTGATCCCGAGCGCCTCCTCGACCTCGGGCTCGTTGGGCGTGACTGCGGTCATGCCTCGGAAGCGGAGGAGCGCGAAGCGGGAGTCCACGGTCACCGGAACCCTCCGCTCCCGGCCGAACGCCACCGCCGTCCTCACGAGGGCCGCGTCCAGGAGGCCGCAGCCGTAGTCGCTCACCAGGACGCCGTCGACCCGCCCGCGGAAGGCCTGGAGGGCCCGCGCCACGCCGAGGCGGGCCGCGCTCCGGGACGGGAGCGGGGCGTAGCGGTCGAGGCGGACGATCTGCTGCTTCGTCGAGTGCGCGCGGCCGGCGAGGATGCGGGATTTCACCGGAGTCGAGTAGCCCGCCCCGTCGAGGACGCCCCGGGCGGGGATGCCCCTCTCGCGGAAGAGAGACCGCAGAGCCCGTCCGTGCTCGTCGCGGCCGAGCACGCCGAAGGGCAGGGGCATTCCCCCGAGGGTCCTGATGTTGTGCACCGCGTTCGCGCCGCCCCCGAGCCGAACGTCGGTCGTGTCGTGCTTCAGGATCAGCACCGGGGCTTCGCGGCTCACGCGTTCCACGCGGCCGTAGACGAACTCGTCCGCCACGAGGTCGGCGACCACGAGGACGCGGCGCCCCGCGAAGGCCCGCACGAGGGACTCGAGTCGCCCGGAGCCCGTCACTCGGCCTCCCGGCCGAGGATCCGCTCCACCGCCTCCAGGAGGTTCTCGGCCACGAGGTCCGGCTGCCGGGTCCATCCCGGCCGGAGGTAGGTCAGCTCGCCGAGGCCGTAGCCGCTCTTCACGAGCGCGCCCCGCGCCCCTACGCTCCAGGCGAGCTGCAGGTCGCCGTGACGATCGCCGACGACCCACGAGCGGGAGAGGTCGATCCCCAGCTCTCTCTCGGCGCGGCGCAGCATCCCTGGCCGCGGCTTGCGGCAGTCGCAGTCCATCCGGTAGGGCGGCCGCCCCGCCGTGGGATGGTGGAGGCACGCGTAGACCGCGTCGAAGCGGGCTCCGCCTGCCTCGACCCCCTCCCGCAGCCGCCGCTGGACCTCCTCCATCACCGACTCCGGGAAGTAGCCCCGCGCCACCCCGGCCTGGTTGGTCACCACGACCGCGAGCCAGCCCGCGTGGTTGACCGCCCGCACCGCGTCCACCGCCCATGGGTACAGGCGGAAGCGGCTCGGGTGGTTCACGTAGCCCACCTCGTGGGAGAGCGTCCCGTCCCGATCCATGAAGATGGCCGGCCGCCGCGCCGCGCTCACGAGGCCAGGAGCTCCTGCGCGGCCGAGGCCACGCGGTCGACGCTCACCCGGGTCATGCAGCGGTGGTCGATCGGGCACTCGCGGAGGAGGCAGGGCGCGCACTCCGTCTCCTCGCGCACGAGGCGTGCGCGGCCGGACACGGGGGCGGTCTCCCTCCAGTCCGTGGAGCCGAAGACGGCCACGACCGGCGTGCCGAGAGCGGCGGCGAGGTGCATGGGTCCGGAGTCGTTCGTGAGCAGGAGGCGCAGACGGGCGAGCACGCCCACGAGATCGGCGAGCGTCGTCTCTCCGCACAGCACTCGCGACGGCGCGCGGAGCCCCCCCGCGATCGCTTCCCCGAGCGGCCGCTCGGCGGCACCTCCGATGACCGCCACCCGGGCGCCGGTGCGGCGGGCCACGTGGTCGGCCGCCGCGGTGAAGCGTTCGGGGAGCCACCGCTTCGCCGTCCCGTAGAAGGCGCCGGGGTTCACCCCGATCCACGGTCCGTCGGGATCGAGGAGGGAGAGGCCGCGCGCCGCCCACTCCTCCGGGCACTCGAGCGACGCGTCGGGCTCTCCCTCGACGGCCAGGCCCAGGCCGGCCAGCATGGCCCGATAGTAGTACACCTGGCTGCGGTGCCGGACGTCGGCGGGCACGCGGCAGCGGCGCGTGAGCAGCGGGCCCCGGCCGTCCGTGGCGTAGCCCCAGCGCTCCTCGACCCCGGCCCGCCACAGGACGAGCGCGGTGCCGAACGAGTTGGGCAGGAGGACACCCAGGTCGAAGCGGCCGCGGAGCGCCGCGGCGTCGGCCGCGTGTCCACGGCTCTCCACGACCGCGTCCGCCTCCGGCACGGCGCGGTAGAGATCGGCCACCCACGGCCGGGCCAGCACCTCGAGACGCGCGGCGGGGAACGAGCGCCGCAGGTCGCGCAGCGCGGGCAGGGAGAGGACGACGTCGCCCACCCAGTTCGGCGCGCGGACGAGGAGGCGCCCGGCTTCGGTCACGTTTCGTCTCTCCGCCCCCCGCCCGAGTCGCGCGCGGAGACGACCTCGTCAGCCGTGACGCCCGCCGAGCGCTCCTCGGAAGGCCGACCCAGGGGTCGGGCCGACGAGCGCTCAGAGGGGTCTGGAGAGGACGGACCGAGCGGGGCCGGCGAGACTCCCTCGGAGCCCCCCCGCACCGACGCTCCTCGGGATGCCTGCGTCTTCCAGCGCCTGTGGAGCCACAGCCACTGCTCGGGCGTCTCCCGCACCCAGTCCTCGATGATCGAGGTCAGGCGCTGGGTGAGGCCGGCGACGTCCTCGTCGCGGCCCCCGGTCGCGGTCCATTCGACCGGTGGGCCGTACACCATGCGGTAGCGGCCGTTCGCCTGCAGCAGGCACCGCACGGGGACGATCGCGCAGCCCGTCTTCAGCGCGAGCGCGGCGGCCACCGTCGTCGTGCAGGCGGGCCGCCCGAAGAAGCGCACGAAGATCCCGTCCTTCTCCTGCACGTTCTGGTCGATGACGATCGCGACGATGCCTCCCTCGCGGATCGCCTTGATGACCCGCGCGAGCGCCCTCTGCTTGTAGATGACGGTGTTTCCGGTCGAGGTGCGAAGGCCGACCAGCCTCCGGTCGAGAGCCGGGTTGTCGAGGGGGCGGGCGACCACGGCCGTGGTGCCGACGAGGGGGACCGAAGCGATGGCCTGGAGCTCCCAGTTCCCGAGATGGCCGGCGGGGGCGATGACCCCGCGTCCTCTGGCACGCGCCTCGACCAACCGCTCGACCCCTTCGAGGTCGGCGAGGGCGAGGAGCTCCTCGGCGGAGCGGCCCTCCATCCACAGGAGGTCGAGGAGCACCGCACCGAAGTGGGCGTAGACACCCCGTGCGGTCTTCCTCACCCGGCGCTCGTCCCATTCCGGGAACGCCTGGCGCAGGTTGTCGGCGGCGATCGCGAGGTGCCGCCGGTCGAGGGCGCCCCACAGTCGGCCCAACGTCCGACCGAGGGCGAGCACGGCGCGGCGCGGCAGGCGGCGCACGACGGCGGACGCCGCGCTCGCGGTCGCCGCTTCGAGGGCGTGACGCCGCTCGCGCTTCAGGCCGTCCTCCTCGCGGCCGCCAGCACCCGCTCCCGCAGCCGCCCCTCGTCGGCGATCACGGCCGCGATGCCCAGCACGAGCACGGGCAGGCACAGGTCCCCGGCGGGGAGCCGGACGGCGTCCTTGGCCGTCGTCACGATCGCGTCCGCTCCGGCGGCGCGCGCCTCCCGGGCCGCCGCGGCGAGCTCCTCCGCGCGGTAGCGGTGGTGATCGCGGAAGAAGGCGCGCCCGACGACGGCGACGCCGCCCCCGGCCACGTCCCGCTCGAGGCGCTCCGGCCGCGCGATCGCGGCGAGCAGGTAGGCGCGCGCGGGGGCGGGGGCGGGAGCGCCACCGGGCGTCCGCCAGCCCGTCGGCCGGCGCGCCACCCGGAACGTCCGCTCGGGACCGAGTCTCGCTTCGAGGGCCGCGATCTCCTCCTCCGACGCGGCCTCGAGCCGGGTGAGGAGGAAGGCGTCGGCGCGGTCGATCGCCGACGGCCACTCGCGCAGGCGCCCGGCCGGCATGGGCCGGTCGCCGAGATCGCGCACGTCGAGGCAGAGGAGGTCGAGGTCCCGCTCGAGCCGCAGGTGCTGGAAGCCGTCGTCCAGGACGTGCACGAGCCGGCCGAAGCGGGCCTCGACTGCGCGGCCCACCGCGTCGCGCCGCGGCCCCACCGCCACGACCACCCCCGGCAGGTCGCGGGCGAGCATCACCGGCTCGTCACCCGCCTCGTCCGCCCCGGCGAGGACGGATGCGCCGTCGCTCACCACGAGGGCCTCGCGGCGGAAGGTCCCGCCGTAGCCCCGGCTCAGCACGGCCACCTTCAGGCCGGCGTCGCGCAGGATCTCGGCCACCCGGGCCACGACCGGCGTCTTTCCGCTGCCTCCCACGCCGAGGTTGCCCACGCTGATGACGGGGCCGGCGAGGCGCGACCTCGGCGCGAGGCCGCGCCGATAGGCCGCGGCCCGGAGGGAGCCGAGCGCGCCGAAGGCCGCTCCCAGGAGGCGCCTCACGCCAGGAGAGAGGAGAGCGCGTCGGTGGTGCGGCGGAGGGCGCCGCGGTTGCGGTCCACGAGCTCGCGCGCGCGATCGCCGAGGCCCCGGCGGCGTTCCTCGTCGAGGAGCAGGGCCGAGATCTCCGAGGCCAGCTCGTCCGCGGAGGCCACCTGCACGAGCGCGCTCTCGCTGCGGAACTGGTCGGCGATCTCCTGGAAGTTCTCCATGTGCGGGCCGACCACCACCGGCTTGCCGGCCACGGCGGGCTCGAGGATGTTGTGGCCGCCGGAGGGGACGAGGCTGCCGCCCACGAAGACGACGCTGGCGAGGGCGTACACCTGGGCCAGCTCGCCGAGGGAGTCGAGCAGGAGCACCTCGCCGTCCCGCCAGGCCCCGGGGTCGAGGGCGCTGCGGCGCAGGCAGCGGAAGCCCGCCGCCTCCACGAGCGCGGGCACGGCGGAGAAGCGCTCGGGATGCCGGGGGGCGACCAAGAGCCGCGCCTGCGGCACCCGCTCGCGCACGTGGTGGAACGCGGAGAGGACGAGCTCCTCCTCGCCCCCCACCGTGCTACCCGCCACCCACAGCGGACGGTGGGCGGCGCCGCCGTGGATGAGACGGACGAGCCGCTCGGGGAGCTTCCCGGGCTCCACCGCGTCGAACTTCAGGTTGCCCGCCACGTGCACCCGGTCCGCGGGCGCCCCCATGGCGCGAATCCGCTCGGCGTGGGTCTCTCCCTGCATGAGGAAGAGGTCGATCTCGGAGAGCACGGCGCCGACGAGGCGGCGCACCCGCAGGTAGCGCGGGAACGAACGGGCCGAGATGCGGCCGTTCGCGAGGGCGACGCGCGTGCCGCGGCGCCGCGCCTCATGGATGAGGTTCGGCCAGAGCTCGGTCTCGACGAGGACGAGGAGCGACGGGTTGAGGACGTCGAAGACCCGGCGCACCGGGCGGGGGAAATCGAGGGGCGCGTAGAAGAGCCCGTCCACTCCCCGGACGCTCTTCTTCGCTACCGCGTTGCCGGTCATCGTCGTCGTGGAGAGAAAGAGGCGGTGGCCGGGGAAGCGCTCGCGGAGCGCCGGGACGAGCGGCCGCGCCGCCAGCACCTCGCCGACGGAGACGGCGTGAATCCAGATCGACCGGTCCCCGTCGACGTTGATGTAGACGGGCAGCCGGCCCATGCGCTCGCGGAAGGTGCGCAGGTACTTCCCGGTGGACCGGCCCTTCCAGAGGAACCACGGCAGGGCGAGAACGAAACCGGCCGTCAGAATCAGGGAGTAGAGGAAGTGCACCGGCAATCGCTCCGCGGGCAGGTCCCGCTCGCTCGTCCGGCTGTAAGTATAACGTCAGACGGATCGGAGAGCCTCTGGGCGCTCAATCCGCCCAAAGTGGCAGGAATCGTGCAGCACCATCATGTGGACGGGTTTTCGGCCCGCAGGAATTGCGCATGGCCGCGGGCCCTCAGGAGGACTGGATTCCATGGCGATGAAGATCGTGGCCGAGTGCATCAGCTGCGGCGCGTGCGAGCCGGAGTGCCCCAACACGGCCATCACCGCGGGTGATTCCATCTACGTCATCGACGCCGAGAAGTGCACCGAGTGCGTGGGTGCTTACGACAACCCTCGCTGCATCGAGGTCTGCCCGGTCGACGGCTGCATCATCCACGACCCCGAGCACGCGGAGTCGAAGGACGAGCTGCAGGCCAAGTACGCCCGAATGCACTGACGCCCCTGGGGATGCGCCCCTTGGCGCGCATCCCCAGGTCTCTGATCCTCTCCTCCCCCAAGCGCGCGCCCGGTCGTTCCGGCGCGCGTCTTTCCTTCCGAGAGTCGGTCCGTCGGTGTTCGTTCCGTTCAAGGCCGTGACCGCAGGTCCGTCGTCTGCCCCGGCCGGAGCAGCCTGATCTCCAGCCGGTCGGGCCCCTTCGCGTCGACCAGCATGACGAGCCCTCTCCCCACGACCTCCGCGTGACGTCCCCGCGTCACGAGGAGAGCCGCGTCCTCGTCGATCCCGACTCCGCGCTCGCCGGGGTGGTCCAGCACGAGGCCGAAGAGGCGGTTCTCCCGCTGCCTCTTCACGAAGTGCTGGTCCACGATCACCCCTTCGACGAGCCCGAGGCCGGGCCGCTCGCCCACCTTCTTCCCGTCGATCACCGTGAAGTCCCCGTCGCCGGTGATCATGCGGGCCGACATCACGGCCGCGCCGGCGCTCGTCCCCCCGAAGACGACCCCGGCGGCGAACCGGTGCTGGACCGCGGCGAGCAGCTCGCCGTCGGCCAGGACGTCCATGATCCGAGCCTGGTCGCCGCCGGTGAAGAAGACGCCGGTGGCCCTGGCGAGCCGCGCGAGCGTCTCGGCCTTCGCCTCCGCGCCCAGAGGCGCGGCCCTGCCCTGGGCGTCGAGCGTGGCGGGCGGGCCGCAGCTCGCCTCGCCGGGACCGTGCGGATTCAGCTCCCCGAGGAGGGCCTCGCAGCTCTCCCGGGGCTCTCCGCTCGCCCACGGAACGACGAGGAGGCGGGCCGCGGGGCCGCCGGCCCATTCGACGAAGCGGGCCAACGCGAGCGGAGGGCGCTCGCCGCCGCCCACGATCACGAGCCGCGTCTCGGCCAGGGGCGGCGCCGCCCGCGACGGCGTCGGGACACACAGCAGGGCGAGCATCAGGGCGAGGGCGGTTTTCATCATTCGTTCCTCCGGCGTCGGCGCCGCGTCCGCACGACCTCGGCTGGCCAGAGCTTCGCCTCCAGAGGGTCTCTACGGCAAGCGCCCTCCGGGTTGCAGGACCCCCTCGGCCGTGGCCTACTTGTGGCGGGAGCGGAGGGCGGATGAAGCCGGCGCTGGTCGTGCACGGCGGGTGCGGCACCCCGCCGCCCGGCGAGGAGGCCGGGCGACTCGCCGCCTGCGAGCGGGCCGCCGACGCCGGGTGGGCCGTGCTGCAGGCGGAGGGAAGCGCGCTGGACGCGGTCGAGACGGCCGTGCGCGCCCTCGAGGACGAGCCCCTCCTCAACGCGGGGACGGGCGCCTACCTGCAAGCCGACGGGGTCGCACGCCTGGACGCGAGCATCATGGCCGACGACGGCCGGGCGGGCGCGGTCGCCCAGGTGCCGCTCCTCCCCCACCCCGTCCGCCTCGCCCGCTACCTGCTGGAGCTGGACGCGCACGTGATGCTCGCCGGCCCCGAGGCCCTCGCCCTCGCCGCGCGGCTCGGCCACGAGGTGGGCGTCGTCGCGACTCCGGCCCGGATCGCCTACTGGCAGGAGCACATCGACGACGCCTGCCGGCGCCTCGACTACGCGGCCATGGCCGCAGCCTGGAAGGCGGAGCACCCGCGGCTCGGGACGGTCGGCTGCGTGGCGGTCGACGCGCGTGGCCGCCTCGCGGCGGCCACCTCCACCGGCGGGACCGGGCAGTGTTTCCCCGGCCGCGTGGGCGACACGCCGATCATCGGCGCCGGCACGTACTGCACGCCGCGGGTCGGCGTCTCGATGACGGGCGTGGGCGAGCGGATCCTCGTGAAGCTGGCCGCGAAACGGCTGGCCGACCTCGTGGGCGACGGCGTCGCGATCGAGGACGCAGCCCGACGAGTGCTCGACGAGGTCGGCCCCGGCGCCGGCCTCGTCGCCCTGGACGCGGGCGGCGAGGTCGTCGAGCGGCGCAACACGCCCTTCATGGCCGCGACGCGCCGGACCGCTTAGGGGCGCCGTGGTCCTCCACCGATCCGGACCGCTGCCGAACCCGGACGGGCTCGCGGC
>DATJYX010000084.1:0-55625 GCA_035577965.1 Vicinamibacteria bacterium | reverse complement strand
GCTTCCGCGTCCGCCCGATCCAGGGGGCGTGGGCGATCGGCGGCGTTGCTGCTACCCATGATAGGGGCGCACCGGGGTGGGCGTGCCATGGTCTCTTGGCACTACCCACTTGAATGGATTGGAAGGTTCATGCGAACGGAGGGCGGCCCGATCGCAACGAATGTTCCGAAAGATCCGACCCCGAAGCCTCCTTCGGCCTCGCCGCTCGCCCGCGGCATCGACCTCTCGACCTCGTACCGGCCGGCCCGGCCGCGCAGGTCGGCGACGAAGAGGCAGCGGGTCAGAGCTTCAGCCGGGACCGGATCTCCGCGAGCGTCTTCTTGGCGCCGCCCTTCTTCCCCTCGAGCCTCTGCGCTGCGGCCGACTCGAGGGCGTCCTCGATCTCGAGGAGAGCCGCCTGCTCCTCGCCGGCGTTGCGGCCCGAGGCCAGCAAGGCGTCCCGCAGCGCCTGCGCCTCCGCCTCCCGGTCCACCTCGATCCAGGCCGCGACCGCCTCCCCGATGCCGTTCCTCGCCCCCTGCTCGAGGCGCGGGAGGAGCGAGATGCCGCCGCGGTTGACCAGGTAGTTGACCGCGACGGTGGCCACGATCTCCCGTCGGAGGACGTGCTCGTCGAAGTGCGCGGCGAACCTCTCCCGCAGGAGGTGCGGGAAGTAGCCGTCGAGGAAGGGCCGACCGACCGGGCCGTCGGGGAAGTCCGTCTCCAGGAGGAGCTGGAAGGCCGACATCTTGGCGTAGCCGAGGAGCACGCAGAGGAGCGGTCCCGGGAGGCCGCGGTCACGCTGGGAGCTTCCGAGGAGCTCCTCCCGAGTGGGCACCGACTCGTCGGCCCGGCTCAGCAGGCCCGCCCCCGCCATGTCGTCGACGAGGGCCACGAACTCGTCGTAGCGGCGCGCGCTGCGGCGGCCGTCGAGGCTGAGGCAGAGGGCCTGGCCGGCGTTGTCGGCGAGGACCAGGGCCGCCACCTCGTCGGCCATCTGGGCGAGAATGCCGTTCCGCTCCTCCCGTCCCTTCACGAGGCCCTTCTTCACGAGCATGTCGAGGAGGATCTTGATGTTCACCTCGTGGTCCGAGGTGTCGACCCCGCCGGAGTTGTCGACGGCGTCGGTATTGAGGCGGCCCCCGGCCGCCCAGTACTCGAGCCGGCCCTTCTGGGTGAGGCCGAGGTTGCCGCCCTCGCCGATCACCCGGGCCCGCACCTCGCGGCCGTTCACCCGCACCCGGTCGTTCGACCGGTCGCCGACCTCGCCGTGCCCCTCCGACTCCGCCTTGACGTACGTGCCGATGCCGCCGTTGTAGAGGAGATCCACGCGCGCGGCCAGGATCTTCCGGATCACCTCCTCCCCGGAGGGGTCCGACGCCTCGACGTCGAGGAGCTTCCGCGCCTCGGGCGAGAGCGGGATCGCCTTCGCCGAGCGGTCGTAGATCCCGCCTCCCGGGCTGAGGAGGGAGGTGTCGTAGTCGCGCCAGCTCGAGCGCGGCAGGGCGAAGACCCGCTCCCGCTCGCGGTAGCTCGCCTCGGGGTCGGGGCTCGGATCGACGAAGATGTTGCGATGGTCGAACGCGGCCACGAGCTTCGTCGCGCGTGACAGGAGGACGCCGTTCCCGAAGACGTCCCCCGACAGGTCGCCGACCCCGGCGACGGTGAACGGCTCCTTCTGGATGTCCATCCCCAGGTTGCGGAAGTGGTGCTTCACGCATTCCCAGGCCCCGCGGGCGGTGATGCCCATCTTCTTGTGGTCGTAGCCCGCGCTGCCCCCGGAGGCGAAGGCGTCGCCCAGCCAGAAGCCGTACTGGGCGGAGACCCGGTTGGCGGTGTCGGAGAGGTGGGCGGTGCCCTTGTCCGCCGCCACCACGAGGTACGGGTCGTCGCCGTCGAGCCGGACGACCTCGGGCGGGTGCAGCACCTGGCCGTCGGCCCGGTTGTCGGTGACGTCCAGGAGCCCCGAGACGAACTCGCGGTAGCGGTCGATCAGGTACTCGTCGAGAGCCGGCCGCGGGGGCACCTCGCCCTTCAGGACGAAGCCGCCCTTCGAGCCCACCGGCACGATCACCGAGTTCTTGACCATCTGCGTCTTCATGAGGCCGAGGATCTCGGTCCGGAAATCGTCGTGGCGGTCCGACCAGCGAATCCCGCCCCGGGCGACCCGCCCCCCGCGCAGGTGGATGCCCTCGAGCCGCCGCGAGTGCACGTAGATCTCGAAGAGAGGCCGGGGCGTGGGCATGCCCTCGACCTTCCGGCAGTCGACCTTGATCGAGAAGACGGGCCGCTCCGGGCGCTGGTACGCGTTCGTCCGGAGCGCGGCCCGCAGCAGGTTCTCGTGGGCCCGGAGGACCTCGTCCTCGGCCAGGCTCCGCACGGCCTCCAGGGCCCGGGCGAATCCGGCGTCGGCCTCCTCGACGGCCGCGGCGCGGTCGCCGGGGACCACGGGATCGAAGCGGGCCGCGAAGGCCCGGTAGAGCGCCCCCGCCGCCCACGCGTTCCGGACGAGGACGCCGTTCACCGTGTCCGCGTTCCAGTGGGGACGGACCTGCAGGAGGTGGTTGCGGAGCGTCCGCAGGACCTCGACGTGACGCCACGTGAGGCCGGCGGAGAGGATGAGGCCGTTCAGGGGGTCGTCGGTCGCCCGCTCCTCGTCGAGCGCGCGCAGCGCGTCCACGAAGCGCTGCTCGCCCTGGCGAAGGGCGGCGATGCGGTCCGCCGGCGCCGCGACCGCGAAGCGATAGAGGAAGCAGCGGCGGCCCTCGGGCAGGGTGAGGGGGATGCGCAGCTCCTCGGTCACCGTGAGCCCGAGGTTCTGCATCGTCTTGAGGATGTCGGTCAGGTCGAGCGAGCGGACCGAGCAGAGCTGGACGGAGGCCGTCTCGGAGGTCTTCGCCACGACGCCCGCCTCGAGCCGGCTCTCGAGCGCCTCGAACTGGCGGAGGTCGTCCGGCACCTGCTCCGGCGCCGTCACCTCGCGATAGAGCCCGCTGCGGGACTCCGGCGTCACGTACCGCCGGAAGAGCCGCCGCCCCTCGCGCTCCCCGAACACCCGCTCGAGGGCGGTGGACACGCGGTCCTCCCAGTCCGTGACCAGGGGCTCGGTCAGCCGGCGGGCCTCGTCGGTGTCCACCGGGTGCTCGAGCCGGTTCGAGTCGAAGTAGAAGATGAGGAGGGTGACGGGCCCGCAGTCGACCGACGTGCCGAACGCGACCGGCCCGAAGGCGCCCGCGAACGCCCGCCGGAGCGCGGCCTCGATCTGGTAGGCGTAGCGCAGGCGCGAGAACGCGACGTAGAGGGCCTCGTAGCCGGCGCCCCGCCGGCCCTCGACCACGACCTCGTCGTCGCTCGCCACGTGGACGATGCGCCCGATGATGCGCTCGAGGTCCCGGGTGTCGGCGTAGAAGAGGTCGGTCTTGGGGAAGTGGTTGAACGTGGCCCGCGTCTCCCGCCAGGCGTGCGAAGCCGGCATCGCCCCGCAGCGAGCGAGGAGCTGCTCCTCCTTCTCCCGCAGGATGGGGATGCGGTCGGCCCGCTGGGCGAAGGCGCCGCGGGCGAAGCGCCCGAGGAGGAGGGTGAGGCCCTGGAGCCTCCCGTCCTCGCCCCACTCCCGCACGGTGAGGTCCTCGATCGGGTCGAGGTGGTAGATGGCGGAGGCGCTCGCGCAGAAGTCGAGGTCGAGGATCCGGTCGTCGCCGGACCCGGGCTTGAGGTGGGACTCCACGTGCTCGACCACTCCCGGGAAGACGACGGGGAGGAGCGTGGGGTCGGTGAAGACCCCGCTCGCCGTCTCGTGCACGCGCGCCGGGGTGCCGTCGGGGGCCACCGCGTAGGAGACGGTCCCCATGAAGATGTAGTTGTCGTCGAGGAGCCATTCGAGGAAGGAGCGGACGGACGCGGCCTCCCCCGCGCTCCCCCTCCGGGCCCGCACGCGCGCGACCTTGTCGCGGCAGGCGCGCTTCATGTCCTCGAAGTCGTCCACCGCCAGGAAGACCGCCTTCAGCAGAGAGAAGACCTCGTGCTCCACCCGCCGGACCCGCTCGCGGGAGGCGAGGGGCTCGATCTGGAAGAAGCAGTAGCTCTCGCGGCTCCCCTCCTCCTGGGCGTCGCCGATCGCCACGATCCTCTCCCACTGCCGCCGGATGGTGAAGATCGGGTGGATGGCCGAGTAGACGCGGAGGCCCGACTTCTGGAGGTAGTTCTTCACGCTGTCGAAGATGAACGGCCGGTCGGGGGTGTGGGTCTGGACGATCGTCGTCTCGAGCGGCACCGCCGTCCCGCCGCCGAGGGCGCGGGCCTCCTCCTCGCTCGGGTTGCGGACCGAGACGTGGATGCCCGGCAGGCCCTTGTAGAGCTGGTGGCCGGGGGGCATCTCGCGGGCCACGAAGCGGAAGTGGAGGCGAAGCCGCTCGGCCACCGCCGCGGCCGGCAGGCCCAGGGCGTGGCGGTCTGCCATGCCGGCGAAGAGGATGGGAGCGAGGCTCGACACGAGGTCGAGGTCCTCGGGCGCAGCCTCGCCCCTCAGGATCTCGTTCACCTCCGCGAGCCGCGCGGACCGCTGCTGGGGGTCGCCGTGCGCCATGGTCGAGGCTCCTTGTCGCCCCGAGCGACTCGAGGGGACAGCCGCGAGGGATCCGCCGCGTCCGCGGAGCCCTCGGCGCCCGTCAGGACCGGCGCGCCTCGGGATGACAGGCGATCGTACCCGCCCTCCGCGGGCGAAGTCGAGCCGAGCGGGGCCTGCTACAATCCTCCGCTCCCCTGGAACGCGGACATGAGGTTCGAGATCTCCCACCGCGGCGGCACCCCCCACGTGGTCGAGCTGCCGGGGACGGTGGCCACGTTCGGGCGGGACCCCGGGTGCGACGTCGTCCTGAACGACGCGAAGTGCTCGCGCCGCCACGCGATCGTGGAGGAGCTGCCCGAGGGCCTCGTGCTCCGGGACGCGGGCAGCGCCAACGGAACGCACGTGAACGGCAAGCGCGTCGAGAGGATCCGCCTCCAGCCGGGCGACACGATCCGCTTCGGAGACGCGCAGGTGAGGCTCCTCGCCGAGGTGGGGGAAACGGTGGTCGTCGCGCCGGACGACCTGGTTCTGCGAACGTCGCTCGAGGTGCCCCGCCCGGCGGCCGAAGAGTCGCGCCCGATCGTCGAGCCTGCCGCGCCGCCATCCCTCGCTCCCCGGCCGTCGTCGGTCGTGGATCCGCGACGCGCGACCGCGCGGCCGACCGGGACGGCGCGGCGACCCGCCACGGTCACCCTGCTCGTCGCGCTCTGGGCCCTGTTCGTGCCTTCCTCGGTGGCCGCGGTGCTGCTCGCCGCGAATCGCTTCGGCGGCGGCGTCCCGGTCTGGGGCCTCGCCGGCCTGACCAGCCTCGCGCTCGCCGGCCTGGGGACGGCGATGGCGCTGGGCCTGCGCGCTCTCGCGCCGTGGGCCCGCCACCTCCAGGTGGCCATCGCAGGCTTCGGCCTGCTGGCGTGCCCGTTCACCCTGGCCTCCGCCACGGTGCTCCTCTACCTGACCCGACCCGAGGTCAGGGCGGCCTTCGAAGGCGGGGGCAGGGGCCCAAGGGAAGGCGACGGTACGGCCGAGACGACGTTCGCCCTCTCCCTCTTCGCCATGCTGATCCTGGGCCTGGCGATCACCGCGACCGCCGTGCTCTTCCTCTGAGGCTGCCCGGCCGCCTCGATCGGGGCCGTCCCCGCCGCCAAAGCTCACCGGCCGTTGACGCCCGGCGTAATTCAAAGTAATAAATGGGTTTCCGCCGCAATGCGCCGCCCCGGCGGTGCGCCGCGGCCGAGGGAAGCGTCCACAGAATGGAAAGAGACGAAGCGCTCGCGCAGTACCGCGCCATGCTCCTCATCCGTCGTTTCGAGGAGCGCTGCGCCCAGATCTACGTGGAGGGCAAGATCGGCGGCTTCCTGCACCTCTACATCGGCCAGGAGGCCGTGGCGGTGGGAGCGATGAGCCTCCTGCGTCCCGACGACTACTTCGTCACCTCCTACCGGGACCACGGGTACGCGCTCGCCCGGGGCACGGACCCGCGCCCCCTCATGGCCGAGCTGTGCGGGAGGATCGGCGGCATCAGCCGGGGCAAGGGCGGCAGCATGCACTTCTACGACGTGGCCACCGGCAACTTCGGGGGGGACGGGATCGTGGGCGGTCACCTGCCCCTCGCCGCCGGAATGGGCTACGCCATCCGCCTGCGCGGCACCGACCAGGTGGCCCTCTGCTTCTTCGGCGACGGCGCGGTGAACGAGGGGGCCTTCCACGAGGCGCTCAACGTGAGCGCGCTCTGGGGCCTTCCCGTCGTCTTCGTGATCGAGAACAACCGGTACGGCATGGGCACCTCGCTCGACCGGGCGTCTTCGGTCAAGGACCTCTACCAGAGGGGCAGCGCCTACGGGATCCCGCGGCGCGACGTCGACGGGATGGACCTCCTCACCGTCCGGGAGGCCCTCGGCGAGGCCGTCGACCGGGCGAGGAAGGAGAAGCGGCCGAGCCTCGTCGAAGTCGAGACCTATCGCTACCGAGGGCACTCGATGTCCGATCCGGGCAAGTACCGCACCAAGGAGGAGGTCGAGGAGATGATGCGCCACGACCCCATCCTGCGGTTCGGGAACGTCCTGAAGGAGAAGCACAAGGTCGCGGAGGCCGAGCTCGAGGCCCTCGACAAGGACGTGCAGGCGCAGATCGCGGACGCGGTGCGCTTCGCCGAGCAGAGCCCCTGGCCTTCTCCCGAGACCCTCTACGAGGACGTCTACGTCCGCTCCCCCTACGTCCACGGCCGCGGCGCCGACAAGGACCCCGCGTGGCGGGCGGCGGTGAGGGAGGACCGGCCCGTCGAGGCGTTCCCGCCGTGGGTGCCGCAGCCCGCGCCGGCCAAGGTGGAGGGCTGACCATGCCGGTCATGACGATGCGCGAGGCCCTCAACCAGGCCATGCGGGAGGAGATGCGGCGCGACCCGTCCGTCTTCCTCCTCGGCGAGGAGGTCGGCCAGTACCAGGGCGCCTACAAGATCACCCAGGGCCTCCTCCAGGAGTTCGGCGAGTGGCGCGTGCGCGACACGCCGATCGCCGAGGAAGCGATCGCCGGCGTCGCGGTCGGGGCGGCCTTCGTCGGGATGCGCCCGATCGCCGAGATGATGACCTTCAACTTCTCGATCCTGGCCCTCGACCAGATCGTGAACCACGCCGCCAAGTACCGCTACATGTCGGGGGGCCAGATCCGCTGCCCGATGGTCATGCGCGGCCCCTCCGGGGCGGCGGCCCAGGTGGCGGCCCAGCACTCGCAGGCCCTCGAGAGCTGGTACGCTCACGTGCCCGGCCTCGTCGTGGTCATGCCCTCGACCCCGAAGGACGCGAAGGGCCTCCTGAAGAGCGCGATCCGGGACGACAACCCGGTCGTCTTCATGGAGAACGAGGTGCTCTACAACCTCAAGGGCGAGGTGCCCGAGGAGGAGTTCACGATCCCCCTCGGCCTGGGCGAGGTGAAGCGCGCGGGCAAGGACGTCACGATCGTGGGCTGGGGCCGCTCGACCCAGTTCGCCCTCCAGGCGGCGGAGCTCCTCTCGAAGGACGGGATCGAGGCCGAGGTGGTGGACCCCCGCACCCTGCGCCCCCTCGACGAGGACGCGATCTTCGACTCGGTGCGCCGGACGAACCGCTGCGTGGTCGTCGAGGAGGGCTGGCGCTACGCCGGGTTCGGGGCCGAGATCGCGGACCGCGTCCAGCGCGAGTGCTTCGACGACCTCGACGCCCCGGTCCTCCGGGTGACCGCGGCCGACGTCCCCATGCCGTACTCCCGGATGCTCGAGAAGGCGTACCTCCCCCAGCCGGAGAAGGTGGTCGCGGCCGTCCACGAGGTGCTCTACCGATGATCACGAAGGTGGTCCTCGCCAAGCTCTCTCCGACGATGGAGGAGGGCACGATCGTGAAGTGGAGCCGGAACGAGGGCGACGTCGTCAAGGTCGGCGACGTGCTCGCGGAGATCGAGACCGACAAGGCCAACATGGAGATGGAGGCCCTCGGCGCGGGCGTTTTGCGGAAGGTCCTCGTCACGGCGGGGAGCAAGGCCCCCGTCGGCGCCCTCATCGGCGTGATCGCGGACGCGGGGGAGGACATCGGGCCGCTGCTGGCGGAGGCCGCGGCTGCGGCCGCCGCAGCCCCTGCTTCCGCGTCGGCTCCCGCTGCTGCGCCCGCACCGGCAGCCGCTCCACCTGCGCCGGTCGCCCCAGCGCCGGCTGCCGTACCTGTCGTGGCCTTCCCGGTCCCGGCCGCCGCCAACCCGGCCATCTCCCCCGGCGGCCGGGTCAAGGCAAGCCCCCTCGCTCGGGCCATCGCCGCGCGGAAGAACGTCCCGTTGGCCTCGGTGGCGGGCAGCGGCCCCGGCGGACGGATCGTCAAGCGCGACGTGGAAGGTTGGGTCGCGGCGCCGCTCCCCGCGCCCGCCCTTCGGCCAACCGGTGCCGCGGCCCCGACCCGGCCCCCGATCCCGGCTCCCTCCGTCAAGCCGGGCACGGCCATCCCGCTCACGAGCATGCGCCGCACCATCGCGAAGCGGCTGGCCGAGAGCCTGTACACGGCGCCGCACTTCTACGTGACGGTCGAGATCGACATGGACGCGGCCGTGTCGCTCCGCGAGCAGCTCGTCCGGGCCGAGGACGTGAAGGTCTCCTACAACGACCTCGTGCTCAAGGCCTGCGCGAAGGCCCTCACCCGCTTCCCCACCGTGAACGCCTCCTGGACCGGGGAGACGATCCAGACCCACGCCGACGTCCACCTCGGCGTCGCCGTCTCCCTCCCCGAGGGCCTCATCACCCCGGTCGTGCGGAACGCCGACCGCAAGCACGTGGTCGAGATCGCCCGCGAGGTGAAGGAGCTCGCCGCCCGGGCGCGCGAGAAGAGGCTCAAGCCCGAGGAGTACTACGGCTCCACGTTCACCGTCTCGAACCTCGGCATGTTCGACGTCACCGAGTTCACCGCCATCATCAACCCGCCGGAGAGCGGCATCCTCGCCGTGGGTGCGGTGCGGAAGGTGCCGGTCGTGAAGGACGACCTGCTGGCGGTCGGCCACCGGATGAAGGTCACGCTCAGCTCCGACCACCGGGTGGTGGACGGCGCCCTCGCCGCCCAGTTCCTGGCCGAGGTCCGCCGCCTCCTCGAGAACCCGGTCAGCCTGCTGCTCTAGCGTACCGGACCGCCCGACCGGGCTCCAGGCCGCGCGGGCGCGCCGAGAGGCGCTTCGGCGGCGGCCTCACTCGCCGGATTGCCGGGCCAGGTAGTCGAAGACGATCTGCTCGATGCGCTCCCGCACGTCCTGGGCGAGGGACCGGAAGGCCACGCCGAAGCCGGGCGGGAGGCTGTGCACTGGGTGCTCCTGCTGCGGGTTCGTCCACGCCACGACGCCGTCCACGGCGATCTCGCGCTCGTTTCCCGGGACCTGGAAGCGGAACACGAGCGCCCGGCCGAGGGGCGGCATGACGTCGTGGGCGACGTAGGCGCCCAGCACGTTGATGTTCACGACGAAGGCGCTCTCGGTCTTGCCGCCCGTGTACTCGAGCCGGCAACGCCGCACGAACGGCACGCGGATGGCGCCCCCGGCGCGCCGCTTCTCCTCCTTGCTCGGGACTGCCATGACGGGGGATTCTACAGCACGACGCGGTCGTTTCCCGCGCGCCGGGTGACCTTCTCCCGGTCCAGGTACTCGAGGAGGGGGATCGCGTGCTTCCGGGAGAGAGCGACGAGGTCCTTGAAGGCGGGGACCTCGATCCTCGAGCCCGGCGGCCACCGCTCCCGGACCTGCTTCCGGAGGGCGGCGAGGTGGTCGGAGTGGAGGAGGAGGCCTTCGCCCACGCGGCCCAGGACGTGCTCGGCCACGAGCAGACGGGCGACCCGCTCCAGCAGCCTGGGGTCCCGGCTCGAGCGGGAGGCGAGGGCCGGAATCTCGACGCCGGCCAGGCCCGCCGCCCGTGCCGCGTCCACCAGCAGCCGTCGCGCCTCCTCCTCGCCCGCGGAGAGGTGGACCTCGTGCCCGGCTGCGGCAACGACGTCCGGGCCGAGCCGGACCCGCCCCGCCGCGGCCAGGTCGGCGAGCACACGCTCGAAGGCCACCCCCGGCGCCCGGCGGAAGACCCGGTTGCGCAGCTCCTCCCGCGGCATGCCCCCCTTGAGGGGCTGCTCGCTGTGGAAGGCCTCGAGCGATCGGAGCGCTGCCCGTCCGAGGCCGTCGAGGGCGCCGCTGGACAGGACGACGGCCGGCTCCCGCCCCAGCTCGACGACCGTCCGGCTCGCGCGGAGCTCCACCTCGAGCCGGGCGAGCGGCACGGTCAGGCGGGCCGCGAGGAGGGTCGACTCGATCCCGGCCGGCCCGGCCTCCTCGACCAGGGCCTCGGCGGCCGGCCGCAGCGCCGCCTCGCGGAGCCTCTCGACGGCCGTCCGGTCGCGAGGCCGGCGCCGCGGCGGGAGCGGGTCGACGACGACCGCGCCACCGATCGTCTCCGCCGGCGAGTAGGAGCGCAGGACGAGCCGATCTCCGCGCCCGACGACGCCGGGGCGCTCGAGCCGGAGCTGGGCAAGGGCGCTCGCGCCGGGCTCGAGCGCCGCCTCCCCGAGGAGGTGTACTCGCGCGAGCCGCTCTGCGCTCGCCGCGTGCACTCGCACCCGCGCCCCGTCCGCGAGCGGCCGGCCGCCGGCGAGGATCTGGACCAGGGCGTCGATCATCGACGTCGGCCGCAGCGTGCCCGGACGGCTGAGCACCTCGCCGCGGTCGAGCCCGGAGGCTTCGCCGGCCAGGTTGACGGCGGTGCGCGTCCCCGCCGCCGCCCGCTCGACCGGCTCACCGTGGACCTGGAGGCCGCGAACGCGCGCCCTTCGGCCCGAGGGCAGCGCTTCGACCTCCTCCCCGGTCGCCAGCTCGCCCCCGACCAGCGTCCCGGTGACCACGGTGCCGAAGCCCTTCATCGAGAACACCCGATCGATAGGCAGCCGGAGGAGGCCCTCCGAGGGTCGGGGCGGCGTCTCGCGGGCGAGGCCGAGGAGAGCGGCGCGCAAGGCGTCCATCCCCTCGCCGGTCCGGGCCGAGGCCCGCACCACGGGCCGGCCCTCGAGGAAGGAGCCGGCCACGAGCTCGCGCGCCTCGAGCTCGGCGATCGCCTGCGTCTCCGCGTCGGCGAGGTCGCACTTCGTGAGGACGACGAGGCCCCTGGGCACGCCGAGGAGGCGGCAGATGTGGAAGTGCTCGCGGGTCTGGGGCATGACCGATTCGTCCGCCGCCACCACGAGCGCCACCGCGTCGATCCCGTGGGCGCCGGCGAGCATGTGCCTCACGAACCGCTCGTGGCCGGGCACGTCCACGAAGGAGGCGACGATCGCCTCCCCCAGCTCCAGGTGGGCGAAGCCGAGGTCGATCGTGATGCCCCGCTCCTTCTCCTCCTTGAGGCGGTCGGGGTCGGTGCCGGTGAGCGCGAGCACGAGCGCGCTCTTGCCGTGGTCGATGTGGCCGGCCGTCCCGACGATGAAGGAACGCAGGGGGAGGTCAGTCCTCGCGGGTCGACACCCCGAAGACCGACTCCGCGGTCTTGTGCAGCTTGGCGGCGAGGGCCAGGCGGGCCTCCTTCTCGGCGCGGGCGATGAAGGAGTAGTTCTCCCGGGCGACCTTGATCAGGAAGAGCAGCTCGTCGCGGGTGAGGTTCAGGACGACGCGGCCCCGCTCCTGGTCGAAGGCGGCCTCCACGAGCTTGTCCCGCAGCCGCAGGCGCGCCTGTTGCTCGTCGTCGGTGATGAAGTGGTACTCCTGGCGCGTGACCTTCTGGAGGAAGACGAGCTCCTTCGCAGAGAGGTTGAGCGCAACCATGCGGGCTTCGGTGCTGCGCGCCGGGGGTCTCGAGGCTCCAGTGCTCACGTTCGGCTCCCGTCTCATCGGTTCGGTGTGTTCGCCCATTCTAGACCGGCCCCGGCCCGCCGCCTACCGGTGCTTCCGTCCGGTGTGACGGCGCGCACTCTCCCGCGGCTTCCCCGGACGCCGCCGCGGCCGCTCCGCCGGGCCCGGCCCGCGCCGGGTGGACGGGGCCCGGCCGCGGCTGGAGGCGCCCTTCGCCCGCTCGAGGACGGAGGCGAGGGCGAAGTCGACCTGCCGCCGCACCAGGTCCACGCGGGCGACCTGGACCCGCACCCGATCGCCCAGCCGGTAGACCGTTCCGGTGTTCTCCCCGACGAGACGGTGGCCCCGCTCGTCGAGCCGGTAGTAGTCGTCCGTCATCGACGAGACGTGGACGAGCCCCTGGACGTAGATCTCGTCGAGCTCCGCGAAGAGCCCGAAGGCCTGCACCCCCGTCACGAGGCCGGAGAACGTCTCCCCGACCTTCCCCGCCATGAAGCGGACCTTCTTCCACTCGACGAGCTCTCTCTCGGCCTCCGACGCCCGTCGCTCGCGGTCCGAGAGGTGCAGGCCCATCTCGGGCAGCTTCTCGCGGAGCCAGGCCTCCCGTCCGGCGTCCCTTCCCCGCCGTAGCGCGCGCAGCGCGCGGTGAACGACGAGGTCGGGGTAGCGGCGGATCGGGCTCGTGAAGTGGGCGTACATGTCCGTCGCGAGGCCGAAGTGGCCGAGGTTCTCCTCGTGGTAGCGCGCGAGCTTCATCGTGCGCAGGAGGAGGTAGGAGACGAGCTTCTCCTCCGGCTTGCCCTCGATCTGGCGCAGGACGCGCTGGAAGTCCTCGGGGCGGACCGACCCCGTCGCCGGGACCCGGTAGCCGAGCGAAGAGACGAGCTCGACGAACTCCTCGACCCGCTCGGGGTCCGGCTGCTCGTGGATCCTGTAGAGGGCCCCCGCGCCCGCGCGGTGGAGCCTCTCCGCCACCGCCTCGTTCGCGGCGAGCATGAACTCCTCGACGAGCCGCATGCTGTCCAGGCGCTCGTGGCGGACGATCCCGGTCATCTCGCCCGCCGCGTCGAGGACGAGCTTCGGCTCGGGCAGGTCGAAGTCGAGCGAGCCCCGCTCGTAGCGCCGCTTCCGCATGAGCTTCGCGAGCTCGTCCATGGCGAGGAGGGGCTCGACGACGGCCGGGTGCCGCCCCCGGGACTCCCGGTCGCCGTCCACGATCGCCTGGGCCTCGGCGTAGGAGAGCCGCGCGGCGCTGCGGATCACCCCGTCGTGGAACGTCGTCCTCTCCACCCGCCCGCGCGCGTCCAGGTCGATGACGGCCGACTGGGTGAGCCGGTCGTGACCCTCGATCAGGCTGCAGACGTCGCTCGACAGGGCGTGGGGGAGCATGGGCAGCACCCGGTCCGGAAAGTAGACGGACGTGCCGCGAAGGTAGGCCTCCTGGTCGAGGGCACCTGCCTCCCGGACGTAGTGAGCCACGTCGGCGATGTGGACGGCCAGCCGGTACCCGCCGTGGGGACGCCGCTCGATGCCGACCGCGTCGTCGTGGTCGCGCGCGGTCTCGGGGTCGATCGTGACAGTCAGCTCGCCCCGGAAATCCGTGCGGCCCGCGACGTCCTCCTGGCCGACGGGACGGGCGACGCGGCGCGCCTCCTCCTCGACCTCCTCCGGGAAGGCGTCGGGCAGGGCGTGCTTCGCGACGACGACCTTCAGGTCCACGCCGGGGTCGGTGAGGCGTCCCAGCACCTCGACGACACGCCCGGCCGGGTTGCGCGTCGCCGTCGGCGGCCGAGTGATCTCGACCGTCACCATCTGCCCCGCGAGCGCTCCCCGCTCCTCCCCCGCGGGGAGGAAGATCTCGTGCAGGATGCGGGGGTCGAACGGGACGACGTGGCCGCCGAGCGGACCATCGTCCTCGTAGCGGCCGACCAGGCGCTCATTGGCCCGCTCGAGGACGCGGATGATGCGGCCCTCGGGCCCTTTCGGCCCGTGCCGCTCGACGCGGGCCACGACGCGATCGCCGTGGAGGGCCTCGCGGATGTTCGCGGCGGCGACGAAGAGGTCGCCCTGGCCCTCGCCCCGGACCTCGGGAACGACGAAGCCGTGCCCGGATGGGCTGCACGAGAGACGGCCCACGACCAGGTTCATGCGGTCCGGCAGGCCGACCCGGGCCCCGCGAAGATCGACGAGGGCTCCGTTGGCGATGAGCCGGCGGAGAACCGCCTTCAGCTCGCGCCGGGCGGGGGGGTCGAGGGAGAGCGCGCGCACCAGGTCGCGCACGGAGACCGGCTTGCCGAGGCGCGACACGACATCGAGCACCCGCCGGTCGAGGCTTTCCGGTTTGTCTATGGGGTTTCCGCCAGGGGTTTGGTGCCGGAGGTGGGACATGGACGCATTCCCAGCCTCCCGACACCCGACTCCGCCCACTCTAGCATCGAAAGCGAAGGGACTTCCACCGTCATCCCTCGCCCCACCTCGTGCCCCGCGACGACCCGCCCACGCCCCGAGCCCAAGGGCCCGTCACAGAATAACGACCTCAGTTTGAACGGGGAGTCGGGGAGAACGTGTAGTTCCACTCTCCGTGGAAGCGTGAGGGCCGCAAGTTGAGCGCAGCCATCTGGGTGGAGCTGATCTTGACTTGGGATAGCGAGTCGGCGTGACCGCTGCAGTGATCCGCCCTTCTCAGCTGCGACGCCCCTCTCCGAGGACGATCTTCAGGTGGTGACGGGCCGAGTCGTCGGCGAGAGGGATCGCTCCCGGATCGACGGACGCACCGTCGAGGACCGCCGAGGCGACGCCCCGCGAGCGGCGCTCCGGGTTCTGGACTTCGATCGAGTAGCGTGTCGCGCCGAGGCACCAGGTGATCGAGTAAGTGGGCCAGGCCGCGGGGATGCAGGGATCGATCTCGAAGGTCGCTCCGCGTCGGCGGAAGCCGAGGATCGCCTCGAGGCCGGCCCGGTACATCCACCCCGCCGACCCGGTGTACCAGGTCCAGCCCGCCCGGCCGGCGTGGGACGGGTGGGCGAAGACGTCGCCCGCGAGGACGTACGGCTCGCCCTTGTAGCGCTCGACGTCGGCCAGCGTGCGTGTGTGGTTGGCCGGGTTCAGCATGTGGAAGAGCTCGACCGCCTCGTCCCCGTACCCGAGCCGTGCCATGGCCATCACCGTCCACACGGCGGCATGGGTGTACTGACCCCCGTTCTCCCGCACCCCGGGCGGATAGCCCTTGATGTAGCCGGGCTCCTGCGGCGAGCGGTCGAAAGGAGGCGTGAGCAGGGCGATCAGCCGATGCCCGCGTCGCACGAGGTGGGCGCGAACCGCGTCCATGGCGCGGTCAGCGAAGCGCGGGGGGACGGCCGCCGAGAGCACGGCCCAGGACTGCGCGACCCCGTCGATCCGGCACTCCTCGTTCTGGGCCGACCCGAGGGGAGAGCCGTCGTCGTAGTACCCCCGCCGGTACCACTCGCCGTCCCAGGTCCGCTCGAGGACACCCCCGAGTCGGGCCGCCTCGCGGCGGTACCGCTCGGCGCGCTCGGCGTCGCCGCGCTCGTCGCAGAGCGGCGCGAACTCGGCGAGGACGGCGTGGAGGAAGAAGCCCAGCCAGGTGCTCTCGCCGCGGCCCCGCCCGCCCACGCGGTTCATCCCGTCGTTCCAGTCTCCGCTCCCGAAGAGCGGCAGGCCGTGCGGGCCGGCGGTCAGGCCCTTCTCGATGGCGCGCACGCAGTGCTCGAAGAGCGAGGCGCGTTCGGGGGACACGCGCGGCTGGAGGTAGGCCTCCTGCGCGTCCGGGGCGAGCGGCAGGGCTTCCAGGAACGGCACGGCCTCGTCGAGGACGGTCGTGTCTCCCGTCGTCCGCACGTACTGAGCCGTCGCCAACGGCAGCCACAGGAGATCGTCCGAGCAGCGGGTGCGGGTCCCCCGGCCGCTCGGCTCGTGCCACCAGTGCTGGACGTCACCTTCACCGAACTGGTGGCCGCCCGCCCGCAGCAGGTGCTCGCGGGTGAGGTCCGGCCGGGCGAGCGCGAGGGCCATCGCGTCCTGGAGCTGGTCGCGGAAGCCGAACGCCCCGCCCGGCTGGGAGTACCCGGAGCGCGCCCACAGCCGGCAGCTGGTGGCCTGGTAGAGGAGCCAGCGGTTCATCAGGAGGTCGAATGAGTCGTCGGGCGTGCTCACCTGGACGGCGTCGAGCGTGCGGTCCCACGCCCCACGCACGCCGCGGAGCGAGGCATCGGCCGCGGCCGGGGAACCGTGGCGCGAGACCAGCTGACGGGCCGCGGCGGCGCTGGCGGCCTGGCCGAGGAGGAACACGAGGACGCGCGCCTCGCCGGGGAGGAGCGAGACCTCCACGTGGAGCGCGGCGCAGGGATCGAGGCCGGCGCCGAAGCGGCCGGAGAGCGCCTCGCGGGCGAGGGCGGCCGGCCGGGCGAGCGAGCCGTTGCGGCCCAGGAACGAAGCCTGGTCTCCGGTGGCCGAGCGGAGGGGCTCGCTCGCGTGGGCGAAAGCGACGTGCCCGGGGTACTCTGTGTTGTAGGGATTGCGGGCCAGGATCGCCCCCGTGGCCGCGTCGCGCTCGGTCACGACGTGCCGTGCCTGGTCCGCGCGGGGGGGGCCCAGGATCCACTCGTTGTAGGCGAAGACGCTCAGGCGCCGAGGGCGCCCGCTCTCGTTGGTCAGCGTCAGGCGTGAGAGCTTCACGGGATCAGTGGCGTCCACGAAGGCGTCGAGCTCGTGGCGAACGCCGTGGGCAATCCGGGAGAAGAGGGTCCGCCCGGCCGTGTGCCGGACCAGGATGCGGCTCGCCGCCCCCCGGCGCATTGGGCCGGGCGTGGGACACCACGCCTCACCCGTCTCGTCGTCGCGCACGAAGAGCGCCTCGGCCGTGGGGTCGCTCACGGCGTCGTTCGCGAACGGCGAGAGGCGGTTCTCGCGACTGTTCCCGGCCCAGGTCTGGGCGGACCCGGCGGCGGTCACGATGGTGCCGAACCCGGGATTGGCGATCACGTTCGCCCACGGGAGCGGCGTCTCCGCATCCCCCTCGAGGTGGACTACGTAGTCTCGCCCTCCGTCGCCGAAACCGCCCAGTCCATTGGCCAGCACCACGGGTGGCAGGTCCAGACCCGGGTCGGACGCGGCTTCCGCCTCCGCGTGGCGGGAGGGCACGAGGTCGGGTGGCTCCGGCTCGGGCCAGTACGCGTAGGCGTGTTCGAGCTGGGCCGACAGGTCGCCCCGATCGCCGCTCAGCACGGCCCGCGCCACCGCAGCGAGCAGGAGACGCTCGGCCTCTCCCATGCGATCGGCGCGCAGGAGGTAGGCTCCGCCAGGCTGGTGGTTCCAGGCCCTCCAGGGACCGTTGTCGAGAAGAGCCGTGAGCTGGCCGTGCATCTCGTCGAGATAGCCGACCGGGTGCTCGTTCAGGATCACCGTGTCGGCCCGCAGCCCCTTGAGCCGCCAGTACTCCTGTGCCTGCAGGACCTCCCGGACGAGCGGCAGGTCATCCTCCTCGACCACGCGCACGAGCAGGATGGGGAGGTCGCCCGAGATGCCGTGCGGCCAGAGGCCTTCCTGGCCGAGCTCGCTCCGGGCCAGGGTCTCCGGGCCCGCGCGAAGGGAACGATCGGCGTACAGGACGCGCGACGCCAGGCGCTCGTAGAGGAGCGCCTCCTCGCCGGTGATGCCGAGGTGCCGCAGCGCGCTCTGTGCGTGGGCGAAGGCGAGAGCGAAGGTCCGGGCCGCCGAGCTGGGCTCGTGGTACTTCTGGGCGAGGGCGAGCGCCGTGTCGCGAGAGAGCGCCATGCCGGTGGCGAACGACAGGCGCACGAAGCCTCCGGGTGCGAGACGGATGCGCTGGCGCAGGCTGACCACGGGGTCGAGCACGACGCCGGTCGTGCCGGAGAGGGAGCGCCCGTCGACCGCCTGGGGATCGTCGGGCGAGCGCCCGCGACCGAGGAAGCGCGAGCGGTCCGTCTCCCACTCCACGGGTCCCTGCGTGCGACCCTCCAGGCTGAGGACGTGCACGGCCCAGAGCGCCTCCTCCTCGGGTGCGCGCTTCCGACGGCTGCACAGCAGCGCCGTTCGCTCCGGGAGGTACTCCGTCTCGACGAAGAGCTTCCCGAAGGCGGGGTGGGCCAGGTCGTCCGCCGCGGGGGCGAGCACGATCTCGGCGTAGCTCGTGACCTCGATCTCCCGCGCCCGGTCGGTGTGGTTCGTGACCGCCAGCCGGCGCACCTCCACGTCGTCCTCGGTCGAGACGGCGACGTCGAGATGCGACGCGATGCCGTCGTGGCGACGGCCGAACGTCGCCTTCTCGGCGAGGAAGGTCACCAGGTAGTCCTCGGCCTCGCCTCCCACCGGGTGGTGGGTGGCGGACCACACCGCCCCGCTGCGCACGTCCCGGAGATAGAGAAACTGGCTTCCCGGATCGCGGGTCGCGTCCTCCCGGTGGCGGGTGACGACCCGGCCCCGGCAGAAGCTGGCGCCCCCGCCGGAGTTCGTCACGACGGTGGTGTAGCTGCCGTTGGACAGGAACTGGGCGTGCGGCCACAGCGTGTGCGGCGATCGGAAGCGACGCACGGCCTGCGCGGGCGCGGGGCCGGCCGCGCGGGTCTCCTCGACCGGGCGGGGCTGGGTGATCGCGGCCGTGCGCGGCACCCGCTCCTGCAGGAGAAGCTCCGTGGCCTGCACGCGGGGATCCGAGTGGAAGCGTCGGACCATCGGGTTGCCGAGCAGGACGTTGGCGAGCGAGACGAGAGTCATGCCCTGGTGGTGGGCCATGAAGGTGCGCACGACGGTTCCCCGCGGGCGGCCACCGCCTTCCGCGGCGTCCGCCTCGAAGGCCGCCCCGTGCGTGTAGTCGATCGCGTCGTAATAGCCGTAGGCGCCCGTGCGCCCCTCGTCCGACAGCCGCCTCAGGTTGCGGGCGGCGAGCTGCGGCTCGACCATCGCGGCGAGGGCCGTCGCGTACGGGGCCACGACGAGCTCGTCGGCCAGACCCCGCTTCAGGCCGAGGCCGGGGACGCCGAAGGCCTTGTACTGGTAGTTGCCGTGGCGATCGCGGAGGTTGTAGGCGCACTCGGAGATCCCCCACGGCACCCCACGGCCGGCTGCGTACTCGGCCTGGCGGCGGACGGCGCTGCGGCAGCTCCGGTCGAGCAGAGTCTCCGGATAGCCCTTCATCACGAGGAGCGGCATCAGGTACTCGAAGGCGGTGCCGCTCCACGACAGGAGCGTGGGCGTGCCGTGGACGCTCGTGACCAGCCGACCCAGGTGGAACCAGTGCGTCTCCGGGAGCTCGCCCCGGGCGATGGCGATGAAGCTCGCCAGCCGCGCCTCGGAGGCCAGCAGGTCGTAGTAGGAGCTGTCCAGGCGACCCGGCCCCTCCGCGTCGGCCAGGCGGAAGCCGATCGAGAGGATCCGTCGCTGGGGGTCGTAGAGGAAGCGGAAACCCATTCCGTCGGCGAAGTGCGAGGCTCGCCGGGCGAGATCGGGCAGGCCCGCCTCGCGCAATCCGCCGGCGAGCGCCATGAGCGCGCCGGCCAGGTTCCCGCTGTCGACCGTCGAGATGTAGCGGGGAGGGAGGGCGGCCAGGCTCTGCGTGTCGTACCAGTTGAGGAGGTGTCCCTCGTGCCGCTCGAGGCCCTCCATCGTGGTGAGGGTCGCCTCGATCCTCTCCGCGAGGACGTCCTTGGTGATGTAGCCGAGGTCGTGGGCGGCCAGCGTGGTGAGGAGCCCCATTCCGATGTTGGTGGGCGATGTCCGATGGGCCACCCGGGGCTCGGGTGCCTCCTGGAAGTTGTCGGCGGGCAGGGCGTGATGCTCGGAGCCCATGAAGCGCTCGAAGTAGCGCCACGTGTCGCGGGCGACGCGCTCGAAGGTAGCTCGGTCCTCGGGACCCAGGGGAAGCCGCCGCTCCGTCACGGGACGGCTCAGGGCGTGGGCCACGTACGGTGCGATGGCCCACAGCGCCAGCACCGGCAGGGCGGCGGCGAGGGCGTCCGGACGCGCCACGGTCACCAGCGCGAGGACGACGAGGGCGACGAGCGGGCTCGCGATCATCTCCCGCACGAAGGCGCGTACGCCGTCGCGATGGCGTCCCCGCTCGGCGCTCGCCGCGGCCGTCTCCCACTCCAGCATGTGCCGCTTTGTCCCTGCGAGGCGGGCGAGGGTCAGCCCGATCGCGTGCACCCTCTCCCAGGCCTGGCTCGCGAGGAACGTCAGCTGCAAGGCGGTCTGGGCCAGCGCCGTGCTGGCGTCTTCCCGGACGATGCGCAGGAAGACCCGCCACGGCTGCTGCGGGGGCGGACCGCCGAGGGTCATGAGGGCCAGGGGATAGAGGTTGAAGGCGAGCGCGGCCAGGACCGCGGCCGTCCACAGAAGGGGGCTCCCCGGAAGGACCGTCCACGCGAGCAGCAGCAGGGCCACGGTCGCGGGCGCCATCAGGCTTCGTCTCAGGTTGTCCAGGATCTTCCAGCGGGAGATGAGCGGCAGGCGGTTGCGACGGAGGCCGGAGCGGGTGGGGACGATCGGGAACAGCCACCAAAGGACCTGCCAATCGCCGCGCACCCAGCGGTGCTGGCGGCGGGCGTGAGCGAGGACGCTCGCCGGGTAGTCGTCCACGACCTCGATGTCGGTGACGAGGGCCGTCCGCGCGTAGAGCCCCTCGAAGAGGTCGTGCGAGAGCAGCGCGTTCTCGGGCACGCGCCCCTCGAGGGCGGAAGCGAACGCGTCCACGTCGTAGAGCCCCTTGCCGGTGAAGATCCCCTCCGCGAAGAGGTCCTGGTAGGTGTCGGAGACCGCGGTCGTGTAGGGGTCGACGCCGGTGTGGCCGGCGTAGAGCCGAGCGAAGAGCGAGCCGGCGGCGCTCGCCATGGTCACGCTCACCCGGGGCTGGAGGATCCCGTAGCCCTCGGTGACGCGGCCGAGACGCGGGTCGAAACGGGGCTGGTTGAGCGGGTGGGCGGCGATGCCGATCAGCTTCTTCGCGGCGTCCCGGGGCAGGCGCGTGTCGGAGTCCAGCGTGATGCAGAAGCGGACGGCGGGGAACACGGAGGCGTCGCCGGCCTCGACCGTGAAGCTCGTGTCCGTGGCTCCCCGCAGCAGCCGGTTCCACTCCTCGATCTTGCCGCGCTTGCGCTCCCAGCCCATGAAGACGCCCTCGGCCGGGTTCCACTGCCGCACGCGGTGGACCAGGTAGAAGCGGTCGCTCCGCCCTTCGGCGTGGCGGGCGTTGAGGGCTTCGACTCCGGCCCGGGCGGCGCCCAGGATCGCCTCGTCCTGCGGCATCTCGAGCGCGGGGGCGTCCGTGAAGTCGCTGAGGATCGCGAAGTGCACGCGCGGGTCGAGGTTGCCGAGGGCCAGCACCTCGAGATGCTCGAGCAGCTCCCTGACCCTCTCGACGCTCGCCAGGAGCGTGGGCACGACGACCATGGTCCGGGCGTTCTCCGGGACCCCGCCCAGGAAGTCGAGGCGAGGGAGCCGCCGCGGGGGGGCGAAGCGGACGCTGAGGCTCTGGACGACGGCGATCGCCACGTCGCTCGCCGGCAGCAGCAGGAGGAGCGCCACCCAGGCCAGCGGCCAGGGCGAGTCGGCATGCTGGCCCGCGTAGGCGAAGCCGAGGCCCAGCAGCAGGGCGGTCAGGAGGAAGATCGCCCCGAGATAGGCGGCGGTGGCGTGGGCGAAGACGAGCCGTCGACCACGACGGAGGAGGCGGGGACGGTACGCCACGTCGGCCTCGAGATCGGCGCGGCCCCTGCCGATAAGATGATGGCCGACGTGTACGGCGCGCCCAGTGCCGCCGCCCTCAGCGGCCTGGCGCGCGCTCTCGACGGTCCGCAGGGCGACCCGGAGCTGACCCTCCCCGGTGCCGCCGGCCAGGTCCTCCACCGCCTGCCGGTAGCGGTCGCGGCTGAGGAAGTCCATCCGGCCGTAGACGCCGGCCGGGTCGCGCTGAAGCACCCCCTCGACGAGGCTCACCGACTCGAAGTACTGGCTCCAGTCGAGGGTCGAGCAGAGGCGGAGGCTGGTGATGACGTTCGCGACAGAAACCTGCGCCGCCGCCTCGCGCTGGTGTTCGCCGCGGATCGCCTCCTCGGAGGCCGTCTGCTGAGCGAGGAGATGCGCGTCGACGGCGGCGCGCACCGCCGAGAGGCGCGGGCCGTACTCGCGCACGCGCTGCAGGACCTGCACGACGAACGCCGGGTGGATCTCCGGCGGGAGCGGCGGCGGCCGCCCCTGCCCGGCGGCGTCGATCTGGGCAACGTAGTCGTCGGCCGCCCGGCGCGCCTCGCGAGCGTCGATCACCTCCTCGGCCAGGCGGCGCAGGTTCTCGATGAGGGCGAGCTTGAGCATGCTCGGCCACGCCCACAGCTCGCCGATCGCGAGCGGCGCGACCGTCTGGTAGCTGTTCATGAAGCGGAGGAGCTGCTGCCGGTCGAGGCGGCTGTCGCTGTGGCGGACGAGCTCCGCGGCCAGGGCGTAGACGCGCGCGTCTCCGGCGAGCTCGCGGGTGGCGAGCTTGGGCAGCTCTCGGTAGTAGCCGCGGGGCAGGTTCTGGCGCACGTCGCGGATCTCGGAAGCCACCAGGTGGTAGTTGTCCAGCAGCCACTCCGCCGCCGCCGTGACGAACTCCCCTCGGTGGACGTCCTCGGCCATGCCGAGGTACGCCTCGCGCAGGACGCGCGCGTTGTCGTCGAAGCGGGGGAACAGGTCGCGTGCGTCTCGGCGCGGGGTGGGATCGACGGTCAGGCGGGCGGCCAGAGCCTTGGCCCGCTCCTCGAGCCGCTCGATGCTCAGCAGCTCGTCCCGGAGGGGCTTCTCGGGAGCCCGGCCGCGACCTCGCCGGAGCCGGCGGAGCATCCCGAGGGTCGAATTCACTCGACGGACCCCTTACGGCGCGCGCGGGGCGCGGGCCAGTGGCGAGGGGCGGCGTCGTCGAGCGCTTCGGCGACGAGCAAGGCGAGGTGGGCCGCTGAGCGGCCGACCGCAGTCCCGATCAGACCGTTCATCGCCTCGGCCCGGAGGACGAGCCCGGACTCGAGGCGGGCCCGGAGGCGGCAGCGCTGATCGACGCCGCCGAGGGGGTTGCGCGCCTCGGCGAGGCGCGCCGTCACGCCGTGGACCTTCGGGCCGAAGCGGCTCATGGAGAGGAGAACGCGCCGTCGGACCTCGCCGCGGAGGGTCTTGGTGAGGACGAAGCCGGCGCTGGTGACGTCGATCGTCAATGTCGCGGCCGCGGCATGGTGCCGGAGCTCCTCTCTTGCTGCTATGGAGTCTAGAGAGCTCGGGCCCAAGCGGTCCAATACCTGTTTGGCAGGTGTCCCATAGGGTTGCTTCGATGTATCGTCGGAGCGTGGACACCTTCAACCATCACCACCTCTTCCATTTCTGGACGGTGGTCCGGGAAGGCGGGGTGACGCGGGCGAGCGAAATCCTCCACGTCTCGCAGCCCACCGTCAGCGGCCAGCTCCGGGAGCTGCAGGAAGCGCTCGGGGAGAAGCTGCTCGTCCGCTCCGGGCGCACGGTCGTGCTCACCGACGTCGGCCGCACCGTCTACCGCTACGCGGACGAGATCTTCGCCCTCGGCCGCGAGCTGCAGCAGGCCGTGAAGGGCCGCGTCACGCACCCGGCGCGCCTGGCGGTGGGCGTGGCCATGGTCGTGCCCAAGCTGGTGGCCTACCAGATACTCGAGCCGGCCCTCCACCTCCCCGAGCCGATCCAGCTCGACTGCGTGCACGAGCGGCCGGAGCGCCTCGTCGCCGAGCTCGCGGTCTACTCGCTGGACGTGGTTCTCGCCGACACCCCGGCCCCTCCGGCCATCAAGGTGCGGGCCTACAGCCACCTCCTCGGCGAGTGTGGCGTGTCGGTCTTCGCGACCGAAGGCCTGGCGGCCACCTTCCGTCGCCGGTTCCCCCGCTCGCTCGACGGGGCGCCCTTCCTTCTGCCGAGCGGGGACTCGGGCCTGCGCCTCTCGCTCGAGGATTGGTTCCGGGGGCAGGGCATCCGGCCGCGTGTGGTCGGCACCTTCGAGGACAGCGCCCTCATCGACGCCTTCGGACAGGCGGGAGCGGGGCTCTTCGCCATGCCGTCGGCGACCGACGCGGAGGTGCGGCGGCAGTACCGGGTTCGGCTCGTGGGACGGCTCGAGGCAGTCCGACAGCGCTTCTACGCGATCACCGTCGAGAGGAAGATCCACAACCCGGCGGTGATCGCGATCTCCGAGCGGGCCCGGGCGCTTTTCACCTGAGAGGCGAGCATCGGTCTGGTCCGACAAGTCGCGACGGAATAGCCGACCAGAGGGCCCGCTCCCCCGGCGCTCAGAGAGCGCTCGCGACATCGACCTTGAAGTCCCGCTCTTCCCACCGGCCGGCCTCGGGCCGGAAGAAGGTGAATCGAACCGCGGCCTGCTGGCCCTCCGGGCGGATGATGTCCGCCCAGTGGATCCCCAGGTCGTCCAGGCTCCAACGGAGACGGAAGGGGGCCGGGTCCTGGACACGCAAGGTCGCCCCTGCGGACACGAGCCGCGCTTGACGACCAGGACCACGAGCTCGCCGCCCCGCGCTCGTTACCAGCCGTTCCATCTCCAGGTACGACCCGCGGGTGAGCTCCCATCCCCGGGACGCCTGGAGCTCTTGCCGGGAGAGCTTCAGGCTGTTCAGGTACGGACGAAGGAACGCGAACTGCACCATTGTGGCCGGCCACGGGAAGGGTGAAGAGGCCGCGGCCGAAGCCGGGCCGCGTGGTCGAGGAGCCGATTTGACCCTCGCCCCTGTAATCCTCGATCCCTCGAGAGGGCCACTGGTCCGCGGGAGTTCGCCTTCGATCAGCGAGGAGTCCGGACGCTCCCTCGTACAGGCTCGTCAGGTAGAGCTGGTCGAAGCGCGCGATCACGTCCTTGAACCTCCAGCCCAGGCCGCGGGATGGGAGCGGACCGCCGTCCCGCTGGAAGGCCTCGAACCTCTCCGCGTCCAGCAGGTCGTTGCCGGCGAAGAAGCCGACCACGACCCGGCGCGGGTGGCGCGCCAGCACGTGCTCCTTCTGCACGAGCAGCTCCTGCCCGGGCCCGAAACCCGCCGTGCCGTAGTTCCGAACGCTCACGCCCAGGAGACGCGCGAGGCGCGCGGGCCAGGTCAGCTCCGCCGGGAGTGTCATGCCGTCGCTGAAGGAATCGCCCAGGGCCGCGACCACGGTGGCCGTCGACGCCGGTTCGGAGTTGAGGAAGCCGTCTGCATCGGTGACGAGAGGGAAGCGGTGGCGCGAGTGCGGGGGACCGCCCGGAGACGCAACTCCCAAGGACGGGGAAAGTCGATCCGGAAGGAGAGGCGCTCGTCCTCGGTGCTCAGGATCTGCGGTTCGACCCGGCCGCCGCTGACCTCGAACCGCTGCCGGGCGTGGGCGGGCGCAGCGCTCTCGGGGGCCCGCCGCTCGTCGAGGTAGAGGCGGTAGGTGCTGACGCAGAGCCATTGCCAGGCGAGCGAAAAGGCAAGAGGACACTGCCCGGCCGCCAGGAGCCAGCCCACCCACGGAGGGGCCGACAGCGCCTCCACTCGGTAGTGGATGAAACCCATCTTCGTGAACCGATTCTGAATCTCATGGAGCCAGAGAGGCGGTCCGTTGCCGCCGGCCTGACTTCATTCCGGCACTCGAAGGACCGGAATGTGCGTGGCTTCCAGAAGAAGGGGGGGATGGTGCGCCAAGATGGCCGAGCGTGCCCGCTGCCCACAATCCACGGCAACGGTCGCGAGAGGGCGGTCGAGCCGTGAAGCGGCCGAACGCAGGTTGGCTCGCCTCGTGCTGCTTGCCGAGCCCGGGATCATCTGGTATAGTCCTGATGCATTAGTTGGCTGTTGCTCTGGCGTTTTCGGAAGGAGCCGCCCACGGTGGGCGGCTTTCGTTTTGTGAGCGCGCAGGTGACCAAGCTGCTAGGCAAGGGCCGAGGAGGGCCTGTACGTTCATGATCGAAGGCACCGTCAAGTGGTTCAACGAGTCCAAGGGTTTCGGTTTCCTGTCTCGCGAGGGTGGTCCGGACGTCTTCGTCCACCACTCCGAGATCCGGGCCGACGGTTTCCGCACCCTCAACGAGGGTGACAAGGTCCAGTTCGAGGTCACGGAGAGCCCCAAGGGGCCCCGGGCCGCGAACGTGTCCCTGAGAAGCTAGACTCCGCGAGTCGCACCGTCCGAGAGCCCGGGCCCGCCAAGGTCCCGGGCTCTTCTCGTCTCCCCGCGCTCCGCCCATCGTCCCCGCCCGGCCGCGGTTCCCCTGTCCGACCATCCGGGCCCGCATCGGTGCGATCCTATGGATCGCGACCGAACAATCGATTATTGGCCCGCTCCGGCGACGTCTAGAGTGGAGGTGCGGGCGTGACCACCCGAGCATTCGCTCGGCACCGTCCTGGCCCGCGAGAGACGGGTGACAAATGACCAAGACGTTCTCGAGAGCCCTGTGGGCCCAGGTGGCCTGCCTGGGCTTCTGGCCCGCGTTGCTCCTTGCCGGCGCGCCGGATTCTGCCGCGAACCTTGAGGCCTGCAAGCGGGGCCGGCCCTCGTGCGACCGCTCGGTGCTGACCCTGTCCGACATGACCGAGGTGGCGCGCGCCGATCACGCGCGGAACGTGTCGGAATGCCGGAACGCCTTCGCCTCCTGCGACCCTTCGAGGCTGACTCCCGCGGAGGCCATCGCCCTGGCCGTCGCCGAGCACGATCGCAACGTCTCGGAATGCACCGAAGGCGTAGCCTCCTGCGACCCCTCAAGGCTGACGAGAGCGGAAGCGCAGGACGTGGCGGCGGCCGGCCGGGAGCGGCGGGTCGCCGACTGCAAGGACGGTCTCGGCGCTTGCGACGAATCCGGATTGACCGGCGCGGAGCGGGCGGCCATCGCGGTGGCCACCCGCGAGCGCATGGTGTCGGCTTGCCGGGAAGGCACGGGGGAGTGCGACCATGTGCAGCTGACGCGGCCAGAAGAGCGCGACGTGCAGCTCGCTGAACGCCAGCGCAACCTCTCCACGTGCATGCAGGGTTGGGACGGCTGCGACCGCTCGAAGCTCGGCCAGCGGGAGACGATCGAGGTGGACCTGGCCCAGCACACGCGCAACATGGCCGAGTGCCGAGGCGGCGGAGCCGATTGTGACTACTCCCTCCTCAGCCCGCCGGAGGCCGCGGCGCTGGCCGCCGCCGAGCGCCAGCGGAACTACACGGCCTGTGCGAAGGGCCGCGGCTACTGCGATCGCTCCCGCCTGACACCGGCGGAAGCGGCTGCGATCCACACGGAACCCGGCGTCGCGTCTTCGGCAGGGAGGCAACCATGAGAGTGCTGACGTCGGACCGTTTCGGGCGCTGGACTCGTGCCTTCGGGCTCGTAGCGCTCGCGGCGCTCGTCTGGTCCGTCTTCGTCCCCGGCGGCTTCTTCTGGACCGCCGCCGTGGGGGCGTTCCTGATCGGCTCGGTCCTCGCCACCGTCCTCCTCGTCCGCAGCCGCTCGACGCCCACACTGGCCCAGGTGATCGCGACCGCGGAGGCGGAGCCTGTGGCGGGAGCACGAAAGCCATGACGAAAGCCATGAAGGTCCGCCCGCTTCACGATCGCCTGCTGGTCCGGCGCATCGAAGAGAAGGAGACGGCCCGGGGCGGCATCATCATCCCCGACACGGCCAAGGAGAAGCCCATGGAAGGCGAGGTGCTGGCCGTGGGTAGCGGAAGGGTGCTCGAGAACGGGAAGACGCTCGCTCTCGACGTGAAGGTCGGGGACCGGATCCTGTTCGGCAAGTACTCCGGGACCGAGATCAAGATCGACGACGAGGAGGTCCTCATCGTTCGCGAAGACGAGGTCCTCGCAATCATGGGCTGAGGGGAGACCAGAATGTCGAAGCAGATCACGTACGGCGACGACTCGCGCCAGGCCATACTCCGCGGCGTCAACCGCCTGGCCGACGCAGTCCGGGTGACCCTCGGTCCCCGGGGCCGCAATGTCGTCCTGGACAAGAAGTTCGGCTCGCCCCTCATCACCAAGGACGGAGTGACGGTGGCGAAGGAGATCGAGCTCAAGGAGCCCCTCGAGAACATGGGGGCGCAGATGGTCAAGGAGGTCGCGAGCAAGACCTCCGACGTGGCGGGCGACGGCACCACGACGGCGACGGTCCTCGCGCAGGCGATCTACCGCGAGGGGAGCAAGAACGTCACTGCGGGAGCGAACCCGATGGCGGTCAAGCGGGGGATCGAGAAGGCGGTGGCCGCGGTCACGGAGGAGCTCAAGAAGCTAAGCAAGCCCGTCAAAGGGAAGATGATCGCGCAGGTCGGAACGATCTCGGCGAACAACGACGAGACGATCGGCGGCATCATCGCCCAGGCCATGGAGAAGGTCGGCAAGGACGGGGTCATCACCGTGGAGGAGGCGAAGTCGATCGAGACTTCGCTCGAGATCGTCGAGGGCATGCAGTTCGACCGCGGCTACCTCTCGCCGTACTTCGTGACCGACCCCGAGCGCATGGAGTGCGTGCTCGAGAACGCGCTGGTGCTGATCCACGAGAAGAAGATCTCGGGGATGAAGGACTTGCTGCCGCTGCTGGAGCAAGTGGCCAAGCTCGGCCAACCGCTGCTCATCGTCGCCGAGGACCTCGAGGGCGAGGCTCTCGCGACACTGGTCGTGAACAAGCTCCGGGGGACGCTGCAGGTCGCGGCGGTCAAGGCCCCCGGCTATGGCGACCGCCGGAAGGCCATGCTCGAGGACATGGCGATCCTGACCGGGGGCAAGGCGATCACCGAAGACCTCGGGATCAAGCTCGAGAACGTCAAGCTCGACGACCTCGGCAAGGCCAAGAAGATCACGATAGACAAGGACACGACGACGATCGTCGAGGGGGCCGGTTCGCCCAAGGACGTCGAGGGCCGGGTCAAGCAGCTGCGCACCCAGGTCGAGGAAACCACGTCCGACTACGACCGTGAAAAGCTCCAGGAGCGTCTGGCGAAGCTCGTGGGCGGGGTGGCGGTGATCAAGGTCGGGGCGGCGACCGAGACCGAGATGAAGGAGAAGAAGGCGCGGGTCGAGGACGCGATGCACGCGACCAAGGCCGCGGTCGAGGAGGGCATCGTCGCCGGGGGCGGGGTCGCGCTATTGCGCTGTCTCGGCGCCGTCGCGGTGGTAAAGGGCACCGGCGACGAGGCGGTCGGGGTCGGCATCATCCGCCGTGCGCTGGAAGAGCCTCTGCGCCAGATCGCGGGCAACGCCGGGCAGGAAGGGGCCGTGGTCGTGGCCCGGGTCCGGGAGCTGAAGGCCGACGAGGGCTTCAACGCTCAGACGGACGTCTACGAGAACCTGGTCGAGGCCGGCATCATCGACCCGACCAAGGTCGTCCGCTGCGCGCTGCAAAATGCCGCCTCCATCGCGTCGCTCCTGCTGAGCACCGAGGCCGTGATCTGCGAGATCCCGGAGGAGAAGCAAGGGAGCGCCGCAGGCGGGATGCCCCCGGGCGGCGGCGGGATGTACTAAACGCCGCGGTGGCCGCGCCCTCACCCTCGCCGGCCCAGGCCCGTGGCCTTGGGTCGCGGGTCTGGACGCGAGCCCAACTCCCTGCCAATCTCGGATGGCGATGAGTGCCGAGCGACCGGGGGTCGTCGGATTGCGAGCGGTGGCGGCATTCGAGGCCGCCAAGGGCCTGCTCGTGATGGCGACCGGTCTCGGCCTTCTGGCGTTTCTCCACCGAGACGTGCAGGGGGCGGCGGAGTCGGTCGTCCGCCATCTCCACTTGAACCCGGCGCGTCACTATCCACGGGTGCTCATCGAGGCGGCCACGCGTGTGACCGACACGCGCCTCTGGCTCCTGGCCTCGGGCGCCTGCGCCTACGCCCTCGTCCGGGGCGTCGAGGCCTACGGCCTCTGGAGGGCGCGTCGGTGGGCCGAGTGGTTCGCGATCCTTTCCGGCGCGATCTATCTGCCGATCGAGATCTACGAGCTCATCCACCATGCGACCGCACTGAAGGCCGTCATCCTCCTGGTCAACGTGGGGATCGTGGGCTATGTGAGCCTCGTCCGCGTGTCCGGACGGCACGAGTAGAGCCGCTCGACCGCTGGATGGACGGGCCGCGACCGCGGCGGTCGGACGTCAGACACGTGGCCGGCGGTAGAAAGCCCTCTTCGCCAGCTCCGCCGCGAGGACGTAGAGGGCGAGGATTGCCGCGAGCACGCCGAGAAACGCCCAAGGCATGGGCGTGAACCCGGCTCTCGCCTCCTGGACGAAACACGGGAAGATCCGCAGGTACGGCACGCGTCTCTTCAACCGTCGCGTGAAGACGGAGGTCGACAGGGAACTGTCGTTTCGGCACAAAGAGGCGAAGCGAAAGCGGGTCGAGAGAGAACGCGCATCCGCCGGACGTCCGCCGGACGGCGACCGGACTCCGCCGGACGTCCCGACCACGTCCGATGCCCCTCCGCCAGCGCCGTCGCCTGCGCCTACCAACGACCCCCCTTACCCCCTCGCGGAGCGAGGGGGGGCGGGGTCGAGGCTCTCGTCAAGGAGGCGGTCGACTACAGCAACGTGCAGGGAACGCTCGCGTATCGACCGACCCGACGGCGTCTCCGCGATTGGTTCAAAGCCGGGCTGTCGCTCGACAGGTGAAGACCCGCATCGATGCCGGCGAGCACCTGCCGAGGTCCACGCTATCACCGCCCCCGACCTCGTCGCCCTCGTGGCGGCGGCCTCGGTCGACGAGCTGCCCGCCCTGGCTGGTCGGCTGCGCGAGGCCGCCCGCCGCCTGGGGGTGAGCGCGGCCTACCTGTACAAGAACGCGAAGACGCTGCCCTTCACGGTCAGGATCGGCCGGCGGCTGCTCTGCTCGACGGCCAAGCTCACGCGCTGGAGCAGGACCCGATCGGGCGCTTGACATGTAGATATCTGGACTGGTAGACTGTGGACATGATCAAGACCGCGCGGACGAAGAGGACCGAAACGAAGATGGCGAAGACGTCCATGGCCCTGCCGCTCGACCTGTGGACGGCGTTCCGCATCGAGGCACTCAAGCGCGGGATGGACGCTCAGGACCTCGTCGCCGAGGCCCTGGCTGCCTTTCTCAAGAAGGGGGGCTCCAAGTGAGGGGCGACGGCCGGGTGTTCCAGCGCGGGAGTAGCTGGTGGATCGCCTTCTACGCGCACGGCGAGAAGCAGCGTGAACCGGCGCGGGTTCCAGACGCGAACGGCGTCCTGCGGCCGGCGAAGAACGAGGCCGAGGCCCGGCGGGCGCTCAGGGTTCGGCGTTCGGAAGTCCTCGGCGGCCGCTTCATCGGCCGCGCCGAGAAGGTGACCGTCGGCGAGTTGTTGGACGGCTGCGTGCTCGCGCAGGAGAACGGCGGCAAGCGGTCGGTGCGGACGACCACGCTCCACCTGAAGCCGGTGCGGCTCCGGGTCGGCTCGTGGCCGGTCGTGGGCTGACGACGGCGGCCCTCGCGTCCTATCAGCGCGACCGGCGGGAGGACGGCCGTGCCCCCGCCACCATCAACCGGGAGCTGGAGCTGCTCCGGGCCGCCCTGCGCCACGCGTCGAAGCAGACGCCCCCGAAGCTACCGGCACACCTGATCCCCACGATCCCGATGCTGCCGGTCGAGAACACGCGCACCGGCTTCTTGACCGTGGCCGAGGTCAAGGCTCTGCTGGTGGCGATCGACGACGCGGACGTCCGTGACTTCGTCGGCTGGGCCTTCCGTACCGGGATGCGCCGGGGCGAGATCAGCAAGCTGACCTGGGAGATGCTCGACCACGGCTCGGAGCCCTGGGTCCTCCGGATCCCGGGCACCATCACGAAGAACGCGAAGGGCCGCTCGTTCGCCTTCGACGGCGAGGCCCGCGCGATCCTGGACCATCGCGTCCAGGCCCGCCGGCTGGACTGCGCCCTGATCTTCCACCGGGCCGGTCGGCCGGTGGGTCCCTTCCATGACCTCTGGAACTCCGCGGTGAAGGCCGCCGGGCTCACGCCGGGCCGGCTGTTCCACGACCTCCGGCGCAGCGCGGTGAGGAACCTCATCCGCTCCGGCGTGGACCAGACGACCGCCATGAAGTCTCGGGGCACGTGACGACGTCCATGTTCACCCGCTACAACATCACCACGGAGGCCGAGACGGCAGCCGCACTCAAGAAGGCCGACGCGTGGCTGTCGACTCAGCCGCAGCAGACGAACGTCGCCGCCGTCGCGGTACCCGGAAGAACGGGCACATTTCGGGCACAGAGGCAGGCTCGCGCCCCTCAAGAATCCAACCGGGAAGCGAGGATAGGTGGTGCCGGAGGTGGGACTTGAACCCACACTAGCCGAAGCCAACACGGCCCTGAACCGTGCGCGTCTGCCAATTCCGCCACTCCGGCAGCGGTCGAGTCCTGCATGCTAACAGGGAACGCGGGGCGGCGGCAAGGCGGAGGGTCGGCAGGACGCCCGGGCGCGACAGCGGAAGAGTGATCCCGCGGGAGGACGCTGCGCTCTCGGTATGCGACAGGGACGTCCGTGACGCCTGGCGCTAACCCACTCGATTGCCGGCACTTGACATTGTCAGCGGCCGGCACGTACCTTGCTGAGGAGGGTGATCGGGAGTAGGGCTTAGCTCCCGAAGGAGACTGGCCATGCGGTCCCGAACGGTCATCACAGTCCTCGCCCTCGCGGCGGCGGGTGCCGCCGCCCCGCCCGCCTCGGCTCAGGACAGCTACCGGCACGGTCGCATCCTCGAGGTCGAGCCTGGCGTCACGGTGCAGCGGGCCACCGAGACGGCCGCCGAGGAAGCCTTCCGCAACCTGCCGTTCCTGCCCGGTGACCGGGTGTGGACCGACGCCTCCGGTCGGATCGAGTTCCAGTTCCCGGGCGGCACCGTCGTGCGGGTGGACCGTCGCAGCAAGCTCGACTACGCCGGCCACGAGGAGGAGGGCGAAGAGCGCATCGTCCTGCGGCTCTGGTCCGGAAGCGTCCTCGTCCATGCGCACACGGGCGACAACTCGCGCTTCGAGGTCGAGACGCCGGCGGGCATGGTGCAGGTGCTCGATCGTTCGGTCGTGCGGGCCGACCTCCAGTCGGGCGAGACGCGGCTCAGCGTCTACGCGGGCCAGGCGGCCCTCGACGACGGCCGGCGGCGGGTCAGACTGTCGGCGGGCGAGCGCACGTACGCGCCCTGGGGCGCCCAGGCGGAGGAGCCGCGGTCGTTCGACCCCGGTGAGGAGGACGAGTTCGTGGCGTGGGACTCCGAGCGCGAGGCGGAGGAGGCCCAGGGGGCGGCGACGGCCGAGGTCCTCCCGGAGGAGCTGGGCCCCTACGCGGGCGAGCTCCAGCAGAACGGGACCTGGCAGAGCGCCGGCGTGGAAGGCAACGTGTGGGTCCCGAACGTCGCCGCCGGCTGGCAGCCCTACTCGAACGGCCAGTGGGCGTGGACGCCCTACGGCTGGACGTGGATCCCCCACGAGAGCTGGGGGTGGGCTCCCTTCCACTACGGTCGCTGGGGATTCTCCGCCTCGCTCGGATGGTACTGGGCGCCCGGTCACACCTGGGGCCCGGCGTGGGTCAGCTGGGCGGTGGGAGCGGGCTACGTGGGCTGGTGCCCGCTCGGCCGAAACGACCACGCCGTCACGCCGTGGGGCCGGAGCTACGGTTACGGAGGCTACGCCGTGACCCGTGGCAGCTTCGGCGGCCGCGACGCCTGGCACGTCGTCGCCAGGGGCGACCTCGGCAGCCGCGACGTCGGCCGGCACCGCGTCTCCCTCGCGGGGATCGACCCCGCCTCGTTCCGCGTGGCCGACGACGCGGTGATGCGGCCCACGCGCGACGCGACCAGCCTCCGCGCAGGCGACGCGGCCCCGAGGGCGGTCAGCCGGCGGCAGACGATGGGCGACTTCGTGCGCGAGCTGCAGGTCGACAACAAGACCACGATCCCGGCTCCCTGGACGCGCGGCTACGGCCCGCCGCCGGCGGGCGTCGAGGGCGCTCGCTACGGGGCACCGCACCCGACCGACCGCGGCGGGGAGGAGGAGAAGAAGGAGTCCCGGACCGGCACCGCCAACGCCGGAGCCGCCGGGGCGCCGCCTCCGGCTTCGCGCACCACGCCGCCCCCGGCCACGAGCGCCTCCGGCGGCCACAGCAACGAGAGCCGCCCGGCGTCGTCGGGCGGCGCCGAGCGGAGAGAGAGCCGGCCGACCTGGATCGGCGGCGGGGTGAGCGGCGAGCGGCCCCGCGGATCGGACGGAAACGGCGCCGACCGGTCGCAGGGCAGCCGACACGAGAGCTCGAACTCGTACCGCCCGCGCGGCGGCGAGAGCTCCTTTGCCAGTCGCCCCCGCTCCGAGAGCGCCGCGCCCCGGCCGGCCCAGGGCGGAGGCGGCGGCCACGCCTCTTCGCGCGGCGACCGCCGCTAGCCAGACGCACGCTCCGAGCGGCCGTGGGTCAGGCGGAACTGACCCACGACCCCTCTCCGACCGACAGCTTGGCGGCGAGCCGCCATGCTGTTCATAATTCCCGGGATGGCGCTGCCCCCGGCCCGACCGGTCCCCCGCATCCTCACCCTGCGCCGCGTCGTCACGACCGCGCTCTTCGCCGCCGCGATCCTCGGCGGCGCCCTCATCGGCGTCTTCCTCGCCTTCGAGAGCGACCTCCCCCAGGTGACGTCGCTCGAGGAGTTCCAGCCGAACATCATCACGCGGGTCTTCGCCGCCGACGGGAGCGTACTCGGCGAGTTCGCGATCGAGAAGCGGGTGGTGGTCGAGTTCCGTGACATCCCCCCCGTCCTCCGCAACGCGATCGTGGCCGTCGAGGACGCCGACTTCTGGAAGCACATCGGCATCAACCCGTGGCGCATCCCGGGCGCGGCCCTCGCCAACCTCCGCTCCGGCCGCCGCGGCCAGGGCTTCTCCACCCTCACCATGCAGCTCACCCGCCTCCTCTTCCTGACCCCCGAGAAGACCTACGAGCGCAAGATCAAGGAGGGCATCCTCGCCTTCCAGATCGAGAAGAACTTCACGAAGGAGGAGATCCTCACCCTCTACTGCAACCAGATCTACTTCGGCCACGGCAACTACGGCGTGGAGGCGGCGAGCCGGTTCTACTTCGGAAAGGCGGTGAAGGACCTGAGCCTGCCCGAGGCCGCGCTCATCGCCGGCATCGGGCAGAGCCCGGCCCGGCTGAGCCCGATCGAGCACCCCGAGAACGCCGTCCCCCGCCGCAACCACGTCCTCGACCGCATGGCGGAGGAGAAGTACGTGACCCGCGAGGAGGCCGACGCGGCCAAGGTCCAGCCGCTGGGCCTGCACCTGCGGAAGGAGCCGCCGTCGATCGCCCCCCACTTCCTGGAGGAGGTCCGCAAGTACCTCGAGCGGGAGTACGGCAGCCAGCGCATCTACCAGGGCGGCCTGCAGGTGTACACGACGCTCGACCCGGCGATGCAGCGGGCCGCGGTCCGTGCCTTGCGCGACGGGCTCCGGACCCTCGACCGGCGCGCGCGGGGATTCGTGAAGCCGGAGACGAGCCTCATCGCGGACGGGCGGCTCCCCGACCCGCTTCACCTCGACGAGTGGGACTGGCCCTTCGGCTCGGGCGACGTCGTCCGGGGGGTCGTGATCGCCTCCGACCGGGCCATGGCGGTCGTTCAGATCGGCGACTACCGGGCCCGGCTCTTCCCCGCCGACGTCGCGTGGACCCGAAGGACCTTCGTCTCCGACGTCCTGCCCCGCGGGGTCGTGGCCCCGTTCCGGATCGTCTCCCTCTCCGAGACCGACGGGCGCAAGGAGGCGAAGGTCCAGCTCGAGCAGGAGCCGAAGGTGGAGGGCTCCTTCCTCGCCATGGACGTGAAGACGGGCGCCGTCCGGGCCATGGCCGGCGGCTACGACTTCGAGAAGAGCAAGTTCAACCGCGCGACGCAGGCCATGCGCCAGGTGGGCTCGGCCTTCAAGCCGATCGTCTACGCGGCGGCCCTCGAGACCCTCGGCTGGACGCCGTCGACGATCCTCGTGGACGCCCCGCTCAGCTTCCCGAACCCGTGGAACAAGACGGTCTGGACGCCCCAGAACTACGACGGGGCGTACCTGGGGCCGATCCCGCTCCGCCGCGCCGTCGAGCAGAGCCGGAACATCCCGGCCGTGAAGACCCTCCAGGCGGTCGGGGTGGAGAAGGGCATCGAGTACGCGCGGAAGCTCGGGCTCGCCGGCGAGCTGCCGCCCTACCTCCCGATCGCCCTCGGCGCCGGCGAGGCGACGCTCACCGAGATGGTGGCCGCGTACGCCACGTTCGCCAACCAGGGCCTGCGGATGAAGCCCTTCTTCGTCGAGCGGATCACCGACCGGGACGGCAACGTCGTCGAGCAGACGACGCCCCGGGCGAGCGACGCTCTCCGGGCCGACACCGCGTTCATCATGACCTCCCTGCTGCGGGGGGTCGCCGAGCGGGGGACCGCGGCCAGGGCCCGGAGGCTCAAGCGCCCGATCGGGGGGAAGACCGGGACCACGAACGACTTCACCGACGCGTGGTTCATCGGCTTCGAGCCCTCGCTCGCGGCCGGAGTGTGGGTGGGCTTCGACGAGAAGAAGGACTCGCTCGGCCGCGGGGAGACGGGCGCCGAGGCCGCCCTGCCCATCTGGATGGACTTCTGGGCCGTGGCCACCGCGGGCCGGCCGCTCGAGGAGTACCCGATCCCCGGCAACGTCGTCTTCGTGCCGGTGGACGCCATGGGCCGCCCGGGCGAGCCGGGGGCGCCGGGGGTCCAGATGGAGGCTTTCGTGGCCGGGACCGAGCCGCGCGGAGCGGACGTCCTGCCGGCGACGACGCAGTAGCCCGGGCGCTCGGCGCCTCAGGGAGCCGAAGGAGCCGACGGACCGGCCTGTGGCCCGCGCTACTGCGCGGGCCGCAGCGTGGGCCGGTAGTCCGGAGAGCGAGCGGCTCCCCGACCGAACGTGACCCGCCACGCCTGGCCGTCGGACAGGCGCTGGCGATAGACGGCGTACTCTCCCGTGATGTTCGAGGCGAAAGCGAGCTCCGTGCCGTCCGGCGAGTAGACCGGGTCGTAGTTGAGGGCCGGCCAGGAGACGAGCGCGCGCTCCTCCCCCGTCGCGAGGTCGTGCTCGACCAGGCGGCTCGTCGGGTGCATGTGGCCCCGGCTCACGTAGACGACCTTCCGCCCGTCCCGGCTGAAGCGCGGCTCGCAGCCTCCGCTCATCACCGCCGACACCCGCCGGACCGTGCCGGTGGCCACCTCGACCACGTAGATCTGGTGGCCGATCCTGTAGTTCGACGAGAACGTGATCGAGCGGCCGTCCGGGCTCCAGTGGGGGTTGCCGAAGATCGTCCCCTGGCCGTGGCGGACGAGCTCGCGCACCCCGCCGGTCGTCAGGTCCTGCACGAGGAGCCTCTCCGGGCCGTCGAGGTCGGACAGGAAGGCCAGCCGCCTTCCGTCCGGCGAGACGTCGGCCTGGTACTCGGTCGCGTCGTTCGAGCGGACGCGACGGGCCTTCCCGCCGGCGGCGGGCACCTCCCACAGCTGCGGCCGGCCCGTCCGGTCGGAGCTGAACACGACGCGCGATCCGTCCGGGGTCCAGCGCGGGAGGGTGTCGTTCGCCCGGCCGTCCGTGAGGCGGCGCTCGGTCCCCCCTCCGGCCGGTATCACCAGGAGGTCCGTGTGCCCGTCCAGCTCCCTCTCGAAGACCAGCTCCCAGGCCGAAGGCGCGCCCGCCGCCGGTGCGACCCTGGGGCTCTCCTTCCTTCCGTTGCAGGCCGCGGCGACGAGCGAGACGGCGAGGAGCGCCGGGACGGGTCGCATGCGCGCGGGCCGGCTACTCCTCCGCCGCCGCCTGCCCGAGCGTCCCCTTCGCCTTGGCCACGAGGGCGGCCTTGATGAAGTCGTCGATGTCGCCGTCGAGGACGCGGTCCGGGTTGCCCGTCTCGTGCTTCGTCCGGTGGTCCTTCACCATGCGGTAGGGGTGGAGGACGTAGGAGCGGATCTGGCTCCCGAAGGCGATCTCCTTCTTGGCCGCCTCCACCGCGTCGAGCTTCTCCCGCCGCTTCTGAATCTCGAGCTCGTAGAGGCGGGACTTCAGGATCTTCATCCCCACCTCGCGGTTGCGGATCTGGCTGCGCTCGTTCTGGCAGGCGACGACGATGCCGGTCGGAAGGTGGGTGATGCGGACGGCGGAGTCGGTCACGTTGACGTGCTGGCCGCCCGCCCCGCTCGAGCGGTAGGTGTCGATCCGGAGGTCCTTCTCCTGGACGTCGATGTCGATCGCGTCGTCGATCTCGGGCCAGGCGAAGACGGAGGCGAACGAGGTCTGGCGGCGCGCGTTCGAGTCGAAGGGGCTGATGCGCACCAGGCGGTGCACGCCGGCCTCCGCCGCCAGGTACCCGTAGGCGTACTCGCCCTGCACCACGACGGTGGCGCTCTTGATCCCCGCCTCCTCGCCGGCCTGGACGTCGGTCACGTCCCGCTTCCAGCCGCGGCGGTCGCACCACCGGAGGTACATCCGCAGGAGCATCTCCGCCCAGTCCTGGCTGTCGGTGCCGCCGGCGCCGGCGTTGATGGTGAGGATCGCGTTCGCGCGGTCGTGCTCGCCGCCGAGCATCTTCTGGAACTCGGCCGCCTCGGCGGTCGACTCCAGGGCGTCGAGGGCGGGACCGAAATCGCCCGCCACGTCCTCCCCGGCCTCCAGCCAGTCGGCCAGGACCTTGGCGTCGTCCTCCTGGCCGCGGAGCCTCTTCAGGAGATCGAGGTCGGTCTCGAGGCGCTTCCTCCGCTGGAGCACCTTCTGCGCCGCCGATTGGTCCGTCCAGAAGCCGCCGTCGGCCATCCTGTGCTCGAGAGCGTCGAGCTCGGAGCGGAGCTTCCCCTCGTCAAAGATAGCCGCGGATGTCCGCGGCCCTCGCTCGCAGCGAGTCGAACCGCTGCCTCAGGTCTGCGCTCAATGGGTCACTCCTCGCCGTCCATTCTATGTGACGCGCCGTCGGAACGTCGCCGCCAGGAGGGCGAGGGCGAGGGCGGCCGAGGCCTGCGCGAAGACGTCGCCGTGGCGGGTGTAGAAGGTCGTCTCCGACACGAGCGGCACCTCCCGCACGAGCACCGTGGTGTCGAAGAGGCGGGTCGGATCGAGGACGCGGCCCCAGGGGTCGACCACTGCGGTGATGCCGGTGTTCGCGGCCCGGACGAGGTACCTCCGGTTCTCGACCGCGCGGAAGGCGGCCATGGCGAGGTGCTGGTAAGGGGCCGAGGTCGTGCCGTACCAGGCGTCGTTCGTGATGTTGACGAGCAGCTCCGCGCCTTCCGCCGGGAACCGTCGCACGAGCGCCGGGAAGATGGCCTCGTAGCAGATGAAGCCGCCGATCCGATGGCCGTCCACGAGGGCGGTCGTGGCCTCCTCGCCCGGCGTGAAGTCCGCGACCTCCTGCACGAGCTTGGCCGCGAAGCGCCCGCCGAGGGTGAAGACGCTCTTCATCGGCACGTACTCGCCGAAGGGCACGAGGTGCATCTTGTGGTAGCGGGCGACCAGCCTCCCCGAAGGGTCGAGGAGCTTCGCCCCGACGAAGATCCGGCTCGCCCCGTCCGGCCCCCGGTCGCGGTCGTCGTTGCCGAAGAAGAGGTGGATCCCCCGCCGCCGCACCGTGTCGCGGAGGAGGGTGGCGAGCGCGTCGTCCTCGTCGAAGAGGAACGGCACCGCCGACTCCGGCCACACGACGAGCCTCGCCCCGTCCGCCGCCGCCCTCTCCGTCAGGTCGACGTGCCGGCCCACGTTCGACCAGGCATTCTCCGGCACCCACTTGTCCTCCTGCCGGACGCCTCCCTGGACGAGGCCGACCCGCAGGCGGCCCGTCTCCGACAAGGGCCGGCTCATCTGCCAGCGGCCGAAGCCCCACGCCCCGCCCACGAGGAGGACGAGCGCGACGGCCGCCCCGCGGCGCCTCTCCCGGCGCGGCTCGAGGGCGAGGAAGGCCAGGAGGGCGCTCGCGGCGCACACGAGGAAGGAGACGCCGTAGACGGCCGCGACCGAGGCGACCTGGACGAACGGCAGCATGTCGTGCTGGCTGTAGCCGAGCAGCGTCCACGGGAACGAGAAGAAGGTGTGCGTGCGCGCGTACTCCAGGCCGACCCAGAGCGCCGGGGCGCCGAGGAGGCCGGCCGGCCCGAAGGCGGACGCGAGACGCGCCGTCCCCCAGCCGAAGAGCGCGTGGAAGACCGAGAAGGCGAGGCACAGGGCGGTCATCACGAGGACGCCGACCGGAAGCGCCAGGCCGCCGTACTGGACGACGACGAGGGCCGTCCAGTAGAGGAGGCCCATCGACGAGACGGCTCCCGTCACGTAGCCGAGTCGGGCGGCTCGCCAGCCTGAGGCTCCGGCGAGGGCCACGAGCAGGGGCACGAGCGCCACCCAGGCGACCGCCCCGTGGCCGAACTTCGGGAAGGAGAGAAAGAGGAGGACGCCCGACAGGGCGGCCAGGGCCTCCCGGCGCACGCCGCTCAGCGCACCCTCCCGCGCGCCCGGCCCGGTCCGGCGGGGGGCGTGATCACGCTACTGCTTGACGATGTAGGGCTTGAACTTGTCGTCGCGGAGGCGCTCCTGGACCGCGTCGGCGTCGGCCTTGTCCTTGTAGACGCCCACCCGAACGGTGAAGAGGCCGGCGCCTCCGGCCGGAGGCACGGTGTAGGCCGGCAGCCCGCGGCCCTTCAGGCTCCTCACGACGGTGTCGGCGCCGGCCTTGTCCTTGAAGGCGCCGACCTGGATCGCGAAGCCCTTGGCCGAGGAAGCGAGCGGCTTGGGCAGGGGGCCGGAGGGGGCGATGGGCCGAGGCGTCGCCGCCGGGGCCGGCGTGGGCGTGGCGGCCGTGGCGACAGGCGTCGGCGCCGTGGCCGGCGCGGCGACCGCTGCCGCCGCCGGGGTCGCGGTCGGCGTCCCGGCCGGAGCCGACGCAGTCCGAGGCTTCGGCGGAGGGGGGAGCGTGGTGGGCGGCACCGGACGGGCGGGAGTGGAGGACGGCCGAGCCCCCGCGGGACCGGGAGCCGGCGTGGCGGCGCCCGCGGGCCGGGTCTTCTCCAGGCCCTCCTCGCCGCGGTCGGACTCGAGCCTCTGGGGGTAGGTGAAGCTCGAGGGAGTCGGCGTGGCGGTGGGCGCCGGCGACTGCTCGGCGACGATCCGCTCGTCGGCGACCGGGCGCGCTTCGGGGGCGCTCGCCGGCCCGCCCTCGACACCCCGCCCCACCATGACGCCGGCCAGGAAGCTCAGGATGAGCCCGGCCGCTCCGGCCATGAAGTAGAAGACCAGCTGCTTGTTGGTGAGCTGGATCTCGTAGTAGTAGTCGTCCTGCGCCAAGTCTCGCTTCCCCTCCGAGGCGGCCTATCCCACCCCGAGCTTGCGGTACGCCTCCTTGATTATGCCCGAGACGACGGCGATCTCCTGCGCGCCGAGCTTCTCCCGGACCCCGAGCTGGATCGACGCCACGAGCTCGTTGAGCCCGGCGAGCATGAGGCGCCGCCTCTCGTCCGCCGGCAGGTCGGCGACGTTGGCCAGGAGCTGGTCGTAGTCGGCGCGGCCGTAGGGCTTCAGGTCGACGCCGTAGAAGAGCAGCTCGTACTGGCCGGCGATGCGGACGAGGGCCTCGTCCATGAACGCGTCGACCTCTCCTTCCCCCATCCGGCCCTGGAGGAAGGAGTAGATCCGGTTGAGCATCTGGTTGAAGCGCTCGACGATGCTCTCGACGTCGAGCTCCCGCTCGCGGCTGGCCATGCCCTCCTCGCGGGCCGCCGCCTCCCCGGGCTTCCCTCGCCGCACCGCGCCGAGCACGCCGAGGGCCCACAGCACGCGGCACGTCTCGAGGTTCGTGAGGTACGACACCTGGCAGATCTGCTCGATCGAGGCCCGGCCGTTGACGTGGGAAAGCACCTCCTGCTCCTCCTCCGTGAGCTCGAGCCGGAGCAGCGCCTCCGTGTGGCCGGTCGGCACGGGCACGGCCTCGATGTCGCCCCCGATGCCGCGGAAGACCTGGCTCCAGGCCCGGGTCCTCCGGATCCCCTCGAGGATGAGGCCCTCGGTCGAGAGGTTGAGGGCCACGACGTCGTCCGCGCCCGGCTCGGTCATCACGAGCTCGTACTCTCCCGTCGTCCAGGTGAACACGTCGAGCAGGATCTCCTTGACGTGGTGCTCGATCGCCCCCACCAGGTCCTCCGGCTCGAGCGCCCCCAGCTCGACGAGGATCGTGCCCAGGCGGCGCCCGGGGCCGATGAGCTGGCTCGCCTCGAGGTACTGGCGGACGGTGATCTTGCCCCGGAGGAGGAGGTCCTCTCCGAGGCGCTCGTCGGGGTTCGCGCTCCTCGCGTAGACCACGCGGCCCATGTGCAGGTGGACGCTCTTGGTGACGTCGTTCCGTCGGAAGGTGAGGACCCCCGTCTCTCCGCTGCTGAGCACCGACTTCAGCAGCTCGGGGACGGACGTCTCGTCGATCCGCCCGCGGAGGGTGAGACCCTCGTCCCCCCCGGACCCCGGCTCGGCCTCGGCCATCCGCTAGCCCTTCTTCTCGCTCATGAGGGTCTTCAGCCAGTCGATGGGCACGGGGAAGATGATCGTGGAGTTCTTCTCGGCCGCGATCTCGACGAGGGTCTGGAGGTAGCGCAAGTGCAGGGAGACGGGCTCCGCGTTGAGCTGGCTCGCGGCCTCGGCGAGCTGCTTGGAGGCCTCGAACTCGCCGGAGGCGTGGATGATCTTGGCCCGCTTCTCGCGCTCCGACTCGGCCTGCTTGGCCATGGCCCGCTGCATCTCGGTGGGCAGGTCGACCGCCTTGACCGCGACCTGGGTCACCTTCACCCCCCAGGGGTCGGTGTGCTGGTCGATGACCTCCTGCAGCCTGAGCGCCAGCCGCTCGCGCTCGGAGAGGAGCTCGTCCAGGTGGGCCTGGCCGAGGATGCTCCTGAGCGTCGTCTGGGCCTCCTGGCTCGTGGCGTAGAGGTAGTTCTCCACGGAGATCACGGCGTTCAGCGGGTCCATGACCCGGAAGTAGACAACCGCGTTCACCTTCACGGTGACGTTGTCGCGGGTGATGACGTCCTGGGGCGGAACGTCGAGGACGACCGTCCGCAGGCTGACCCGCACCATGCGGTCGATGGGCCAGGCCACGACGATGAGCCCGGGGCCCTTGGGCTTGGGGAGGACCTTGCCGAGCCGGAAGATGACGCCCCGCTCGTACTCGTTCAGGACCTTGACCGACAGCAGCAGCCAGAACACGAAGGCGCCGAGAACGAACATCACCGGTGACATCACGCCCCCTTTCGGACCCGCAACCGGAGCCCTTCCATGGACACGACTTCCACCCTCTCCCCGCGCGGGAGCCTCTCTTCCGACGAGGCCCGCCAGCGCTCCCCCTGCACGATGACCCAGCCCTCGGGCTCGAGGTCGGTCTCCGCCTCGCCCCGCCTCCCGACGAGGCCTTCCGCTCCCGTGCGCGCGCGGCGCCTCTGGGCCTGGACGACGAGGCGGACGAGGGCCAGCACGAAGGCGGCGAAGGCGAGGATGACCGGGAGGAGCCTCCACACGTCCACCCGCAGCTCCGGGAGCGTCGAGTCGACGAGCATCATCGCGCCGAGCATCATGGCCACGAGCCCCCCGATCGTCAACACGCCGAAGGAGTGGACCTTCACCTCGGCCGCGAAGAGGGCGATCGCCAGCACGACGAGGAGCACCCCGGCCCAGTTGACGGGGATGATCTGGCTCGCGAAGAGGAACAGGATGAGGCACAAGGCGCCGATCACCCCCGGGAAGATGAGGCCGGGGTGGCTGATCTCGGCCCCCAGGCCGGCGAGGGCCCCGAGGAGGAGCAGGAAGAGGATCTCCGGCCGGGCGATGGCGGAAAGGATGGCCTGCCGCCAGTCCATCCGCACGTCCACCGTCTTCTGGCCGGCCAGCTTCAGGGCCACCTTCGTGCCGTCGAACCGCGTCACCTCCCGGCCGTCCAGCTGCTTCAGCAGGTCGGGCACGTCCTTCGCGATCAAGTCGATGAGCTTCAGGTCGAGGGCCTCCTTCTCCGTGAAGGACTTGCTCTCGACCACCGCCTTCTCCGCCATCTCGACGTTGCGCCCGCGACGCTCCGCCTTGCTGCGGATGTAGGCGGCCATGGCCGACGTGACCTTCTTCGACATCACCTCGTCCATCTGGCCGAGGCCGGCCACCGGGTGGGCCGCGCCCGTGCTCGTCCCGGGGGCCATCGCCGCGAGGTCGGCGGCGATCATGATGATGAAGCCGGCCGAGGAGGCCTGGGCCCCCGACGGGCTCACGAATACGGCGACCGGCGTCCGGCAGTTGAGCATGCGGTCGATGATCTGACGCATCGAGCTGTCCAGGCCGCCCGGGGTGTCCATCCGGATGACCAGGAGCGGGGCCCCCGCGGCGTCGGCCCGGTCGATCGCCTGCACGACGTGGGCGGCGGTGATGGCGTGCACGACGCCGTCGAGCTCGACCACCGGGATCTCGGCCCGGGCGGGGCGGGGAGCGAGGAGGAGCGCCGCGACGGCGGCCGTGAGCCACCTGGCCGGCATGCCTCAACTCTAGGGGCGGGCTCCTCGAGTGTCAACGGAAGGCGGTGGTGGTAGCATGGTGGGGATCCTATGTTTGGAACACTGGGCGGACCCGAGCTCTTCCTGATCTTCGTCGTGGCGCTCATCATCTTCGGACCCCGGAAGCTGCCCGAGATCGGCAAGAGCCTCGGCAAGATGATGGCGGAGTTCCGCAAGGCCTCGAACGACTTCCGGAGCACGATCGAGAGCGAGGTCGAGGCGGAGAAGATCCGCGAGTCGATGAGGTTCGAGCCCCCGAAGGTCGTGCCGGACGCGCCCGCCTACCCGCTGGAGGCGTCCGCGCCCTCCGCGTCCTCCCCGCCGCCCGCCGAGCCTGCGTCCTCGCCCGCGGCACATCCTTCGGCCCCCGCCCCGCAGGAGGCCGCCCCCGAGGGCGAGCCGCACGAGGCGGTGCCCGAGACCGTGAGCCGGCAGCCGGTCGCCAACCCGATCGAACCCAAGTAGACTCCGCCGGGCTTCATGGTTCGTCCCCATCCCGACAAGATGACGTTCCTCGAGCACCTCGAGGAGCTACGCCAGCGCCTCGTGCGCGTGCTCGTCTACCTCGCCCTCGGAACCCTCGTCTGCTGGTTCTTCCGCGAGCAGATCTTCCACTTCCTGACCGACCCGATGCGGAAGGGGGGCCTCAAGGAGGCGTTCATCTTCACCGCCCCGACCGAGGCCTTCATGCTCTACATGAAGATGGCCTTCTTCGTGGGCATCTTCGTGGCCTCCCCGTTCGTGCTCTGGGAGATCTGGGCCTTCATCTCGCCCGGCCTCTACAAGCACGAGAAGGCCTGGGCCATCCCCTTCATCGGGATGGGCTCCTTCTTCTTCATCCTGGGCGCGCTCTTCGGCCACTACTTCCTCTTCCCGGTGACGTTCCAGTTCCTGGGCACCTTCGGCGGCCCGGACATGCGCTTTTTGCCCAAGATCGACGAGTACTGGTCGTTCTACTCGTGGTTCCTGCTCGGCCTGGGGCTCGTGTTCCAGATCCCGGTGGTCATCTTCGTCCTCGCCCGCATCGGCCTCGTCGGGCCGCGCCTCCTGCTGAAGGGCTGGAAGTTCGCCATCCTCGGCTCGTTCATCGTCGCCGCGTTCGTCACCCCGACCCCGGACGTCGTGAACCAGACCGCCCTGGCCCTGCCGATGATCGGCCTCTACCTGCTCGGCGTCCTGGTCGCCTGGGCCTTCGGGAAGAAGCGGAGGCGGGACACCGACTCGTAGGAGTCCCGCGCGGAGGCGAGCGACGGACGGCCGGGGTCGCTCAGGGCAGGGCGAACTGGACCGTGGCCCCCATCACCGCCTTCTCGCGTCGGCCCTGGCCGGCGTTCAGTTCGATCACGTACGACGCGCGCCGCATGGGGCTGTAGACCGGGCAGGGATCGGCCTTGCAGGGCGGCACCGCCTCCGCCACGTGCACGATCTTCCTCTCCTCGTCGAGCCACAGGATGTCGATCGGGAACTTGCAGTTCTTCATCCAGATCCCGTGGAAGTCCGCGGTCTCGAACACGAAGATCATCCCCCGGTCGGGCGGCAGCGAGGGCCGGAACATGAGCCCCATCGCGCGGTCCTCGTCGTTCACCATCACCTCGGCCTGCAGCACCTTGCCCGAGGGAAGGGTGAGGGGGACGACGGCGGGGGACGCGGCCGCGACGGCCCCGGACACGAGGGCGACGGCGAGCGCGAGAGAATGGAAGCGAGGGAGCCTCATCGATGCCGATCGTACCATCCCGTTCCCGGCGGATACAGGAGCTGCTGGCGCGGCTCGGCTCGCCCGTCGCCGCGGAGCGCGACGCGGCCGTGGCCGGCCTGACCCTCCTCGGCTCCCGCGTGGTCGAGCCTCTCGGGGCGTTCCTCCCGGCTGCCGAGCGGGCGGCGCGCCTCGGCGCGGTGGACGTCCTGGATCGGCTCGAGGACCGGGCCGCTCTTCCCCTCCTCCTCGACCTGGCCCGCGACACCCACGAACCCGTGGCCCGGCGGGCGCTCGAAGCGGCCGGCGCGCGGCAGGACGCGCGCGCGGCCTCCGGCCTGGCGGCCCTCCTCGGACCCGAGGCGCCCGCCTCTCGTCGTCGGGCGGCGGCGCGGGCCCTGGCGCGCCTCCTGGCCGGCGGCCTCGTCGAGGCTCTCGACCCGCTCGCGGCCCGGCTCCTCGACGAGCGTGAGGAGGCGGGCCTGCGCGTCGCGATCCTGGAGGACGTGCTCGCCCACGAGCCGCCACTGTCGCCGGCCTCGCTCCGGCCGCTGCTGAAGCGCCTCTCCGCGTCGGCCGAGCCCGAGCTGGCCGAGCTCGCCCGGGCCGGAAGCACCCGTCGGGCTCCGGTCGAGGATCGGCTCGTGGCCGACCTCGTCGCGCCCGGCCAGTCGGCGGAGGCCGTCGCCCGCGTGCGCGCGGCCCTGGCCCGACGGGGGGCGCCGGCCATCCCGAAGCTGCTGCGGGCCCTGGAAGGGCTGGGCCCCGTCCGGCGCGGGCGGACGGAGGCCGCGTCGCTGCGGGCGAGGGCCGCGATCCACGAGGCGCTCGCGGCCCTCGACAGCCGGGCGGCGCTCTACGACCTGCGCGAGACGATCGAGGCCCATCCCCGAGGCGTCATGCCGGCCTTTCTCCGGGCCGCGGGGAGGATCGGCGACGCCTCGATCGTTCCCGCCCTGGCCCGCGCCGTCGCCGAGGATCCGCCCCTCCTCGAGCCCTGCGCGGAGGCCTTCGCCGCGATCGTGGCCCGCGAGAAGCTGAAGCGGACCGCCCGGAGCGGGAAGGCCGCGCGGCCGGAGCATCGAGCGGCGCTCGACCGTCTCTGGGAGAAGGCGAACAGACGGCGCTGAGGGGCGGTCGGCCCGCGACCACCCGTCGGCTACTGCCGGACCTTGCCCGTCATCGGCACGAACCGCACCGGCAGCACGCGCTTCTCCTCGAAGCGGTCCCCGCGCCGCGTGACGACGACGAGCTCCTGCCACTCGTCCCCCACGGGCAGGATCAGCCGCCCTCCCTCCTTGAGCTGCCGCTTCAGGGGCTCCGGGACGTGCGGGGCGGCGGCCGTGACCATGATCGCGTCGAAGGGCGCGGCCTCGGGCCAGCCGAGGTAGCCGTCGCCCGCTCGCACCTCGACGTTCGTATAGCCGAGCCTCTTGAGGAGCGCGGCCGCGTCGCGGGCGAGCGGCTCCACGATCTCGATCGTGTAGACCCGGGACGCGATGCCGGCGAGCACCGCTGCCTGGTAGCCGGAGCCGGTGCCGACCTCGAGCACCGTCTCCCCGCCCCTCAGGCCCAGGGCCTCGGTCATGAACGCGACGATGTAGGGCTGGGAGATCGTCTGGCCGTGGCCGATCGGCAGAGGGTGGTCCTCGTAGGCCTGGCCGGCGACGCCCGGCGGGACGAACAGGTGCCGGGCGACCCTCCGCATCGCAGCGAGGGTTGGTGGGTCGCGCACGCCGCGGGCGGCGATCTGCGACGAGACCATCTCCTCGCGCGCCTGGGCGAAGCCGTCGTCTTCACCGTCGCGCGGGGGGCTGCAGGCGAGAGCGGTCAAGGCCACCAGCCAGGGCATGTGGAGCATCGCCACGCCGGCCCCATTGTAGCGCCGGCGCGAGGATCAGGAGCCGAGCGTCGCCTCGAAGACCGTCCCTCCGCCTTCGCGAGGGAGGCACCGCGCATCGCCGCCGTGGGCGCGCGCGATCTGGCGCACGAGGGCGAGGCCGAGGCCGTAGCCGGCGCCCGTCTCGGCCGTGCCCGGAGGCCTGTAGAAGGGCTCGAAGATCCGCTCGCGCTCGGCCTCCGGCACGCCCGGTCCCCGGTCCGCCACCCGGATCCGAGCGCCGTCCCCCGTGCGCTCGACCCGGGCCTCGACGCCCGCCCCTCCCGCGTGGCGCCGCGCGTTCTCGAGCAGGTTGCGCACCAGTCTCCTCAGCAGCCGCGGATCGCCGCGGATCTCCGCCGGCTCGCCCTCGACCGCGGCCTCGACCCGCGCCGCCTCCTCCGCGACGAGGCCGAGGAGGTCGACGGCCTCCCCCCGCTCGGCCCGACCCAGCACCTCGAGCCGGCTGGCCTCGAGCAGCTCGCCGATGAGGTCGTCCAGCTCACGGAGATCTCGAGATGCGCCCTCCTTGAGGGCGGCGTCGCCGGCCATCATCTCGAGGGCCACGCGGAGCCGGGCGAGCGGCGAGCGGAGCTCGTGCGACGCGAACGCGAGCTGCCGGCGCTGTCCTTCCACGAGGGCCTGGATCCGGTCGGCCGCCCGGTTGAAGCTCCGCGCGAGGTCGGCCACCTCGTCCCGTCCCTCGACGGGAGCCCGAGCGGCCAGGTCGCCGTGACCGAGGTCCTCGACCCGGAGCCGCAGCTTCTCCAGCCGCTTCGTCAACCGGCGCACGAGCGGCCAGGCGCCCACGCCGACCGCGAGGACCAGCAGGCTCACCGCGGTCGCGACTTCGACGAGGTGGCGCAGGTCGGGGCGAGGGCGCGACGCCACCAGCCGGCGGCCGTCGGCGAGGCGCACCGAGAGGAGGATGCGTCCTCGGAAGCGAGCCCAGTGCGCGGAGGGTCCTCGTCCCCCCGGAGGGAGCGGCAGCGGCGTCCCCACCGAGGCGAGGCGCTCGCGAGCCGGGGAGTAGACGGTCGCGTCCACGCCGAAGGGCGGGGCGAGACGGTCGAGGGCGGCCTGGAGCTCCGCCGGCGGCCGCTGGGGCCCGGGGAGCAGCTCGCCCGCGGCCACCGCCACGCCCTCGGCCAGCTCTTCCTGCTCCCTCATCCCGACCCCGTGCCACCAGGCCGCGCCGAGGAGGACCGCGAAGAGCACGAGCACCCCGACGACCGTGGCGTGGATCTGCGTGGCCAGGCGGCGCATCAGCCCTCGTCCTGCTTCTTCGCGAAGACGTAGCCCGCCCCGCGCACGGTCAGGAGCCGGCGCGGCCGCTTCGGGTCGTCCTCGATCGCGGACCGGATGCGGGACACGTGGACGTCGATCGAGCGATCGAAGGCCTCGCCCGCGTCGCGCCCGGCCCTCTCCATGAGCGCCTCGCGGCCCAACACCCGGCCGGCGGACTCGGCGAGGACGCGCAAGAGGTCGAACTGGTAGCCGGTGAGGGCGCGCTCCTCGCCGTCCACCCTCACGACCCGGGCGTCGCGATCGATCTCGAGCCGGCCGAAGCGGAGAGGAGCCGCCGGCGGAGAGCCGCGACGCCCACGCCGGAGGACGGCCCGGAGGCGGGCCAGGAGCTCCCGGGGGTTGAAGGGCTTCGGCAGGTAGTCGTCGGCGCCGAGCTCGAGGCCGACGATCCGGTCCTCGTCCTGGCCGCGGGCGGTCAGCATCACCACGGGGACGTCCGACGCGTTCCGGATCCTCCGGCACACCTCGAAGCCGTCGAGGTCGGGGAGCATCACGTCCAGGAGGACGGCGTCGAACGCCTCCGCCGAGAGCCGTCGCAGGCCCTCGCCGCCCGTCGGCGCGGGCGTCACGTCGTAGCCGAGCGGGCGCAGGTAGTCGCCCACCAGGCCGGCGAGCGCCGCGTCGTCCTCGATCATCAGCACCCGCTCGGCCATGGGCGGCCCGATCGTAGCAGCCCGGCCACCCCGATGGACCCGCCCGGTCCCGAGGGCTCCGTTCACACCCTCGGGACCGTGCGGCATCCCCTGCCTCAGTGCGCCGACTCCCCGCCGTGAAGACGGCGGCCGAGGGCCACGAGCTCCGCGCGCTGCTCGGGCGTGAGGGCATCGCCCAGGTCGGCGAGGGAGCCGACGAGGGCCTTCGACGCCTCGTCGGCGAGGGCGATCTCCTGCCGGCGGAGCTGCTCGAGCGCCTGGCGGTCGATCTCCGGCTTCGCGAGCTCGCGGACGAGGGCGGCATGATGCTCCCGGTGCTGCGCCACCAGCGGCCCCAGCTGGTCGATCAGGCGGTCGGTCACCTGGCGTGCCTTGCCCTTCTGCTCGTCCGTCGCGTTCACTCCCCGCAGCGCCCACTCGACCGCCGTCCCGACGTGCTCCTTCGCCGCGGCCGGGTCCGCGAGGAGGTGGGCGAAGCCGTGCGGGCCGTGGCCCGCGATGTGGCCGAGGAGGGCCCGATAGGCCCAGGCCCGCGGCGCCACTGCGGCGAGCGCGACCAGGCCGGCGACGACCAGCCCTCCGGCCATCCAGAACCGCCGGCGATGCCCGCCCGCCTTCCCCTTTTCGTCCCCGTCTCGACCCGTGTCGACCATGGCTCTTCTCCTCTTCTGTCTCCGGCCGCCCTTCGGGCGTCCTTCACCGAGAGAATGGGGACCCTTCGTTTCCCTCGGTTGTGCAGGACGTGAAGAAGTGCGAAGCGGCGGGAACCCTGCGGGCGCGTTTCGCCGTAGGATGCGGTGGGGGTGTCGCATGGCCTTCCGAAACGTCTACGCCGACGCCGAGCGGGCCTTTGCCTACTCGCGGCTCGAGTTCCCGGGCACGTACCACCTCGCCTACCGCGATCTGCCGGAGATCCTGGGCCGGCACGTCGGCGGCCGGCGGGCCGCGGACTTCGGCTGCGGGGCCGGGCGCTCCACCCGCTTCCTGCGCCGTCTGGGGTTCGAGGCCGTCGGCCTGGACGTCTCCGAGGAGATGATCCGGAGGGCGCGGGAGCTCGACCCCGACGGGGAGTACAGCCTGGTGCGGCCGGGCGACCCTCTGCCCCTGGCCGAGGGAGGCTGGGACGTCGTCCTGTCCGCCTTCACCTTCGACAACATCCCGCAGGCGAAGAAGGCCGAACACCTCCGCGCGCTCAGGAACCTCTTCGCACCCGACGGGAGGATCGTCAACCTGGTCTCGACCCCGGAGATCTACACGCACGAGTGGGCGTCGTTCTCGACCCGGGACTACCCGGAGAACCGCGAGGCGAGGGACGGCGACGTCGTCCGGATCGTCATGACCGACGTAACGGACAGGAGGCCGGTCGAGGACGTCGTCTGCTCGAAGGCCGGCTACCTCGGGATCTACCGCGATGCCGGGATCGAGGTCGAGGCCTCGTACGAGCCGCTCGGGCGGGAGGACGAGCCCTTCGAGTGGGTGAGCGAGACGAGCGTCGCGCCCTGGCGGATCGACGTCCTGAAGCCAGCCTGAGGCGGCTCGCCGGTCGTCAGCGGTCCGGCCGCGAGTCCGCCGGAGCCTCTACCTCGAACGTATGAAGGACAGAGCCGAGACGGCCGGACTCCACGTCGGTGACCACGACCCGCGCCTGCCAGATGCCCGGCCGAAGGCGCAGCTCGCGCTCGATCGTCCGCGCGCCGCAGCCCGGCGGTACCGTGACGTCGCCTCCGTCGTGGACGACCTCGCCCTTCGCCAGCGGTCTCGCCTCGATCAGGACCTTCAGCCGTCGTGGCTGCTCGCCGGCAATCGGATCGAGCTCCAGCCGCAACCGCACGGGGACGGGCCCGGCGCCGATCGGGCCGGCCGTCGCAGACGTCACGACGAGCCGGAGGTCGGTGCGGTCCGACATCGCCCGGAGCGCGAAAACGTCCGCGCGTCGCGCGTCTCCCGGGGCAGCGGGTCGCCCCAGTAGTACCGGTTGCGTGCCTGGACGCGCAGCCCGTCTCGCCGGACCCGCACGCGGAGGCTGCGCTCGCCGGGCCGGCCCTCGGCGGGCCGGAAGCCGATCAGGTAGTACGCCTTCGACTCCTCGAGTACGCGGGCCACGGCTTCGGTCGCGTCGTTCAAGGCGAAGGCGCGACCTCCGGTCGCCAATGCGATGTGCGTCGAGCCCGCGCTCGCGGCCTCGGCGTTCGCGGCGCTCGTGGGCGCCCCTGTCCCTCGACTGCTCTCCGCCGTCGCGCGCAGCGTCTGCAGCCCGAGCGGGTCCTGAACGAAGAGAGTGACGCCGGCGCGACGGCACTGGTCGACGATGCGCTCGTAGTCGGGGAGCTGGGGCGACAGGACAAAGCCCTCGGAGTAGATGATCACGGACTTGCGGCCCCGGAAGCCGTCGAGAGACGCGATGGCGCGCTCGAGGCCGTTCAGCGATCGCCGGATCCGCAGGAGGGCCATGCCGTAGCGCCCCTCTCCCCGGCTGAGGCTGAACGTATCTGTATCCGTGTGACGGCCCTCCCCGATCTTCTGCCCGTACTCGACGGACTGCATCGCGCTCCAGTCGCCCCCGCCTTCGTCCTTGAACGGGTTCGCCGTGTACTGGCCTATCAGCCTCGCCACGACGGCCGGGAGCTGCGCGTGCTCCCACGGCGTCCGCGCCGTCCACCAGAGGCCGCCGTGCGGGGTCACGATGGTGACGACGTCGCCGGGCCGGACCTCGCGCTCAAGAAACGGCCCCAGGTTGTGCCGCACCCACTCGGCGCTCGCCGGGCTCACGTGGATGTCGTCGAAGTAGATGAGGAGGGCGCGACCGTCCTGCGGCTCGAGGCGGAGCGGAGTGCTGACGGACGCCGGCTGCAGTCCTTCGGGAGCCGACTCGGCTGGCCGCACGACGATCGGCTCGAAGCTCGCGATCTCGCGCGGCTTCCCGTTCTCCTCGACGGTGAAGTCGGCGGCCGTCAGGCCAGCCACCGGATGGTCGGCTACGTCCAGCACGACGGCGTCGATCCGGACGATCTCGGCGGTGGCCGGGAAGCGGGGCGGCTCCTCGGTCGAGGCGGCCAGGCACAGCGCGAGGGCGAGCGGGCCCATCACCACCTCCTCACGGGGCGGCGCGAGCGAGTTTACGCCTGTCCCGGCGCGTGGACGGAGCCTGTCTCTCCGAGGAGACAGTCGCCGCGCTCGGAAGGACTCCACCGGCGGCTTCTGCAAGGCGCGTGACACCTCGACCGGCAGCCGCCCTCGTCGATGCGGCTCGAACCGAACGAGCCGCTCTGGCGGCGCGGCGATCACCTGACGTGTCGCCGGTGGAAGAGCTTGGCATCGGATCTGCTAGTCTCCTGGGTCGTCACGTCCGGCGACGCGGGAGACCACGTGAGCCGAACCTGCGCGCAGACCACGCTGGCTGTCCTCCTGAGTACAGGCTCACTCGTTCCCGCGCAGGAGGCCCCTCCGACCTTCCGCTCCGACGCGCAGGTCGTGGTCCTCGACATGGTGGCCCGCGACCGCAAGGGACAGCCCGTCACCGATCTTCGGCGTGAGGAGATTCAGGTCTTCGAGGATGGGGCCTCTGCGAGATTCAGTCCTTCCGGCTGGTGCGAGCGGCGGGGAGGCCCGAGCCGCCATCCTCGCCGGCTGTTCCCGGCCCTGGCACGCCCGCAGCGCCAGTCGAAGCCCCGACCCCCTCGCAGGCCAACTTGGTGGTGCTCGTCTTCGACACCCTCCCGGTCGCCACCGCACCGTTCGCCCGGCAGGGTGCTCTCGACCTGCTGTCGAAGACGTTCCCGGCCAACACCTGGTTCGCGGTCTACAAGATCGACCGTGGCATGCGCCCGCTCCAGCTCTTCACCGCGGACCAGACCCGGCTCGCCTCGGCCGTCGACTTTGCGACCGCGGGCGACGACGCCCGGCGGAGGGGTCCGGCGGCGGCGGCGCTGCAGTCTCTGAGCGACTCGCCTGCCCCGACGGCTGCCGCGCCGCCGCCGGGCCGGCCGGATCTTCCACCGGAGCCGGCGTTGGGCGGCATCGGAACCGCGGTCGAAGCCAACCTCGCCGAGCTCGCGACCCGGGGCCAGACCTTCGATTCGCTCTACGGCCTGCTCGCCATCGCCCGGAGCCTCCAGCCCGTCCGCGGGCGCAAGTCGATCGTCTACTTCGCCGAGGCCCGGGAGGTGCCGGACAGCGTGACCGTCCTGTACGACACGACGATCAGCGAGGCCAACCGGGCGAACGTGACCATCCACACCGTCGACGTCCGAGGGCTAAGCCCGCTGCGCCCGGGGGATCGCACCGCCTTCGGCGAGAAGCTGGCTGGCTTCAGCGCCGCGAGCGGGACCCGTGACCCGGGCCAGGACGGCTTCACCGTGCGCCCGCCGACGGCGTCCTTGCCGGCCACGGCGGACGTGGAAGCACCCGACACGGGCGGCGGGCCCATCGTCACGCGAGGACTCGTCGACAACCCGCTCTGGGGCTCCTTCCTCGAGCACGTCGCCCGCGACACGGGGGGCCTCGCCATCGCCGATACGAACGACCTCGGTCGGAATCTCACCCGGGTGGTCGAGGAGCTGGGCCTCTACTACGAGGTCGTCTACGTCCCGCCGAACCCCGTCCCCGACGGCCGCTTCCGCCGGATCGAGGCGAAGGTCACGCGCCCTGGCGTGCGCGTGCGGACGCGCTCGGGCTACTTCGCGACGCCCGCCGCCGCGCCCGGCCTCCTCGCCTACGAGCTGCCGCTCCTCGCCGCCCTCGGCGCGACGGCCCCCGCGCACGACTTCGCCCACGACGCGGGCGTCCTGCACTTCGGGGCGACGGGACGCGAGCGCGAGGCCCTTTTCCTCGCGCGGGTTCCGCTCTCGGGCGTGCGGCTCATTCCGGACGAGGCCCGCGGCGCGTATCGGGGTCGCCTCGCGCTGCTGGGGCTCGTCAAGGACGAGGCCGGACGGCCCGTCGCCCGGCTCAGCCAGGAGTGGCCCATCGAGGGGCCGCTCGCCGATCGCGACCGGGTACGCCGGACGAGCGCGGTCTTCCGCCGGGCCCTGACCTTGCCGCCGGGGCGCTACACGCTGGAGACGGCCGTCCAGGACCGGGAGACCGGCGCCCTCAGCGTGCGCACCAAGTTCGTCGTCGCCGAGGCCCCGCCGGGCAGCCTCGCCCTGGGCAGCCTCTCGATCGTCAGGAGCGCCGAGGCCGCGAGCGCTCCCGGCGCCGAGGGCCCGCTCCGCGTCGCCGGCGTTTCCGTCCAGCCGGAGGTGGGCCGGCCCGCGCGGCCGGCCTCGGCCCCGGAAGTCTCCGTCATCCTGCCCATCTACCCCTCGCTCGCGGGGGCGGGCGTCGGTCTGCGCGTGGAACTGCTGCGGGGCGGCCAGCCGGTGGCTCAGGCCAGGCCGGCGCTCCCAGAGCGGGAGCCCGACGGCCGGATCGTCTGGATCGGCGGCCTTCCGACGAAGCGCCTGACCCCGGGACCGTACGAGATCGTGGTCACCGCGCGGCAGGGCGACGAGAGCGCGGAGGAGCGGACGGAATTCGAGATCGTGGCGCCGGCCCCCGTGGCCGCCCTCGTGAGCGCGCCGCCTCCGGCGCCCCCCGACCTCGTGCCGGTCCTCGACCGAGCCGCCCGCTACGTCCTCGACTACGAGCAGGCCTTTCACGACATCGCGGCCGAAGAGGACTACACGCAATGGTCGGAGCCTCAGCCCCTGTTGGGGCGACAGCCCGTGGAGGGCGCCGGGCTCAC
>DATJYX010000083.1:0-32279 GCA_035577965.1 Vicinamibacteria bacterium | reverse complement strand
CCGATCTCGATCTCCCCAGCGCCCCTCGACCTGTGGGCCGCGTCGAGCCTGTCCGGCCGGACGGTCAGATCGGCCGGCAAGCCCGGCCCCGAAACGACGATGCGCGTGCCCCGGGCGCTCGCGTCGACGTACCGCGAGAGCCGGACGTGGAGCGGGCCCGACCAGCCGCCCAGCGTCTCGCGGGAATCCTCGATGCCGGTGAGCCCCACCTTCCGAGCTGCCTCGCGCCAGTCGTCCAGGCTCGCTCGCCGCGCGCCCTCGCGAGACAGCAGGCGCAGGGTGAAGGAGACCACGGCGAGGGCGGCAAAGAGCAGCGGGAAGACGGTCTCCACGCGACTCTCAGACGAGCCGCACGACCGGCTCCTCGCGCATCAGCTCCTTGCGGGTGAGGAGGTCGTGGACGGTGGCCACCAGCCAGCGCTCGGCGTTCACGCCGAACGCGATCTCGAGGCGAGGGCGGCGGTCCCGGGGCTCGTGCGGCGGGTCGAGGTAGCCGAGGGTCGGAGCGGAGGAGTTCAGGGGCACGACCACCTGGTCCCGGCCCGAAGCGCCGCCCACCTTCTGGAGGTCCCCGGCCGCGTCGAAGACGAAGCGCCGCTCGGTCCCTTCCCCTCGCGCCACCTCGCAGATCTCCAGGCGGAAGACGGACTCCGGCTCGCCGAGCGAGCAGGTCGGCACGAGCTGCCGCTTCCAGAAATCGGGAGGGGTCGGGAAGCGCGTCCCCTTCGGCACGATCACCGTGTGCTGCGCTTCCCCGGTCTTCGCGTCGTGGGTGACGAAGGCGTATTCGTGGACGACGAAGTCGAGCGCGCCGATGCGGTCGGCGGCAAAGCACGCCCCGCCGTGGGCCACCGCCTCGAACGGCTGCCAGGCCCGCATGCGCTGCCGGTCGAAGCGCTGCTCGAGCCGGGAGAAGACGCCGGGCAGGAGGGTCGAGCCGCCGACGAGGAGCACGTCGTCCACGTCCTCGGCCCTGGCCTTGCCGTCCTCGAACATGGCGGCGAGGCAGGCCTCGAGCCCGCGGTAGAAGCCGTTCGCCTCCAGCAGGGCCTGGAGCTGGGCGCGGGTGAACGTCTGGAGCGACGGCCCCCCGCGGCCGAACCCGGGGGGCGTCACGCGGAAGACCGCCGTCTCGTCGAAGTGCACGGCTTCCTTCACGCGGCAGGCCTCGGCCAGCATCAGACGGCGCCAGAAGCGCGCGTTCTCGTCTCCCTCCGCCTCCGGCGGCGGATAGCCGGCCAGGCGGCAGGCCTCCTCGAGCACCCAGCCGTCGACCGCGTTGCCGCCGAGCGGCCGGCCCTCCTTCGCGAGGACGCGCGCCTCTCCGCCCATCGCACCCCGCGGCGACATCGCGACGAGGACGACGTGCATCGTCCCCCCGCCGATGTCGACGGCCAGCACCGTGCGCTCGCGGGAGAGGCTCAGGCCGTAGCCGAGGGCGGCGGCCACCGGCTCGTCGACGAACCGCACCCGCCGCACGCCGAGGCCCAGCAGGAGGCGCTGCACCTCGGCCCGGTAGGTCTCGAAAGCCGACACCGGCGAGGTCACCACGAGGTCGCGGATCCGCTCGCCCGTCGCCTGCTTCACCGAGGCCAGCAGCTCGCGCAGGAAGGCGCGGGCGATCTCGCGGGCGGTCACGGCGCGGCGACCGAGGCGGGCGAGGGGCCGCGTGGACTCGCTCGAGAGGGCGGCCTTGAAGGTCGGGACGAAGGCCGGGTGGACTGCCTCCCGGTTCCGCTCCAGCGCCGGCCGGCCGATGAGCGCGCGCCGGCCGAGGAAGATCCGGCGCGCGAGCGGCGGCCAGCTTCCGACGCGGTCGAGGAGGCCGGGCGCCTCGACGAGGTGCACGGCCGAAGGCACCATGCGCGGCGCCTCGAGCGGGTCGTCGCGCTCCTGGCTGCGGCAGACCTCGGGCAGATCGACGAGCTGAGGCTGCTGGGTTCCCTCGTCCCAGCGCGCGACCGCGGAGTTCGTCGTGCCCAGGTCGAGCGCCCACCCCCGCATGGCGCCCACTCTACCAAGGGTGCCCCTCCGACGGGCGGCGTCGGACGCCGGGTCTATTGACGGGCGCTCGCGGCCGGGCGTAGCCTCGCGGCCGACGGCAAGGAGGCATTCATGCTCGCTGCCCGACGTTCGACGATCCTCGGCGTGACTCCGGTCGCGGCTCTGGCTGCGTCTGTCCTGATGGGCGGGGCGACGGCGTCCCCGGCGGCCGACGTGCAGCTGGCGCTCCGGGAGGGCTGGGCCGTCCAGTCGTCGGCGAAGGTGACGGTCGGCGGCGAGGCGGTGTCCCGAGCGGGCTTCGCTACGGAAGGGTGGCACCGGGCCACGGTCCCGACCACCGTCTTCGCCGCCCTCGTGGCGGACGGCACCTATCCCGACCCCTTCTACGGCATGAACCTGCGGTCCGTCCCCGGCACGAGCTACAAGATCGGCTCCAACTTCTCGAACGAGCCGATGCCCGCGGACAGCCCGTTCGCGGTTCCGTGGTGGTACCGGACCGACTTCAACCTGCCTCCGGTGGTCGCAGGTCACAGGCTCTGGCTGCACCTCGACGGCGTCAACTTCCGCTTCGACGCCTGGCTCAACGGCACGCAGATCGCCGACGCCGCGCACACCGCCGGGGCCTACCGCATCCGCGAGTTCGACGTCACCGGTCTCGCCACGGCGGGCGCGAACGCCCTGGCCGTCCTCGTCACCGCGCCGAAACCCACCGATCTCGCGATCACCTTCGTGGACTGGAACCCGATGCCGCCCGACAAGGTGATGGGCCTCTTCCGCCCGGTCACGATCACCATCACCGGCCCGGTGGCCCTCGCGCACCCGCAGGTCGTGACGAAGCTCGACCCGCCGGCCAACGATCGGGCCGAGCTGACCGTGAAGGTCTTCGCGAAGAACGCGACCGCGGCGCCGATCGCCGGCACGCTGAAGGGACGCGCAGCCGGCGTCGCCTTCCAGAAGGACGTCTCGCTCGCCGCCGGCGAGTCGCGCGAGATCGTGGTCACGCCCCAGGACGCCCCCGCGCTCGTCCTCTCCCGCCCGCGGCTCTGGTGGCCCGCCCAGTACGGCGAGCCCTTCCTCCACGACGTGGACCTCGAGTTCGTGATCGCGGGGACGACGTCCGACCGGCTGGGCGCGAAGTTCGGCATTCGCGAGGTGACGGCGGAGAAGACGCCGCACGGCCTCGTGTACTCGGTGAACGGCCGACGCATCTTGATCCGCGGCGCGGGGTACACGCCCGACATGATGCTCCGCTACTCGCCCGAGCGGCTCGCGCAGGAGGTCGCGTACGTCAAGGACATGGGCCTCAACACGATCCGCCTCGAGGGCAAGCTCGAGGACGAGCCCTTCTTCGACGTCACCGACCGGGAGGGGATCCTGGTCATGCCCGGCTGGTGCTGCTGCGACCATTGGGAGAAGTGGGCCAAGTGGGACGCGGAGGACCTGCCCGTCGCCACCGCGTCGCTGCGCGACCAGATCCTCAGGCTCCGCGGCCGCGCCTCCGTCTTCACGTGGCTCAACGGCTCCGACGGCCCGCCTCCGGCGAACGTCGAGAAGGCCTACCTCGACGTGCTGAAGGAGCTCGGCTTCCCGAACCCCGCCGTCTCCTCGGCCACGGAGAAGAAGACCGAGGTCTCCGGCGAGAGCGGGATGAAGATGCGCGGCCCCTACGAGTGGGTGCCGCCCCTCTACTGGTACACCGACACGAAGCTCGGCGGGCCCCACGGCTTCGCGACCGAGATCGGCCCCGGCCCCGCCCCGCCCCCGCTCGAGAGCCTCAAGCTCTTCATCCCCGCCGACAAGCTCTGGCCCATCAACGAGGTCTGGAACTACCACTGCGGCGGCGGCCCCTTCCGGACGATGGACGTCTTCACGAAGGCGATGGACGCCCGCTACGGCCCGTCGAAGGACGTCGAGGAGTACGCACGGAAGGCGCAGGCCGCGGCCTACGAGTCCCACCGCGCCATGCTCGAGTCCTTCGCCGAGCGGAAGTACACGGCCACCGGCATCATCCAGTGGATGCAGAACGACGCCTGGCCCGGCATGATCTGGCACCTCTACGACTACTACCTCCGGCCGGGTGGCTCCTACTTCGGCGCGAAGAAGGCCGGCGAGGCGACGCACGTGCAGTACGCCTACGACGACCGGTCGGTCGTCGTCGTCAACTCGACGCTCACGCCGCAGGCCGGCCTCAAGGCGACCGCGCGCGTCCTCGACCTCTCCTCGAAGGAGCTCTTCACGCGCACGGCGGCCGTGGACGTGGGGCCCGACGCGGCGGTGAAGGTCTTCCCGGTGCCGGAGCCGGCGGGCCTGACCGCGACGTACTTCCTCGCCCTGGGCCTCGACGACGCGGCCGGGCGTCCGGTCAGCCGGAACGTCTACTGGCTCTCCACGAAGAAGGACGTCCTCGCCTGGGAGAAGTCCGACTGGTACTTCACGCCGGTCGCGGAGTTCGCGGACCTGACGGGCCTCGGGAAGCTGCCGCCGGCGCAGGTCAAGGCCACGGCCTCCTTCGCGGAAGGCCGCGCCCTCGTCCGGCTGGAAAACGCCGGCCCGACCGTCGCGTTCCTCGTCCACCTGGCCGTGCGGAAGGGAGCGGGGGGCGAGGAGGTGCTGCCCGTCCTCTGGCAGGACAACTACGCGACGCTCCTGCCCGGCGAGAAGCGCGACCTCGTCGCGACGTACGCGGCGAAGGACCTCGGCCGGGCGACGCCGGTCGTCACCGTCGACGGCTGGAACGTCGCCCCGGCGACGGTGCAGTAGCGCGGGTCACGGCCGCCGACGTCTCAGCCCTCGCCCGGCGGCTGGGTGTTCTGCCCCAGCCAGTAGCGCTCGGCGCCCGCGATCAGCTCGACGAAGCGGGCGTAGTCGCCCGGCTTCACGAGGTAGCTGTTCGCGTGCAGGCGGTACGCCTTCACCATGTCGCCCTCGGCCTGCGACGTCGTCAGCACGACGCAGGGGATCTCGCAGAGGTCGGGGGAGGCCTTGATCTCCCGCAGCACCTCGAGGCCGTCGATCCGGGGCAGGCGCAGGTCCAGCAGGATCAGGTGGGGTCGCCCCGGCGTCCCGCGCGACTCGTGCTCGCGAAGGTAGGCGAGGGCGGCTTCGCCGTCCTCGACGTGGGTGAGCTCGAGGCGCGAACCGTATTCCTCGAGGCCGCGCCGCACCAGCTCGGCGTGGTCCGGGTCGTCCTCCACCAGAAGGACCTGCAGGCGGCCCGTTTTGGCCTCGGCTCGCTCTCCCACGCGTATCTTCTTAGCAGACAAGGGCTCGGCGGTAAAGGACGGGGGCCGTGGCTCGAATGCGGTCATGCACGTAATGTACACCGAACGACCCCCTCCTGGTCAGGCGCATCGCCTCCGCTTGCGCCGGTCTTGGGAGTGCGGAAGCGCCATCGTGAACGGCGATCGCGGGGGGCGGCCCAACGCCGGCCCGCCATCGGTGGCCCCTGATGATGGTGGTATCGTGTCCGCAACTGGCCGTGACCGAGCACCGGGAGCCGACCCCCGCCGTCGTCTCCTCTCCCGACCTGCTGCGCGAGATGCAGGTCGCACGCTCCCTGCAGGGCCTCCTGGAGGCGGTCCTCTGGCTGGTGGTGGCCGGCTCCGCCCTCGGCTCCGGCGCCGCCCACGCCTGGGCCGACTCGGCCTCGGCCGTCGCCTGCGTCGGCGCGGCCGGGATCGCGCTCGCCCGCGCGCTGGCGGTCGGCGGACTGCGCCAGCGGCTCGGACCGCACCGCGTCGCCCTGCACGCCTCCGGTCGCTGGGTGGTGATCGAGCCTCACCCCGCGGACCGTGTCCTCGGATGGTCCATCGATCTCGCCGAGCCCGCCCTGCCCTGGGGCCCGCTCCTCCGCCCCGGTCTCGCCTTCCTCGCTCTCGCGCTCCTGCAGCGCGTGCCGATCGCAGGCGAGCCGGTGAGCGCAGACCCCGAGGCCACGTGGCGCGGGGTGGCCTTCGTCCTCTCTCTCCTCCTGCTCCACGCGGCGGCGGGGGCCGCCTTCACCGATCGGGGAGCGCGACGACGCTTCGTCGGGATGCTCGCCGGGCTCGGCGCCTTCCTCTCCCTGCTGGTCCTCGCCCGAGTCGCGAGCGGCATGGCCGGGATCCACGGCCTCTTCGAGCCGCTCGAAGGCCATCGTCCCGACGGCCCCTTCGTGAGCCGAAACCACTTCGGGGGCTACATGCTGCTCGTGGTCCCGATCGCGCTCTCCCTCCTCGGCGACGCCTGGGCGGCCCGCGCCCGCCGTGTGGGCGACCCCCCCGACGCGCGGCGCTCCCTCCCACGTCTCCGCTCGCGCGAGGGGCGAGCGCTCGTCTGGACGGCGCTGCCTTCGCTCCTCGGGATCGCCGCTCTCCTCGCTTCCGCGTCGCGTGCGGGGATGCTGGCGTTCGTCGCCGCTCTCGCCCTCGCCGAGGCCGGGCTCCGCGCCGAGCGCAGGGTGCCGGCCTGGGCGGTGGCCCTGGTCATCGCGGGGATGACGCTCACGTGGTTGGCCCTCGAGCCTCCGGACGTGGGGCTCCGACGCGCCGCCGACGGTGTGCCCGGCCTCCTCGTCGCGTCGTGGGCCGGGTTCGCCGTGCTGGGCGCGGCGAGGCGCGAGCCCTGGCTCTTCGCTGCCTTCGCCGGGGCGCTCCTGCACGCGTTCGTGGACCGCGACCTGCTGGTCCCCGCGATCGCGGCGCTCTTCGTGGTGCTCGCGGCGCTAGCGCGAGCCGGGGCTCCGGCCGAGACCACGCCGCGGGCCGCGATCCGGGGCGACGGCGCGGCGTAGTATGCTTGCCCGCCGGGCACCCCCGGCAATCACCTCGACGAACAGGAGGCCGTCATGAGAGCCGCACCTCCCCTCGCCCTCGCCGGCCTGGCCGCGGCCGGGCTCGCCGTCGCCGCCGCCTACGAGTCGCCGCGCACGTTCCAGGCCTCGGAGGTCCTGAAGCCGGGGCAGGTCAAGGGCCCGCACTTCACGGTGGCTCCCACGGTGAAGCTCGACGGCTACTTCCAGATGTTCGGCCTCGAGACCGACTACGGGTCGCTCGAGGCCGAGGGCCGGAGCATGCTCTTCCAGCGCCTCAACGAGGTGCGGGCCCTCGATCAGCTCGACGACGTGTCGAAGAGCAGGGTGTTCCTCGATGCGGCGGGGACGTCGGTGCTCAACGTGGGCAAGGGCGTCGCCTCCGCCGTCAAGGACCCCGGCGCCACGGCCAAGGGCTTGGGCGCGGGTGTCAAGCGCTTCGGCACGAACCTCGGGCGCAAGGCGAAGAGCGCGAGCGACCAGGCCGTGGACTCGGTGACGAAGGGCGACGACGACAAGAAGTCCGGGGGAAGCGACAAGTCCGCCGGGGACAAGGCGGTCTCGGCGGGGACCGGCGTCGCGTACTCGGCTCTCGGCGTGAACGCCGGGGCGCGCCGCTGGGCGCAGAAGGTCGGAGCCGATCCCTACACCACGAACCCGATCCTCAAGAAGGCGCTCACCGACATCGGGCAGATCGACGCCGCGGGCGGCATCGCGGCCAAGGTCGCGGTGCCGATCCCGCCGGTGGTGAGCGGGACGGCGAAGGTCGGCGCCCTCGTGTGGGGGAAGGATCCCCAGGAGCTCCTGAAGATCAACGAGCAGAACCTGAAGGAGGCGGGCGTCGGCGCCGACACGATCAAGAAGCTCTCCCTCAGCAAGGGCTTCACGCTCACCCTCCTCACGCGCCTCGCCGCGAGCCTCCGCGCGGTCGCCGTCCCCGGCTGTGCCGACTACGCCGCGACCGCGGCCGAGGCGGACACCGAGCGCGAGGCCGTCTTCTTCACGGAGAGCGCCGAGATGCTGGAGCGGCTCCACAGGACGTCGCCGGTGGCGGCCGTCCTCACCGACTCGCGCGCGCTCGTGGCGAAGGCGAAGGACGGTCGGGCCGTGGTCCTCCTTCCGCTCGACTGGGTGGCCTGGACGGCGGCTTCGGAGAAGGCCGTGGCCGAGATCGAGAAGCGGGCGAAGGCGGAGCTCGGAGCCTCGAAGGTCGATCTGCGGATGACCGGGACGATGTCCGCGGCCGCGAAGAAGGAGACGGCCGCACGCGGGTGGACGGTCGCCGACCGCCAGCCGTCCGGCTCCGAGCTGGCCCCGGCCGGGGCGGCGGGCAGGTAGCCGAGTCGCCCTCGGCGCCAAGGCGATGGCGGAGGCCAGCGGGCGGGAGGGAGCCTCCGCCCTCCCGTGGGGGCTCGTGGCTGGCCTCGCCGGCCTCAACGTCCTGGGCTACGTCGACCGCCAGCTGGTGGTGGCGCTCGCACCGCTGCTCATCACGGACCTCGGTCTTTCGCGGGCGGACGTGGGGTTGCTGGTCGGCTTCTCGTTCGTGGCCGTGTTCGCGGTCGGCGTTCTCCTCGCGGGCGCCCTGGCCGACCGCTGGTCGCGCCCTCGGCTCATGGCGTGCGGCCTCGTCGCCTGGAGCGCGGCCACCGGGCTCACCGGCGCCGCCCGCGGCTTCTCTTCCCTCGCCGCGTGGCGGGCCCTCGTCGGCGTGGGCGAGTCGAGCCTGCCCGCGAGCGCCCTCTCGATCCTCGGCGACCGCGTCCCGCCGGCGCGCGTCGGTCTCGCGAGCGGCGTCTTCTACGCGGGCATACCGGTCGGCTTCGCCGCGAGCTTCGCGCTCGCGGGGTGGGTCGGGCCGTGGCTCGGCTGGCGGGCGTGCTTCCTGATCCTCGGCGTCCTGGGCCTCCTGGCGGCCGGCCTCGTCCTGCGCATCGCCGACCCGCCGCGCCGGGGCGCCGCTTCGCGGCCGACGGGGTTCGGCCTCGGGTCGACGGCTCGCGCCGTGGCGGGCGCCTTCGCCGCCCGGCCCTCCCTGCCCCTGCTGATCCTGGGCGCCACGCTCCTCGTGTGGGCGAGCGCGTCCTCGCAGCACACGATCACGTGGCTCGTGCAGGAGCGGGGCTTCGCCTACCGGCGCGCGGCGCTCCTCTCCGCGGTCACGACACTGACCGCGGGCCTCGCCGGGAACCTCGGTATCGGAGCCGTCACCGATCGCGCCCGCCGGAGAGGTCCGGGCGGCCGCCTCGTGGCCCTCGCCGCTCTCGGCGCGGCCGGCCTTGCTGCCACCACGCTCTTCTACCACCTGTCTCCGTCGTCAGCCTGGTTCCTGCCCGCGTGGCTCCTGGCCCAGGCGTGGCTCCTCGGATGGTACGGACCCGCCGTCGCCGCGATGGACGAGATGGCGCCGCCCGGCCGGCGGGCGACGGTGATCGCCGTCGGCCTCCTCGCCCTCAACCTCGTGGGCGTCGGTGGCGGGCCCTGGGTCACCGGCCTCGTCGGCGACCGTACGAGCCTGACCGCCGCTCTCACCTGGAGCCTCGCCCCCGCCGCCCTCGGTGCCGCCCTCCTGGGGGCGGTCGGGCTCGCGACGACGCGCCGTTCGTCGGCGTGAGGGGCGTGCTACGCTCGGCTTCCGTCGTTCCGGGGAATCCCCATCGGTCGCGCACCCCTCGTCGCGCGGCCCGCCGGGCTCTCGGGGCGGCGAGGAGGAGGGGCACGATGAGCCGCCGCCGCCGCATCCGCCGGTTCGTGAAGCCGTACGTCGTGGAGGACGGGAAGAGGTTCCGCCTCAAGGACCACGACCCCGGTGACTCGAGCGGGATCGACTCGAAGGAGAAGGCCGAGAAGATCCTCGCCCGGGGCATCGTGCGCCTCGCGGAGCTGCAGGAAAAGCTCTACGCCCAGGATCGGTGGGCGGTCCTGCTCATCTTCCAGGCCATGGACGCGGCGGGCAAGGACGGCGCGATCAAGCACGTGATGTCCGGGATCAACCCCCAGGGCTGCCAGGTGTACTCGTTCAAGGCGCCCACCGCGGAGGAGCTGGACCACGACTTCCTCTGGCGGACCGCGAAGAGCCTCCCCGAGCGCGGCCGGATCGGGATCTTCAACCGCTCGTACTACGAGGAGGTGCTGGTCGTCCGGGTGCACCCGGAGATCCTCGCCAAGCAGAGGCTCCCGCCGCGGGTCGTGACGAGGCGCATCTGGAAGGATCGCTACGAGGACATCGCCGCCCACGAGCGGTACCTGGCCCGGAACGGGGTCGTGGTCCGGAAGTTCTTCCTCAACGTCTCGAGGGCGGAGCAGAAGAGGCGCTTCCTGGAGAGGCTCGACCGGTCGGAGAAGAACTGGAAGTTCTCCTCCGCCGACGCGAAGGAGCGCCAGCACTGGAAGTCGTACATGGCGGCCTACGAGGACGCGATCCGCGCCACGGCGGCCCCCCACGCCCCGTGGATCATCGTGCCCGCGGACAAGAAGTGGTTCGCTCGCCTCGTGGTCGCGACCGCGGTGGCGGACGCGATGGAGGAGCTGGACCTCGCCTTCCCCCAGGTCACGGACGAGCAGAGGAAGGAGCTCGCCGCGGCGCGCCGCGTGCTCGAGAGCGAGTAGGAGGCCGGGGCGAAGGGCCGCGGAGCGGATCAGTCGGGCTGCTCGGGTCGCCCTTCCCGCGCCTTCCGCGACGACTCGCGGGCCCGGCGGAGCTCCTCCTGGACCAGGCGCATGGCGTCGCGCGTCTGCTCGGTGGCGAGGCGGGCCGCGTCGGCCGAGAGGCGCTTCATCTCGGCCTCCTCCTCCGCTGTGGGCCGGACCTGTCGCGCCATCTCGCGCGCCTTGTCGGCCAGGGCGCGGATCTCGTCGCGCGGGACGCGGATCTCGCGGGCCGTCTCGCGGAGCTGCTTCTCGGCCTCGGCCATGCGTCGAGCCGCGTCGGCCGTCCGCTCCGGCCTCGGCGCCGTGCCGGCCGCCAGGTCGGCCGCCAGGGAATCGGCGAACGCCGCGGCCGCCTTCTCCACCTCGCGGCCGAGCCTCTCCATCTCCGCCTCGTGGGGCTCGATCTTCGACGCGAGGGCCTCGATCTCGGCCTCGATCCTCTTCATCTCCGGCTCGTGCAGGCGGGCTCGCTCTTCGATCCGCCGGCCGAGGGATTCGATGCGGGCCGCGACCTCGGCCTCGCGAGCGACCTCGGCCTGCGGTGCGGCGTCGGCCTTTGGCGCGGGCCGAGCCTCCGCCGCGGCTTGCTTCGCCGCGGGCTCCGCCTGTGGCGCGGCCTCCGCCTGTGGCGCGGGCTCCGCCTGCGGCGCGGGGCGGGCCTGGGGCGCGGGCTCCGCGTCGGGCTTCGGGTGAGCGAGCGCGGTCGGCTGCGCCTCCGGGGCAGGCGGCCGCTCCTGCGGGATCGCGCTCCCCGACACGACGGGCGTCACGAGGGCCGTGGCCAGGACGGCGATCCCGGCGGCGGGCAGGAGCAGGCGACGGGGACGCTCGAGGGCGCGGAACGGGTCCATGAGTCTCTCCACACGATGGCCGAGGCGGCTGCGGGCGCTGAGCGCGCCCAGGGCCGCGGCGGGAAGCAGGGGGCGCTCGCCGAGCGTCCACGAAGCGACGTCCACGAGCGAGCGGGCGAGGCCGAGGGGCCGGCCGGAGGCGGCGACGGCGAGGTCGTCGCTCAGGCACTCCGCGAGGTCCTGCAGGCGGCGGCGGGCCCAGGCGTTGAGCGGCTGGAGCGGCGCCGCCGCCTCGGCGAGGCGGGCAGCGAGGATCCACGCCGGGTCACGGCGCGCGACGTGGGCGAGCTCGTGCGCGCAGAGGGCCACCCGCTCCTCGGGAGCCAGCTCCGCGACCGCGCGCGTGGGCAGGCACACCTCCGGCCGCAGGACCCCGGTCGCGAGGGGTGTCCGGAGCCGGGGCGCGGCGCTCAGGCGAACGGGCTGGCGCAGGCCGAGGGCCGGAGCGAGCTCGGTCGCGCCGGGGGCGAGCTCGCCCAGAACGAGCGGGCGCCGGCCGCGGAGGAGCCGGCGGAGGCGAGCCGAGGCCACGATCAGGCGGGCGACGCCGACGCCGGCGAGGCCGAGCCACGCGAGGGCGAGCTCCTCTCTCCACCGCGTCGCCGCGCCCTCGACGGCCGATCCGACCCACGCCGGCCAGCGCGCCTCCACGACCGGGTGCCCCCGCCAGCGAGGCGGCCCCGGCTCCCAGGGGGCGGAGGCGGCGGCGGCGACGGAGGGCCGCCCCGGCACCGTCAGAGCGCCGCCCAGCGGGCGCAGGCCGAGCCCGACCTGGAGGGTCGCCGTCAGGAAGCCTCCGACGAGGGCCGCGCGCAGGATCGCCTCCTGGAGGGCGAGCCGCCGCTCCCGGAGAGCGAGGCGAACGAGCCCCGCTGCGCCCAGGAGCGCCGTGCTGTGGACGAGGTACGTGAGGAGCAGGCGCGAGGCGGACTCCATCACTCCCTCCCCCGCCGGCGGCCGCTGCCCACGCGACGCCGCAGTTCGGAGAGCTCCCCGCGGGCGATCTCGTGCTCCGACACGAGATGGGCCACGAGGGCCTTCGGGTCGCCGCCGAAGAGGCGCTCGACCAGCTCGCCCACCATCGAGCGGCGCACGAGTTCCTCGCTCACGGTGGCCCGGTACACGAACTGCCGGCCCTCGGCGCGGTGGGCGACGACCCCCTTGTCCTCCATCTTCCGGAGCATGGTGGCGATAGTGGTGGGCGCGAGCCCCCGCTCCTCGCGCAGGGCCTCGTGCACCTCGGCGGTGGTCGCGTGCCCGCGCCGCCAGAGGACGGCCATGATCGCGTGCTGCAGGTCGCCCAGGCTGTGTCGAGCCATTCGCCCCTCGTCGACTACCATGGTAAAACTACCAGGGTAGTTTGTCAAGCCCGCCGTCCCGGCCGGAGAGCCGCCTCCGACTCTTGAGACGCTCGAGGGCGCCTCGAGGTTGCCTCGAAGCCGTCCGTGCTAGCATCCCGTCCGTCGGTGCGTGCCCTCCCGCGCACCCCGCGGAGGAGAGATGCCGCCCGAACACCCCGGGGACGACCCGAGCCAGGAGCGGAGGTGGGACGCCCGCGTCGACCTCTTCGAGGAGATCTCCTGCGAGATGGCCGGCGTCGTGGTGCGGAGCGGGGTGGCGGACCTCGGCGTGGGGGGGATGTTCATCGACACGCTCCGCACGTCGTTCCCGGTCGGGAGCCGGGTCCTCGTCCGCTTCGGGCTGCGGCCGGGCGAGCCGCCGGTGGTCGCGACCGCCGACGTGCGCTACGTGCAGGAGCGCATCGGGATGGGGCTCCGGTTCGCGGCCCTCGCGTTCGAGGACCGGGAGAGGATCGCCGCCTACGTTGACGAGGCCACGCGTCGCAAGAGCCTGGGCTCGCCGCCGGTGCGCAAGAGCGCCCGGGTATCCGTCCAGGTCCCGGTCCGCGTGCGCGGCCCACGCCTCGACGGACCGCCGTTCGACGAGCGGACGCGCATCATCACCCTGAGCAAGTACGGGGCCTGCCTCGTCTCCGGCCACCCGGTCGACGTGGGGACGCGGCTCGTGCTCGAGACCGCGGCCGGCCGCTCGTTCGAAGGCAACGTCGTCTGGATCGGCAGCGAGGCCAGCCGCAGCGAGGGCCAGGTTGGCGTCCAGTGCCGGGGCCTCGCCCAGTCACTGGGCTTCCAGTTCCCCTGACCTCGCGCCCCGCAATGCCCGCCCGGGTCCTCTTCCGACACCTCTCCGGGGCGAGGGAGGGCGAGGTGGACGAGGTCGGGCTCCCCGCGGTCCTCGGGTCCGGCCCGGAGGCCGCGGTGCGCGTCGCGGAGGCCGCGCCTCGCCACGCGCGCGTCTTCGAGCGCGAGGGCGAGATCGTCGTCGAGAGCGCGGACCCGGGGACGGAGACGCTCGTCGACGGCGAGGCCATCCGTGACGCGGCCCTGCGCGACGGCGACGTCCTGCAGCTCGGGCCCCACGGTCCCCGCCTCCGGCTGGAGGCCGGGGGCGAGCCGGGCGAGGAGATGCTCAAGGCTGCTCCCTGGGAGCGAGCCGGCGGACGCCTCGCCGCGCTGCGGGACCGAGCCGGGTCCGCCTGGTCCCGGCTCAGCCTCCCCGCGCGGTGGCTGGTCGCCCTGTCCCTCCTGGCGGCCCTGGCGGCGTTCGGCTGGAGCGAGCTCGAGGCGCGCCGCGTCCGGCGCGAGATCGAGCGCATGCGGGAGACGCTGCGCGAGGTGGAGCGGGCGCGGGACCGCCTCGCCGCGCGCGTGGCCGAGGAGAGGGCCCATGGAGAGGCGGACCGCGCCGCCCTCGCCTCCCAGGTCGAGGAGCTCCGCCGGCGAGAGCAGGCGCTCGACCTCCGGATCGCCGACGCCGCGGCGTCCGAGGCCCGGACCCTCCGCGAGGAGCTCTCGGCCACGCGGGAGCGGCTTCTCGCCCTCGAGAGCGAGCGCACCGTCGGCGAGCGGATCGTCCGCGAGTTCGGCCCCGCGGTGTGCCTCGTCCACGGCGCCTACCTGTTCCAGGACAAGGACGGCCGTCCGCTGCGCATCCGGCTCGACGAGGACGGCGCGCCGATGAAGGACGCGGACGGCAACGCCCTCCTCGGCCCCGACGGTGCCGGCCCCGTCCACGAGGTCGAGTACCTCGGCACCGGCTTCCTCGTGGACCCACGGGGGCTCGTCCTGACGAACCGGCACGTCGCCGAGCCCTGGTGGAACGACGACGACGCGCGGTCCCTCGCCGAGCGCGGCTTCGCCGCCCGGCTCAAGACGCTGCGCGCCTTCTTTCCGGGGCGGAGGGAGCCCTTCGCCCTGACCGTCGAGCGCCACGCCGAGGGAGCGGATCTCTCGCTCCTCCGCTGCGACCTCGGGAACGTGCGCCTGCCTTCGCTGCCCCTCGACCGGAGCGGGCGGGGCGCGGTCGCCGGCCAGCCCGTGGTGCTCGTCGGCTTCCCGGCCGGGATCGAAGCCCTGCTCGCCAAGACGGACGCCAGCGTCGCCCGCAGCGTGTTGGAGAGCGCCGGCCCGAGCACCGGTCGCGTCGCCGAGGCCCTCGCCGAGCGGGGCCTCGTGCGCCCCTCGACGACCCAGGGCCACATCGCGGACGTGACCGAGTCCGACGTCGTGTTCGACGCGCCCACCACGCAGGGAGGCAGCGGCGGGCCCCTGCTCAACCGGAACGGGATCGTGATCGGCGTGACCTACGCTGTCCTCTCGCGCTTCGGCGGGAACTCGTTCGCCGTGCCCATCCGCCACGCGCTCCCCCTCGTGGCCCGGGCCCGCAAGGCGCCCGGGTAGGCCGGCTCCGGGCCCCTTTCCTTCGCGGCCGAGAGCCGGCATCATGTCCGGATGCGTCTCGCCCGTGGCCTCGCCTCGCTCTTCCTCGCTCTCGCCCTCGCCGCCTGCCAGAAGGCCGCGCCGGCGCTCACCCCGACGCTCCCCGCCGGTCGGACGCCGGCCGCGGCGCCCGCCCCGCCGGAGACGGCTCCCCCGGCCGCCACCGCTCCCGAGCCGCCGACCGTCCCCAGCGCGAAGGCGGGAGAGGCGGCGCCGCCCGAGGAGGGGGCGTCGGAAGAGGAGCCGGGGAGCGAGGCCGAGAGCGCGCAGAAGGAGGCCCTCGAGGCGTGCCAGGCTGCCGAGGAGCTGCTCGGCCGCGGCGAGATCGACGCCGCTCTCGCTGCGGTGGACCGCGCCTACGCGAGGATGCTGGACCTCCCCGGAAACGGCGACGACACCTACCTCCAGGCCAAGCAGGACATCCGTCTCCTCGCCGCCGACCTCATTCGTCGGATCCACCAGGCGGGACGCCGCGCCGCGGCTCCCGCCGCCGCCTCGCGGGGCTTCGCGATGCCCGCCCTCGACAACGCTCACGTGCAGCGCGAGATCCAGAGCTTCACGACGGTCGAGCGCGAGCTGTTCGTGGAGGGCTACCGGCGCTCCGGCCTCTACCGGCCGATGATCCTCGCCCGCCTCGAGAAGGCGGGGCTCCCCGCGCAGCTCAGCTGGCTGCCGCTGGTCGAGAGCTGGTTCAAGGCGAAGGCCCTCTCGCGCGCGAGCGCCCTCGGCCTCTGGCAGTTCATCTCGTCGACCGGCGTGCGTTACGGTTTGAGCCGTGACACCTGGGTGGACGAGCGGCTCGACGCGGCGAAGTCGACGGACGCCGCGATCGCCTACCTCACCGACCTGCACGACCTCTTCGGGGACTGGCCGAAGGCCCTCGCCGCCTACAACTGCGGCGAGGCCCGCGTGATGCGGCTCTCCCGGCCGTCCGGCGACGAGTACCTCGACTTCTGGGACCTCTACGAGCTGCTGCCCCACGAGACGCGCCGCTACGTGCCCCGGCTCCTCGCCGCCCTCCAGGTCATCGAGAACCCGGCGAAGTACGGCATGACCCTGCCGCCGGTCGACGCTCCCCCGAGCGGCATCGCCACCGTGCGGGTGCAGCGGTCGGTGAGGCTCGACCGGCTGGACGCCGCCCTGGGCCTCGAGGCGGGCACGCTGGCCGCCCTGAACCCGGAGCTTCGGCGCCAGGCCACGCCGAAGCGCGCCTACGACCTGCGCGTCCCCGTCGGCCGGGAGGAGGCCCTCTTCGCCAAGGTGGGCACGCTGCCCGAGTGGACCCCGCCCGCGCCGCAGTACGCGACCCACCGGGTGCGGAGCGGCGAGACCCTCTCGCTCATCGCCTCGCGGTACGGGACGACCGTGGCCGCGCTGATGCGCGCGAACGGTCTCCGCAGCGCGAACCGCCTCCAGGTCGGCCAGCACCTGCGCGTCCCGCTGCGGGGCGGAGCAGCGGCGTCCGCCGCCGGAGCGGGAGACGCCGAGGCGAGCCGGTAGGCCTGCGGCCGGGGTAGGATCGGCCCTTCCGCGAGAGACGGTTCAGACGAGCTCGGCGACGTCGGCCGCGAGACGCTCGCGCATCTCGTCCGCCTCCACCGGCCGCGCGAAAAGGAAGCCCTGGCCGAGGGTGCAGCCGTACTCCCGCAGGCGCGCGGCCTGCTCGGGGCGCTCGATGCCCTCCGCCACGACCAGCTTGCCGAGAGCCCGGGCGAGGTCGAGGATGCCGCGGGTCAGGAGGTGGCCGTTCGAGCCCGCCGCCACGCCGTCCACGAAACGCTTGTCGAGCTTCAGGACGTCGACCGGCATCTGGCCGAGGTAGCTGAGCGAGGAGTAGCCGGTCCCGAAGTCGTCGAGGGCCAGGCGGACGCCGGTCGCGCGCAGCCGGCGCATGGCCCGGAACGTCGTGGGAACGTCCTCGACCGCCGCGCCCTCGGTGATCTCCAGGACGAGGCGGCCGGAGGGCAGCCCCGACTCCGCGACCGCCCGCTCCACCATCGGGGCGAGGCGGGGCGCGGCGAGCAGGAGCGCCGAGACGTTGACGCTCAGGAGCGGCAGCTGTCCGGGCTCGTCGATCGTCGGCCACTCGCCGGCCCGCCGGCACGCCTCCTCGACGACCCAGGTCTCGATCGCCGCCATCAACCCGGCCGACTCCGCCGCCGGGAAGAACTCCGCCGGGCGCAGGCGGCCGCGCCGCGGGTGGTCCCAGCGCAGCAGGGCCTCCGCGCCCACCACGCGTCCCGTGGCAAGGGCCACGATCGGCTGGTAGACGAGGGCCAGCTCGCCGCGCTCGACGGCGCCGCGGAGGTCCCCCTCGAGCTCCAGCCGCTCCCGGACGGCGGCCTGCATGCCCGCCTCGAACCGGACCACCTGCCCCTTGCCCGACCTCTTCGCACGGTACATGGCGACGTCGGCGTTCCGCAGGAGGTCGCCCGCCGTCTCCCCGGGCTCGCTCGAGGCGATGCCGAGGCTCGCGCCGAGGACGATCTCCCGGCCGGCCACCGCGAAAGGCAGCCGCACCGCGTGCTGGAGGCGCTCCGCGACCTGGATCGCGATCTCGACGCCCCCGCCCTCCTCGACGAGGACCGCGAACTCGTCGCCCCCGAGCCGGGCCGCGGTGTCGCCCGCCCGCACGCAGCCGAGGAGCCGCCGCGCGACCTCGACCAGGAGCTGGTCGCCCGCGGCGTGGCCGAGGCTGTCGTTGACGTTCTTGAAGTCGTCGAGGTCGACGAAGACGAGGCTCACCGGGCGCGCCGCCCGACGGGCGAGCTGGAGGGCGTGCTCGAGACGGTCCGTGAACAGGACCCGGTTCGCGAGGTTCGTCAGGGGGTCGTGGAAGGCCTGATACGCGAGCCGCTCCTCGAGCACCTTGCGCTCGTGGACGCTGCGCAGGGTGAGGATGGCGCCGGTGAGGCTCGGGTCCCCGGTGGCGGTGGTGGCCCGGGCCTCGACGTACTGCCACCCCGCGCCGTCGCGGCGGACGCGCCACTCCGCGCCGGCCGTCTTCCCCGGGACGGAGAGGGCTTCTCCGACGAGCGCCTGGGCGACCTCCCGGTCTTCGGGATGGACGAGCTCGAGGAGGCTGGCCCCGTCGATCCCGTCCCTCGCGAGCCCGAAGAACCGCTCCGCGGACGGGGTGTGGAAGCGGATGCGCGCGTCGTCCCCCACCACGAGGATCATGTCGGACGCGTTCTCGACCAGCGACCGGAAGCGCGCTTCGTTCGCGCGGGCCGCGCGCTCGGCGGCGAGGCGTGCCCCGGCCCGCACCGCCACCACCTGGCGGGCGAGGACCGCCCCCGTGAGCGCCACTCCCACGAAGACGAGGACGCTCAGGTCCAGGCTCAGCCGATGGACGACGCCCTGCGCGAGCACCCCGTAGCCGAGGGCGGCCGCGGCCGCGGGGACGAACGAGGTTCCCGCGGTCACCGCACCGGACGCGGCCTCCGCGCCGGCCCGGCGGTACGAGTGCGCGGAGAGCCCGAAGACGAGCCAGGCGACGCTGTAGAGAGCCGCCGCGACGGAGCTCGCGAACCCGGGCGGGCCGAGGAGGACGTCGTACCAGTAGAGCGCGTTCGCGCCCAGGCGGACGACGAGGCCGAGCCCCAGCAGCACGAGGGGCAGGGTGAGCCGGCGGGCCGAACGCAGGCCGGTGATCGCGAAGGCCACGAGGAGGCCGACGTCGGCGACCACGTAGGCGGCGGCGGTCAGGCCTTCCATCTCCCGGCCCGGATCGGCGAGCGTCGGCTGGACGAAGTACTGCCAGGCGACGATCCCGCCCCCGAGGGTGACCATCGCGGCGTCCAGGGAGAAGGCCGCGCGCCCGTCCGCGCCCGGCCGGCCGCCGCCCAGGGCGAGGAGGCCGACGAGGGCGAGGGGGTAGCTCGAGAGGTAGAAGACGTCCGCGGCCGAGGCGCCGACGAGGCCGCCCGCGAGGGCGACCTTCAGGAGGAAGAACACCAGGTCCCCGAGCCAGAACGCGGCGAACGACCAGGTCAGCCACCGCCACGCCCGCCGGAGGCGGGGGGTGAGCGCGGGTGCGTGCGCCGTATGCCGGGCGAGCCAGACCGCGACCGCGCCGGGGACGAGGCCTCCGAGGTTGTTGAGGACGTTCACCAGCGGGCCGCGCGGCGCCCAGAGCACCTCCAACGAAAGGGCGAGAGTCGAGGCAGCGAGGAGGACGACCGGCCCCCGGCCCCCCCTCGTGGCGAGAGCGAAGGCCGCCCGAGCCCGTCGCACCCGGAGTGCCCTCACGAGAGGGGTCTCCTCCCTCGAGGGGCAAGCGCTCGGCCGAGCCCGTGGGGTGGCCGGATTCCGGCCGCGAGAGCGCTTTCCCCACGCATGACGGACGTCGAGAGCAGGCTTCGTGCCAGGACGAGGGCGGGCAGGCTGCGCTGCGACCCGCTCTACGAAGGCTCGCCCGCCTTCAGCCTCGCGGCGGTCAGGCGACGCCGAGGGAGAGGAGGGCGAGCCGGGCGGCGAGGGCGGCGGAGTAGGCGAGGACGGTCATGTAGCCGAGCTGGAGCGCGGCCCATTTCCAGGAGCCGGTCTCGCGCCGCGTGACCGCCTGGGTCGGCAGGCACTGCATGGCCAGCACGTAGAAGACGAGGAGCGGGAGAGCGGTCGCGAGCCCGAGGAGAGGCGTGCCGTCGGCCCGGCGCTGCGCCCGCAGGGTCTCGCGGAGGCTGGCCCGCGCCTCCGGCTCTCCCCCCAGCCCGAACACGACGGCGAGCGTGGACACGAACGTCTCGCGGGCGGCGAAGGAGGTGAGGATTCCGACGTCCATGCGCCAGTCGAAGCCGAGGGGACGGAAGACGGGCTCGACCGCCTTGCCGAGGCGGCCGGCGAGCGAGTACTCGAGCTCGTAGGGAGCGCGCAGGGCCGCGGCCCTCTCCCGGGCGGCCGCGGCGCGGACCTCGTCGCCGAGCCGGGTGGCCTCGGAGGCCTCGCGGTCGAGGGCGGCGAGGGCCGTCCGGTCGCCCGCGCGGGCGACCGTCGGAAGCTGCGCGGACGGCATTCGCGGGAAGGTGGCCATCGCCCACATCGAGAGGGAGATGACGAGGATGACCGTTCCCGCCTTGCTCAGGAAGACGCCGCCGCGATCCCTCATCGCGAGAACGGCGTTCGCGAGGCTCGGCAGCTTGTAGGTAGGGAGCTCCAGCAGGAGCGGCCTCCTCTCGCCCCGCAGGACCGACCTTCGGAGGAGCCACGCCGTGAGGAGGGCCGCAGTGACGCCGAGCGCGTAGGCGCCCGCGAAGGTCAGGCCGCCCAGCACGGGCCGCTCTGCGAAGAGCACGGCCGTCACCATCGCGTAGACGGGCAGGCGCGCCGAGCACGTCATCAGCGGGAGCACGAGGATCGTGGTCAGCCGGTCCCGTCGCCCCTCGATCACGCGGGTGGACATGATGGCGGGGATCGCGCACGCGTGGGCCGAGAGCATGGGCACGAAGGCCTTGCCCGGCAGCCCGACCCTCCCCATGAGCCGGTCCATCACGAAGGCCGCCCGCGCGAGGTATCCGGAGTCCTCGAGCACCGAGAGGAAGAAGAAGAGGATGCAGATCTGGGGCAGGAAGGCCAGGACGCCGCCGACCCCGCCGATCACCCCGTCCACGGCCAGGCTGCGCAGGGCGCCCTCGGGCAGAGCGGGCCCGACGGCCTGGCCCAGGGCGCGGGCCGCTCCCTCGATGAGCTTCATCGGGTACTGGGCCAGGGCGAAGATGGCGACGAACACGACGCTCATCACGGCCGCGAAGGCGGCGAGTCCCGCGACCGGGTGAGTGAGGACACGGTCGATCTGCTCCGTCCGGGCGGTGGAGAGGCGAGCCGATCCCCGGCTGACCTTCCCCGCCACGCCCTCCGCCCAGTCGAACCGGGCCGCGTGCGGCCCGCACCCGGCGCAGGTCGAGCAGGCGGCGAGGGCGTCCGGCACCGGGGGCGCGGGAAGCGGGGGGCCCAGGATCTGGCCGAGGACGGCCGGCACCCGGTCGACGCCTTCGCCGGTCCGGGCGCTGAGCGCGACGACCGGCGCGCCGAGCTCGCGCGAGAGCGCCTCGACGTCGATGCTCAGCCCCTCCTTCTCCGCGAGGTCCATCATGTTCAGGACCACGAGGACGGGGACGTCGATCTCCCGGGCCTGGCCCGCCAGGTACAGGTTCCGGGCCAGGTTGGTGCCGTCCACGACCACGATCGCCGCCGAGGCCCGCCCCGTCCCCTCCTCCCCTCCGCACAGGGAATCGCGGGCCACCCGCTCCTCGGCGCTGCTCGCGGCGAGGGTGTAGAGACCGGGAAGGTCCTCGACGTCGACGGGGCCGCCGGCGAGATTCAGCGTCCCGACGCGCCGCTCGAGGGTCGTGCCCGGGAAGTTCGCCGTCTTGGCGCGCAGGCCGGTCAGCCGGTTGAAGAGGGTCGTCTTGCCCGCGTTGGGGTTGCCGATCAGGACGACCCGTGGCCGGGGCCGGCGCGGCCGGACGACCAGCCGGCCTCCGACTGACGGCCCGTCGTGCATCACGCGGTCTCCCCCGGAGGCGCCTCTCCCGGGCCGGGCACGTCCGCCCCGGTCTCCACGCGGACGCCCCGGGCCAGGGCGGCGGCGATGCCGATCCGCGTCCCCAGGACGCGCACGATCATGGGATCGCCTCCCCTGACGACCTGGACCTCGCGCCCGTGGCAGAGGCCCATGACCTCCAGCCGCTCCCGATCGCCGGGGGGGACCTCGACCGCGACCACGCGGCCGCCGGTGCCCGCGGGAAGTCCGGCCAGGTCTGCGACCCTACTGAACATGAAACCCATTTTCATCTTTGTCGCGGCCCCGTGCAAGCGCTCAAAGGGTCCGCTTGAACAGGAGGGTGGCCGCGGTCATGGCCGCGACCGAGAAGAGCAACAGGTAGGTGAGGTCCCCGGCGATGGCCAGGGTGCCGGTGTTCTTCAGGAGGAGGCATTTGAAGGCGTGGACCGCGTAGGTGAACGGGTCGACGACCGCGATCGCCCTCATCCAGCCCGGGAAGGCCTGCTGAGGGTAGACGGCGCCGCTCGGGAAGAAGAGGAGCGTGTTGAGCACGCCGAACGTGGCCCGCGGGAGCAGGGGATCGGTCACCCGCACCATGAGGAGGAACATCATGCTGATGAGGGCGACCGCCGTCACCACGATGACGATGGAGAGCCGCAGGAGGCGGAGGGGCTCGAAGGGGTCGGGCACGCCGGCGATCACGGATCCGATCGTCATCAGCACGCCCCCCGCGAGCACGGCCTTGACGGTGCCCGAGAGGTTGAAGCCGAGGATCAGCTCGAGCTTGGTGATCGGCGTGACGAGGTAGCCCTCGTGGAGGCCGCGGGCCTTGTCGTCGATGAAGATGATGCCGCCCCCGATCATCACCATCATGAAGATCGACATGACGATGGAGCCGGGGAGGAGGTACTGGACGTAGGGGACGTAGGGGTAGACCTCGACCACGTCCAGGGTGGCCTGGGTGGGCACGCGGGGAGGGCCCTGGGGCGGGTCGTTGTACGCGCTGACGAGGCCGCTCATCACCCCGGCGAGGGTCGCGGCCACGAAGTTGTCCGTGTTGTCCTCGACGAGGGCCACCCGCGGCCCGGCCTTGGCGAGGGTGCGCCGCGAGAACTCCGGGGGGATGGTCAGCACCGCGTTGATCCGCCCGTCCCGCAGGTCGTGGAGGGCGTCGCCCTGGTCGGCGTACGTGATCGTCTCGAAGGTCCGGGCGTTCGCTCCCACCGCCCCGCACAGCTCCCGGAGCTTCACCGCGGGCACGCCGTGGTCGTGGTCCACGACGCCCACCCGCAGGTGCTTGAGCGTGCCGCCGAAGGCGTAGCCGAGGACGACGAGCTGGACGATGGGGAAGACCATCGACACCGCGATGAGCACGGGGCTCCGCCGGAAGCGGCGGAGCTCGCGCTCGACGATCGCCAGGGTCCTCTGCACGAGGGCCCCTACCGCCGGCCCGCGACCAGGCGGTCGGCCACCGACGGCTCCTGGAGCGCGTCGCGCAGCTGCCGCCCCGTGTAGTGGACGAACACGTCGTCGAGGGTGGTGCTCTGCACGGCCAGGGAGCGGATGGCGAGGCCCCTCTCCCCCGCCGCCGCGAGCACGGCCATCGTCGTCGAGGGACCGTTCCCGGACGCGATCCGGAAGACCTCGTCGTGGCTGGAGACGCTCTCCACGTGGGCGAGGCCGCGGAGCCGCTCCTCCCACCCGGGGGGGGCGGCCGAGAAGCTCACCTCGAGCACGTTCCGGCCGGGGATCGAGGCCTTCAGCTTGAGCGGGGAGTCGAGGGCCACGAGGCGGCCGTGGTCCACGATCGCGACCCGGTCGCAGAGCCGGTCCGCCTCGTCCATGTAGTGCGTGGTCACGAGCACGGTGAGGTCGCGCTGGGCCTTGATCTGCTGGAGCATCTCCCAGACCGCGACCCGGGAGACGGGGTCGAGCCCGGTGGTGGGCTCGTCGAGGAAGAAGATGCTCGGCTCGTGCACGAGGCCGCGGGCGATCTCGACCCGCCGCCTCATCCCGCCGGACAGGTTCTTCACCGGCTTGTCCGCCCACTGGGCGAGGGCCACCGCCTCCAGGAGCTCCCCGATCAGCCGCTTCCTCTTCGCCCGCGGCACTCCGTAGAGCTTCGCGAAGATGACCAGGTTCTCCTCGACGCTCAGCTCCAGGTCGGTCGTCATGGCCTGGGGGATGACGCCGATCGAGCGGCGGACGCCGTCCGCCTCCTTCTCGACGTCGAATCCTCCGACGCGGGCCACCCCCGACGTGGGCGTGATGAGCGTGGTGAGCATGCGGATGAGCGTGGACTTGCCGGCCCCGTTCGGCCCGAGGAGGCCGAAGATCTCGCCGCGCTCAACTCCGAAGGTGATCCCGTCGACGGCCGTGAAGTCCCCGAACCGCTTCGAGAGGCCCTGGACGTCGATCGCGACGGACCCGTCGGCCACCGTCACCGCCCGGGGGGCACGGGCAGGAGCCCGTAGGCGGTCATGCCCACGGCGAGGCGCCGGTCGCGGTTGTCCACGCGCAGGCGCACCTCGAACGTCCGGATGTCCCGCTTCGTCCGGCTGACGTCGCGCTGGGTGGCGAACCCGGCGTCGGCACCGCGGTAGAAGACGACGCCCTCGCGCTCGTCGCCGGAGGGGAGCCGGACCTTCAGCCGGTCGCCGATGCGCACGCCGTCGATGTAGGTCTCCTCCACGTCGATCCTCACCCAGAGATCGTCGGGGTCGATGAGGGTGAGGATCGCTTGGCCCGCCCCCACCACCTCGCCCAGCCGGGCCGCCCGCACGTCCACGAGGCCGTCGATCGGCGCGCGCACCTCGGAGTAGGCGAGGCGGACGTCGGCCTTGGCGCGCTGCGCGGCGGCGGCGGCGCGCTGAGCCTCGCTCGCGGCGAGATTGCTCCTCCGGGCCGCCGTCTGCTCGGCGCTCGAGCGGGCGAGGGCCAGGGCCGCGCGCTGGGCCTCGACCTGCTTGTCGAGCGCCTCCACCCGGGCCTGGGCGGCCTCGGTGCTCGTGCGGGACCGGTCGAAGTCCTGGGCGGACACGACGCCCTCGCCCGAGAGATTGCGGTTCCGGGCGAGCGTGAGCCGCTCGTTCTCGAGGTCGGCCGCGGCCTGCGCGCGCTGGGCAAAGGCGGCGGCGAGGTTCGCCTCCGCCTGCTTGATCTGGTCGGCGGCCTGCTGCTCCTGGTAGCGCAGCGAGGCCGCGCTCTCGCCGACCTGGGAGGCGTAGCTCTCCGCGCTGTGAGCGTAGTAGTCGCGGTCGGCCCGCAGCTCGTCGGGGACGATGACCGCCAGGAGCTGGCCCCGGGACACGACGTCCCCTTCCGTGACCAGCAGGCGGCCGAGCTGGCCCCCCACCTGGGGGGCGACGATCACGTCGTTCGTGGTCACGATGCCGGTGAGGACGAGGGTCGTCGCCCGGCTCCGGGCCATGGCGTAGACGGTGGCCAGGACGGCCAGGCCGGCGACGACGAGACCGGCGCGCCTGCGTGTCATGTGAACTGCGTCCTCCCCGCGACGTCGCTCGAGCGCTCCGCCGCTCCCGCGGCCCTCGAGAGCCCGCCCGCCTCCGGCGAATCCGGAGGCGCCGCGCCAGCGGCCTTTCGAGGGTGATCGCGAGGCTCCGTGGGTCGGCGGTGAGCGTCCGGAGGCGCCAGCCGCGGAAGACCCGTGCGGCGAGCCCCGATCGGCTCCCGGGTCTTCCCGGTCGCACTCGTCTCGCGACGGGCCTATGTTACCGCGTGCGACTCGCCGACTCAAACTCGAGCGCCGCGGGAGCCGCACGCGGCCGACCGGACCGAGTGCCGTGGGCACGTCCGAGCGCGGCGCCGGGGCCGCCCCTCGAGGTGCTCCGGCCGGCTGCCGGGGGTTTCAGATGGCCGCCAGCACCTTCTCCAGGAACTCGCGGTTCGCGCGCGCGTTGGCGGACGTCGCCTCCGGCGTGTCGCCGATGGCGCAGCACTCGACCATGATCGGCCCTCCGAAACCGGCCGACTTCAGCACCTTGAAGACGCCCGCGAAGTCCACCTTGCCGGTGCCGAGCTGGATCATCACGTCGCTCTTCGGCGCGGCGCAGTCCTTCGCGCAGAAGCCCGTCACGTACTGGACGACCGGCTTCAGCTCCTCGACCGGGTCCTTGCCCGTGTAGTAGATGATGTTGCCCGCGTCGTACCAGATCTTGAAGTTCGGGTGGCCCACCTTCTTCATGGCGGCGACGATCTCGGCCGACGCGCCGCTCGACCCGCCGTGCGGCTTCATGACCACCTGCACGCCCTTCTCGGCCCCGTAGGCCGCAGCCCGGGCCATCGACTGCAGGTGGTGCTCGGCCTGCGCCGGCTCGTCGACCCCGAACGTCATGACGTACTTCAGGCCGAGGGACGCCGCGTGGTCGATCTCCTTCTGGAGGCTCCTGACCGTCTCCTCGAGCGGTATGTCGTGGCGGCTGTGCAGGGCGGCCATGTTCGCCGTGAGGCCGCTCGCGGCCAGCCGGCGCTTGAGGCCGTCGAGGTACTCCGGGGACGCGTCGGCCGCGATGAACGGCTCGGCCTCCGTCCGCGTCAGCAGCCCGGTCGTCGCGTAGCCCGCGGCCCGGATGGCCTTCAGGGTCTCTTCGAAGGTCCACTTCGTCCACGGCCGGTTGAAGCAGCCGATCGGCCACTTCGCCGACGCGGACGGGGCCGCCCGCAGCGACCTCGCGTCGGCCAAGAGCGCCGCTCCCGCCAGGAGCGTGGTGCCCTCACGGATGAACTCCCTCCTCGTCCGCTCCATGTCGCCCTCCTTCGGTGCCCCACCGGCCCGGGCCGGCAGGCCGCCCAGGAGAGTCTACTGCCAGCGGGTCGACGCATCCTCGGACGGGCCGCCCGCCGCGCCCGGCGGGTCAGGCGCTGCACTCCCCCGGCATCGTCTCGACCTCGAAGTCGCCGTCCTCCCCGAGGTCGACGAAGTCGGCCGGCTCCGCCTCCTCGGCGGCCAGGGCCTCGAGGTCGGCGAGCGCGCGCTTCACCCGGTCGAGCTCCACCCGCCGGAAGAAGGCCGATGCCGGCTCGCCCTCGTGCGCCTCGCTCCGATAGAGGGCGACCAGGCGCTCGAGGGCCAGCCCCGCGCGTCGCACCGGCACCTTGGCCGCGAGGCGGGCGAAGTGAGCGCGGCCCTCCGTCACCCCGCCCCCCACCATCACGAAGTACTGGGGGACTGCCCGGCCGGCCACCTTGCGGACGCTGCCCTGGAAGCCGAGCCCCGCCACGTGGTGCTGGGCGCAGCCGTTCGGGCAGCCGCTGATCTTGATGCGCAGGTCGCCCGCGGCGTCGGCGAGCCCGGGACGCGCGGCGACGTGCTCGCCCAGCAGACGCGCGAGCCCCCGCGACTGCGTGACCGCGAGCCGGCACGCCTCGGCGCCCGGGCAGCTCACGGGGTCGGCGACCGTCCCCGCCCGCCCCTGGCCGAGCCCGGCCGCGGCGAGCCGGCAGTGGAGCTCCTCGGCCGCGCTCTCGGGCACCCAGCGCAGGACGAGGTTCTGGTCGTGCGTGGTGCGCACGGTGCCGTCCGCGTACGAGGCCGCGAGGTCGGCCAGCACACGGAGCTGGCTGCCGGTGAGGTCGCCGAGGGGAACGGTCACCGTCGCGATCGCGTAGCCGGCCTGCTTCTGGGAGCGGACGTTGCCGCTCCGCCAGCGAACGAAGTCGGCGGTGGACGGGGCGACGGCCGGCTCGACGCGCGGCGTGAAGCCGGGGCCGCGCACGGCGGTGGCGACCGCCCGGGCCGCCGTCTCCGCGACCGTGGGCGCCTCGCCGTGCGTGCTCTCGAGCGCTCCCTCGACCGGCGGGCTCTCGGGATCGAACGGCAGACGCGCGCCGCCCTCTCGCTCCACGGAGTCGAGCGAGGCCCGGAGCGACGCCTTCCAGCTCTCGAACCCCATCTCGCGGATCAGGAACTTCAGCCGGTTCCGCTGCTTGTGCTCGTAGTCCCCCCGCTCGGCGTAGAGGCGCAGCACGGCCTCGGCCAGATCCAGGATCCGGCCGGCGGGCAGGAAGTCGTGGAGCAGATGGCCGGAGGTGGGCAGGATCGACGTGCCGCCCCCCACCGTGACCCGGAAGCCCCGGCGCGGCGAGCCGTTCTCACGAAGGGCCGCCCGGAAGCCGATGTCGTTGATCGCGGCGAGGGCGTGGTCCTCGGGGCAGCCTTCGAAGGCGATCTTGAACTTCCGGGGCAGGCGGGAGCTCAGGGGATGGCGGAGCAGGTGACGGGTGAGCGCCTCGGCGTAGGGCGTCACGTCGAAGACCTCGTCGGCCGCGACCCCGGCGTAGGGGCAGGCGGTGACGTTGCGGACCGAGTTCCCGCAGGCCTCGCGGGTCGTGAGGCCGGCCTCGGCCAGACGGCGCATCACGGGCTCGACGTCGTGGAGGCGCAGGAAGTGCAGCTGGACGTTCTGCCGGGTCGTGAGGTGCAGGAAGCCGCGCGAGTGGCGCTCGGCCACGTCGGCGAGCGCCCGCAGCTGCGCCCCGTCGAGGATCCCCTGGGGGATCTTGACGCGGAGCATCTGGGCGTCCCCGCTCTGGCGCTGGCCGTAGGTGCCGCGCACGAGGCGGAAGGCGCGCCAGGCGTCCGGCGGGATCTCGCCGCGCTCGTAGCGCGCGAGCGTCTCCACGAACTCGTCGATCTCGGCTTCGTCCGCGAACGAGAGCCGCGTGCGGCCCCAGGTCCGGGCGTCATCGACCCTGTGCATGGACGGCTCCTTCCTGCGGCTGCGCGGAAGCGGCGAGGGACACCACGTCGCCGACGACGATCGTTCCCGGAGCGTCGGAGAGCCCGGTGGCGAGGCTGTCTCGAAGCGCGTCCCGGCCCAGGGCCTCGAGCGAGCCCGTCCAGGTGCGGGCCCGCGAGGTCCCCGCGCCGAGGACGAGCGCAACGGGCGTCGAGCGGGCCCAGCCCCGTTCGAGGAGGAAGGCCGCGATCGCGGCGCGAGATCGGAGGCCCATGAGCACGACCACCGTGGCGGCGCCGGGCGGCAAACCGGCGAGGACCGGCTGCCAGGCCGACGCGTCGTGCCCGGAGACGACCGCGAACGCCGAGGACACGCCCCGGTGGGTGACCGGGATCCCGGCCAGAGCGGGTGCGGCGAGGGCCGAGGTCAAGCCCGGCACGACCTCGTGGGGCACGCCCGCCGCCCGCAGGGCGAGCACCTCCTCGCCGCCACGCCCGAAGACGAAGGGGTCCCCGCCCTTGAGGCGCACCACCCGCTTCCCGCGCCGGGCGGCGCGGATCATGAGCGCGTGGATCGTCTCCTGCCGGACCGAGGCGCGCCCGGCGCGCTTGCCCACGGAGAAGCGCTGCGCCCGCGAAGCGAGGGAGAGGATCTCGAGGGGCACCAGGGAGTCGTAGAGGACGAGGTCGGCCTCGGCGAGCGCGCGCACGGCGCGCACGGTGAGGAGGTCGGGATCGCCCGGGCCCGCGCCGACGAGCGACACGTGGCCGCTCACCGCCGCACCCCGGCGTCGTAGAGACGGTTCAGCTCCTCGAGGAGCGCCGGACGGCGCCGCTCGACGGCGACGCCAGCCTCTCTCTGTCGCGACCGCAGGGCCGCCGCCGTCTCCACCCAGCTCTCGAGGTCGTCCGGAAGCGCCGCCTCGAGGGCCTCGCGCAGGAGGCCGGCGAGCGCGGGGGCCCGGCCCTCCGTCGAGAGCGCCACGAGAACGCCGCCCTTGCGCACGATGCCGCCCGTGTAGGCGGAGGCCGCCGCCGGATCGTCCACCGCGTTCACGAAGACGCGCCGCAGCTCGGCGGCGCGCGCCACGGCCCGGTTCGCCTCCGGCGTGGCCGCGGCCACCGCGAGCCAGGCTCCGTCGAGGTCGGCGGGCTCGAAGGGGCGCTGCTCGACGGCGACTCCCCGCGCCGTGATGCCGGGGTCGACCTCGGGCGCCACCACCCGCACCCGGGCCCCGGCGGCGAGGAGCGACTTCAGCCTGCCCAGGGCCACGCGCCCTCCGCCCACCAGCAGGACGCTCCTGCCCTCGAGCTTCAGGAAGAGCGGGAGGAGGTCGCTCACGACGCCGCCTCGAGCGCCTCGGCCTCGAGCAGCCCCCGCTCCTCGAGCACGGCGAGGATCCGTCCGACGCTGTCCCGGACCGGCTCCTCGTCGGTGCGGGCGACGACGTCGGGCTCGGGCGGCGGCTCGTAGGGGTCGGACACGCCGGTGAAGTGCGCGATCTCCCCGGCGAGGGCCCTCGCGTAGAGCCCCTTCACGTCGCGGGCAGCCAGGCTCTCGACGCTCGCCTCGGCGTAGATCTCGACGAAGGGCACGCCGTCCGCTTCGACCAGCCGCCGGACCTCGGCGCGGGTCTCCGCGTAGGGCGAGATGGCGGCCGCGATCGCGACCACGCCGTTTCGGGCCAGGAGGCGCGCGACGAACCCGATCCTTCGGATGTTGGTGTCCCGGTCCTCCCGGGAGAAGCCGAGGCCTTTCGACAGGCAGGTCCGCACCTCGTCCCCGTCCAGGATCTCGACCCGCCGCTCCTCTCCGAGCTCGTCCCGAAGGGCCCGGGCGAGCGTCGACTTGCCGGCGCCGGAGAGGCCGGTGAACCAGACGACGAAGCCGCCCGGCGGGCGGCGCGGGGACGCCGTCGTCCGGTCCGCGCCTCCCGAGTAGTGCTCGCGGAGGATCTCGGCGATCTCGGGACGGGTGAACTGGCGGGGCAGGCGCCCGCCCGCGCGCAGGATCTCCCGGACCTTCGTCCCCGAGAGCTCGAGGCGGGACGAGCGGTCGTGCGGGCACGTGCGCGGCGAGGCGAGCGCGTCGCAGGGGCGGCAGTAGAAGGTGGGCTCGAACCGGAGGGGCGTCACGCCCAGCTCCTCGGGAGAGAAGCGGTCGAAGATCTGCTGGGCGTCCCGAGGCCCGTACCAGCCGCCCACCCCGGCGTGGTCGCGGCCGACGATCAGCGCGGTGATGCCGTAGTTCTTCCGGACGAGGGCGTGGAAGAGCGCCTCGCGCGGGCCGGCGTAGCGCATCGCGGCCGGGAAGGCGGCGAGGAGGGTCCGCTCCTTCGGGTAGTAGCGCTCGACGAGCGCCTCGTAGGCCGCGAAGCGCACCGCCGCCGGCACGTCATCGCCCTTCGTCTCGCCGACGAGCGGGTGGAGGACGAGGCCGTCGGCCTGCTCGAGGGCGAGCTTCGTCAGGTGCTCGTGGGCGCGGTGGATCGGGTTGCGCGTCTGGAAGCCCGCCACCCGCCGCCAGCCGCGCTCCGCGATCCTGGCCCGCAGCGCGCGCGGGGTGAGACGGAAGCGCGCGAAGGGCAGGTCGCCGGGAAGGGGCAGCGCCCGCACGGGTCCTCCGACGAGGGTGCGCGGGCGCGCGAGGAGGTAGGCGACGCCGGGGTGGGAGGCGTCGTCGGTGCCGTAGACCTTCCGCGCCTCCTCGAGCGGATCGCGCTCGAAGACGTGCTCGACGTCGAGGACGCCCCAGAGCCGCCCGCGACGGTCGTGGAGGGCGGCCGTGTCGCCGGGGGCGAGCCGGCGCTCGTCGACGGCGAGGGTGAAGGGCAGCGGCCAGACCGTCCCGTCGGCGAGGCGCAGGCGATCGAGAACGCTCCGATAGTCCGAAGGACCGAGGAAGCCGGTGAGTGGGCTCGCCGCGCCCGTGGCGACGAGCTCGAGGTCCGCTTCCTCGCGGGCGTCGAGGGTGAGACGAGGGAGCCCCGGCGCGAGGCGGCGAAGCTCGTCTGCGTCCGTCTCGGAGACGATCCGGTCGACGAGGGCTCCTCCGTGCGGCGCGACGAGGCTCGTGTCGGCACTGGACATGGCTCAGGCTCCTTCGGGTGGCGCGAGGCGCGACGCGTTGGGCCGCGCGTGGAGGCCGCACTCCGTCTTCGCGCTCCCGCGCCAGCGTCCGGCGCGGGGCTCCTCCCCGGCCTGGACGGGGCTCGTGCAGGGCGCGCAGCCGATGCTGGGATAGCCCCAAGCGTGGAGGGCGTTGACGGGGACGCGGTGCTCCCGGACGTAGGACCACACCTCAGCGCGCGTCCAGGTCGCGAGGGGATTGACCTTCACGAGGCCGAAGCGGGAGTCCCACTCCACGACCCGGGCCGCGGCCCGTTCGGCCGTCTGCTCGCGGCGGACGGCGGTGACCCACGCCTTCTGGCCGGCGAGCGCCTCGCGCAGCGGCTCGACCTTCCGGAGCCCGCAGCAGCGGTCGGGTTCGCGCTCCCAGAGCGCGTCCCCGTGGGCCGCGGCCTGCGCAGCCACGTCGAGCGCGGGCCGCACGGCCCGGATCGTGAGACCGTACTGCGCCTCGATCCGCCGCCAGAGATCGTAGGTCTCCGCGAAGAGCAGCCCCGTGTCGAGGGTAAAGACGTCGATCGCCAGCTCGTGGCGGGCGATCACGTCGATGAGGACGCAGCCCTCGGCGCCGAAGCCGGTGGCGAGGGCGACGCGGGGCGCGAAGCGATCGGCGGCCCAGGCCAGCGCCTCTTCCGGCGGCCGTCCTTCGAGCTGCCGCGCGGCGCTCGCGAGCTCGTCTGGTCGTGGAGACTGCGTCGCCAAGAACCCTCCCCCCACGGGCGCCGCCGCCACGCTTCTCCCGGCGCGACGCGCCCGCGGTGAGGAGGCGCCGGGAACGAGAAAGGCCCGGGGACCGTTCCCGGGCCTTCGTGGCGCCGTCTCTGAGGTGGGGTTTCTAGGAGGAGAGCGAGCGCGCGCG
>DATJYX010000082.1:0-57043 GCA_035577965.1 Vicinamibacteria bacterium | reverse complement strand
ATCTCCATCCCCGCGACTTGGCCTTCCGATCGAGGAGGCGTAAAGGCGCCATCAGGAGTGCCGATCGGTCATTCTCGGCCACCTCCGGTGTCGCCGATGGCCGCCCGCGACTCGGGTCGACTCCGCGGTTCCTCCCCTTGCCAGCAGTTGCGTGCGATCAGCGCTGGCGCCCGCGTGTTGGTGACGGCTGCCCATCGCTCGCGGCGTGAGCGCATAGCGGCAGACGCGAGGCGTGGGTCGAGCATCACCCCAGCCCCGTCGTCGTCGCTCCCCCGCGAGATCGCGAAGGCGGGAGGGCGGTAGGCCGACCACCTGCTACCGGCCCCGGTTCGGCCTCGACCTCAACTCCCAGTGGGTCGGGTGCTGGACCGGTGGACGACGACGGCCTCGGTGGACGACGAGATCGGCGTGACCCGCGCGCCCATCGGGCAGCGAGACGCGCTCGGCGCCAGCACCGCCAGGTAGTCCTGGGTGCTCGTGACCCGGCCGCCCGCCGTCCGGGCCTCGATCCGGTATCGGACCGGGCTCGCGGCCACGCGGGGCTTCGGGAGGCGACCCAGGAACCGGCCGCCGCTCCGCGCCATGTCGATCCAGAACTCGACTCCCTGGTCCGAACCGGCACCGGCGAAATAGAGGCGCGCGGTTTCCACCTCGGAAGCGGGCTCGATGCCGGCTTCGATCTCGGCGAAGCGTCCCTCGACCAGGCACCCCACCGGCTCGTGGACGATGCGCTCACCGGGCGCCGGGGCCGCCGCGGCCTGGGCAGGTCGCGATTCGCCGGCGGCCCGCGCAGCCACCGGCTCGGCCGCGGCGAGGAGGGCGATCGCGAGCAGGCTCGCGCCGCCCGCGAGGAGCGCCGCTCCCGGGGTGGGCGCGCGCCGGTTCCGAGACTCGTCCAGCACCGCCGCGACCCGATCGCCGAGGTCGGTGCGCGCGGCTCCGGAGGACGCGGTGAGGAGGCGGGCGGACGGACGGGCAAGACCGCGCGCCACCTGGACGAGATGCTGCGCGTAGTCGGAGGCCGACGTGCCCGCCTGCAGCACGCGGTCGTCGCAGGCGCGCTCCGCCTCGCGGCGAAGACGCGCGATGGCCCACCACACGAGCGGATGGGGCCAGTAGAAGGCGCGGATCGCGAAGGCCAGGGTCTGGACGAGGCGATCGTGGCGCGCGACGTGAGCGACCTCGTGGAGGAGGATCGCGCGCCGTCGCCCCTCGGGCCAGCCTTCGGCCGCGGCCGGAAGCAGAACGATCGGCGCCCGGCACCCCGACACGCTCGGCACGTCGACGGCGAGGCACCCCCGCAGCTCGACCCGCTGTCGGACTCGGAGGGTCGCCGCAGCCTCCTCGAGAGGAGCCTTCCACTCCGGGGCCGTGAGGGGCCGTGCTCGTCGCGCCTCCCGCGCGACGAAGAGCGAGGCCGAGGCGAGCCGGGTCAGAGCCAGGCCCGCCCCCGCCAGCCACACGAGAACGACGAGGCTCCACCTGCCCCAGACCCCGGGTCGCGCGGTCCCGCCGTCGAGCGACGCGAGGCTCTCTCCCACGGCCGGGCCGAGGTGCAGATGGCGAACCGCTCCGCCCTCGCCCGCCGGCAACAGCGGCAGGCCCAGGCGGGGGATGGCGGCCGAAAGGACCGGCAACGCCACCAGGCACGCGAGGGCCAGGCACCAGACCGCGTGCCGGGTGGCGGCCGAGGCTCGGCCGAGCCTCCACGCGGTCGCCGCCGCCACCACGAGGACCAGCGTCGACTTCGCAAGGAGGGAGAGCGTCCCGGTCATCGCTTCTCCTTTGTCGTCTTCCCTCGCGTCCTTCTCTTCGCCTCGATGAGCCGCGAGAGCGCGTCCAGGTCGCCCGCGGAGAGCTGCTCGTCTTCGAGCAGGGCCGACACCGCGGTCGCCGTCGACCCCTGGAAGAGCGCCCGGGCGAGCTGGGCCAGGGCCGAGACGGTGGAGCCTTCGGGCTCGGGTGGTGCCGCGGTCACGGGCGCGAGGCGACGAACGGTCTCTGCGTAGTCGCCGACGCAGCTCCGCTGCCCGGTCTCCCAGCGCGCCACCGTGACCGGGTCCACGCCGAGGCGCCGGGCGAACTGCACCTGCGTCTCGCTGCGTTGCCGGCGGACGTGCCGGACGTACTCGGGGGACAGGCGGAAGGGCTTAGCCATCACTGGTTATTATACTAACCAACATTTCCGAGTCAAGGTCTTTCCTCCCGTCCGGGTGCCGGGAAGGCCTCTCTCCTGCGCGATCTCAACGGCAACCGAAAGGAGCGGGTGGTGGTGAACGTGGACGTGACCTGGCTCCTCCCGCGCCAGTCCGGCGCCGTCCACACCACGAGCGAGCCGAGGAGCACGGCTTCGCTCGGCTGTCGTGCTCCAAGTGCGCGAAACGTCCTCGTCGCCTTCTCGTGCCGCGGGCGCGGCTTCGGTCTCACTGCCCGGACGCCTGGGCCGCATCCAGGGATGGACGCTCGAACCGAATCACGCCGCCCCAGCGCGCCTTGCCGGGATTGCGCGGGTTCGGCTCGGGCAGCATCGAGAGCAGCCGGAGGATGAGGGGGACACGCCGGAAGCGCGCCGCCGAGCGCAGGAGCGACTGGATCTCGCGGGCCTTCCAGCCGAGAGCCTCGAAGAACGCGACCCCGTTCGGGGGCGCGAATCTCAGCGGGGCGCCGTCCATCCTCGCGCCCATTTTGCGGATCAGGTCCCGGACCGCCGGCGAGGACAGGTCCGAGATCCACCAGCGAATCGCCGACTGCGCCGCCAGGTCGCCTGCCAGGGAGCGCACCATGTCGTCCTCCAGGTAGGTGAGGAACCCCTCGGTGATCACGAGCGCCCTGGCCGAGCCGTACGTCGCCGCCGAGAGAAAAGAGGCGCGCGCCGTCGCCGAGGTCAAGTCGACCCGTTCCCGCCGCAGCGTGCACCGCGGCTTCTCGGAAGCGAGGATCCGTTCCTTCGCGTCGATCACCGATGGCAGGTCAGCCTCGATCCAGGAGAGCTCGGCCGGCAGGGCGAGACGATAGGGCCGAGCGTCGAACCCGGCGGCGAGGTTCAGGACGCGGTCGCAGCCTTCCGCGATCGAAGCCAGGACGAGGTCGTCGACCAGCCTGGTGCGAATGACCCATGGCCATCCGCTGCGGGTCTCGGGGGGCGCCACCGCGGCGATGGCGCGGCCTCGTTCATCCGCGAGCCGGTCGGCGTACGGGTCCCTGAAGAGCGCGTCCGGCCGGGCCGTCTCATTGGCTCGGTACACCGCGACCCAGCGTGCCGTGTCGGTGATGTCGGTGATCACCGGCCCGCTCATCGCCCGGCTCCGCGCGTCGCCACGTGCTCTCGGAGGGACGTCATCAGGCTCCCCCACCACATCCCGATCCTCCCGATGAAGTCCGGCAGGGTCGCGCCATGCCGGACGGGATGGTCCTCCGGAAGGGCGCTCCATCCGCGGTGCTCGACCGAAACCAGCGTGCCGTTGCCGCGCGAGGCGAAGCGCACCTCCACCTCGGTCTTCTCGTCGGGCTCGAAGTTGATCCCGCGCCACTCGAAGACGAGCCGACCCGGCGGCTCCCACGCGGTGATGCGGCCGATCTCGAACGTGCGAGGCTCCCCCTGCACCTCGAACGTCTCGAAGAGCCTCCCGCCCGGCCCGGGCTCGAATTGCAGCCGTCCGGGACGCTTGCCGGCAACTCGATAGGCGCGCCCCTCCTTCCACCAGAGGTCGATCTCGTTGGTGAAGACGTCGAACGCATCCTTCGGCGCGATGCCGACGAACACCGAGGCCCTGGCGGCATCGCCCGTCCTCATCATCGCCGCCCTCCGCGGGTCCGCTCCGCGTGCTCCTTGAACGCCGCGAGCTCCCTGCTCCAGAAGGCCTCGGTGTCGTCCAGCCAGCGACGTAGTGCCTTGAAGGCCCGGCGCTCGAGCCGATAGAGCCGCACCCGCGCATCCTCGCCCTGGTGGTCCTCCTGGACGAGCCCAGCCCTCCGGAGGATCCGCAGGTGCCGGCTCATCGCGGGCGCGCTCATCGTGAAGCGGGAGGCGAGCTCCCCGGCACGCCGCGGCCCGTGACGGAGCCGTTCGATGACTCCGCGTCGGGTCGGATCCGCCAGCGCGGACAGGACCCGGTCGAGGTCGTTCACCTGGCCCCCGGGTCGCGGAGGCGCTGGCTGAACCACCAGTGGTGCCCTTCGGGATCGACGGCCTCGTAGCTGCGGTCGCTCCAGTAGTCCTCGCCGTAGTCGGTAGTCTTGGGCTCGGTGACGACCTGGGCCCCTTCGGCCCGGGCACGCTCGCAGTGTGCCTCGACGTCGTCGACGTAGATGTGCAGGCTCTGCGTGTTGGCGCCCTCGAGCGAGCGCGGGGACTTGCCCCACGGCCGGCGGCCGAGAGCCGCGTCGGCGACCATCACCAGCGCCTCCCCGAAGCGGAGCTCCGAATGCACGATGTGCCCGTCGTCAGCATCGACCTTGAGCTGCAGCTCGAAGCCGAACGCGCGACCGAGCCAGTCGATCGCCTTCGCGGCTTCCTCATAGAAGATCGCGGTAGAGAGACGGGGCCAGCCGGGCGGAGTGGGTTTCATCTGGGCTCCTTCGAATGTCCAGGATTGGATCTGTTAATAGTTAGGCAGTTCATTAACTAAATGTCAAGCCCCAGCACGGAGTTCGGCCCGAGCGCGGGGCATGCCCGACCGGCCGTCACCAGTCTTCACGACGCGGGCCCGTCAGAGGCCGAGCACGGTCCGGATCGTCCTCACCACACCGTTCGCGTTGTTCGTCGGCGCGACGAAGCTCGCCCGCTCCTTGAGCAGGGGGTGCGCGTTCGCCATCGCGAACGAGTAGGTGGCGGCGTCCATCATCTCGAGGTCGTTCAGGAAGTCGCCGAAGACCATCGTCTGGTCGGGCGTCACCCCGAGCGCCTCCTGCACCGTCCGGACCGCGCGGCCCTTGTTCGCGGTGAGGCTCATCACGTCGACCCAGTGGGCCCCGGACACCACGACCTTGTGGGTCGCGCCGAAGTCGGTGAGCCGGGGCGCCGAGTTGCGCTCGGCCGACGTGAAGTCGTAGACGGTGACCTTCAGCACGTCGTCGCCTTCGACCTCCAGCAGGTCGGGGACGATCCGGAGCCTCGCGTAGTAGTGCGCGATCTGGTCGGCGAACGCCGGGTCGCTGCGCTCGATGTAGGCGGAGCCCTTGCCGCACAGCACCGCCCCCGCATCGGGGATCGTCCGGACGCGGTCGACGAGGCGGCGCGCGTCGTCGAGGGCGAGGCCGTCCGAGGAGACCTCGCGGCCGCGGGCGACGACGTAGGTGCCGTTCTCGGCGATGAACACGAGATCGTCGCCCGCGTCCTCGAACTGCCGGACGAGGTTGTAGTACTGCCGGCCGCTGGCCGGGCAGAAGGTGATGCCCCGCGCGTGCAGCTCGTCGATGAGCGGCCAGAGCTCGTCGTGGATCTGCTTCGCGTCGTCGACGAGCGTGCCGTCCATGTCGGTGGCGATGAGCCGGATGTCCGGACGGGGACGCATCCGGCCGAGCTCGGCGAGGTCGTGGGGAGACGAGGCCGGCGTTTCCAGGGCCCTTGATCCTAGCCGTCGAGCGCGTCCCGCACCCGCCGGCTGAGCACGTCCGCGGTGAAGGGCTTGGGGAGGAAGTGCGCGGCGTCGTCGGTCACCCCGCGGCGGGCCAGCTCGTCCCCCGCGTAGCCCGACATGAAGAGGACGCGCGCCTGCGGGCGCATCGCGACGAAGCGTTCGGCCAGGGCGGGGCCGGCGAGCCCGGGCATGACGACGTCGGTCACCAGGAGGTGGATCGGGCCCTCGTGAGTCCGGGCGAGACCGAGCGCCTCCTCGCCGCTTCCTGCCTCGAGCGCCCGGTAGCCGTGGGCGGCGAGCATCTCGCAAGCGAGGGACCGGATCACGGACTCGTCCTCTACGACGAGGACCGTCTCGCCGCCCCTCGGCGCGGGCGCCGTGGCCGCCCCCGGCTCGCGAGCCGCGCCCCGGCCGTCGGCGCGGGGCAGCACGATGCGGAACGACGCGCCGCGCCCCGGCTCGCTCTGGACGTCGATCCGGCCCCCGCTCTGCTGCACGATGCCGTAGACCATGGACAAGCCGAGCCCCGAGCCGCCGCTCGCCCCCTTGGTCGTGAAGAAGGGCTCGAAGGCCTGGCTGCGGGTGCTCTCGTCCATGCCGTGCCCGGTGTCGCGCACGGTCAGCGCGACCGCCGCCTCCCGGGGATCCTCGACGTCCTCGGTCTCGAGGGAGAGCGTGCCGCCGGCCGGCATGGCGTCCCGGGCGTTGAGGGCCAGGTTCACGAGCACCTGGTCGATCTGCGCGGGGTCGACCCTCACCTGCCCGCGGGCCGAGAGGAGCCGGGTCACCACCATGACGTCCTCGCCCAGGAGGGGCCGCAGCATGCGCGCGGTGTCGGAGACGAGGGTGTTCAGGTCCACCACCTGCGGCTCCATCACCTGCTTGCGGCTGAACGCGAGGAGCTGGCGGACGAGGCGCGCCGCCCGCTCGGACGCCCCCATCACGTGCTGGACCTTCTTGAGCCGGGGATCGTCGACCTCCAGGCTCCGGCGCAGCAGCTCGCCGTGGCCCATGATGACCATGAGCAGGTTGTTGAAGTCGTGGGCGATGCCCCCGGCCAGGCGGCCCACCGCCTCCATCTTCTGCGACTGGCGGAGCTGCTCCTCGAGCCGCCGGCGCTCCTCCTCCGCCCGGCGCCTTTCGGTCACGTCCAGGAACATCACCGCCATCATCCCGGGCGCGGCCCGGAACGCGTGCACCTCGTAGAGGCCGCCGATGCGCTCGTCGCGGTACGCGACCTCGCTCGTCCAGGAGCCGCCCTCGGCACAGATGCGGCGGTAGGCCCGAGGTACGTCGGTGCCGACCAGGCCCGGGAACGCCTCCTCGAGCGTCTTCCCGACGAGAGGGCCCGCCGGGAGACCGAGGATGCGGTCTGCGGCCGCATTCGAGCCGGTCAGGACGAGACGGTCCGGGGACTCGAGCCGGTAGAGGTGGATGCCCATGGGGGACGAGTCGACGACCGAGCGGAAGCGTCCCTCCGATTCGCGCGACCGCTCCTCGGCGGCCCGGCGCTCCTGGACCTCCGCGCGCAGCGCCAGGATCGCCCTCCTCAGCTCCGCGGTCGCGTAGAGCGCCATGCCGACGACGCTCACGAGGCTGGCCAGCAGGACGCTGAGGGTCATCCAGGGGCCCGGCGTCTCGGCGCGGGGGAGCCAGCCGCGCGCGTCGGCGACCGCGAGGAGCACGCAGGCGAGAGCGATGGCCGCGCTCGCGGTCGTGCCTCCCCGGACCCCGAACAGCAGCGCGGCGGCGAGGGCCACCACCGCGTAGGCGCTCGCCGCGGGCGTGCGCCACGCCCCGAAGAGCCAGAGCGACGCGCTCACGAAGAGCCAGATGCCGGCGAGGTAGGCCACCGCGGCGAGCCGCGTCTCGCCGCGCCGGTTCAGGAAGACGAAACCGACGAGCGTGGCGAGGAGGAGCCCGGTCAAGGTCCGCGCCCGCACGTCCATCATCCCCCACGTCAGCAGCAGGAAGGCGGCGGTCACGCACACGCTGATCGCGAGGAAGACGGCGAGGAGCTGGCCCAGGCGGGCTTCCTCGGCATCTCTTCCGCCGGGCGCGAGGGTCAGGAGCCGGCGCGCCCGCGCAGCGAGAGCCTTCACGAGGTCGGCCGAGCCGCGGCCGCGTCTGCCATGGGGAGGATTCTACGCCGGCGAGGTCGGACGCTTGTGGAAAAGCTGTGGACGCGGTGTGAGTCCGCTGTGCAGCAGGCGTGCGCACGCCGTGGAAACCCTGTGCACGGGCTGTGGGCGGCCTGTGCAGCGGGAGCGGATCGGCTGTGGAGGGGCTGCGGAGTCGCCGCTACTTTGTGATCGTGATCTGGAGCGGCCGGGTCTGGCCGCCCGCCGGGTCTTCGAGGGTGACGTTGTACGGCCCCGGCGAAGCGCTCTCGTCGAGCTCGAGCAGGACGCTGACGAGGCTCGCGTTCACCCACTTCTGCCGCGCCACGGTGATGCCGCGCAGCGATCCGCGCACGGGCAGGATGACGACCCGAAGATCCGACCGGAACCCGCTGCCCCGCAGGTCGAGGAGGGCCTTGCCCGGCCGGCGCACCGAGAGCGGCGAGACCGCGGAGAGCTGCACCGGCTCGGGCGGCGCCGAAGGCTGCGCTGGCGTCGCCACGGCGGGGGGGGGCGTCGGGGTGGGTGTCGGCTGCGGCGTCGGAGTCGGGTTGGCGACTGGCGCGGGCGTCGAAACCGGCGTGGCGACGGGCGCCGGCGTGGCCGTGGCCACCGCCTTCGGCGTGGGGGTCGGAGCGGCCGAGGCCGCAGCCGGAGTGGGCGCGGGCCCGGCCGCCGGGAGTCCCGGCGCCGCGTCGGCTCGCGCGGGCGGCGTCGCGGTGGGCGGCGGCGTGGCGACGGGCGCGGGCGCCGCCGTGGCGGCCGGCCTTCGCACCGGCCGGGCGGGTGACGCTCCTCCCCCGACGTCGCGCTGGATCCACCAGTAGCTGAAGGCCGCGGCCGCCAGCAGGAAGGCCGCCGCGCCGAGCAGCGGCAGGTGGCTCCGGGACTCCCGCCTGGGGGGAGTGCGGGCGACGCCCCGGGAAGCCGGGCGAGAAGGTCCGCGTGACGGCTGCGGCGCCCGTTCCGGCGGCTCCACCTCGCGGCGGAGGACCTTCTGCTGAGCCGCGGCGAGCTGGGCGAGGTAGGTGAGGTCCTTGGGGCGCCACTGCGGAGATCGTTCGAGGCACGCCATGACCGCGCTCGCCAGCTCCTGCGGCAGGTCGGGAGCGGCGTCCGTCAAGGGCGCCGGCGGATCGGGGCAGGGCCGGCCGACGAGCGTCTCCCAGGCGATGAGGCCCGCCGAGTAGACGTCGGCTTCCTGCGAGGGTGGTCCTCCCTCCCTGCGCTCCGGGGGCAGGTAGGCCGGCTCCGGCACGCCGCCCGCGGCGCCCGAGAGGTCGCAGCGCATGTCGCGGTCGTTGCCGACGTCGATGGACGCGGGCTCGAGGGCGGTGAGCGCCTCGCCCCGGTCGTGCACTGCGTTGAGGGCCTGGCTGAGCCTCTCCACGAGGCGCAGCCGCTCGGCGAGGGGTCGGTCCTGTCGGAGCCAAGCGTCGAGCTTCATGCCGCGACAGGAGGCTAGCCGCGACGGCCGGTCAGGTCAAGCTCGGGGTGGAACGATTGGATCCTTTGATCCGGCTCCGGGCACCGGAAACCGTCCGAGCAGGGAAGCGTAGAGCGCCACGCGGACCCCGTCGGGGATCCGCGTCCCTTGAATCACGTCCCACACCCCGCTCGTGAGACCGAAGGCGATGTCCTGCCCGCGCCGACTGTGGTGGTACAGGTGGTGCCTCTTGATGTAGCGGAAGTAGGGGTTGTCGAAGTGATAGAAGTGGACCGAGTGATGGACCCACTCCTCGACGACGTAGGCTAGGACGAGCCCCGAGAGGAAGGCGAGCAGCGTCTGCGGGGGCAGGAGCAGGGCGACGAGGAGGGCCGGCACCAGAAAGGGCGCGGTGTCCTCGAACGTCCCGTTGATGTGCTCGCCGTCCCACGGGCGCTTGTGGTGCTCGACGTGGAGGTGGTCGAAGAGCCGGTGCAGCCAGTGCCGGAGCCCCGGCCCGTCCGGGAACACCCCGTGGAGGATGTACCGGTGCACCATGTACTCGACCCACGTCCAGACGGCGATCCCGAGCAGCCAGGAGGCGGCCGAAGGCCACGGCCGCTGGCGCACCGCGTAGGCGAGGCCGAAGGTCGTGGCCAGCGTGTAGACGACGGTGACCGGGTAGAGACGTCGTCGGCCCTTGCGGGCCTCGTCGGCCCAGCGGATGGGGGCGCGCGCGACGACCGTGCTCAAGGCAGTCCTCTCACCGGATCGTCAGGCGGGCGACGATCGGGCTCACCGAGGATGCTCCACCGTCGTCCGCTCATTCGGGCGATCGGCGCTACTGTCCGAGGGGCGGGAAGCCCTTCTTACGGGCCTCCTTGTCCACCACGGGGACGAAGTCGTTGATCCGGGGTAGCTTCTTGCCGTTGATGTAGAGCGTGGGCGTGGCGTTCACTTCGAGACGATTGCCCTCGGCGATCTGCGCCGCGAGGTCCGCCTTCGTCTTCGGGTCGTTGAGGCAACCCTCGACGGCCGCCGCGTTGAGGCCGGCCTCGCCGGCGAGACGCACGACATCGGCCGGCTGCGGGTTCGTGACCTCGTTCTGGAACACGCGGTCGTGGTAGGCCTCGAACTTCCCCTGGTAGTTGGCGCAGATCGCGCCCATCGCGAGGTTGCAGGAGCCGGGGTGCGTGGCTCGCGGCAGCTTCGGATTGCAGACGTTGTCGAGGGGGAAGTTCTTGAAGTAGACGACCACGCGGCCCCCCGCCTGGGGCACGAACTGCGTCAGGGCTCCGGCGAGGTTGCGGCAGAAGGGGCACATGAAGTCCGAGAACTCGACGACCCTGACGGGGGCGGTCGCTTGTCCCCTCGCCGGCGTGTTGGAGAGGTCGATCGAGACGGGGGCAGTGGTGTCGAACTCGCGTTGGGCCTTCTCCGAGAAGTAGCCCTCGAGCTTCCGGGGGTCGTCGATGGTCGCCTGGAGCTTCTCGGCCCTCTCGCGCCAGTACTTCGCGTCCCCGCCTCCTGCGGGCCCGGCGGGTGCCGCGCCCGCGGGCGCAGCGGAGGCGCCGGAAACGAGGGTCGACGCGGGAGGAGCCGGCCCGGGTGAGGGCTCCTTCGCCGGCGCCGGCGGCGTGACCGGGGCCGGCACGCCGAGGAGCGTGGCCTGCCGCCGGGCGGCGCGGGACACGAGGGCCACGTCGGCGGCGAGGACCGCGCCGACCGCGGCGACGCCCCCGAGCACGAGGCCCGCGATCGCGACCCGGCCCTCCGGGCTCCGGGCCGCGAGGCCCAGCGAGGGGGCAGCCCGCCAGGCCGGGAGCAGGGCGAGGAGGGCGGCCCCGCTCAGCAGGTAGGTGAGGATGCAGAGCCGGCAGTAGGCGTGGATCGCGAAGGCCTGGACGCCGAGGAGCCCGAGGTCGACGAGGAGACCGAGGGCGAGGGCAAGGACGCCGACCCCGGCGAGCGTCTCGCGCAGCTCGGGCGGCGAGACGAGGCCGAGCCCGAGGAGGAGGCACAGCGAGAGATAGAAGCCGAGGCCGTAGGCGGCCACGGGCAGGCCGGCGAAGGACGACCACGCGCTGCGCGCGACGTCCTCGCACCCGCTCGTCCGCCCGTCGCCGCAGGCCTGGTTGACCGCCGACACCGCCCGCGGCTCGCCGTGGTGCTGGGCCAGGAGCCAGCCCGACACGGCGGCCCCCGCGAGGCAGAGGCACAGTGCGGCGACGACCCGGAACCCTGCGGTGGATCTCACGTAGGACCTCCTGACGCGAATCTAGCCGACGCCCCGAGCGCGCGCAAACGCGGCCCGCCCGTCCGTCGCGCAGGGCCCCGCCTCCGGCGCGGCAGCATAGAATGCGGGAATCGATGTCGGCGCGGCCTCGGACCCTGCGGCTCGGCTCCGGCGGAGCCGCAGCGCGCGGCTGCGGCAAGAAGGCGGAGCTCCTCGACCGCGCGGCGCGTGCGGGCCTGCCCGTGCCGGCGGGCGTGATCGTGACCCACGAGGCCTGGGTCGACTCGATGGAGCGCCGCCTCACCCGGCTGGAAGGCCACGGCGGCCGGATGTCGGTGGCCGTTCCCGACCCGCCGGCTCTCGTGCGCTTCCTCGACCTGGAGGAGAGCACGGGCCGTCTCGCCGTCCGGTCCGCGTTCTCGAGCGAGGACGGGTCGGCGGAGAGCCTGGCCGGCTGGTTCGCGTCCGGCCTGTTCGTCGACGGGAGGACGCCGTTCGCCCTGGCCGCGGCGCTCGCCGGCGTCTGGGCCTCGGCGTTCCGGAGGCCGGGGCGCTTCCGGCACGACGTGATCGTGCAGGCGATGGTGGAGTCCCGGCGGGCGGGCGTCGCCTTCACGGAGCCCGGCTTCGAGGACGACCTGGTGAACGCCGCGTTCGGGACGGCGGACGGCCTCCTCTCGGGTCGGGCGTCCGGCGACACGTTCACGGTGCCCCGGCTGTGCGCGGCCGAACGGGCGAGCGAGGAGAACCCCGTCCTCGGCCGTCTGCAGCTCCTGCTGCGGGACGTGCGGGCCGCGCTCGGCGAGGACGACTGGGACGTGGAGTGGGCGGACGACGGCCGGCGATGCTGGCTCGTCCAGGTGAGGCCGGTCACCCGCCCGACGCGCCGCAACGACGCCTTCACCGCCGCCACCCACCGCGAGATCCTGCCCGACCCGCCGTCGCGCTTCATGACGAGCGTCGTGGCGGCGAGCGCCGGCCGGCTCTTCGGATCCTTCCGCCGGTTCGACGCCGGCCTTACGACCCGCCGCCCGCTCGTCGAGGTCTTCCGCGGCCGGCCGTTCCTCAACCTCTCGCTGCTCGCCGACGTGCTGCGGCGCTGGGGCCTTCCCACGAGGCTCCTCACCGACTCGATCGGCGGGCGGACCGACCGGGACTTCGGCCTGCGGCCGCTCCGGCTCGCGCGGCGGCTCCCGGTGCTCGGGCGGCTCGGCCTCGCCCAGCTCGCCGCGGCGGGATCCGCCCGACGGCTCGAGGCGGCCATCCGCGGGCGCACCGCCTTCGCGCCGTCACGCCTCTCCGAGGCCGTGGCCGCGTTCCAGTGGCTCTACTCCGCGCTGGCCACGGAGATGGTGGTTCTCACGGCGGCCATGGCCGCACCGCTCGCGCTCCTCCGGCGGGCCGGCGTGCTCGACGAGGTCGGGGCGGGCTGGAGGTCGGAGATGCTCGACGATCTCGCCGCCCTGCAGCGCCTCGCCGCGGGAAGAGAGAGCGTGCGCGCCGCGCTCGAGCGGGGGGAGGTGCCGGAGGACCCCGCGTTCCGCCACGGGCTCGAGGAGTGGCTCGCGAAGCACGGCCACCGGGGCGTCTACGAGAGCGACCCCGCGCGGCCGCGCTACCGTGAGGACCCGACGCCCCTCCTCCGCAGCCTGGCCTCGGGCTCCCTGTCCCACCCTCCGCGTCCCCCCCGGTCGGTGCGCGCGATCCTGCTCGCGCCGCTCGCCTGGCAGGCCGGACGGGCCCTTCGTGCGCGGGAGCGCCTGCGCTCGACGGCGATGGTCGGCTTCGAGCGGCTCCGCCGGGCCATGCTCGAGCACGCCGGGCTCCTCGTCGGGGCGGGCGTGCTGCCGGCGGCGGAGGCGGTCTGGTCGCTGGAGGTGAGCGAGGCCCTTCGCATCGACGCCGGCTTCCGGCCCGATGCGACGTTCTGGCGGCTCCGGAGGGAGGAGGAGGCCTCGCTCCGCGAATACGACCTCCCGGACCTCTTCCACAGGTTCGACGACCTCGAGGCTCACCGTCGCAGGCCGGAGGGCCAGATGGCGCCCGTGCGCCTGCGCGGGATCCCTCTCACGGCGGGCGTGCTCGAAGGCCGGGCCTGGGTCCTCGCCGGCCCCTCGGTGGACCGTCCCCCCGGCCTCCGGCGCGAGGGCACGATCCTGGTCGCGCGCGCCGCGGACGCGGGCTGGATCCCCACCTTCGCGCTCGTGGCCGGAGTCGTGGTGGAGACGGGCGGCGACCTCTCCCACGGCTCGATCGTGCTGAGGGAGATGGGGCTGCCCGCGGTGACGAACGTGGCCGGGGCGACGCGGGCTTTCAAGACCGGCGACGGGGTGCGGCTGCGGGCCGACGAGGGCACCGTCGAGAGGCTCGGGGGATGAGGGGGCTCGCGGCGTGGATCCCGGCCGGGGTCGTGCTCGCCGGCGCGTCCGCCGGGACGGCGTCCGCCGAGACGGTGCGCGTCCTCGCCGCCTCGTCGCTCACCGAGGCCTTCCGCGAGATCGCCGCCGGCTTCGAGGCCGAGAACCCGGGGATCACGGTCGAGGTGAGCTTCGGGGGGAGCCAGGCCCTGCGCACGCAAATCGAGCAGGGCGCCCCCGCCGACGTGTTCGCCTCCGCCGACCGGGAGCATGCCGAGGCTCTCGTCCGCGCCGGCCTCCTCGCACCCACGCGGGTCTTCGCCCGCAACGTCCTCGTCGCGGTCGTGCCCGCCGGGGGGGCGAAGGTGGCGTCGCTCGCCGATCTGGCTCGCCCGGGGATGCGGGTCGTCCTCGCCGGGCCGGCCGTCCCCGCCGGCCGCTACGCAGCGGAGGCGCTGCGGCGCCTGGGGACGGAGGGCGGGCTCGGGCCGGCGTTCGGCGCCGCCGTACGGGCGAACGTCGTCAGCGAGGAGACGAACGTCCGGGCCGTGCTGTCCAAGGTCGTGCTCGGAGAGGCGGACGCCGGGTTCGTCTATGCGACCGACGCCGCCACGAGCGGTGACCGAGTGCGGACCCTCGAGCTGCCCGTGAGCGTGGTCGCGGAGTACCCGATCGGCGTCGTCGCGGAGACCCGCGTTCCGGCGGCTGCGGCGGCGTTCGTGGACCGGGTGCTCGGCGAGCGCGGGCAGGCGATACTGCGACGGCATGGCTTCCGCTGAGCGCCCGCCGGTCGCCCTCGGCCTCGCTTCCTCCCTCCTTCTCCTCTACATCGCCCTCCCGCTCGCCGCGCTCGTCTTCGCCTTTCCCCCGGCCGAGCTCGCCGCCCGGCTCGCCTCTCCGATGGCGCTCCAGGCCCTCTGGCTCAGCGTGCGGACGACCCTCGTCGCGACGGCGCTCGCGGCCGTCCTCGGCACGCCGCTCGCGTACCTCCTGGCCCGCTACTCCTTCCGGGGCCGCGACGTCCTCGACACGGTCGTCGACCTGCCCATCACGATCCCGCCCGTGGTGGCGGGGGTCGCCCTCCTCCTCGCCTTCGGCCGGCGGGGCCTCCTCGGCCGCCACCTCGAGGTGCTCGGCGTGAGCGTCGCCTTCACGACCGTGGCCGTCGTCATGGCTCAGCTCCTGATCGCGAGCCCGTTCTTCGTGAAGGCGGCCCGGGCGGGGTTCGAGACCGTCGACACGCGGCTCGAGGCGGCGGCACGCACGCTCGGAGCCTCCCCCTGGCGGGTCTTCTGGACCGTGACCGTGCCGCTCGCCCGGCCGGCGCTCGTCTCCGGCCTCGTGCTCGCCTGGGCGCGGGCCCTCTCCGAGTTCGGCGCGACCATGATGTTCGCCGGGAACTTCCCCGGTCGGACCCAGACCCTCACCCTCGCGGTGATGACCGCCCTCGAGAGCGACCTCCAGACCGCGGTGGCGGTGTCCGCCGTTTCGCTCGGCCTCGCTCTCTCGGCCCTCGTGGCGGCCAAGGCTCTGGCCGCGCGGTGGAGCGTGCCTCGTGCCTGAAGGTGCCCTCGCCTTCGACGCCGCGTGTGTCCGTGGCGAGTTCCGGTTCGAGGCCGCCTTCGCCGTCCCGCCCGGGGAGACGCTCGCCCTCGTGGGACCGAACGGGGCGGGCAAGACGACCGCGCTCGGGCTCGTGGCCGGCCTCCTGCGCCCCGACCGCGGGCGGATCGCCTGCGGCGGGGAGGTCTTCTGCGACACGGCGAGCCGCGTCTTCCGCCCGCCCGAGGACCGCCGGGTGGGCCTCGTGTTCCAGGACTTCGCGCTCTTCCCCCACCTCGCCGTCGGTGAGAACGTCGCCTACGGGGCCCGGGCCCGGGGCCGCGCCCGCGCGGACGCCGACCGGGCCGCGGCGCGCTGGCTGGAGCGGCTCGGCCTCGACGGCCTGCGCCGGCGTCGGATCGCCGAGATCTCGGGCGGCGAGCGCCAGCGCGTGGCCCTCGCCCGCGCCCTCGCGTCCGAGCCGAGAGTGCTGCTGCTCGATGAGCCCTTCGCCGCCCTCGACGTCACGACCCGTGGCGCGGTGCGCTCGGAGCTCGGGGCCATCCTCGCGGCGAGCGGCCTGCCGACCGTCCTCGTGTCGCACGACCCCGTCGACGCGTTCGCCCTCGGCGATCGCGTCGCGGTCCTGGAAGAAGGGAAGTTGACCCAGGTCGGCACCCACGAGGAGCTGCTCGCGCGCCCGCGCGGCGGCTTCGTGGCCGACCTGGCCGGCCTCAACCTCTACCGCGTGGAGCTCGAGCCCGGACACGGTCTCCGCGAAGCTCGGGTGGCGGGCGTCGTCTTCCACGTGCTCGCGGATGATCGCGCCGGTCCCTCGTTCCTCGCCTTCGCCCCGTCCGAGGTCGCCCTGGGGAAGGAACGCTTCCCCGGCTCCCCCCAGAACGTATTCTCCGCCCGGGTCGCCGCGGTGCAGCCGCTGCCCGATCGACTGCGCGTCGTCCTCGACGTCGGGGTGACGATGGCGGCCGACGTCACCCGCGAGGCGGGGGCGTCCCTCGGCCTCGCGCCCGGCCTCGCGGTCTGGGCCTCGGTGAAGGCGACGGCCATCCGCGTGTACGCCTGAGGCGCCGGCGCGACCGGGCGGCGGGCCTACCCCGGGTCGAGGCTGGCCCGCTCCGAGTCGCCCATCTCGACGGCTCCCGCGGGGAAGTACTCCTTCCAGCGGCGGGAGACGACCGCGGCCGTCTCCGGGTCGCAGGAGACCTCGCGCGGGAAGGAAGGCTTGCGGCGCGCGTCGATGAGGACAGGGGGTTCGTGGACGACGTGGTGGCGGACGACACGCGTCGCCGCGGCGTGGACGTCGGCGGCGGGCTCGAAGCGCGTGAAGGTCGTCCAGAGGAAGTTCATCGTGCTCGCTGCCGCGCGCCGGGGCTCGTCGGTGAGGACGAGGAGCGGCCAGCCGGAGAAGGCGGGGTGTGCGGCGAGCCGGGGGCCGGCGCCCGGGTCGCTCTCGGCCGGCGGGCCGCCGACGACGAGGCAGCCCCCGCAGAAGACCCTCACGTCGGTCACGTCGGAGGGCGGCGGCACGGCCGGGCGGAACTCGCGGGGGAGCGAGCGCACCGGGTCGCCGAGGCCGAGCCACACGCCCTTCGAGCCTTCGTTCACCGCGGGGCCGGTGTAGTCGAGCGTGTCCATGGCGAGGTTCGAGAAGACGTAGAGGTCGGTTTCGGGGTTCGTTCGCTCGAGGAGGTGCTCGAGCGTGGCCCGGAAATCGCGGAGGTCCGCTCGGCGGTCGGTGACGAGGAGGAACTTCGTGAGCGAGAGCTGCCCCTCTCCGAGGATGCGGAAAGCGGAGGCCATGGCCTCGCGCTTGTAGCGCTCGCGGACGACGGCCGCCGCGAGCGAGTGGTAGCCGGTCTCGCCGTAGGACCAGAGGTCGACGACCCCGGGCATGACCAGAGGGAAGAGGGGGGAGAGCAGCTCCTGCAGGAGGTCGCCGATGAAGAAGTCCTCCTGCCGGGGCTTGCCCACGACCGTGGCCGGGTAGATGGCGTCGCGCCGGCGGCAGAGCGCGTCGACGCGGAAGACGGGGTAGTCGTGGCGGAGCGAGTAGTAGCCGTAGTGGTCGCCGAAGGGGCCCTCGGGTCGTCGCTCGCGCGGCGGCACGTGGCCCACGAGGGCGATCTCGGCGCTCGCCACGAGCGGGTGCGGGCCGGGCCCCGGGCACCTCTCGAGCCGCCGGCCCGCGATCATTGAAGCCAGCATCAGCTCGGGAACGTTCTCCGGCAGGGGAGCGACCGCGGCGAGGGTCAGGGCGGGCGGCCCGCCGAGGAACACCGTCACAGGGAGGCTTTCGCCGCGGGCCTCGGCCAGCGAGTGATGGAACCCGCCGCCCTTGCCGATCTGCCAGTGCATGCCGGTCGTCCGCGGGTCGTGGACGTGCAGCCGGTACACGCCGAGGTTCGAAGGCCCCGCCGCCGCCGCTCGTCGCGCCCCTCCACCCCGCGGGTGCCCTGAGTCGTGGGCCCCGGACTCCGGGGGCTCGGTGTAGACGAGCGGGAGGGTGACGAACGGACCGCCGTCCTCCGGCCAGCAGGTGAGGACGGGGAGCCGGTCGAGCCGCACGTCGTCCGTCACGACCTCGGTGACGGGGCCGCGGCGGCGGTGCGCGAGGCCGATCCGCAGGGCCTCGAGAGCCACGTCGCGGGCGCCCCAGATCTTTCCCGCCGTCGGAGGTATCAGGGTCTCGGCGAGCTCGACGAGGCGGCGGACGAGCCTCGCCGGCCGCAGACCGAACGCGAGCTCGGCCCGCCGGGCGGTGCCGAAGAGGTTGGTGACGAGCGGCAGCTCGGAGCCCCGCACCTTGGGGAAGAGGAGGGCCGGTCCCCCCGCCGCGACGACGCGCCGGTGGACCTCGGCCGCCTCGAGGCGCGGGTCCACCTCTGCTTCGACGACGGCCAGGTCGCCGTCGTGGCGGAGCCGGTCGAGGAAGGCGCGCAGGTCGGGAAAGCCGGTCTCGGGCAAGGGATCGTCGCTCTCTCGGCGACGGTGCGCGGACGGGCGCGGCCGTCGCCCTCGGGATGCTAACATTCGCGCGATGAGCCGACCGCCGGTGCCGGGAACGCCGTCCCTGCGCGGCCTGCCCCTCGAGGACGATCACTTCCACGACCAGTGCGGCCTCTTCGGCGTGTTCGGCCACCCCGAGGCCGCCCACCTCGCCTACATGGGGCTCTACGCGCTCCAGCATCGCGGCCAGGAGTCGGCGGGCATCGCGGCGGGCGACGGGACGAGGATCCGCCTGGAGAAGGGCATGGGCCTCGTCAACGACGTCTTCACCGCGGCGCGGCTCGACGCCCTCCCCGGCGACCGGGCCATCGGCCACGTGCGGTACTCGACGTCGGGCGACACCGTCGCCTCGAACGCCCAGCCCTACCTCATCGAGTGCCACCGCGGGCCGATCGCGGTCGGCCACAACGGGAACCTGGTCAACGCGGCCATCCTGCGGCAGGAGCTGGAGGCGGCGGGCTCGATCTTCCAGTCCACCTCCGACACCGAGGTCATTCTCCACCTGTACGCCCGGAGCCACCGCGAGAGGCTCGAGGACGCGATCGCGGCCAGCCTCTACAAGGTCATGGGGGCGTTCTCCCTCCTCTTCCTGGCCGGCGACGCGCTCGTCGCCGCCCGCGACCCCTGGGGCTTCCGGCCGCTCGTCCTCGGGCAGCTGAACGGGGCGACCGTCGTCGCCTCCGAGACCTGCGCCCTCGACCTGATCGACGCGCGCTACGTGCGCGACGTCGAGCCGGGGGAGATCGTCGTCGTGGACGCGGCCGGCCTCCGCTCGTTCAAGCCCTTCCCTCCGGAGCCGAACGCCCACTGCGTGTTCGAGCACGTCTACTTCGCCCGGCCCGACAGCCTCGTCTTCGGGCGCACGGTGCTCGACTCGCGCCTCACGCTCGGCCGCCAGCTCGCCCGCGAGTCGCCGGCCCCGGCCGACGTCGTCGTCCCCGTCCCCGACAGCGGGATGGGGGCCGCGCTCGGGTTCGCCCAGGAGAGCGGCGTGCCCTTCGAGTGGGGCCTCATCCGCAACCACTACGTGGGCCGCACGTTCATCCAGCCCCGCCAGGGCCAGCGCTCGGTGGGAGTCAAGATCAAGCTCAACCCGGTGCGGCGGGTGATCGAGGGCCGGCGGGTCGTCCTCGTCGACGACTCGATCGTGCGCGGCACGACGTCGCGCAAGATCGTCCACATGGTGCGCGAGGCGGGGGCGCGCGAGGTCCACCTGAGGATCTCGAGCCCGCCCACCACCGGCCCCTGCTACTACGGGATCGACACCCCCCTGAAGAGCGAGCTCATCGCCTCCTCGCACTCGGTCGAGGAGATCCGGCGCTTCGTGGGGGCGGACAGCCTCGCCTACCTCTCCCACGAGGGCCTGCTCGAGGCGGTCGCCGACGGCGGGGGCCGCCGCCACTGCACGGCCTGCTTCTCCGGCCGCTACCCGGTCGCGGTGGCGGTGCCCGACGAGTCGCAGCTGCGCCTCTTCGAGAAGGCGCGGGCCTGAAGGGCGGAGGCCCGAGGGTGCCCCGCCTCCTCGCCCTCGGCCACGTCTCGCGCGACCGCCGGCCGGGCGGCGACGTGCTCGGCGGCTCGGTCACCTACGGCGCGCTCGCCGCCCGGAGGCTCGGCTGGGAGGCGGCGATCCTCACCAGCGCCGGTCCCGACCTCGAGCCGGAGCGGGAGCTCGCCGGCGTCCCCGCCTTCGTCCGCCGCTCGTCCGCGACCACGCGGTTCGTCAACGAGTACGACGAGAGCGGCGCCCGCCACCAGGTCGTGACCGCCCGGGCCGACGACGTGGACCTCGAGGCCCTGCCCGCGTCGTGGCACGACCCCGACGTCCTCCTCCTGGGGCCGATCGTGGGCGAGCTCTCGGGCGTGCAGGCGACGGCGCTCGAGGCCGGCTGCGTGGGGGCGATCGCGCAGGGCTACGTGCGCGCGGTCGACGCCGACGGGCGCGTGTCGGCCCGGGAATGGTCGAGGCCGGCCCGGGACCTTCCCGGCGTGCACGTGCTCTTCCTCTCCGAGCACGATCTCCCCGACGCCGAGGCCCGCGCCTGCGAGCTGCTCGCCCAGGTGCCGATCGTCGCCCTCACTCGCGGCTGGCGCGGCGTGACGCTCCTCACCCGGCAGGACCGGCACGAAGTGCCCTCGCTCCCGCGGCCGGAGACGGATCCCACCGGCGCCGGCGACGTCTTCGCCGCCTCCTTCCTCGTCCGCTACCAGGAGACGGGCGACCCTCTCGAGGCGGCCGCCTTCGGCGCCTGCGCCGCCTCGTGCGTCGTGGAGGGCATCGGGACCACGACCCTCGGCGACCGGAACGAGGTCCTGCGCCGGATGGTCCTGCGGGAGCGGATGATCGAGACCGGGGAGTGGGAGGACTGACGGAGCGAGGCGACGGCTGGCGTGAGCGATGGTCGCGCTCGGCGCGCCCGCTCCCTGCTACGATGCTTCCCGCGACCGGAGGTTGGCCATGAGCAGCGGGCGAGCCGTCCTCTCTCTCACCCTGGCCCTGACCCTGGCGGCGGCCGCGTTCGCCCAGGCGCCCGCCCCGAAGCCGGCCCCCCGGCCGCCGAAGCCTCCGCCCGCGAAGGAGCCGGCCGTCGCCCCCGGCACGGAGGCCGTCGTCGAGACGCCGAAGGGGAGCTTCACGATCCGCCTGCTGCCCGACGTGGCTCCGAAGCACGCCGCGCTCTTCGTCAAGACGGCGAAGGCCGGCGGCTACGACGGGACGACGTTCCACCGGATCATCGCAGGCGGCGTCATCCAGGGCGGGGACCCGCTCTCGAAGGACCCCGCGAAGGCTGCGCTCTACGGCACGGGCGGGCTCGGCCTGCTGCCGGCCGAGTTCTCGGACCGGCCTTTCGTTCGCGGCATCGTGGCCGCGGCGCGGAAGCTCTCGAGCCCCGACAGCGGGGGAAAGCAGTTCTTCGTGTGCCTGCGCGAGCAGCCGTCGCTGAAGGGCCAGTTCACCATCTTCGGCGAGGTCGTCTCCGGCATGGACGTCGTCGACCAGATCAGCACGACGCCGGTCGAGGGCGACAAGGCGAAGGAGAGGGTCGAGATGAAGGTCACGGTCAAGGAGCCGCCGGCTGCTCCCTGACCGCCCCGCACGGGAGGCGACTTGATCCCCGCTGGCGAGACGGCCGGGGCCCGCCCTTCCGCCGACGACCGGCACGCGCCTTCCCCCGGGGAGTGGGAAGCCTGGGACGACGAGCGTCTCCTCGACCTGCGGATGTGCGACCTCGGCCTGCGGATCCGCGGCAGCTTCGTCGAGCCCTTCCTCCGCCAGGTACGCCGCGAGCTGGGGCTGCGCGGGCTCCTCCTCCGGCCGCACTTCTGGCTCTCCGACGAGTGGTTCTGCCCGGACGGCTTCGCCGGCGTCGCGATCCCCTTCTACCTCGCCCACCCCCGCCTCGCCCGGATCGAGCAGGCCCACATGCTGGAGGTCGAGGGCGGGACCCCCGACTGGTGCCTGCGCATCCTCCGCCACGAGGTGGGACACGCGGTCGAGAACGCGTACGGCCTCCGACGGCGCAAGCGCCGCATCCAGCTCTTCGGGCGCAGCTCCGAGAAGTATCCCGAGGACTACGCCCCGCGGCCCTACAGCAAGAGCTTCGTCCTCCACCTCGAGGCCGGCTACGCCCAGAGCCACCCCGACGAGGACTTCGCCGAGACCTTCGCCGTCTGGCTCACCCCCGGCTCCGACTGGGCCCGCCGCTACGCCGGCTGGAAGGCGCTCCGGAAGCTCGAGTACGTGGACGAGCTGATGCGGGAGATCGCAGGGAAGGAGCCGCGCCTCCGGGGGGGCGGAGAGGTCGAGCCGCTGCGATCGCTCCAGAAGACGCTCCGCGAGCACTACGAGCAGCGGCGCCAGTCCTACGGCGTGGGGGAGCCGGAGCTCTACGACCGGGACCTGCGCCGGCTCTTCTCCGACGCTCCCGAGCACGCGAAGGCCCCCTCCGCGGCCCGCTTCCTGTCGCGCTTCCGCAAGGAGGCCGGCCGGAGGGTGCGCCGGTGGACGGGCAGCTACCAGTACCTCATCGATCGCGTGCTCGGCGAGATGATCGAGCGCTGCCGCCAGCTGAACCTCCGCCTCGCTTCGCCGGAGGAGCAGGCGAAGCAGGACTTCCTCGTCCTCCTCGCGGTGCGGGTCGTGAACGACCTTCACACCGGGCGCCTGCGCCTCGCCCTCTGAGCCCGCCATGAAGAAGCAGCGCGTCCTCGCCCTCGTCGACGAGAACCTGGTCCCCCCCGACGACCCCGCCGGCCACGACGTGGTGAACGCCCCCTGGAAGATGGAGTTCGACGTCGTCCACACGCTGCGTGAGGAGGGCCACGAGGTGCAGGCGGTGGGGGTCGGGAACGAGCTCGGGGTCATCCGGCGCGCGCTCGCGGAGGCGAAGCCCGACATCGCCTTCAACCTCCTGGAGAGCTTCGCCGACGTCGCCACCTGGGACCAGAACGTGGTCGCCTACCTCGAGCTCATGCGAGTCGCCTACACCGGGTGCAACTCCCGCGGGCTGCTGCTCGCCCGGGACAAGGCCCTCACGAAGAAGATCCTCGCCTACCACCGGGTGCCGGTGCCGGCGTTCGTGGTCGTGCCCCGCGGCCGCGCCATCCGCCGCCCCCGCCGCCTGCGCTTCCCGCTCATCGTGAAGTCGCTCACCCTCGACGCCTCGATCGGCATCTCGCAGGCATCGGTGGTCGAGGACGACGAGAGGCTCGGCGACCGCGTCCGGTTCATCCACGAGAGCATCGACACCCCGGCGATCGTGGAGGAGTACGTCGAGGGACGCGAGCTCTACGTGGGTGTCCTCGGCAACGAGCGCCTGCAGGTGCTGCCGGTCTGGGAGCTGGACTTCTCCGGCCTGCCCGAGGAGGCGCGGCGGATCGCCACCGAGCGACTGAAGTGGAGCATGAGCTACCAGAAGAAGCACGGCATCACCACCGGCCCCGCGAAGGACCTCCCGGAGGCGCTCTTCCGGAAGATCGGGGAGCTCTGCAAGCGCGTCTACCGGAGCCTCATGCTGAGCGGCTACGCGCGGATCGACCTGCGCCTCGCCGAGGACGGTCGCGTCGTCGTGCTCGAGGCGAACCCGAACCCGCAGCTCGCCTACGGCGAGGACTTCGCGGAGGCGGCGGAGAAGGCGGGGATCGACTACGGCCCGCTGCTCGAGCGGATCATGACGCTGGGGCGGGCCTGGGAGCCGGGGTATTTGGGGTGATGGCATCCTGAGCACGTTCGCACGCGGCGGCGTGCGAGGGGCCCACTCGCGTTCCCGAGGAAATGGGCTGAGGGATTCGCCCGCGCTGAGACTGCAGATCCCTCGGCGCTCGGACCCAGGCGAGGCGCCTCGGGATGCCGTCACTCCGCCCGCAGCACCTCGAGCGGAGGCCGGCGCCAGACCTCGGTGCTCCCGGCCAGCCCCACCGCGAGCGTGAGCGCGAGGACAGAGACGAGCAGGCCGAAGAGACCCGGGCCGGGCACGGCGAAAGGCTGGTCGAAGACGAAGCGCACGAGGGCCCAGCCGGCGGCGGTCGACAGCAGGATCGCGGCCCCGGCGGCGAGCGTCCCGAGGACCGCGTACTCCGAGAGCAGGATCAGCAGCAGTTGGGACCGCCGCGCCCCGAGGGTGCGGAGGAGCGCGCCCTCGCGCACGCGCTGATAGCGGCTCGCGGCCACCGCGCCCGCCAGCACGAGCGCCCCCGCGGCGATGCTGAAGAGGGCGATGAAGCGGATGGCGAGGGCGACCTTGTCGAGGACCCCCTCGATCGCGTGCTGCACCTGGGCGAGGTCGAGCGTCGACACGTTGGGATGAGCCTCCACGACGGCGCGCTGGAGGCGGGCGCGCCTCGCCGGGTCCTCCACCCGGGCGAGGAGCACGGCGCTCTGCGGGGCGGCGTCGAGCGGCCCGGCGGGGAAGACGACGAAGAAGTTCGGCTCGAACCGCGCCCACTCCACCTCGCGCAGGACCGACACCCGCGAGGGCACCTCGACCCCCTGCACGTCCCAGACGATCTCGTCTCCGACGGCCACCTTGAGCTCGCGGGCGAGACCGGCCTCCATCGCGATCGGCACCGTCTCCCCCTCTCGGCGCTCCTTCCACTGCCCGGCGCGCCACCAGGCGCCGGCGAGGATCCGCTCCGACGCCGCCGGAGTGTCGCGGTAGCTGCTGCGGTACTCCCGCCGCAGCGCCCAGCGCTCCGGCCGCCGACCTTCGTCCTGCATCGCCAGGAGCTCGCCCGCCCGGCGACCCTTCAGAGACGCGATCCGCATGGGGACGATGGGCACCACCGGCGCGGTCAGCGAGCCCGCGGCGGCCACGCGAGCCGTCACGTCGTCGCGCTGGTCGGGCTGCACGTCGAAGAAGACGACGTTCGGCCGGGACGCCCCGCGGTCGACGCGCAGCCCGCGGAGCAGGTTGTGCTGGACGAGGACGAGCGTGCTCAGCAGGAAGGCGCCGAACCCGAGGGCGAGGACGACCATGAGGGTCTGGTTGGCGGGGCGGTAGAGGTTGGCGATGCCCTGGCGGTAGAGGTAGGGCAGGCGTTGCGGGAAGAAGCGGCGGAGCCCGCGCACGAGGAGGAGGGCGGCGAACCCGAGCGCGGCGAGGGCCGTTCCGACGCCGGCCGCGAAGCCGAGGCCGACCGCGACGCGGCCAGCCTGGATCACGGCCATCGCCACCACGCTCGCGGCGAGGGCGAGCGCGGCGGCGAGGCGGGCGGGGTCGCGGCGGGGCCGCTCGTCCTCGTAGTCACGCCGCAGGACGGCGAGCGGGGAGACGTGCCGGACGGGCAGGAGGGGCAGGAGCGAGAAGACGGTTGCCACCCAGACGCCGACGCCGACGCCGCCGAGCACCGCCGGCCAGGAGACCGCCCACGGCACGTCCACCGGCAGCAGGCCCTTCAGCACGCGCGGCAGGCCCGCCTGCACGCCGGCCCCGAGGGCCGCCCCGGCGAGGCTGCCGACGAGGCCCACTGCCACCGCCTGCACGACGTACGCGGCGAGGACGGTGCCGCCGGTCGCGCCGAGGCAGCGCAGGACGGCCACCGTGGCCATGCGGCGCCGGATGAAGACGTGGACGGCACTCGCCACGCCGAGGCCGCCGAGGAGGAGGGCGACGAGGGCGACGAGCCCGAGGAAACGACCGAAGCGGGAGAGCGTCTCGCCGAGGCGACGCTGGTCCTCCGCCACCGTCCGCACGCCGAGGCGCTCGGCCAGGAGTCGGGGACGGAGGCGGTCGGCGACCTTCTGGGCGTCGGTCCCCGGCGGCAGGCGGAGGTAGGCCTCGTAGTGGCCCCTCGAGCCACGGGTCAGGAGCCCCGTCTCCTCGACCCGCGAGCGGGGGACGAAGACGCGGGGACCGATGGCCGTGCGCAGGCCCACGTCGCCCGGCATGTTCTCGATCGTGGCGCGCAGCACGAAGCGAGCCCCGCCGATCGCGACCTCGTCGCCGACGCGGGCCCCGAGGGCGACGAGCAGGGAGCCGTCGGCGACCGCGCCGCCCGTCTCGGCGAGGCGGGCCCACTCGCCGGCGGGCGCGGTCTCGATGGCGCCGTAGAAGGGGTAGCCCGGGTCCACGGCGAGGACCTGGACGAGGCGAGTCGTCTGGCCTCCGGGCACGAACGCCATCGCCCCGAAGCTCACGACGCGGGCCACCTCGGCGGGCGGGGTCGTGGCGGCCCGGGCTTCGGCCAGGAGCGACTCGGCTCGCTCCGAGAACGGGCCGGAAGACCAGATCGTCAGGTCGGCCCCGAGGAGCGCCCGCGCCTCCCGCCGGATCGACTCGCGCAGGTTGTCGGTGAACGAGTTGATGGCCACGAGGGCGCCCGTCCCGACCGCCACCGCGAGGACGATGAGGAGGCCGCGCCGGCGCGAGGCCCTCGACTCGCGCCCGGCGAGGGCGAGGACGAACCGGATCCGGCTCACGCCGCCGCCGAGTCGAAGACCAACGCGCCGTCGTGGAGGCGGACCGTGCGCCGGGCCCGCGCCGCGAGGTCGGCCTCGTGGGTGACGAGGACGAGGGTCGTCTTGAGCTCGCGGTTCAGCTCGGAGAGGAGTGCGACCACGTTCTGTCCGTTGGCGGCGTCGAGGTTGCCGGTGGGCTCGTCCGCGAAGAGGATCTTCGGCCGGTGGGCGAAGGCGCGCGCCACCGCCACCCGCTGCTGCTCGCCCCCCGAGAGCTGGGCCGGGTAGTGGTGGCCGCGGTCGCCGAGGCCGACCCGCTCCAGCAACGCAGACGCCCGCGCCCGCCCGTCCTCGCCCCGCAGCTCGAGCGGGACCTGCACGTTCTCTCGCGCGGTGAGGGTCTCGATGAGGTGGAACGACTGGAAGACGAAGCCCACCGACTCCGCCCGCACCCGCGCCCGCTCGTCCTCGGTGAGGGCGGTGAGGTCGCGGCCGTCCAGGACCACTCGGCCACGGGTCGGCCGGTCGAGGCCGGCGAGCAGGCCGAGCAGCGTGCTCTTCCCGCTGCCCGAGGGCCCGGTGACGGCCAGGAACCCGCCCGGCTCGAGATCGAACGTGATATCTCTGAGGACGGTGATCTCGCGGCCTCCGGAGACGTAGGTGCGGGTGAGCGACTCGCAGCGCAGGATCGACATGGAGCGTCCTCGTCCCCTCCCGAGCATCTTATCGGCAAACGGCGCGCTCCTCGCGGGGCTCGTCCTTCTGGGCGGCCTCGCCCAAGGCGGCTGCCGCGGGGAGGCCCGTCCCTCCTCGAGCGCGAGCCCCGCGGCGGCCGCGAGCGGCGACCCGTCGCGCTCCTCGGTGGCTCCGGCCGGATCGACGGACGGCCGACCCGTCGTCCTCTGCCTCGGGACGAGCCTCACCGCCGGCTACGGCCTCGACCCCGAGGAGGCGTACCCCGCCCTCCTCCAGGCGAAGGTCGACGCGGCCGGCCTGCGGTACCGCGTGGTGAACGCGGGTGTGAGCGGCGAGACGTCGGCCGGCGCGCGCCGGCGCATGGGATGGCTGATGCGCCAGCCGGTCTCGGTGCTGGTCGTCGAGACGGGCGCCAACGACGGCCTGCGCGGCCAGGCGCCCGAGGCCACGCGCGAGAACGTCCAGGCGATCCTCGACGAGGCTCGCCGACAGCAGCCCCCGCCGCGCCTCGTCCTCGTGGGGATGGAAGCGCTGCCCAACTACGGCGAGGAGTACCGCCGGCGCTTCCGCGCGATCTACCCCGACCTCGCGAAGAGGAACGGCGCGGCGCTCGTCCCCTTCCTCCTCGACGGCGTGGCCGGCGACCCGCGGCTCAACCAGGCCGACGGCATCCACCCCACCGCCGAGGGCCAGAAGGTGGTGGCGGCGAACGTGTGGCGCGTCCTTCGGCCTCTGCTCGCGCCCGGCCACTGAAGCGCGCGCCTCAGGAGGCCAACGCCTCCTCCAGGAACGCCATCGCCCTCTCCGGGGCCCAGAACCAGCGGGGGGCTCGCGAGCGGGAGACGAAGCCGACGTGTCCCCCGGTCGGGGCGATCTCGCGGCGGACCGGGGCCGCGAGCGGCCAGCGGGTCACGGACCCGACGGGGATCATGGGATCGTCGGCCGCGGAGAGGACGAGCGCCGGGCGGTCGATCGTGGCCAGCCAGGGTCCCGCGCTCGACCGCTCGTAGTACTGCGCCGCGCTCTCGTAGCCCCCGAAGGGCGCGGTGACGCGCTCGTCGTACTCGCGCACCGTCCGCAGGCCGCGCTCCCGGCCCTCGGCGAAGAGGTCCGGCCGCGCCCGGCGGCGCACGCGGTAGCCTTCCGCGAGCATTCGCATGAAGTAGCGCTGGTAGACGCCGTTTCCCGGCGCCTCGAGCGCGTCGGAGCAGGCGGAGAGGTCGACGGGCGGCGAGACGGCCGCCACACCCCCGAGCCCCGGCGGAAGCTCGCCGCGGCGCCGGCCGAGGGTCAGCAGGGCCAGGTTGGCCCCGAGCGAGAAGCCGAGGACCGCGAGGCGCGGCACGGCGGCGGCGACGGACCGGATGGTGGCAAGCAGGTCCGCATCGAGGCCGGCGTTGTAGAGGAGGGGGCAGAGGGCGAAGCCGTCGCCCGACCCGCGCATGTTCATCCGCACGACGTGCCACCCGCGGGCGTACGCGTGCCGGCCGGCCGACACGACGTAGGCGGACGCGTCCGAGCCGCCGAGGCCGTGGACGATGACGACCGCCGGCCGGTCCGCTCGCCGTCCGGGCTGCCAGGTCGCCCGCAGCAGGAGCCGCACGCCGCCTCCGGCTTCGACCACGAGATCCTCGGCCGGCAGGCGCCAGCGCAGGAGCCTCCGCAGCCAGTAGCCGAGGGCCGTCTGGCGGTGTCCTCCGGCGAGCCACGAGGGGGGACGAAAGCCGTCGGTCGAGGGTGCGGCGGGCAGGGGATCCTCCGAAGGGCGGGGGCCCTGGGCGCATCCCGCTATAATCGCGGACGCCTCGGGCCCTCGCCGATGATACAGGCCTTCCACGTCTACAAGCAGTACGACCGGGAGTCGATGGCCCTGAGCGACGTCACCCTGAGCGTCGAGAAGGGCGAGTTCTGCTTCCTCACCGGTCCCTCCGGCGCCGGCAAGACGACCTTCCTCAAGCTCGTCTTCCGCGAGGAGCTGCCCTCGCAGGGCCAGATCCTCGTCGGCGGGAGGAACATCACCGCCATCCCGGACGGGCAGATCCCGGAGCTGCGCCGCTCGATCGGGGTCGTCTTCCAGGATTTCAAGCTCCTCAAGCGCCGCACGATCCTCGAGAACGTGGCCTTCGTCCTCCGGATCCTCGGCGTGCCGGCGCGGGAGCAGAAGCGGAGGGCCTTCGCCGCGCTGCGTGCGGTCGGCCTCCACCACAAGCTGCACGCCTATCCCCTGCAGCTCTCGGGCGGCGAGCAGCAGCGGGTGGCGATCGCTCGGGCCCTCATCAACGAGCCGATGCTGCTCCTGGCCGACGAGCCGACCGGCAACCTCGACCCCGACATGGCGGCGGAGATCATGAGGCTCTTCCTCGACGTGAACGCGCGGGGCACGACGGTCCTCGTCGCCACCCACGACCGGGACATGATCCACCGCATGAGCAAGCGCGTGATCGCCCTGGAGAAGGGGCGGGTGGCCTCGGCGTGAGCCTTCGCTTCGCCGGCCGGGCGGCGGTCGTGACCGGCGCCGGCCAGGGGATCGGCCGCGAGATCGCGCGGCAGCTCGCGCTCGAAGGGGCGAAGGTCGTCGTGAACGACCGGGACGAGGGGCTGGCCGAAGAGGCGGCCCGCGCCATCGCGGCGGAGGGTGGCGTCGCGCGGGCGGCCGGGGGCGACGTGGCCCAGGTGGCGGCGACGCGCGGTCTCGTCGAGCGGGCGGTGGCGGAGTTCGGCCGGCTGGACGTCGCGGTGGCGAACGCCGGCATCACGATGCACCGCGACTTCCTCGACTACGAGCCCGAGGACCTCGACCGACTGCTCGCCGTCAACCTGCGCGGCTCGTTCTTCCTGGCCCAGACCGCGGCGCGCCGCTTCCGCGAGCAGGGCTCGCCCGGGCGCATCCTCTTCCTCTCGTCGGTGACCGGGCACATGGCGATCCGGCAGATGGCCGCCTACGGCATGACGAAGGCCGCGCTGGAGGCGCTCGCCCGGAACCTCTCGCTCGACGTGGCCCGGCTCGGGATCACGGTGAACGCGATCGCGCCGGGAGCGACGGCCACGCCGCGCACGCTCTCCGACCCCGACTGGGGGCCGGCCTGGGCGGAGGCGACGCCGGACGGGAGGCTGGCCACCACGGCCGACGTGGCCGCGGCCGCGCTCTTCCTGCTCTCCGACGCCGCCGCCCACGTCACCGGCCAGAGCCTGGTCGTGGACGGCGGCTGGACGGCGATGGGCGCGGTGCCGGGAGGCGTGAGGCCCTGACACTCCTTCGCGACGCCCCCCCCACGAGCGTCGCGAGAGGATCCGGGCCGATCCTTCGGCCGCGCTCTCGCCGGATCTTTGCCGATCCGTCGGTGCGTGAGAGCCTATCGCGCGATGGCCCGGATGCGGGCCACCACCGCCTCGAGGGCGACCTCGTTCTCGGCGCCCTCCGGGATGATGAGGTCGGCGTAGCGCTTGGACGGCTCGACGAACTCCAGGTGCATGGGGCGGACCGAGTCGAGGTACTGCCGCTGCACCGACTCGAAGCTGCGGCCCCGCTCGTGGATGTCGCGCTGGAGCCGCCGCAGGATGCGGACGTCCGAGTCGGTGTCGATGAAGAGCTTGATGTCCATCAGCCGGCGCAGTGGCTCCTCGGCCAGGATCAGGATCCCCTCGAGGATGACCACGGGTCTCGGCTTCAGGGGGTCGGCGAGCACGCGCCGGGAGTAGGAGGCGTGGTCGTAGGTGAGGCAGGGCACGGGCCGGCCCGCTTTCAGGTCGCGCAGGTCCTGGACGAGGAGCGGGTTGTCGAAGGCGTCGGGATGGTCGTAGTTGATGGCGGCCTGGGCGGCGGGCGAGAGCGTTGACCCGTCCTTGTAGTAGGAGTCCTGGGCGATCAGCAGGCATCGATCCTCGCCCACGCGGTCCCGGATCTTGTTCGCGAGCGAGGTCTTCCCCGAGCCCGTCCCTCCAGCGATTCCGACCAGGACGCTCATGGCGCGGATTATAATCCGCCTCTCGATGGCGCTCCTGCGGGCTCTTCTCTATTTCGTCTCCGAGGCCGCCACGAGCCTCTGGCGCAGCCGGCTCGTCAACGCGGTGTCGGTGGGCACGATCGCGGTCAGCCTCTTCGTCCTCGGTGCCTTCCTGACCGTGGCGAGCGGCCTCGGCGAGCTCGTCACGCGGTGGACCGAGAAGGTCCAGGTGATCGTCTACCTGGACGACGGGACCGAGGACCGGGTGCGCTCGAGCCTCGAGAACCGGCTGCGCGACGACCCCGCGGTGGGCTCGGTCGAGTTCGTCAGCCGCGAGCAGGCCCTCTCGCGCTTCCGGTCGATGTTCCGCGACCTGAGCACGCTGCCCGAGGACCTGGGGGAGAACCCTTTCCCGGCGTCGCTCGAGGTGACCCTGAGGCCGGACCGGCAGTCCCCGGCGGACGTGGAACGGCTGGCCAGGGCCTTCACCGGCGTGCCCGGCGTCCGCGAGATCCAGTACGACCTCCTGTGGATCGAGCGGCTCGCGACGGGGGTGAGGCTCGTGCGGGGCGTGGGAGCGTTCCTCGGCGGCATCCTCGTCCTCGCGGGGATCTTCACGATCTCGAACGTGATCCGGCTCACGATCTACGCGCGCGAGGACGAGCTCGACATCATGCGCCTGGTGGGCGCGACGCGGGCCTTCGTGAAGGGCCCGTTCGTCACCGAGGGCGTCGTTCAGGGCGGCGTCGGGGGGCTCGTCGCGGTCGGGCTCCTGTGGGCCGCGCTCGCCTGGCTCTCCCGCTCTCTCGTCACGTCGGACCTCCTCGGCCGGGCGGCCTTCTCCATGCCCGCGGGCGTCGCGCTCGGGCTCGTGGTGGGCGGAATGGCGGTCGGCCTCGCGGGCAGCCTGCTGAGCCTGGCGCGTCTCAAGGTCTGATCCGACCGTCGGCGCGGGTCGGCGATCGTCGTGCGCGGGGACGGAACGGGGGAAGGTGCGCTGAGGTCAGAAGCGGTAGGTCTTGCCCTGGACCAGGAAGGCGAGCCGCCGTCGCCGCAGCGCGCGCACCTCGGCGCGGATGCGGGCGAGGTGCCGGGGCTTGGCGCCGTAAAGGTAGACCGGGACCTCGCGCTTCAGCTTGCGCAGCTCGAGGTCGAGCGTCTGCGGGGTCAGGTGGCCGGACACGTTGGCGAGCTCCTGCAGCTCGTCGGGGAAGGACGTCTCGACGATCACGACCTTGAGGTTGCGGGTCTTGTTCACCGCCTCCCAGAACCGGTCGGTGGGAGCGGTGTCGCTCGAGTAGGCGAGCGTGCCGCTCTTGTCCTCGACCAGGAAGCCCGTGGTGGGGACGATGTGGGAGACGCGGACCGCGCGGATCGAGAGCCCGTTGACCTTGAATGGCTGCTCCTCCTTCACCTCCACGAGCTTGAGGGCCGGGGTCAGGTCGTTGGGCAGGCAGGTGAAGTCGGGCCACGTGTGGTTGTTGAATAGGTGGTTCTTCATCGACGCGATGACCTCGCGGATCGCGTAGATGCGGAGCGTGAAGCCCGGGGCGGAGAAGTTGTTGTCGATGAGGAAGGGCAGCGAGCAGGTGTGGTCGAGGTGGGAGTGCGAGATGACCACGTCCTTCACCTTGACCTGCTCGCGCAGGCTGAGGGCGCCCGACACGAACCCGGCGTCCAGGCAGACTGAGTCGTTCAACAGGAACGAGGTCATCCCACACTCGGGGATGTTGCCGCCGTAGCAGCCGAGGACCCGGAGCTTCATCGTATTGCCCCGCAAGTCCCTGTGCAGACTCCTCTTGCGGGAACCTCTCCCGCGGGACCGTAGCATGCGGTGCGCAATCCGGTCAAGTGAGCGACGTCACAGGCGTCACAGGCATCACCGCAGGGACCCCCACCGGTCGTGGCCCGGACGAGCCGCGGCCCGAGCCCTTGCGCTCGAACCTTGACAGGACGTCCCGGCTGTCCCTAGACTCGCCGCACGCGGGAAAGGAGGTGGTCCAGTGAACAGGAGCCGGAAACCACGCGAGGTGGCTGACGCCTAGGCCGTAGGCCGAGCGCTTCAACCCGATCGACGCCGTTCACCTGGACGCCTCCCGCGGGAGGCCCGCTCAGGCCGCCGGGCCGGGCGAATCCCAACAGCTCACCGGGCCCCGGAGGGGAGACCCTCCGGGGCCTTTTCTGCCTATACTGAGACATGCGCCCCTTCCCACGGGTCGCCTCTTTCGCACTCCCCCTGCTGGCCGTCCTCGCCCCGTCGCCCGTCGTCGCCCAGACGAACGACTACGAGATGCGCTACGGACAGGTGGTCGACGTCTCGGTCGACAACCTCCTGCAGATGCCGGAGTCGTACGTCGACAAAGCCGTCCGGACGCGAGGGCCTGTCGACCTGGTGCCCGGGGCGACCGGCATCGCCTACGGCATCAGGGGGACCTTCGGCGGCTACCTCCACATCTACCCCATGCCCGCGGTGGAGATGGAGTTCGAGACGGAGATGCGCCGCTCGGCGGGCAGGGGAGAGGTGGAGGTCACCGGTGCGGTGGGGATGGGAACGGACCCCGCGAACGGTCAAGCGATGGTCTACATCCAGGTCTGGGGCTTCCTCGGTCCGCCGGACGAGAAGGTGCGCCGCAAGGACGCGGCCGAGGTCACGCTCGAGGAGCTGGTGACGAGGCCCCAGCACTTCGAGGGCAAGCTGGTGACCGTCCGCGGGCAGTTCCGCGGGGAGAACCTCTTCGGCGACCTGCCTTCGGCGAGCCGGGGGCGATCGTCGGACTGGGTGTTGAAGGACGACCTGTTCGCAGCCTGGGTGAGCGGGAAGGGCGCGAAGGGGCCGGGCTGGTCGCTCGACGCGAGCCTGCGGCGGGACACGGGCAAGTGGCTGCAGGTGACGGGCCGAGTCCTCGTCAACCGCCAGGTGGTCACGATTCAGGCGAGCGAAGTGGTCCTCTCCAAGCCGCGGGCCGAAGAGCCGGCAGCGCACGCCGAGGCCCAGAAGCCTCCCCCTCTGCCGCCGAAGCCGAAGAAGCCGCCCGTCGTCGTCTTCGCGCTTCCCCTCGACGGGGAGCGGGACGTGCCCTCGGACAGCGTCTTCAAGGTCCAGTTCAGCAAGGACATGGACGAGGAGAGCTTCAAGGGCCGGGTGGTCTTCCGCTACGCGGGGCGGCCCCAGCCCGGCGACAACGCGCTCGACGCCCTGCACGTCACCTACGACGGCGGGCTGAAGACGCTGCAAATCGATCCCGGCGACCTTCTCCGTCCGGGTCGGGTCGTCGAGGTGCTGCTCCTGCCCGGGATCGTGGACCTCGACGGCCTGCCGCTCGAGACGCGGCCCGGGAAGAGCCCGGGCGCGGCGACCGACGTCCTGCGCTTCCAGGTCGCGGGGGGCGGCCTCCTGAGCGGACCCTGAGCCACGCGCGGCGAGAGGACCGGGGCGCCCTGGTCCTCGGGGACGGTCAGGGCTGCCGGGGCGCGTGGAGGCGGGCCAGGGCGCGGGCCCCGATGTCTCGGCGGTACGTCATCCCCTCGAACTGGATCTTCCCGATCGCCGCGTAGGCCCGGGCGATCGCCGATTCGAGGTTCGCCCCCAGGGCGGTGACGCCCAGCACCCGCCCGCCGACCGTCTGAACCTGGCCGTCCTGCCGCTTCGTCGCCGCGTGGTACACGACGACGTCGCTCCATTCCTTGAGCGACTCGAGCCCGGCGATCGCCTTGCCGATCTCCGGCGTGTCGGGGTAGCCGCGGCTCGCGACCACGACGCACACCGCGGGCTCCTTCGCCCACTCGATCCGGACCTCGCCGAGGCTGGCCCGCGCGCACTGGTCGAGGATGGGGACGACGTCCGAGCGCATGCGGGCCATGATGACCTGGGTCTCGGGGTCGCCGAAGCGGGCGTTGAACTCGAGCACCTTCGGCCCCGCGTCGGTCATCATGAGGCCGGCGAAGAGCACGCCCTGGAAGCGGCGCCCCTCCGCGGCCAGCCCAGCGACCGTGGGCACCACGATCTCCTGCATGATCCGCTTGTGGCCGTCGAGGCTGATGCTGGTGGTCGGGGAGACGGTCCCCATGCCTCCCGTGTTCGGCCCCTTGTCCCCGTCCAGCGCCCGCTTGTGGTCCTGCACGGAGGCCATCGGCACGACCCGCGACCCGTCGGAGAAGACGAGGAAGGACACCTCCTCGCCCCGCAGGAACTCCTCCATCACCACCTTCGCGCCCGCGGAGCCGAACCTCCTCTCGGCCATGATCGCCTCGACGGCGGCCTTCGCCTCCGCGGCGTCCTGGGCCACGATCGTCCCCTTGCCCGCGGCGAGGCCGTCCGCCTTCACGACGAAGGGGTAGCCGAGGGGCGCCTTCGCGACGAAGGCCTCGGCCTCGTCGAGCGTGCCGCACACCTCGTAGCGCGGAGAGGGGATCCGGTGGCGGGTCATGAACTCGCGGGCGAAGACCTTCGAGCCCTCGATCTCCGCCGCCCCCCGCGAGGGACAGAAGATGGTCAGATCCCGGCGGACGAACTCGTCGCCAATGCCGAGGACCATGGGCAGCTCGGGGCCCACCACCGTGAGGTCGGCCTTGACGGTCTGGGCGAAGTCGGCCACTTCCACGATGTTCGAGGCGTCGATCGGGACGCAGTCGGCGATCTCCGCGATCCCCGCGTTGCCGGGGGCGCAGTAGAGCTCGCTCACGAGGGGACTCTGGCGGATCTTCCAGGCCAGCGCGTGCTCGCGGCCCCCGTTGCCGACGACCAGGATCCTCATGTGGCGGGGAAAGGTGACATGCACCGCCGACCCTGTCAACCACGGCGGCGTCGAGCACGCGACCCCTGTGCTAGCCTGTCCGTCCATGTCGGAGGCCCCGCCCCCGGCCGTCCGTCCCCTGCCGGACGCCGTCCCGCCGTCCACGGAGGCGCTCTGGCTCTCGGCCCTCGTCCTCGCCGCATTCGCGGTCCGCGCCGGGCTCCTCCTGCTCGAGCCGAACTGCGGCCTGGCGGGCGACGAATCGAGCTGGGTGGCCCTCGGGACGCAGGAGCTCGGTCGGCCCAATCGCGGCCTGTCGCCGTTTCGGGTCCGGCTGCTCTTCTACCCTCCGCTCTACCCCTACTTCATCGCCATCCTGCAGCGCATCCTCGGCAGCTTGACCGCGGTGGCCTGGGTCCAGGCCGCGGTCGGCGCCCTCCTCGTGCCGGCGGTGGGCCGCGCGGGTCGCCTGGCCTTCTCGTCGAGAACGGCCCTCGTCGCCGCCGCCCTCGTGGCCTTCTACCCCGACTTCGTGTGGTTCTCCGTCCACTTCTGGTCGGAGACCCTCTTCGTGGTCCTCCTCTGGTGGGCTCTCGAGCGGGTCCTCCGGGCCGACGTCTCTGCGTCGGCGGGCGCGGCCGCGCTCGGGGGGATCCTGTGGGGCCTCGCGACGCTCACCCGCGAGCTGACCCTCTACCTCGCGCCGGTCGCGTTCCTGTGGCTCCTTCGCGGCGACGTCCGCCCCTTCGCGTTCCGGGCCTCGCCCGCGTTTCGCCGCGCCGGGGCGTTCGCGCTCGGCCTCGTGCTGACCGTCCTCCCGTGGACGATCCGGAACGCGGTCGTCTACCACGCCTTCATCCCGGTGTCGACGATGGGGGCGTCGAACCTCTGGCAGGGCAACGTGCCCCTGACCCACCTCGCGGTCCACGCCGCGCTCGGCGCGGAATCCGACCCGGTCGAGCGCGACCGGCTGGCCCGACGGCTCGCCTGGGAGGCCATTCGCGCCCGACAGCCGGGCTGGATCGTCGAGAAGCTCGGCGAGCAGATGCCCGAGTTCTGGAAGGCGGGCAGCGAGATCCTCGACCACGTGCTGTCTCGCCTGCCCTGCCGCGCGTGGAGCGCGGGGCAGCGGATGACCCTGGAGGTCGCCGTCGTCGGCCCGTATCTCGTCGTGCTCGCCCTCGGCCTCGTCGGCGTCGCCCGATCTCGCCCGGGGCCGGGCGCCATCCTCCTGCTCGTCGTCCTCGCGGTCTGGAACCTGGCCCACGTCGTGGCCTACGCCACGACGCGCTTCCGCCTCCCGGTGCTGCCGGTCGTCTTCCTGTTCGCCTCGGTGGCCGTGGCCGGGGACCGCCCCCTTCTCGTGCCCCTGCGGGGCTCACGGCTGGTGCTGCTGCTGGCCCTCGCCGCGCTCGCCGCCGTCGTCCTCTGGCCCGGCCTCGACGAGCTCAGCCTGTGGCGGGCCCTCCTCGGCCTGCCGCCCCTCTAGCTCTGCCAACGGCTCGGCGCCGCCCGGCTCGTGGTCGTCTTCGTGAGCGCGGGTCGACGCGGAGAGCCGGGCCGGGCCGACGATGGCCGTGGTCGCCGCCTGCTCGGCCGTGGCCCGATCTCAGGGAACGATCTCGAGTGCGCCCGGTCGGAGGGGCACCTCGCGGCCGACCAGCAGGAAGCGGGTCTCGCGGGGAGCGAAGCGTAGTGCGCCCCGGCCGTGGCGCGGGTCGCGGTAGAGCGAGAGCGTCGCGTCGGCCAGGCTCGCCCTGGCATCGACCTCCTCCCACGTCCTTCCGTCGCTCGAGGCCTGGAGTCGCGGACGGTCGGCCCACGGCCCATCGCCGGGCTCGAAGACGAGTCCGCCCACCTGGCGCGGGGCGCCCAGATCGACGAGGACGGAGGAATCGCTCCAGCGTGTCGGCGCCGGCTCGCCCGGATCGACCGGCGTGGCCGAGGGGCCCGGAGTGACGTCGAAGACCCGCTCGCTCCCGAAATCGGCCGCCACCGGCAGGTCGACACCGTCGCCGGCGACGACGTGGCGGACGCCCACCGCGCGCAGGAAACGCAGCCCTTCCTCGTCGAGACGTGGCCCGCCCAGAAGGTCGAGCGCGCGGTCGAACGGCCGGGGCATGAAGGCGGAGTTGCCGTTGACGAGCGGCCGCAGGTGAGCGAGCCCGTCCAGCATGAACCGGGTGTTCTCGTCGCTCAGTGGCAGATGGACGACCGCTCCCGGCCGGCCCGCGAGCCAGCGGGCGGCGGGCGAGGGGCCGTCGTAGCGTTCGAGACGCAGCGGGAGGTTCGAGGACTCGGCCATCATCGCCGCGAGCGCGAGAAGGACGGCCAGCCGGCGACGCCCGCCGAGGGCGAGGCCGGCCAGCACCGAGAGCGCGAGCGCGGGGACGAGGGCGAAGCGCGACAGCACGCGGACGGTGCGCACGAGCACGACGTGCTCGTGCATCCACCTGTAGAGCACCGTCTCGGGTCCGAGCGAGAGCAGGATCGCGGCCGCGGAGGCGGCGAGGGCGACGGCCCGGTAGCGACGCGGGGCGACCGCGAGCCCGGCGAGGCCGAGGCAGACGACGGTCAGGCCGGGGAACAGGGAGTCGGTGACCGCCTCGGAGCCGAGCTGGTGCTGGGACAGGGGGCCCCACAGCCGTGTGCCCGCGGAGGCATACGAGGCGAGCGTGGCGGCCGAACCCGAGACGTCCTCGAGAGAGAACTCCTGGCCCTGGAACTCCCGGACCCGGAAGTAGGGCCGAGCGACGGGCCAGAGGATCGCCGCCGCGAGGAGGAACCCGGCGCCGAGCCGCCCGAGCTCGCGCGGGCGCAGGCCGCCGACGACCGCGACCGCAATCGCCACCGTGACGGCGGCCGCCGTGATCGCCCCGAGGTACACGGAGCTCAGGCCCTGGAGGGCCACCAGCAGCCCGACGAGGACGCCCCGGCGGAGCGTGCGACGCTCCCAGAACCGGTCGAGCGCGAGGAGGGCGAGGGGCAGGAAGACGGTTACCTGCGTCTGGATGTGGGTGAGGCGAGTCCACCGATGCGGACCGGCGGCGAAGAAGGCCCCGCCCGCGAACGCCGCCAGGCGGTCGCCGGAGGCGCGCCGGACGAGGAGGTAGGCGAAGGAGCCGGAGAGGACGAGGCTCGCCAGGAAGACGGCGTTGTACCCGAGGATCGGCCCTCCGAAGGCGACGACGGGGGCCGCGATCGCGGCCGGCAGGACCAGGTTCTCGGAGAAGGCGAGGGCGTCGGGGAGCGGATGGAACGCCGGCGCCTGGAAGAGGCGCGAGGGCTCGTGCCAGAACGCGTGGCCGGCCCAGCCGAGGATCCAGGCGTTGAGGCGGCCGTCCGGGCGGTAGACGGCGCCCGTGTGGGCGAGGTCGCGGGCGAGAGGCCAGCTCATGACCACGACCAGGATCGCGTAGGCCGCGCCGACGACGGCGATCTCCCCGGTGCCGACCGGCCGCGGCGACGACAGGGGTCGCGGCCTCTCCCACGGCGCCAGGAAGACGACGAGGCCGGCCAGCGCGGCCACGGCGATGGCGAGCGCGTCGGTGATCCTCCAGCGCCACGCGGGCAGCGGCGGGCCGAGGTAGCGGGGGGGAATGACCTCGGATCGGCCGTCCGGCCGCGTCCACCCTAGGCTCAGGCGGGGGCCCGCTCCCATCGGCTCGAGGGTCACGCGGAGGGGCTGGGCGGCGTGCCCGAGGGCGAGGACGGTCCGCGCGGCGAAGGGCCGGCCGGACGCGGAGAGAGCCGGCCACTCGCCGAGAGCGACGCTCGCCCGGCCGCGACCCTCGATCCACAGGCCGTACGGTCCGGAGACCGGCACGCGGAGATCGCCGGTCCACTCGACGGCCGATCCCCACGCGGCGAGGTCGCCGAGGTCCCGGCCCGTCACGTCGACGGACGCCGGGACGAGCCGCCCCACGACGCGGCCCCCCTCGGTGAGCGTCGCGGGGAGGCCAGCCGGCGGGCGGGTGATCGTCGCCAGAGCGAGCGCGGTGCCGGCGAGGGGGAGGAGTGCGGCCACGCGCCGCCACCGCGTGGGCCGCCGCTCGCGGCCGGTGAGCGCGGCGACGACCGCGAAGCCGAGGGCCCACGGAGCGAGCGAGAGCGCCCGCAGGTCGGCAGGCGGATCGGCGTGGACGGGCGCCCATCGCGCCACCGCGAGCACCAGGAGAGCGGTCGAGACGCCCAGGCCCGCGCGGGACGCGAGCGAGAGGATGCGGAGCAAGGCCGGGCGATTCTATACCACTCGCCGTGCGTGCTAGCCTCTGCGGGATGTCGCGACGGCCGTCTCCCGCGTGGGAATCCCGCGCCGCCACCCTGGCCGGCGCCGGAGCGGCCGCGCTCTGGGTCGTCCTGTGCGTGCGCTGGTTCGACGACGGCGCCGCGTGGCGGCCACCGGCGCTCGAGGCTCTCCCTCCAGCCCTCATCGGCGCCGCCCTTCTCGCGCTCTTCTTGGTCTGGCTGCGCGCGCGCGGTCGAGAGCTGAGCGGCGCGCCTCTCGGGCGTCGGGCGGTGAGCGGCCTTCTGCTCGTGGTCGGGCTGGCCTTGCTCGCCCGCCTTCCGTTCGTCGTCCACGGGGCCGCGTCCGGCATCACGCCGGACGGCACGGTCTACGGCTCCGTGGCTCTGCGCCTCCAGCAGGGCACGGCGCGGCTCGCCTTCCTCCCGAGCCAGCCGTACGGAGGCACGCTGAAGTCGCACCTGGCGGTCCCCCTGATGGAGGTGATGGACCCGGCGCGCGCCTTCGCGCTCGTGTCGGTCGGTCTCTACGCGCTCTTCGTGGCGGGCCTCTATCGGCTCACCCTCTGGCTCTTCGGAGGCGGGGTGGCTCTGCTGGCCGGGCTCTACGTGGCCTTCTCCCCGGCGGGCCTGACCCGCGCGAGCCTCAGCAACGACGGCACGTACATCGAGATGCTCGCGTTCGGCGTCTGGGCCCTGTGGCTCTGCGCACGCTGGGCGGACGAGGCCGAGCCTCGGCCTCTCCTCGCGGGCGCCGCCGGCCTCCTGCTGGGCCTGGCCTTCTGGTGCCACATCTTCGCCGTCATCCACCTGGCCGTGGTCGCGCTCGCGATCGTCGCCTTCGGACGCCGCCGGGCCCTCCGTCCACTCGCGGCGTTCCTCTCCGGCTGGGCGCTGGGGGCGGCTCCGGCGCTCCTCTGGAACGCCGCCAACGGCTGGGAGTCGTTCGAGTACTTCCTGCCGGGGAAGGCGCGGGCCATCGGCGGAGGGACGGGGGCCCTCCTCGCCGGCCTCGGCGGGAAGGTGGCGGCCATGGTCAAGGGCGACTGGCCGCTGCTCATGGGGTACGACCTCGGCTACGACCCGCCCATCGACCTCCTCCTGCTCGGTCTGGGCTGGCTGGGTACGGTCGCCGCGGCCGTGGCGGTCGGGCGCACGGCACGAGAGGCCGCGAGGACCCGCTCCCGGCCCCTCGCGCTGCTGCTCCTCTTCGTCGCCACGACGCTGGGGGTGGTCGCGGTGGCCCTGCCCCACGTGCCCGGGAACTCCCGCTACCTCACCTGCCTCATGTCGGTCCTGCCCGCCCTCATCGCGGAAGCGTTCGGTCGCGGCATCCGCCGGGTCGTCCTCTTCGTGCTCGTGGCCGGCTCGGCCCTGGCCTCGCTCGCCCAGCTCCCTGGCGCGGCGCGGTCCGATGCGCACTGGCGGGAGTTCGTGGCCCACCTGGAGGCCGAGCCGGTGCCCTTCTGCTACACCGACTTCTACCTCGCCACGCGCATCAACTTCCTGTCCGGGGAGAGGGTGATCTGCTCGAGCAAGCTCGGCCCCACCACGACCGAGTACTTCCCCGACTATCGCGCGCGGGTCGAGGCCGCGCCGGAGGCCGCCCTCGTTCCCGTCAACCGGACGGCGGCGGCCCGGCTCGAGCGTCGCCTGCAGGACCTCGGGGTCGCCTGCCAGCAGCGCGACTGGATGAAGCCCGTCCTCCTGCCCTCCCGCAAGGTGGACCCCGAGGAGCTCTTCCCGGGCCGCGAGTTCCCGATGCGGTAGCCACGGCCCTCGGCACCCGGGTCGAACCGGGTGCCGAGGGATGAGCGCCTACGGCTGCAGCTCGGCCGTGACGACGGCGCCACCCATCTGGGGCAGCGTCGTCACGCTCTTCAGGACCTTGCGAGAGTCCGTGGCGACCCAGATCGTGGACTGGCCGGGCTCGCCGTCCACCGAGGCGATCTCGACCTTCCAGGCCTTGAACGTCCCCGCGGGCACGGTCACGTCCTCCGCGCCCAGGACCTTCGCCTGCTTGATCTGCAGCTTCTGCTGCTGCGGGTCGAAGTTGCGGAAGGTCGCGCTGTAGCCGTCGGCGAGGGGCAGGGCCGAGATCGCCTCGAAGCTCCCCGCGCCGTCGGCGAAGAGGTCGCCCCCGATGTCCACCGACACCGGCTTCGGCTCGCCGCCGATGGCCACGGTGCCGGTGGCCTTCCCGCCCTCGAACGCGAGCTCGATCGCGGCCGGACCCTGCTTGATGGACCGCTTCCGGGGGACGAGAGTGGCCTTGTCGACGGTCGTCACGTCGACCGCGTCGCCCATCGGCATCTTCGCGGTGTCGGTGACGAGCCACGTCGCGCCCTTGTCCTCGATGGTGGCCACGATGGTGAGCGGGATCTTCTGCCCGCCGGCCTCGATCCTCCCCTGGTAGCTGGCGCTCCCCGGGGCGAGGGAGGCGACGACCTTCGGAACCCCCACCGCGCCCTTGTCCGCCGTCTTCGAGAGGACGACCGTCTTCGGGTCGACCGTGATCTCCTTCAGCCGGGCCACGACCTCCGTCGTCCCGCCCTGCTGGAACCGGCCGCCGAGGTGCTTCGCGAGGAACGCCTCGGACGCCGCCCAGAGGGCCATGCTGTTCACCGGGCGCGCGAAGCCGTGTCCCTCGTCGGGGGCGAGGATGTACTCGACCGGGAAGCCGCGGTCGCGCAGCGCGATCACGATCTGCTCCGCCTCCGCCTTCTTGACCCGCGGGTCGTTCGCGCCCTGGGCCACGAGGAGCGGCGTCTTGATCTTCTGCGCCGAGTTGAGCGGCGACTGGCGCTCGAGCTGGGCCTTGCCCTCGGGCGTCTTCGGGTTGCCCATCCGCTCGTGGAAGATGATGCGGAACGACTCCCAGTAGGGCGGGATCGAGTCCATGAGGGTGATGAGGTTCGACGGCCCCACGATGTCGACCGCGGCCGCGTAGAGGTCGGGCGTGAAGGCCACCCCGGCGAGGGTCGTATAGCCGCCGTACGAGCCGCCCATGATCCCGATCCGCTTGGGGTCGGCGATCCCCTGGGCCACGAGGTACTTCGCTCCCCAGGTGACGTCGTCCTGCATCTTGTCGCCCCACTGCTTGTTGCCGGCGTTCAGGAACTTCTTGCCGTAGCCGGTGGAGCCGCGGAAGTTGGGCATGAGGACGGCGTAGCCGCGGTTGGCGAGGAACTGGGCGAGGTTGTTGAACCCCCAGCCGTCGCGGGCCCAGGGCCCGCCGTGGGGCAGGAGGACGGTGGGCAGGGCCTTCGCCGCGACGCCCCGGGGCAGGGTCAGGAAGGCGGGGATCTCGAGGCCGTCCGACGAGGGGTAGCGGACGGCCTTCATGGCCGCCATGTGCTCGCGGGGGATCCGCTCCCGCACCTTGTACTGGAGGGTGAGGGCCTTCGTCCGGCGATCGAAGATGTAGCGGGCGCCGGGGTCTTCGTCGCTGGCCGCGGTCAGGAGCCAGAGCCGGTCGTCGGCGGTCGAGGAGCCTCCCACGATGTCCTTGCCGGGGAACTTCGACTGGAGGAGCTTGTAGTCGGCCTCCCAGGCCTTGTCGCGGAAGTAGAGGCGCACCCGCTCGTCCTCGTACGAGGTGCCCACGAGATCGTCCGTGGCCTCGGAGAAGAGCGCGTTCCCGAAGTCCACCCGCTTCAGCGGGTCGGACTCGACGGTCTCCTCGTTCCCGGTCTCGGGGTCGAAGAGCACGAGGCGGACGAGGTCGAAGTCGCCCTTGTTCGTCTGCATGTAGACGCGCTTCCCGTCCTTGTGGAAGCGCTCGGGGCTGCAGGTCTCGAAGACGGTGCAGGTGTAGACGGTCTTGAAGCCGTCCGGCAGGACCTTCAGGATCTCGGTGTCGCCCTTGTCGGTCGTGCGCACCGCGAGGCGCAGCTGCCCGTCGAGGTCGAACACCCACTGCGCGATCCGGTCGGTGTTCTTTCGCAGGAGCTCGCGCTTCCCGGTGGAGATCGTGACCTGGTAGAGGTCGTGCCAGGCCGCGTCGCGGTCGTTGAGGCCGACGTGGATCGTGTCGGGCGACTTCTTCGGGACGTCGTAGATGAAGGCGCGGGCGCCCTTCGCGTCGGTGAGGTTCCGCGAGGCGGGGACGTCCTTGCCCTCGGCCTTCGGCGCCGCGGGGTCCACCGCCCACACGTTGAAGTTCTCGTCGCCGTCGTTGTCCTTCACGTAGAGGATGAGGCGGCTGTCGCGGGTCCAGAAGAAGCCCGGGATGGGCCGCTTCGCCTCCGCGGTGACGCGGCGCGCCGCGTCGAAGGGCTCGGCCGTCTTCTTGACCCAGATGTTGCGGGTGTCGCTCCAGGGCTTGAGGAAGGCGACGTACTGCCCGTCGGGGGAGAGCTGGGCGGCGGCGATCTCCGGGTTCCCGAAGAACAGCTCGCGGTCGAGGAGCGGCGGCAGGCCGGTCTCGGCCGCCGCGGCGCCCGGGGCGAGGCTGACGGCAAGGGCCAGGGCCGCCCAAAGGGCGGTCCGAACGAGTCGGGTCATCGTGTCAAGCCTCCGTTCTTGAGCGGGATGCGGACCGGGCCGCCGGTTGGCTCGCCGGGCGGCCGTCGGCCGGGTACGTCGCACGGCGGTTGCTGGGAGATGGATCACTCCGGAACGCAGTACGACGGCGCGGCGGCGGCGGTTCCCTGGCCGGCATCGGCTCGGGGATTGTTCCATGGACAACCGCCCCGCGCTCTTGGTACCTTCCCGGCGTGCTCCCGAGGCTCTCCCGCGCTCGACCGGGACGCGAGGGCAGCCCTTCTCCCGCCCGCCCGTGACCGACGCCGAAGCGAAAGGTCCCAAGGCCCACTCCTCGGAGGTCCACCAGGCGCCGGACCTCGCGGTGCCGCTGCGCGCCGGGCCGCTGCGCCTCGTCTTCGACCGGGGTGCGCTGCGCTGGATCCGCCTCGGGGAGCGCGAGGTCCTCCGCGGGATCTACGTGGCCGTCCGGGAGGCGGGCTGGGCCACGGTGCCGGCCGCGCTCGAGGACCTCGAGATGGAGGTGGAGCCCGACTCCTTCCGCCTCCGTTTCCTGGCCCGCCACCGCCGGGGCGACGTCGTCTTCGACTGGGAGGGCCGGGTCGAGGGCGGCTCCGACGGGCGCATCGCGTTCTCGATGGACGGGCGGGCCGGCTCGACGTTCCTCCGCAACCGGATCGGCATCTGCGTGCTCCACCCCGCCGCGGAGTGCGCCGGGCGCGCGTGCATCGTCGAGACGACGGACGGCGACCGCATCGAGCAGCGCTTCCCGGCCCTCGTGTCGCCCCACCAGCCGTTCCGCAGCGTGCGGGCGATCCTGCACCAGGTGGCGCCGGGAGTCGAGGCCGAGGTGCGGATGGAGGGCGAGACGTTCGAGACGGAGGACCAGCGCAACTGGTCGGACGCCTCGTTCAAGACCTACGGCACGCCCCTGCATCTCCCGTTCCCGGTGCCGATCGCGGAGGGGACGAGGGTCCGGCAGTCCGTCGCCGTGTCCCTCTTCGGCGTCACCGCGGAGCCGGTCCGGAGCGCGGCCGCCACCGTGCCCGGCGCCCTGCCGAAGAGGCGCAACAGCGCGGAGCCCGTGGTCGTGAGCGTCGACACCACCGCCCGCCTGTCCCTCCCCGCCGTCGGCCTCGGCGGCGCTGGCCTCGTCGCGCTGTCGGACGCCGAGGCGGCGCTGCTGCGGCCGCTCGGCCCCGACCACCTGCGGGCCGACCTCCATCTGGAGGGGGCGGGCTGGGAGTCCGCCCTCGATCACGCCGCCGCCAACGCCAGTCGGCTCGGCACCCGGCTCGAGCTGGCCGTCTTCCTGCCGGCCGATCCACGGGCCGCCCTCCGAGACCTCGCGGCGCGGGTCACGGCGCTCGGGACCGAGGTGGCCTCCTGGCTCCTCTTCCGCGCCGAAGACGGGGTCACGGACGACGCGCTCGTCGTCCGGAGCCGGGAGGCGCTCGCCGCCGTCTGCCCCTCGGCGCTCTTCGGAGGAGGCAGCGACGCCCACTTCGCGGAGCTGAACCGCAGCCGGCCCCCGGCCCGGTCGCTCGACCTGCTGGTCTTCTCGGTCAACCCCCAGGTGCACGCCTTCGACGACGCCACGCTCGTCGAGAACATCGCCACCCTGCGCTGGACGGCCGAGACCGCCCGGACCTTCTCGGGAGGCGCCCGGCTCGCCGTCTCGCCGGTCACGCTGCGTCCCCGGGTCGATCGTCGCCCGGCGTCGTCGCGCGCCCCGGGGGAGCCGCCGTTCACCGACGACCCTCGACAGCCGACGGCCTTCGCGGCGGCGTGGACCCTCGGCACCCTCGCCTCGGCGGCCGAGGCCGGCGTCGCGAGCCTCACCTTCTTCGAGCTCGCCGGCCCGCGCGGCGTGATGGAAGGCGGGACGCCCTACCCGATCCTCCACGCCCTGGCCGACGTCGCGGCCCTGCCGGACGCCGTCGCCCTGCCGGTGCGGCCGCGGCGGCCGGAGCGCGTGCAGGCCCTCGCCCTCCGCTCCGGGCCGCGCGTGCGCGTCTTCCTCGCGAACGTGACCCCCGAGACGCACCCCGTGCGCCTCGACGGGGTGACCGGATCTCTCGTTCGCTCGCCAATCGGCGGCCCGGCCGGCGGCGAGGAGGCCGGCCCGGAGGTCGAGCTCGGACCGCACGAGGTCGTCCGCCTGGACGGGGCCGCCGACGGCGCCGCCGACGGCGCCGCCTGACGCCGGCCCTCCCGTCAGCCCTCCGTCTCGGCCTCCTGCACGAGCCTGTAGACCTCGCGGGCGGGCCGGCCGAGCCGCCGCGCCGCCTCCTTCACCGCCTCGCGCCGCGGCCGGCCGTCGGCGGCCAGAGACCGGTAGAGGGCCACCGGGTCCTCGTCGGTGGCCCGAGCCTCGTCCTGAGCCCCAGCCACGACGAGGACGATCTCTCCCCTGACGGGCTTCCGCCCCGCGAGCGAGGCGCGCAGGGCCGAGAGCGGGGCGCGCACGTACTCCTCGTGCACCTTCGTGGCCTCGCGACAGAGGAACGCGTCGCGGTCCCCGAGCAGCTCGACCATGACGGCGAGGCAGTCGACGACGCGCTGCGGGGACTCGTAGAAGACGAGCGTCGGCCGGGCGGGAGCGAGCTCGGCGAGCGCGCGTCGCCGCGCTCCTTCCTTCTTCGGGAGGAAGCCGACGAACAGGAAGCGGTCGGTCGGCAGGCCCGAGACCGAGAGAGCGGCGATGGCGGCGCTCGGCCCCGGCACCGGGACGACGGGCAGGCCGTTGCCCCGGGCATCGCGCACCAGCCGGAAGCCCGGGTCGGAGATGCCGGGCGTCCCGGCGTCGGAGACGAGAGCGACGTCACGGCCGGAGCGCAGCCGGTCCAGGATCACGTCTCCCTTCCAGCGCTCGTTGTGCTCGAAGTACGAGGTGGTGGGTGTCGAGATCCCGTGCGCGCGAAGGAGGAGGGCGGTGCGGCGAGTGTCCTCGCACGCCACGAGGGACACCTCGCGCAGGACGCGGAGGGCCCGGAGGGTCAGGTCCTCGAGGTGGCCGAGCGGTGTCGCGACGACGAAGAGGGTGCCGGGTGGGGCCTGGCGCTCGGCCATTTAACTCCTTGCAGTTCCGCTAGATCGCTTGACAGGCCTCGGGGCCTGTCCTAGGATCGTTCGCTCGAGCCACGGGGCAGGATCACGCTTTCCCGTCCCGTCCGCAAGAGCGAGCCCGTTCCTCGAGCCCGAGGGAAATCCGCGGCGGTCAGGGGGTGTTGACGAGTTTGGCCGAGATCAAGCTGCAGGAGGGAGAGTCGATCGAGAACGCCCTCCGCCGGTTCAAGCGCAAGGTCCAGCAGGAAGACATCATCAAGGACATCAAGAAGCACAGCTTCTATCTCAAGCCCGGGGACAAGCGCCGGGCCAAGCAGGCCCTCGCCCGCAAGCGGAGCCGCAAGAAGCTGCGCCGAGAGGGAGAGTAGCCCGCGTTCCCGAGGGGCGGCCCCCGGGTTCGGGGGCCCGCCCCGCGTCGAAGGGGCCTTCCGCGATGCGTTTCGCTTCCCTTCCGTTGACTTGTCCGGCGGGCGCGTGATAGCGTACGCTCCTCTTACGCAAAAGCCTCATCTGCAGGGAGAAAGCCGCCATGAAGATCGTCGAGCGTCAGGTCGGGGACGTGGTGGTTCTGGATCTCCACGGGAAGATCCTCATCGGCGAGGGGGACGACGCCCTCCGCGAGGCCGTCACCAAGCTGGCCGACTCCGGGAAGACCAAGATCCTGCTCAACCTGGCGGACGTGCCCTACGTGGACTCCGCCGGGCTCGGCGAGATCGTGAGGACCTACACCACGGTGAGCCGCAAGGGCGGCAAGCTGAAGCTCCTCAACCTCACCAAGAAGATCCAGGACCTGCTGTCGATCACGAAGCTCCTGACCGTCTTCGAGACCTACGAGTCCGAGGGCGAGGCCGTCCGCAGTTACCAGTCCTGACCTCGGCGGCAGGGCGGCGGGCGGGCCGGGACCGGCCCGCCCCCGCGTCCGAGGCGGTCGCGCTCCGATGAGCCTCGCGCGAGCCCTCCTCGTCTCGCTCCGGCCCCACCAGTGGACGAAGAACTTGGTGGTTCTCGCGCCCCTGGGCTTCTCCAAGCACCTCTTCGACCCCGACGCCGCCCTGCGCGCGGTGGCCGCGTTCGCCGTGTTCTGCGTCCTCTCGGGAGCGGTATACGTCGTCAACGACCTCGCGGACGTGGAGCGCGACCGCCTCCACCCGCTGAAGAGGACCCGGCCGATCGCGAGCGGGGCCCTCGAGGCGTCCGTCGCCCGCGCGTTCGCCGGCCTCCTCCTGCTCGGCGGCCTCGCCGCGGCGTGGGCGCTGGGCCGCGGCTTCCTGCTCTGTGTCCTCGGTTACCTCGCCCTCAACCTGGCCTACACGCTCCGCTTCAAGGACGTCGTGATCCTCGACGTCCTGGCGATCGCGATCGGCTTCGTCCTCCGGGCCGTCTCCGGCGCCCTGGCGATCCAGGTCGTGTTCAGCGACTGGCTGCTCGTCTGCACGATCCTGCTCGCCCTCTTCCTGGCCCTCGCCAAGAGGCGCCACGAGCTCGTGCTGCTCGGCGACGCGGCGGGGCACAGGCGCGCCCTCGCCGAGTACAGCCCGTACCTCCTCGACCAGATGATCGCGGTGGTGACGGCGTCCTGCCTCACCGCCTACGCGTTCTACACCCTCGCCCCGGAGACGGTCGAGAAGTACCGCACCGACCGCCTCGCCTTCACGATCCCCTTCGTGATCTACGGGATCTTCCGCTATCTTTACCTCGTCCACCGGAGGGAGCAGGGGGGCAGCCCGAGCGACGTGCTGCTCGCCGACCGCCCGCTGCTCCTGGCCGTCGCGGCGTGGGCGTTGGCGGTGGTGGCGATCGTCTATACCGCGCCCGGGGTGCCGGTGCCGCGGGGGCAGTGAGCATGAGCTTCGAGATCAAGGCCGAGGGCGTTGACGTCCAGCGGCTCCTGGCCGAGGTCCAGCGGCGAGTGGAGGAGCGTCGCGGAGTCCTCTACACCGAGGAGGAGCTGCGCACCATCGCGGAGCGGCCCCTGGAGGGGGTGCTCCAGCCGCACGAGGTGAGGGCCGACCTCCTGGAGGAGTTCCGCCGCCGGGACTCCGCGTGGAACTACTCCTTCGACGCGGAGTCCCTCTACCGCTCGAGCCACGGGCCGGCCGGGCGGATCATCGAGGCCGCCCGCCGGCTGCTGCGGCCGGTCCAGAAGCTCTTCTGGAACCCGAACCCGATGATCTCGGCCCTCTCGAGGCAGGCCGACCTCAACCGCTTCTCCGTCCACCTCCTCCACAATCTGGTTCTCGAGCTCACGCGCCTCCACCTCGAGGTGCGGGAGCTCCAGAGCCGCAACCTCGAGCTGGAGGGGCGGCTCTCGGCGCTCGCCCGGCGCGAGAAGACGCTCGAGGGCATGGTGGCGTACCGCGAGGAGGGCGGAGCGGGGGAGCGGCAGGGGTGAGAGTCCCCCAGCTGCTCGCGGCGCTCAGCTACGGCGACGCGATCGGCAACGAGGCGCTCGCGATCCAGCGCCACCTCCGCGCGGCCGGCCACGAGTCGGACATCTTCGCCGAGCTCGTCCACCCGCGGATGGCCCACCGCGCCCGGCCGCTCCGGGAGTATCGCGAGGTCTCGTCCCCGGAGACGGTCTGCCTCTACCACTTCTCGATCGGAAGCGCCTCCGGGCGGCTCATCCACGCCGCGCCCGACCGGCTGGTCGTCGTCTACCACAACATCACGCCCGCCCGGTTCTTCCTCGGCTTCCACCCCCACCTGGCCGGCCTCTGCCACCACGGCCGGCGCGAGCTCTTCGCCTTCGCCCCCCGGGCCGAGCTCGGCCTCGGCGACTCCGACTTCAACCGCCGCGAGCTCGAGGCGGCCGGGTTCCGGGCGACCGGCGTCCTGCCCATCGTGCTCGACCTCTCGCTCTACGGCCGGACGCCCTCGCCGGTCGTGAGGAAGCGCTTCGACGACGGCCGGACGAACGTGCTCTTCGTGGGCCGGGTCATCCCCAACAAGCGCATCGACGACCTCATCCGGAGCTTCGCCGCGTTCCAGAGGTGGCTGCGGCCCCGGAGCCGCCTGCTCCTCGTCGGCGACTTCCGCGGCTTCGAGCGCTACCTCGGCCGGCTGCGGGAGCTGGTGCGGGATCTCGGGGCGGAGGAGGTGGTCTTCACCGGCCACGTCGACGACGACGAGCTCTACGCCTACTACCGCGTGGCCGACGTCTTCCTGTGCCTCTCCGAGCACGAGGGCTTCTGCGTGCCGCTGCAGGAGGCGATGCACTTCCACCTGCCGGTGATCGCCTACGACGCCGGCGCGGTGCGGGAGACCCTCCGCGGCGGCGGCGTGCTCCTCGAGGACAAGAGGCCGGAGCTGGTGGCGGAGCTCCTCGACCGCGTGACGCGCGCGGGAGAGCTGCGCCGGGCGGTGCTCGAGAGCCAGGCCCGGGCCGTCGCCGCCATCCGCGCCACCGACTTCGGGGCGCTGCTGAGGGAGAGGCTGGATGCCGTCCTTCGGGGTGGAGTGTCTCGAGAGGGGCCCGGGGACGGCATGGCCGACGGCTCCCCACGGGCCAGATCCCTCGGGAGCCCGCAATGAGGGACTCCCTCGGGAGAATAGACCAGTGGGTCCCGGCCCTCCACCGCGGGGACGCGATCGGCGACTCGGCGCGGCTCATGCGCGACGCCTTCCGCTCGTGGGGCCACGCAGCCGACGTCTGGGCGCCCGATGTCGACGACGACCTCGCCGGGGAGGGCCGGCCGTACGCCGAGTTCGCCCCCGCCCGCGCCTCCGCGGCCGACGTGGTCATCCTGCACTACGCCCTGCCGTCCCGCATGACGGACGACCTCCGGTCCTTCCCGGGCCGGCGCGTGCTCCTCCACCACAACGTCACGCCGCCGGAGTTCTTCGCCGCCTGGGACCCGGAGATGGAGAGGATCTGCGCCCTCGGGCGCGAGCAGATCGCGGGCCTCAAGGACCACGTCGACCTCGCCCTCGCGGACAGCGAGTTCAGCCGCCTCGAGCTCGAGGCGGTGGGATTCGAGCGCACGGGCGTCCTTCCGATCTTCCTCGACTTCGCGCGCTACCGCGAGGCGCCGAATCCCGTCCTCCTGCGCCAGCTCGACGACGAGCGCACCAACCTCCTGTTCGTCGGACGCCTCGCCCCGAACAAGAGGCAGGAGGACCTCCTCCGCCTCGCGTCCTACTGGAAGCGCTTCTTCTCGCCCGCCGTGCGGCTCCTCGTCGTGGGCCGCTTCCCGCGGCGGACGACCGGCGACGGCCGGCCCCTGAAGGCCCACTACTTCGACGCCCTCCAGGCCTTCGCCTACGAGGAGGGCCTCACGCCGGAGGAGGTCGCCTTCATCGGCCACGCCGACCACGCCGACCTCCTCGCCTGCTACGCGAAAGCGGACGTCTTCGTCTCGACGAGCGAGCACGAGGGGTTCGGCGTCCCCCTCGTGGAGGCCATGCTCATGCGTGTGCCGGTGCTCGCCCGGCGAGCGGCGGCCGTGCCCTTCACCCTCGGCGGGGGCGGAGTGACGTTCGACGGGGACGACCTCGCGGCCGTCGCCGAGATGGCGCGGCTCCTCGCCGCGCCCGGCGAGCTCCGCGCGGGCGTCCTCGCCGCTCAGGAGAGGCGGCTCGCCGCCTTCGCGCCCGCGGCGGTCGAGGCGGAGCTGCGGCGCTTCGTCGACTCCCTCTAGCCGTGGCTTCTCCCGGCCCCCGAGCGACCTCCGGCGCGCCCGGGAAGGCGCTCGTCCGGGCCGTGCATCAGGTGCTGGGAGCCCTCCACCACGGCGATGCGGTGGGCGACGAGGCCCTTGCGATCCGCGGCCAGCTCCGCGCCCAGGGCTTCGCCTCGGAGATCTACGCGGGCCGGATCGATCCCCGCCTCGGCTCCGAGGCCCGGTCCCTCCGCGAGTGGGCGGGCGAGGACGGGCCCGACGCCGCCTGTCTCTATCACTTCTCCCCCGGCAGCCCGGCCGGCCGGGCCGCCCTCTCCACGGAAGGTCCTCTCGGCGTCGTGTACCACAACGTCACCCCGGTCGGCTTCTTCGCCGGCTGGTCCGACGAGTCGGTGCTCCTGGCCCAGAAGGCCGAAGGCGAGCTGAAGGCACTCGCGCTCCGGGCCAGGGTCGGCCTGGCCAAGAGCGCGTTCAGCCGGCACGACCTCGAGTCGGCCGGGTTCGCGGACGCCCGACGCCTCCCCTACGTGCACGACCTCGGGCGGCTCCCTCCGCCGTCCCCCGTCTTCAGGAAGCTCTACGCGGACGGCCGCACCCACGTGCTCGCGGTCGGACGGCTCGCCCCCAACAAGCGGATCGAGGACCTGCTCCGCGCCTTCGCCCTCCTCCAGCGCGGCCCCCTCCCTCGGAGCCGGCTTCTCCTCGTCGGCGACCTCGGCCTCAGGGCCTACGCCGACGCGCTCGACGCGCTCGCCCGAGCCCTGCGCCTGCGCGAGGTCGTCTTCTGCGGCCACGTCGACCCGGACGAGCTGCAGGCGGCCTATGGCCTCGCCGACGTCCTCGTCTCCCTCTCCGAGCACGAGGGCTACGGCGTCCCCCTGGTGGAAGCGATGGTCGCCGGCGTGCCGGTCGTCGCCTACGCCGCGGGTGCGGTGACGGAGACGATGGACGGGGCCGGGGTCCTGCTCGGGCGGAAGAGCCCGGAGCTCGTCGCCGGGGTGATCGAGAGCCTCGTGCGGGACCGCGGCCTCCGCGAGGCGGTGCTCGCCGGCCAGGCGCGGGTGGCGGCCCGCGTCCTCTCGACGGACTTCGGCGCGCTGCTGCGCGACGCCCTCGCGCCCCTCCTGGAGCGGGAACGGTGAGCCGGACTCCTCTGGCCTTCGTCGTCCAACGCTACGGCCGCGAGGTCACGGGCGGCTCGGAAGCGCTCGCCCGCGCGGTGGCCGAGCGGCTCTCCCCCTTCCACGAGGTCACCGTCTTCACGACGTGCGCGCGCGATTACGTGACCTGGAGGAACGAGCTCGCGCCGGGGGAGGACGTGGTCGACGGCGTGCGCGTCCGACGCTTCCCGGTCGAGGAAGAGCGCGACCTCGCCGCGTTCAACGCCTTCGCCGAGCCCCTCTACGCGCGTCCCCGGACGCGCATAGAGGAGATCGAGTTCCTCCGCCGGCAGGGGCCCTTCGTGCCCGCCCTCGTCGAGGCGCTGCGATCGGAGAAGGAACGGTTCGGGGCGGTCGTCTTCTTCACCTACCTCTACTATCCGACCTACTGGGGCCTGCAGGCGGCGCCGGAGCGGGCGCTCCTCGTGCCCACGACGCACGACGAGCCTCCGCTGCGCTTCTCGGTCTTCCGCGACGTCTTCGCGCTCCCGAGGGCGTTCGCGTTCCTCACTCCGGCCGAGCGGGACCTGGTCGACGCGCGGTTCGGGGTCGGCGGCCGTCCGGCCGCGGTCGCGGGGATGGGAGTCGACGTGGCCGAGCCGGGGGACATCGCCGCCTTCCGCGCCCGCCACGGGCTCGCCGGGCCCTACGCCCTCTACGCGGGCCGCATCGACGCCGGCAAGGGCTGCGCCGCGATGCTCGCCCACCACGAGCGCTATCGGCTCGAGAGAGGCGGGGCGGCCGAGCTCGTCCTCGTCGGAAGGCTGGCCATGGAGGAGCCCCGCCAGGCGGGCGTGCGCCACCTCGGCTTCCTGTCCGAGGAGGAGAAGGCGGCGGCGATGGCGGGGGCGGTCGCGGTCGTGTGCCCGAGCCCCTACGAGAGCCTCTCGATCGTGCTGCTCGAGGGCCTGGCGCTCGGCACCCCGGGCCTCGTGAACGCCTCCTCCCCGGTGCTGAAGGAGCACTGCCTCCGCTCGAACGCCGGCCTCTTCTACGAAGGCGGCGAGGAGTACGCGGAGTGCCTGGACGTCCTCGTCCGGGACGGGGCCCTGCGCTCGGCCCTCGGCGCGAACGGCCGCCGCTACGTGGACGCGGAGTACCGCTGGAACGTGGTGCTCGACCGCTGGCGGGGGCTCCTCGCCGCGATGGAGAGAGCCCCGTGAGACCCGCGCAGCCCGCCGGCGAGAGTCACACGAGCCGGCCACCGAAGAAGAGGAGGGCCAGCGCGTAGGCCACGACGCCGGATGCCACGGCGAAGGCCCCCTGGACCGGGGCGGGCAGCCGCGCGGTGAGCAGGACGAGGGGAAGGAGGGCCGCTTCCCGGCGGTGCAATCCTCCTTCCATCTCACCGATCACGAGCGGCAGGAGCCACGCCGCCACCACGTACAGGGCCACGAATCGCCCGCGGGCCCCGACCCGCGGCTGCGCCGCGAAGAAGCTCGCGAGGGCCGCGACCACGAGGAGGGCCACGAGGAGCGTCTGAGCGGACGCCGCCGCGCTCGCGCCCTCGAACGGCTTGCAGAAGAGGGCAGCGATCCGCTCGTCGAGCGCGAGGACCGGGCTGCGGATCGCGTAGCTGTAGTGGGACTGGATGATCGCGAACGCCCACCAGCGGCCGGTGTCGGCGTGCTGCACCGCCATCGCCGCGCCGAAACCGCCCGCCGCGACCCCCGCGCTCGCGGCGGCCCGGCGCACGCGCGCTCCGGCGGACCCCGGGCCGAGCAGGAAGCCGGCGCCCAGCACGGGCGAGAGCAGGAGGCCGAGCGGGTAGGTGAACGCCGCGGCCGCGCCCGCCAGCCCGGCGGGGAGCGGCCGATCGCGGGAGGCGAGGAGCAGGGCCAGCACGGCGGCCACGGCATAGACGCCGAGGGGAGAGATCGCGTGGAGGTAGACGCTCCCCGGGAAGAGCGCGGCGAGGGCGAGGGCGGCGACGCCTCTCCCGACTGGTGACGGCTGCTCGGCGAGCGGACCGTCGAGCGCGGTCCAGACGAGGAGGAGAGCGAGGAACGCGAAGGCGGCCGAGACGAGGACGCCGGCCCGCCGGGGCCGGAGGCCGAGCTCGTGCATCGCGCGGACGATCAGCGGATAGCCGGGCAGCCAGGCCGTGTTCCCGCAGAGGGCGCCCGAGTCGGCGGGAAGGGCGCCGGGGCAGGGGCCGAGCGTGTAGCCGTGGAGGGCGATGGTCGTGTAGTGACCGCAGTCGTGACGGCACCACGAGCCCGGCACCGACGGGAGGACGCCGGCGACGAGGGCGGCCGCGGCGAGCACGAGGCGGGCGAGGGTGAAGGCCAGGAGCGGCGGAAGGACGAGGCGGAGGAGCCCTCCCTTCGCCACGCTCAGCGCGGGGCTTTGAGCAGCTGCAGCACGGCATCCGCCACCGAGGTCCCCTTGAGGATGCCGGCCGCGCGGGCGATCTGCTGCACGGCTTCGTCGATGGCCTCCGGACCCGCGCCGCGCTCGATCTCGCCGCGCGCGCGGAGGTAGTGCTTCTGCACCACGCTCTCCCCGACGGGGCCGAGGAGCGCCACGCACTCGTCGCGCAGGCGCGCGAGGCGGGCCAAGGCGGGCGGCGACGGCGTCGTCGCCGCACCGGCGGGCCGCGGCTGGACGGGCCGCTCGGCCGAGGGCAAGGGGGTGGCCGCCGCTCGAGGCGCGGGCGCCGCCGCCGGTTGCGCGGGCGCCGCCGAGTGCGGCCCGGGCGCGGCCCCCGGCCTCTCCCGGAGACGGATGAGACTGCTCGCCACGAGGCCGTAGAGGATCTTCGCCGCGTCGAAGACGCCCATGCCGGTGGCGGCCGCGATCTGGCGGATCGACCGGTGCCCGTCGATCTTCGAGAGCAGCAGCCACTCCATGGTGTTGAGGTTGATCTGGCCCTCGCGGTTCTCGAGGACGGCGAACTCGGGGACGAGCTCGACCGACGGGATCTTCTTCGAGAGCACCCGCCACTCGTCGAGCCGGCGCGCCGCCTCCATCAGGAGGTTGGTGTTCGTCTTCTGGATCGTCTGCCTCGGCGCCGCCTCCCCCGCTTCGAAGCGGAACTCGCCGGTTCTCCAGATGGCGAGCGCGTACACCGCCTCCTCGCCCGAGAGCTCCTCGTGCTCGGCGTGGACGATCCGGCCCTCGACGAGCCAGATCTTCCCGGTGTGGGAGCCGTCGGTGAGGTGGAAGACGCCGGTCTTCCCGCTCACGCTGACGAGCTGGATGATGTCGGGGAGGTGGAGCTCGGCGAGAGAGCCTTGGAAGGCCATGTCGGGATCTTGGCGCGGACGGTTAAGTCCTGTAATTCCCGCCAATTAGCGCGAGGCTATCAATCCCCCGCGCGGATGTCAAGGACGAGGGAGTCCCACGGGAGTCCGCGCGCCGGAAGCGCGGTCCCCCGGGCCGCGCCACGGGTCAGGCGCCGGGCTTCGCGAGCGGAGCCTCGTCCCGAGCCACGTGGTTGGAGCGCCGCTCGCGCTCCCGGGGCAGCAGGATGCTGTGCCTCTTGATCATCTCGTTGAGCGTCGTCGGCTTCAGGCCGAGGAGCCGCGCGGCGTCCTTCTGGACGCCCCCCGTCGCGTCGAGGGTGGACTCGAGGATCCGCCGCTCGAAGCTCGCGATGATCTCGCGCAGGTTGATGCCCTCCGGCGGCACGGAGACGGGCGGGATGTGGAAGAAGCCGGGGCTCGCGCGCACGTGCTCGGGGACCAGCTCCTTGCCGATCGTGGGCGCGGTGCTCAGCACCACCCCGCGCTCGATCACGTTCTCGAGCTCGCGGACGTTGCCCGGCCAGTCGTAGTCGAGGAGGACCTGCATCGCCTCGGGGCTCACGTCCTCGACCACCTTGCCGTTCTCCCGCGCGTACTTGTCCACGAAGTGCTGGGCGAGGGCGGGGATGTCCTCCTTCCTCTGGCGCAGCGGGGGCAGCT
>DATJYX010000081.1:0-77230 GCA_035577965.1 Vicinamibacteria bacterium | reverse complement strand
CAAGAAGCCGGCGGACATGCCCTTCCCCCCGTTCTGGCTGCTCTACGCGAGGGTCGAGGACATCGAGGCCTCGCTCGCGGCCGTGAAGGCGGGAGGGGGGACGATCCTGACCGGGCCGATGGAGGTCCCGGGCGGCGATCGGATCGCCCAGGTCCTCGACCCGCAGGGGGCCGCCTTCGCCCTCCACCAGGCGAAGGCCTGAGGGTCAGGCGACCGGGGTGAACGAGGCGAGGTCGAAGATGCCGAGCGCCTTCTCGATGCCCGCGACCTCGTCGACGACGCGCTCGAAGCCCTCGTGCCCGAGGGCCTTCTCCTCGCGGCTCTCGAACTCCTCGCCGAGCCTTTCGTACTCCTCGCGCGTCACGAGGTCGCGGAAGGCCGGGAAGAGGACCGTGTCCTCGCGGGCCTCGTGGGGCCGGTACATGCGGACGAAACGGCCCAGCTGATCGGCGAGAGCCGGGGCGCCCTTCCGGTCCGACCCGGGGGCGGCGAGAGTGAGGACCGCGGCCGTGACCCGCCGGCCGGCCAGGTGCTGCGCGCGCAGGACGCCGACCAGGTCGGTGTGCTTCCCCGCGCGCTCGAAGCGGGGGAAGAGGTGCTCCTCCTCGAGCTTCTCGTGGTAGTCCTCGAGGAACCTCTTGACGAGGCCGGCGGCCCGGCGGACCTCGTCGAGCGGAGGAGGAGCACCGGCCCGAATCCGGCGAATGGCCTCCTCGTAGACGAGGAGGAGGCGGTTCAGGACCCCGTGCTCGCGCATGAGGTCCTCCCCGGGCCCGACACCCTCGTCTCCGATGGGGCGCGCCGCGCCGGGCGCAGGCGCCTGGGTTCCGGCGAGGGCCGGGCTCGCGCCCGCGGCGAGGGCCGCGGCGAGCCACCTCCGGCGGGATGGGTCCATGAGTGCCTCCTCAGGCTCGTGCGGGTGACGTGAGACCAGGATAACCGAGAGCGAACCTCAGCGCGGCCTGATCGGTCCCTCGGGGGGCTTCGAGGGCGGGCCCGTCTTCTTCCCCTTCGCCTTCCAACCGTCGAGCGCGCAGAACGTCGCGGTCGTCCATCCCTTCTTCTCGAAGAGCTCCGCGGCCCGGGAGCTCCGGCCGCCGCCGTTTCAGGTGAACACGAGCTGGACGTCCTTCGGAACGTCCTTCATCCGCGCCTCGAGCTGCTCCATCGGGATGTGCAGGGCGCCCGGGATCGAGCCGGTCTTCACCTCCTCGTCCGTGCGGACGTCGATGACGAGCACCTTCTCGCCCCGGTCGAGCATCCGCTGGAGAGCGTCGGGCGTCTTCTCTCGAGCGGTCGCCGATCGCTGGGCGAACGCGGCCGCGGCCGCGAGGACGAGGCCGATGAGGGTGCCGGCCGCGCTGGTCGTCTTCATGCGCTCCTCCTCCAGAGAGGCGAGCAGGCCCGGCCGGCCCGCCAGCCGCGGTGCGGGCGGTGGCGGAAGCCCCAGGCCCCCGGTTCGCCCGACGCGGGAGTTACGGAATCCGTTGACCAGAATACACGCTACCCGGCCACGCAGGCGCTGCCGACCCCTCGGCGACCGCCGGCCCGAAGATCGGGCTTGACAGGGCTTGCCGCCGCTCGCATGATTCCGCCTCCAGCTTCGGAGAAGCAGACGACGTCAGCGCGGCGGGAAGACTCGCCTCGTGCGGGATCCCCCCTCTCTCCCGCCCGGCGCGCCACGGTGAACGCCTCAGTTCGGGTCGGAGCGAACCTCTTGTCGGGCGCGCGCCGCGTCGTCGTCGTCGAGGGCGACACGATCAGCCGCTTCGCCACCGAGCGCCTCCTGCGCCGCGAGGACTACTGGGTCTTCGTGACGGAGGACGCGGCGGCCGCGCTGCGCGTGGCGTCGGTGTCGGCCGTCGACCTCGTTCTCGTCGACCTCGGCCTCGATCGCCTCGAGGCGGTCCTCGGCGCGCAGCGCCGCCGCGACGATGTTCCCTGGCGGGGCGTCCCGGCCGCCCTCACCGACGGCTACGCCGTCCTGCGGCCCCTGAACGGCGCGACCACGTCCCGGTTCCCGGTCGTCACCCTCCGGGCGGATCCGGGACCGGAGCCGCCTCCGCCCTGCCGCTTCGCGGCCGTCGAGTTCCTGCCGCGCCCGTGGAAGGCGGGTGGCCTCGTCGAGGGCCTCGACGCCGTCTTCCGAGGCGTCGTGCCCGCGCCGGCTCCGGCCGAGCCGAGCCCGGTGCCGGGCGCGGCGCTCGCCCCTCCGCCGTTCGCGAGCACGCCCGCCGCTCTCCGGACCGCGCTCGTCGTGGACGCGGAGGAGCCCGACCGCCGCGCGGTCGTGGGCGAGCTGGTGCTCCACGGCTTCTCGGTGCACGAGGCGGCGACGGCAGGGGAGGCGCTGCGCCTCGCGGTGGCGCGGCGTCCCTGGCTCGTGATCACCGAGCTGGAGCTGCCCGACGAGAGCGGCCTCGCCCTCTGCCGGCAGATGCGCGCCCACAGCCTGCTCCGCCGCACGCCCGTCGTCTTCCTCTCCGCCCGCGACGACAGCACGACCCGGTACGAGGCGCTCAAGGCGGGGGCCGACGAGTACCTCGCCAAGCCGGCCTCCTTCCGCGAGCTGCTCATCCGCCTCGAGCTGCTCCTCCGGCGCTTCTCGGACGTCGAGACGGGGCAGGAGCCGGGGGCGTCACTCCAGGGCGCGGTCGAGCTGGTCGGAGCGCCGGCCGTGCTGCAGATCTGCCACCTCAACCAGCTCACCGGCGTGCTGGTCGCCCACCGGGGCAGCCGCTCGGTCCGGATCGCGTTCCGGGCCGGCCAGATCGTCTCCGCGATCGGCCCCGACCACGAGGGCGCCCTGGTGGTCTTCGAGTTCGTCGGGTGGCCCAACGGCCAGTTCGCCTTCGACCGCGGCGCCGTCGTCGAGGGGACCCCGATGACGGCGGACTTCAACGCCCTCCTCCTCGAGGGCTGCCGTCGCCTCGACGAGAGGCGGCGCGGCCGCCCCGCCGAGCCCTTCGAGTCCGCGCACCATTGACGCGCCCCGCGCGTCTCGCATAGCCTCCGCGAGGGCGGCCGTCTCGCGGCACGCGCGCTCGGGGAGACACGATGAGATTGCGGACGCTGCCGATCTTCCTCGCCTTCTTCGCGATGGGCTTCGTGGACGCCATGGGCCCGCTCGCGAGCACCATCCAGAAGCAGTACTCGCTCTCCGGCTTCATGGCCGGGCTCCTGCCCGCGTTCGCCTTCGTGGCCTTCGCGATCTTCAGCGTGCCGGGGGGCGTCCTCGCCGCCCGGATCGGGAAGAGGAACCTGCTCGTCCTCGCCCTCGTCCTGAGCGGACTGGGCGTCCTCGTGCCCACGGCCGTGGTGCCCGGCTTCGCGCTCCTCCTCGCGTCGGTGTTCGTGCTGGGGGTGGGGACGACGCTCCTGCAGGTCGCGGGCAACCCGATCATGCGCGACGTGTCCGGGGAGGGCCGCTTCGCGAGCAACCTGAGCCTCGCCCAGTTCGTGAAGGGTGTGGGCAGCGTCGGCAGCACCTACCTGGTCGGCCGCCTCGCCGTGGGCGAGCTCGGCTGGCGGCGGATCTTCCCGGTCTTCCTGGCCCTCACGGTCGTGACCCTCGTGTCCGTGATGGTGCTCAAGGTCAAGGAGACGCGGGCGGAGGTGCCGCCGAGCGTCGGCTCGAGCCTGTCCCTGCTCGGCGAGCCGGCATTCGGCCTCGCGGTGCTCGGGATCTTCCTCTACGTGGGCGCCGAGGTCGGCATGAACACCTGGCTCGGCCCGCGGCTCGAGTCCCTCGGCTTCACCGCCGAGCGCTTCACCTTCTTCGGCCTCGACCTGGGTCGCGCGTCGACGGCGCTCGGCTCGACCCTCTTCTTCGTGGGCCTCACGTCCGGCCGGCTCCTCGGCAGCGGCGTCCTGCGGACGATCGCGGCGAAGACGTTCTTCCGCCTGAGCGCCACCCTGGGCTTCGTCGGCATCCTCGGCGTTCTCTCCGGCGTGCCGGCGCTCGCGGTGGCGGGTGTGCTGCTCGCGGGCCTCGGCTTCGGGAACATCTGGCCGGTGCTGTTCTCCCTCACCGTCGAAGCGCGGCCGGAGCGGAGCGCGGAGCTGTCGGGCCTCATGTGCATGGCCATCTTCGGCGGCGCGGTGCTGCCGCCGCTCATGGGCCGCGTCGCCGACACGGTCGGCCTCGGCACCGCGTTCCTCGTCCCCCTCGCCGCCTTCGCCTACCTGCTCGCGCTCGCGATGCGGGGCGGCGCCAAGAGCCCGGCGAAGGCGGCCTGAGGTGGGCTACGCGGGCGATCCGCGCGTCGTCCTGGCTCTCGACGCCGGGGGCACGAACTTCGTCTTCTCGGCGGTGCGGGGGGAGCGCGAGGTCGTCGAGCCGGTCACCCTTCCCTCGAACGCCCACGACCTCGAGCTGTGCCTGGAGACGATCGTCGAGGGCTTCGCGAAGGTGAAGGAGAGGGCCCCCGCCGCCCCTTCCGCGATCAGCTTCGCGTTCCCCGGCCCCGCCGACTACCCGGCCGGCATCATCGGCAGCCTCGGCAACCTGCCCGCGTTCAAGGAGGGCGGCGTCGCCCTCGGGCCGATGCTCGCCGACCGCTTCGGCATCCCCGTCTTCCTCAACAACGACGGGGACCTCTTCGCGTTCGGGGAGGCGACCCTGGGCCTGCTGCCGTGGGTCAACGCGCTCCTCACGGAAGGCCGGAGCCCCAAGCGCTTCCGCAACCTCTTCGGCGCCACCTTCGGCACCGGCTTCGGGGGCGGCATCGTGCGGGACGGCCGGCTCTGGATCGGCGACAACTCGGCCGGCGGCGAGATCTGGCTCCTCCGCGACAAGCTCGACCCGCGCCGGAACGTCGAGGAGTCGGTCTCGATACGGGCCGTCCGGCGGGTGTACGCGCGGGAGGCGGGGATCGCCCTCGAAGCGGCCCCGGACCCGAAGGAGATCTTCGCGATCGGCAAGGGCGAGAAGCCGGGCCCGCGGGCCGCCGCGGTCGAGGCCTTCCGGCGCATGGGCGAGGCGGCGGGCGACGCGCTCGCCTCGGTGGTCACGCTCGTCGACGGCGTCGTCGCGATCGGCGGCGGCCTGACCGGCGCCGCCGAGCTATTCCTGCCCGCGCTCGTGGCCGAGATGAACGGCGCCTTCGAGACGCCGTCCGGAGAGGTCCCGCGCCTCGAGGTGAAGGCCTTCAACCTCGAGGACCCGGCCGAGCGGGAGGGCTTCGTGAAGGGCGCGGCGAGCGAGGTGGCGGTCCCTGGCTCCGGGCGGAAGGCGGCCTACGACCCCCTGAAGCGGGTCGGCGTCGGCCTCAGCCGCCTCGGCACGAGCCGGGCGACCGCGCTCGGCGCCTACGCGTTCGCGCTCTCCGCCCTCGACGCCCGCCGCTGACCCGCCGGCCGGAGTGGCCGACCGGAAGGGAGCATCGCTGGGCGCGGGAGCGCGCGGGCGATCGAGACGACGCGCCGGAGCGCCGGAGACAGGGACCTCGGCGTCACGCGGCCGACGGTCACGTCCTCGGCGCCGACGAACCTCGCGAGCGATCGCAGAGCCTCGCCGATGCCCGCGAGGGTCGCGTCACGGTCCACGGCGCCCCAGGATGCGGCGGGAGGCGCGACCCCCTTCGCGAACCAGGGCTCGAAGTGAACGGCCTTCACCTCGAGCCGCCCCTCCTGCCGGTGGACCTTGGGATCGAGACGGCCGACGAGGTGGCCGTCGTGGAGGATGGGCAGCGAGTAGTAGCCGTGGCTCCTCGCGTGCCCCGGCGTGTAGACCTCCAGCTTGTAGTCGTAGCCGAACAGGCGGCGCACGCGGTCGCGGTGCCAGAGGAAGGAGTCGAAGGGCGACAGCAGCGTGGTGCCCGCGGACGCACGACGCCGCCGTCCCGCCGCCTCGAGCGAGGCCAGGTCTTCGGCGAGCGCCAGCCAGCGGTCACGCTCGCCCTCCACCTCGACCTCGACGACCTCTCCCCTGTCGAGGGCCTCGCGCAGCGCACGGGCCCGGTCGGAGGCCGTGGTACGCGGAAAGGTCAGGTACATCCGCAGATCGGCCTCGCTCGCGGCGCCGAGGGCGTGGAGCGACCGCCGGAGGTGCCAGCTCTGGAAGTCGTCCCGGGTCAGGGCCTCGACGGCGCCGGCCTCGGGCATGACGCGCTCGGCCAGGTCGAAGCGCTTGCGGAAGTGCGTCCGCGAGTGGACCAGGGTGCGCCCGCTCATCCACAGGTAGTCGAGGGCGTGGGTGGCGGGCTTCCAGTCCCACCATCCGCCGGACGCGCCCTTTCGCCGGTGCTCGAAATCGGCGCTCCCCAGGGGGCCGCGGGAGGCGATGGCGGCCTCCACCGCCGCCAGCACGCGTCGGTTCTTCTGGAGCCACAAGCCCCACGCCCGGCTTCGCAGCGAGTAGTCGAGCATGGCCCGCCGCCAGGCCGGGTAGTGCGACGCCGGGACCAGGCACGCGGCGTGCGCCCAGTACTCGAACAGGAGGCGCCGACGGTAGACGATCCGCTCGAGGGCCCCCCGGCCGTAGGGCCCGAAGCGGCTCCACAGCGTCAGGTGGTGGCCGCGCTCGACCACGTTGATCGAGTCGATCTGGAGGCCCCCCACGTCCTCCACGAATGTGACCAGGGACGAGGCGGTGAGCCGCCGGGACCGCGGCCTCGCGAGGTGCTGGCGCTCCAGGAAGAGAGCGGCGACGGCCGAGGGACTGAAGACGCGGGCGGTCATGGCGGGCGCCGTCTACTCTACAGTCTCCTCGACTGTCCGTCGTGACGGACGGACTTCGTGAGGCCGGTGGGCCAGCTCGACCGTGGCGATCGGCGACTCCTCGCCGTCCTCGCCGCCTACGCGTCCGGGCTCGGGTAGCGGAAGAGCGGGGTCGCGGCGGCTCCCCGCACCTTGATCGTCTCGACCTCGGCCGGCGAGAGCGGCTGGAAGCCGGTGGCGATCTTCAGGGCCATCGCGAAGAGCGTCTCGTCCCCGGGAGGGATCGCGGCCGTCACGGGGTGCGAGAGCGTGAAGCGCAGGCCCATGGCCGCGTCCTCGGGAGCGTCGAGGGGCTGGTACCAGCACTTGTCGTACCGCTTCTTCGCCCCGTCCGGCAACGGTCCCTTCGCCATCGCCTTCAGGCAGAGGATCCCCATGCCCTTCTCCTTCGCGCGGGCCAGCACCTGGGGACCGAAGCCTCCCGCGTGCCAGGTCGCGTAGTTGACCGGGAAGAGGATGGTGTCGAAGGCGAAGCCGTCCAGGAGAGCCGAAGCGGCCTCCACGGAGTGGGCCGAGAAGCCGAGGAAGCGGACCTTGCCCGCCTTCCTCGCCACCTCGAAGGCCTCCATCGCCCCGCCGGGGCCGAGGATCTTCTCCACGTCGCCCTTCTTCGTCACCGCGTGGTGCTGGTAGAGGTCGAAGTGGTCGGTCCGCATCCTCTTGAGGGAGCTGTCGAGCTCGGCGCTCGCCGCCTCCTTCGTCCGCCCCTGGGTCTTGCAGGCGAGGAAGACGCTCTTCCGAAAGGGCTCGAGAGCGGGGCCCAGCATGTCCTCGGCGTTGCCGTAGCTCGGGGCGACGTCGAAGTAGTTGACGCCGGCCTCGATCGCCGACCGCACCCGCTCCGCCGCCTGCTCCGCCGTGGCGTTCATCACCACGATCCCGCCGAAGCCGACGATCGAGAGCTTCTCGCCCGTCTTCCCGAGGGCCCGCCGCTCCAGGCCGCCCGGCCCCTTCTCCCGCTCCAAGCCCTGAAGGCCCGCGGGGAAGATCGACATCGCGGCGCCGGCCCCGGTCGCGCGGGCTACGAACTCCCTCCTGTGCATAAGACCTCCCTCGCCCGATTGTGGCCGAGAGCGAAGCCTCTTTGCACCTAGAATGGGGCCGCTCGCGGCGGTGGAGAACGCGGATGCCCGATCCCCTGCACTCCCAGGAATTCCCCGTCCACTCCTACGAGGTGGACACCGAAGGGCTCCTCGCCCCACGTGCGCTCTGCGCGTTCCTGCAGGAAGCGGCCGGCGGCGATGCCGCGCGCGGCGGCTACGCGATGGAGCGCCTCGCCGAGGAGGGCCTCGTGTGGGTCATCCAGTGGATGCGGGTGGAGGTCTCCCGCTACCCGGGCCGGGGCGAGACGGTCGCCGTGACCACCTGGGCCCGGCCGTTCGGCCGGGCGCTCGCCTTCCGCGAGTTCGACGTCGTGGACGGAGCCAGCGGCCGCGTGGCGGTGGGCACGAGCCGCTGGGCGGTCGTGGACCGGGAATCGCGCCGGCTCGTGCGGCTTCCCGACTTCGTCCGCCGCTCGCCCGTGCCCGAGCGTCCCCTCGCTCTCGACCGGACGCCGGCGGCTCTCGAGCCGGCCGACCCGGCCGACCTGGAGCGGCGGTTCGATGTCCGACGCGGGGACCTCGACGTGGTGCGCCACGTGAACAACACCCGCTACGTCGAGTGGGCGCTCGAGACGGTGCCGGACGAGGTGCAGGGATGCTCGCGGCCCTCGGCCTTCGAGATCGAATTCCGGCGCGAGGCCGTCTACGGCGACACGGTCGTCGCCCGGACCCGGCGCCTCGGCGGCGACGGCGCCGCCTTCGCTCACGAGCTGCGGGCGGACGGCGGCGGCCCCGAGCTCGCCCGGGCGGCGAGCGTCTGGCGGCCGCGCCGCTGACCGGCCTCCGTCCGTCCGATCACTCCGGCTCCGCCGCCCGCGGGAGGCGCGCCACCAGCCACAGGGTCGCGGCGACGAGCGGGAAGACGCCCAGGACCAGGAAGAGCCCGTCCGCGGCCGCGCGCGCCCACTCGAGGGTGTGGAAGGTCCCGCTCATGAGGAAGCCGAGCCGGCGCGCGTGCCAGTAGCCGTTCGTGATGGCGTCGCGAAGCTGGAGGACGCCGCCCGGAAAGAGGTCGAGGAGGACCATGAGCGCGAGGCCGGCGTTCAGGCCCCAGAAGCCCGTCCCGACGAGCCTCTCCGCACGGGCCCAGTCCGCGTCGTCCGTGAGCGAGCGCAGGCAGAAGACGACCACGGCGAGGGCCAGCATCCCGAAGACGCCGAAGAGAGCGGCGTGGCCGTGGTTGTTGGTGAGCGCGGTGCCGACCTCGAAGTAGGAGACGATCGGCAGGTTGATCAGGAAGCCGAAGACCCCTGCGCCGACGAAGTTCCAGAAGCCGACCGCCATCAGGAACTGGATCGCCCATCGGTGGCGCTCGGCGAGCGCCTCGCCGCATTCCGCGCAGCGCCTCTTGCGCAGCCGGATGAAATCCCAGGCGTCGAGGGTCAGGAGGGCGAGGGGCACGACCTCGAGCGCCGAGAAGCAGGCCGCGAGGCCCATGTTCAGGGTGCCCTGGCCGGTGAAGTACCAGTGGTGCCCGGTGCCGACGATCCCCCCGGCCAGGTAGAGGATCGCGTCCAGGTACACGACGCGCGTGGCCGTCTTCACGGTGACGAGGCCGAGGACCGTGAACATGACCGCCACGAGCACGGTCGCGAAGAGCTCGAAGAACCCCTCCACCCAGAGGTGGATGATCCAGAACCGCCAGTTGTCGATGATCGTGAAGTTGGTGCGCGGGCCGTAGAAGAGGGCGGGGAGGTAGAAGAGCGGGATCGCGGCCGCGCTGTAGAGGAAGAGGGAGGCCAGGTCGGAGCGACCGTCCCGGATCGCCGGCCGCAGGGCGCGGGACATGAGGACGAGCCAGCCGGCGAGACCGGCCGCCAGAAGGAGCTGCCAGAGCCGCCCGAGGTCCAGGTACTCGGAGCCCTGGTGCCCCAGCCAGAACCAGAGCCGGCCGAGGTGCCCGCCGACGCCCAGCCACTCGCCGCCGAGGCTCCCTGCGACCACCACGGCGAGGGCGGCGAGCAGGGCGAGGACGCCCGCGCGCTGGCCCCGCGGCTCGGCCCCGCCCACGATCGGGGCGAGGAAGAGGCCCCCCGCCACCCACGCCGTCGCGATCCAGAAGATGGCGAGCTGGAGGTGGAAGGTCCGGAGGAGGTTGTAGGGAAGCAGGCGGGCGAGGTCGAAGCCGTAGAAGGCGCCCGGCTCGACGCGGTAGTGGGCGAGGCCGCCCCCCACGAGCGTCTGGAGCAGGAAGAGGAGCGCGACGACCCCCAGGAAGAGGCCGGTCGCCCGCTGGCTGGGAGTGGGCCGCGAGCCGGGCCGCGCCAAGCCATGGGCGTGCCCCGGCCCTTCCCCTCCGGGGGCGTGCCAGCCGAGGTAGTCGAACCGTCCGAAGGCGAAGAGCGCCGCCCCGAGGCCTACGAGCAGCACGACGAGGCTGAGCGCGCTCCAGAGGTAGGTCGCGGCGCTCGGTCCGTTCCCAGCCTCCTTGTCGTAGGGGAAGTTGTTGGTGTACGAGTCGTCCTGGCCGGGCCGGCGAGCGACGGACGCCCAGGCGGCCCAGGCGAAGAAGGAGGTGAGGGCCCGGAGCTCGGTCGAGTCCCGGATGTAGCCGGCCGGCAGCCCGGGAGCCGGGCTCGGTCCCGAGAAGTAGTCGCTCCATTCCTTCGTCTGCGTCCGGTACGCGGCCGTCTCGCCGGCCGTGAAGCGGAGAGTCCCCGTCGTCGCGTCGTACCGGTTCTCCCGGAGCGACCGCACGGTCGCCTCCCCGACCTCCAGCGAAGCGGGAGCCGGAAGCCTGCCGAACGGCACCCCGAAGCGCGACGCGGCCAGGGTGTCGCGGGCGATCTCGGCCAGACGGTGCAGGTACTCCGCGCTGTAGTCGGGGCCGAGGTAGGCGCCGTGGCCCCAGAGGGTGCCGTGCTCCATGAGGGCGTGCTTCAGGAAGACTTCCTGGCCGCGCTCGACGTCCTCCCGGGTGAAGAGCGTGACGCCCGCCGGGTCGTCGATCCGCTCCGGTACGGGTGGCGCGTCGCGGTAGCTCCTCACCGTGACCAGGCTCAGCACGGCGAATCCGAGAGCCATGACGATGACGACGGAGTGCCGCCACCACGGCGAGAGCGGCGTCTGCGGCTCGCGCATCCCCACCTCCCTTTGGCGGCTCCTCCCGCCTACCCGCCCGCGGGCAGGGCGTCCCCGCCCGGGCGCGTCCGGGGCGGGAAGAGGAGTCGCATGGGATGGACGCGCTCGCGCCGGCGCTCGGCCTCCAGGTTCAGGCTCCGGGCCTTGAGCAGGTCCTCGAGCGAGACCAGCCCGAGCAGCCGGTCCCCGTCGCCGTCGACGACCGGCAGGAGCGTGCGACCCGTCTCGGCCATGCGGTAGACCACGGCCCGGAGGGGTTCGTCGGGACGAGCCGTCGCGACGGCGGGACCGGCCACCTCGCCCAGGCGCCGCTGCCGCGACCCGCCGTCGCGGAACAGCTCCCGCAGCGCGCCCCGGCCGAGCACCCCCACCACCCGCCCGTCGTCCACGACCGGGTAGAGCCGCTGGCCGCCGTGACCGTCGCCGCGGAGGGCGGCCAGGTCGCCGAGGCGCGCCTCGGCCGGGAGGGCGACCACGTTCGTGCGCATCACCTCGCGCACGAACAGGATCTCGAGCGGGTCGACGGCGTACTCGCGGCTCAGGTGGTAGCCGCGGCGGCTGATCTTCTCGGTCAGGATCGAGCGCCGGAGCAGGAGCACCGTGAAGGCGTGGGCGACGCTCGTGGCCACGAGCAGGGGCAGGATCATGTCGAGGTCGTGGGTCAGCTCGATCGCGAAGGCGATCCCGGTGAGGGGCGAGCGCATCGTGCCGCCGAGGATCGCGCCCATGCTCACGAGCGGCCAGAACCCGGCCCCCTGGGCGGGCAGGACCAGCGCCTCGAGGCCGCCCAGCGCGCCGCCCATCATCAGCAGGGGGGCCAGCACGCCTCCCGACGTGCCCGACCCGAGCGAGACCGCCCACATCACCGACTTCACGAGCAGCACGCCGACGATCACGCGCAGGGGCGCGTCGCCCTGCAGGAGGGCCCCGATCGTGTCGTAGCCGACTCCGAGCGCGGGCGGGAAGACGAGGCCCCCCACGCCGACCACGATCCCGCCGAGGGCCGGCCACCACATCCAGTGCACGGGCAGCTTCGCGAAGGCGTCCTCGGCCGAGTAGACGGCGAGCGTCAAGAGGGCCGAGAGCGCGCCCGCGAGGAGGCCGGCCGCGGCGCAGCCGAGGAGCGCCTGCGGAGCGACGAGAGCCGCGTGGGCCGGTACCGGGAAGAGCGGCCCGGGGCCGAGGAGGTAGCGCCGGGCCACCGCCGCCGTCGCGCTCGCCAGCGCGACCGGGATCAGGCTGCGCGGCTTCCACTCGAAGAGGAGCAGCTCGACGGACAGGAGCACCGCGGCGAGGGGCGTGGCGAACGTGGCCGACATGCCGGCCGCGGCGCCGGCCACGAGCAGCGTGCGCCGCTCGGCAGCGGTGAGGCGCACGACCTGGGCCACGAGGGACCCGAACGCGCCCCCGGTCATGATGATCGGGCCCTCGGCGCCGAACGGCCCGCCGGAGCCGATCGAGACCGCAGCCGAGAGCGGCTTGAGGAGGGCCACCTTCGGCTCGACGCGCCCGCCCTTCAGGAGGATGGCCTCGATCGCCTCGGGGATGCCGTGGCCGCGGATGCGGTCGGAGCCGTACCGGCTCATGAGGCCGATCACGAGCGCGCCGGCCACCGGCACGAGCACCACCAGCCCTCCGAGGTGGTGGCCGGCCGGCGAGACGAGCGTCGTCTCCCAGCGCTGGAAGAAGAAGAGGTTGGTGAAGAGCCCGATCAGCCGGAGGAGACCCACCGCGACGAGGGAGGCCAGGGCCCCGATCGCCACCGCCAGGGCCGAGCAGGGGATCACCCGCCAGTCGGCGGTGAAGTCGCCGAGCCGCTCCGCCGCCGTCTTCGTCCGTGCGTTCGTCACGACCGCCGCCACAACATATCGTAACACGATATAATCTTGGCGGCCATGGCCCGACCGCTGACCGACGCCGACTACCGGACCCTGGCCGGGTTCCGGCGGGGGCTGCGCCTCTTCCTGCGCTTCAGCGAGGACGCGGCGGCGGCGGCCGGGCTCACCCCGAGGCAGTACCAGGCCCTCCTCGCCGTGCGGGGCGCCCGGGCCCGCCCGCTCACGATCGGGGACCTCGCCCGCGAGCTGGAGATCCGCCACCACAGCGCGGTGGGGCTGGTCGACCGGCTCGTCGCCCTCCGGCTCCTGCGCCGCCACGCCGACGCGGCGGATCGGCGGCGGGTCGACCTGTCGACGACGGCCCGAGGCGACTCGGCCCTGGCCCGCCTCGCCGGCGCGCACCGCGCGGAGCTGCAAGGGCTCGCCCCGACGCTGCGGGCTCTCCTCCGCAACCTGCGACGGTAGTCCGTGGGCGTCCTCGGAGGCCCGGGAAGGCGGGGGCCGGGTAAGATGCCTCCACGGAGGTCAGCCGTGGCCCGCATCCTGATGGTCGCGCCCGAGGACGCCCTCCTGAAGGCGCTGCGGTCGTCGCCCCTCCTGGAGGGCCACCCGATCGACGTTGCGTCGGGCGACGCGGCCGCCCTCCGCCGGCTCCGCGGACGGGCCTTCGACGTCCTCGTCACCTCGCCGGAGACCAGCCTGGAGGAGGACGCGGCGATCCTCGACGACGTGCGCCGCGCCCGGCCCGGGGTCAGGGTCGTCCTCCTCGCCCCGCGCGCGACACCCGAGGCCGTGATCCTCGCCCTGCGGCGGAGGGCCTTCGCCTGCTTCAGCGCGCCCTTCGACCCGGCCGAGATCGGCGACATGCTGGCCCGGGCCGCCGGGGCCGACTCCTGGAAGGACGGTATCGAGGTCGTGTTCGCGAAGCCCGACTGGATCTCGGTGCGCGTGAACTGCGCCCTCCTGAGCGCGGAGCGCCTCTTGAATTTCCTCACCGAGCTCCGCTCCGACGTGCCCGAGGCCCCCCGCGACGACCTCATGCTCGCCTTCCGCGAGGTGCTCCTGAACGCCATGGAGTACGGCGGCGGCTTCGACCCGGACCGGGTGGTGGAGGTCGTGGCAGTGCGCACCGCTCGCACCCTGGTCTTCCACCTGCGCGACCCCGGTCCCGGCTTCGACCTCGGCGCGCTGCCCCACGCCGCCCTGGGCCGGCCCGAGGACCCCCTCGCGGTGGCCGAGGCGCGCGAGGCGCGTGGCCTGCGGCCGGGCGGCTTCGGCCTCCTGCTCGCCCGTCAGGTCGTGGACGAGATGATCCACAACGAGCGCGCGAACGAGGTGATCCTGATCAAGCACCTGAGGTGACGCGCGAGCAGGCGCCGAGCGCGGGCAGCCGGCCGCGCATCGGGCTCCTGGCTCAGGCGGCGCTCTCCAGCCGGGGTTATGATCGGTCGCCTCGCCGTCCGGGGCCGCGTGTACCGGCAAGGAGCCGAGAACGATGCCGACCAAGGTGATGATCATGGGCCTGGGGCCGATCGGGGCGGGCGTCGCCCGCCAGCTCGCGGCCCGGAAGAACTTCAAGATCGTGTCCGCGGTGGACATCGACCCCGGCAAGGCCGGCCGGGACCTGGGCGACGTGGTGGGCCTCGGGAAGAAGAGCGGGATCGAGGTCGGGACCGACCCCGCGGCCGCGATCAGGAGGACGAGGCCGCAGGTCGCCGTCCTCTGCACGAGCTCGGCCCTCAAGAAGGTGTGGCCGCAGGTCGAGGCCGTCCTGAGGCACAAGGTCCCGATCGTCTCGACGACGGAGGAGCTGTCCTACCCTTGGTACTCGAACCGGCCCCTCGCGCGGAAGATCGACGCCGCGGCGAAGAAGGCGAAGGTGGCGGTGGTCGGGACGGGGGTCAACCCCGGGTTCGCCATGGACGCCCTGCCCCTCACCCTCACCGCCATCTGCGAGCGGGTCGACGCGGTGCACGTCGAGCGCGTCCAGGACGCGCGGATCCGCCGCCTGCCCTTCCAGCAGAAGATCGGCTCCGGCCTCACCCCCGCGGAGTTCGCGGAGAAGGTCAAGGCCCTCACCGTGCGCCACGTGGGGCTCACCGAGTCGGTGGCGATGATCGCGGACGGCCTCGGCTGGAAGCTCGATCGCATCACCGACGAGATCCAGCCGAAGATCGCCGGGGCGCCGGTCGAGAGCCAGTTCCTCCGAGTCGAGGCGGGGAAGGTCTGCGGCATCGTCCAGGACGGCGTGGGCTACGTCAAGGGCAAGCCCGTGATCACCCTCCACATGGAGGCGTACCTGGGCGCGCCGGAGACCTACGACAGCGTCGAGATCGAGGGCTCGCCGGCCCTGCACGTGAAGGCGCTCGGCGGGTACCACGGGGACGTCGCCACCCACTCGATCGCCGTGAACACGATCCCGAAGGCCCTCGCCGCGCCCCCCGGCCTCCACACGATGCGGAGCCTGGCCCTCCCCTCCTTCGCCGGCGGCAAGTAGGCACCGGGGCCCGCCGGGGACCCTTCAGCCCCGGTGCGGCGCGAAGCCCTCGATCGACCAGGTCGAGACGACCTCCCGCATCCTGTCGTCCGTCAGGTCGAGGCTGAGCGGCGTGACGGAGACGCGCCTCTCCCGCAGCACGACGTTGCAGTCGCTGCCCGGGATGTCCTCGTGCTGGTACTCGTTGCCCCCGATCCAGAAATACGAGCGGCCCCGGGGGTCCTTCTTCTCGACGACGTCGGAGCCGTACGAGTGTTTCCCGAGGCGGGTCACCGCGTAGCCCTGGGGCTCCACGCCCGCCGGCACGTTGACGTTCAGGAGCAGGCCGGGCGGCAGGTCGCGGCTGAGGGCCGCGGCGGCGAGGGCTCGGGCGAAGCGGGCGGCGGGGCCGAAGTCCGAAACGTCGCGTCCGGCGAGGCTGAACGCCATCGCCGGCACGCCGATGATCGAGGCCTCCATGGCCGCGGCCAGCGTCCCGGAGTACGTGACGTCGTCGGCGAGGTTCGGCCCGTGGTTGATGCCGGAGGCGAGGATCCGCGGGCGGCGGCCGCGGAGGAGGTGGTGGATGCCGAGCCAGGCGCAGTCGGTCGGCGTTCCGTCGACCGCGTACCATCGCGGCCGCACCTCCCGCAGCCGCAGGGGGCGGTGGATCGAGATGGCGTGCGAGGTGGCGCTCTGTTCCACCTCCGGCGCCACGACCCAGACTTCCCCCAGCTCCTCCATCGCGGCCGCGAGGGCCCGGAGGCCGTCCGAGTGGTAGCCGTCGTCGTTCGAGACGAGGATGCGCGGGCGCTCGCTCATGGAGCGCCCATGCTAACCCGACGGCCGTCCCTTCGCCTTCGCCCGCTCGACGTACCGGCCGCTCTCGACGTCGACCCGGACCCACTCGCCCACGTCGACGAACGGCGGGACCATGACCGTGACCCCGTTGTCGAGCCTCGCCTCCTTCCACACGTTGTCGGTGCCCGGCGTGTGGTAGGGGGCGGCGGTCTCCGCCACCCGCCCCTCGGCGATCTCGGGGAAGACGATGCCGACCGGCTCCCCGTCCACGAGCTCGACGGGGACGATCGTGTCCCCGGTCAGCCAGGCCGCCGCCTTCCCGAGCCGGACGGTGTCGATCGCGACCTGCTCGAAGGACTCCGGGTTCATGAACGTGCTCACCCCGCCGTCGGCGTAGAGGAACTGCAGGCTCTGCCGGTCGGGCGGGACGTCCTCCACCGCCTCCTCGGCCCGGAAGCGCCGCTCGCGCTCCTTCCCGGTCCGAAGGTCGCGCAGCTTCGCGTGCATGACCCCGCCCATCTTGCCCTGGCCCCCGTGGTAGTCGGCGGAGACGACGCGCACGAGCGCCCCGTCGACGCGGAGGGTCATCCGCGGTCGCAGCTCGGATCCCGTTCGCATGGCGCGCTCCTCGACTCCGGGACGACCGGATCCTCCGCCCCGCCTCCGCCCCTGTCAAGGCGGCGCGGGCGCCGTCCCCTATAATCCCGACTCCAAGGAGGCCGAACCGTGCCCAGAGCCTGTCTCGTGCTCGTCCTCGCCGCGACCTCGCTCCCCGGCGTCCCCGTCCTCTTCGCGGCCGACCTCGGCGCCATCAAGGCTCGCGGGGCGATCCGTGTCGTCGTCGCCGCGGACGAGGCGCCGGAGACCTTCGACTCGAAGGGCGGCTCCCGACCCGGCTTCGAGCGGGAGCTCGTCGAGACCTTCGCCCACCACCAGGGACTGAAGGTCGAGGTCGTCTCCGCCAGGTCGTACCCGGACCGCATCCCCCTCCTCCTCGCCGACAAGGGCGACGTGATCGTGGCCATCTTCGACACGCCGGAGAGGCGCCAGCAGGTGGCCTTCACGTCGGAGGTCATGCCGACCTACACCGTCTCGGTGACCCTCTCGCCGAAGGCGGCCCCGAAGTCCCTCGACGAGCTCCGGCGGGAGAAGGTCGGCGTCAAGCGGGGCACGGCGCCGGCTGAGGAGCTGCCCGCGGCGGGTGTCGCCTCGCCCCGGAGCTTCGGATCGTCGAAGGAGATGATCGCCGCCCTCGCTTCGGGAGAGGTCACCGCGCTCGTGATGCCGATCTCCGAGTTCGCTCTCGCCGCGAAGAGCGAGAGGCGGCTCACGGCGGGGACGACCGTCGGCGCGACCGGGAGCGTCGCCTGGGCCGTCCGCAAGGAGGACGTGGCCCTCCGGACCGCCCTCGACGAGCACCTCGCCAACGTCCGCAAGAGCGCGTCGTGGAACCTCCTGCTCGTGAAGTACTTCGGCGAGCAGGCCCCGCTCGTCCTCGGGCGGAGGCGCGAGCCGCAGTAGGAACGCCGGGGATGGGCCTGACCCTCGTCGTCCTCGCCGCCGGCGTGGGCAGCCGCTACGGCGGCCCCAAGCAGCTCGACCGCGTCGGCCCCGGGGGCGCGACGCTGCTGGACTACGCGGCGTTCGACGCCCGCCGGGCCGGCTTCGAGCGGGTGGTCCTCGTCGTGCGGGAAGGCATGGAGGCCGAGGTCCGCGCGGAGGCGGGCGCGCGCATCGGACGGCACGTCCGGCTCGACTACGCGGTCCAGGGCAGCGCCCTCCCGCGGGGGCTCGTCCCGCCGCCGGGCCGCGCCAAGCCGTGGGGCACCGGCCATGCGGCCCTCGCCGCAGCCCCGCTCCTGGACGGCCCCTTCGCAGTCATCAACGCCGACGACTTCTACGGGGCGGGCAGCTACCGCGTCCTCGCCGGGTACCTCCGGCGGCCGCAGGACGGCCCTCGACCCGAGTTCGCGATCGTCGGCTTTCCGCTCGCGACGACCCTGAGCCCGGACGGCCCGGTCAGCCGGGGCGTGTGCGCGGTCGACGGGACGGGCTTCCTCGTGTCCATCCGCGAGGTGCTGAAGGTCGAGCGGGACGGAGAGGACGCCCGCGGCCTCGACGAGGCGGGCGTGTGGCGGCCGATCCCCGGGACCACCCCGGTCTCCCTCAACTTCTGGGGCTTCACCCCGGCCCTCCTGGCCGGCCTCGCGGAGGCCTTCGATCGCTTCCTCGACCGCCACGCCGGCAGCACGAACGCCGAGTTCTTCCTGAACTCCGCCGTCCAGGCGCTCGTCGACGCGGGCGAGGCGCGGGTGCGCGTCCTCGGCGGCGGCGGGCCCTGGGGCGGCCTCACCTACCCCGGCGACCGGCCGCGTCTCGTGGCCCTCCTCGAGTCGCTCACCGCGCGGGGCGAGTACCCGGCGAGCCTGTGGCCGTGACCGACCGCCCGGCCCTCCGCATCCCGAGCGGGGAGGACGCGAGGGCCGCCGTCGCGTGCTTCGCGGCCCCCGGCCGGCTCGTGTCCCTCGATCCCCACACGAGCGGCCTCATCAACCACTCCTGGCTGGCGACGTTCGACGCCCCCGACGGCCGCCGCCGCTGCTTCCTCCAGCAGATCAACCGCCACGTCTTCCACCGTCCGGGCGAGGTGATGGCGAACATGGAGCGGGTCACCCGCCACATCGGCCTCCGTCTCGCGCGCGATGGCGCGCGTGACGCGGCGCGGCGCGTGCTCTCCCTGGTCCCGACTAGCGAGGGCGCCTCCCACCACGTGGACGCGGCGGGCGAGACCTGGAGGCTCGTGCCGTGGGTCGAGGGGACCCAGGCCAGGGAGCGGGCGGCGACGGAGGCGGAGGCCCGGGAGACGGCCCGGGCCTTCGGGAGGTTCCTCGCTCAGCTCCAGGATCTGCCGGGACCGCCGCTCCACGAGACGATCCTGGCCTTCCACGACACCCCCGCGAGGCTCGCCACCTTCGAGCGCACGCTGGCCGAAGACCGCGCCTCGCGCGCCGCCTCCTGCCGGGCCGAGATCGACGCCCTCCTCGACCGCCAGCCTCTGGCCTCGGCGCTCGCCGGAGCCGCCGCCCGCGGCGAGATCCCGGTGCGCCCCACCCACAACGACGCGAAGATCGCGAACGTCCTCTTCGACGGAGCGACCGGCGAGGCCGTGTGCGTCGTGGACCTGGACACCGTCATGCCCGGCCTGTCCCTCCACGACTTCGGCGACCTCGCCCGCTCGACGGTGAGCGACTCCGCGGAGGACGAGCGCGACCTCTCGCGGGTCGTGGTCCGCGTCCCGGTCTTCGCCGCCCTCGCCCGGGGCTTCGTCGACGGGGCCGGGGACGCGCTCTCCCCCGCCGAGCGGGCGCTCCTCGTGACCGGCGCCGAGGTCATCGTCTACGAGCAGGCCCTGCGCTTCCTGGCCGACCACCTCGACGGCGACCGCTACTACCGGACGACCCGCCCCGGCCACAACCTCGACCGGACCCGGACGCAGATCCGCCTCCTCGAGGGGCTGGAGGCCGCGGGCCCCGGGCTCCGGCGCGCCGTGCCCGAGCCCGGAGAGTGATCGCGCCGGAGCGTGCGGCCCCAGGACCTTCAGCGCATCCTGGCCAGGAAGGCCGGGACGTCCGCCGCCGCGAGGGGCGGGCTGAGCAGGTAGCCCTGGAGGCCGGTGCAGCCGTTCGCCTCGAGGAAGGCGCGCTGGCCCTCCGTCTCGACGCCCTCCGCCACCACGTCGAGGCCGAGGCTGCGGCCGAGGCCGAGGATGGCCACGACGTGGGCGGCCCGCTGCGCGTCGTCGGGCAGCCCCGACACGAGCGAGCGGTCGATCTTGAGGCGGCGGAAGCCCATGTCCCGGATCCGGCCGATCGAAAAGTACCCGGTGCCGAAATCGTCGAGGGCGAGCTGCACCCCGAGCTCCCGCAGCTGCCGGAGCTGCTCCGTCGTCTCCTCGCCCTCGGTCATCACGGTGGGCTCGGTGAGGTCGAGCTCCAGGCGCGACGGATCGAGTCCGCTCTCGGCCAGAGCGTCGCGGACGACCTCGACGAGGTTTGGCTGGAGGAACTGCCGCGCCGAGAGGTTGACGACGACCCGCACGTCCTTCCGCTCGAGGGCGGCCGCGAAGCGGGTCGCCCCCCGCAGGACCCCGGCCCCGATGGGCAGGATGAGCCCGCTCTCCTCGGCGTGGGCGATGAAGGTGGGCGGGGAGACCAGCCCCAGCTTGGGGTGGCGCCAGCGGAGGAGGGCCTCGAGCGAGGGCGGGCGTTCCTTGTGGACGACGGGCAGGTAGACGATGTCGAACTGGTCGCGCTCGAGGGCCACCCGGAGGCTGTCGAGGAGCAGCATCCGCTCGAGGGCGCGCTCGCTCATCTCGGCGGTGAAGAAGCGGTAGGTGTTCTTGCCCTCCTGCTTCGCCCGGTACATCGCGAGGTCGGCGTTGCGGAGGAGCGTGGCGGCGTCGGTCCCGTCGTCGGGGTAGACGCTGATGCCCGCGCTCGCGCTGAGGGTCAGCTCGTGCTCGTCGGCCCGGCACGGGCGGGCGACGCGGTCGAGGAGCCCTCTGGCCACGAGGGCGGCGTCGTCGGGCCGGGCGAGGTTCTGCACGAGGACGGTGAACTCGTCGCCGCCGATGCGGGCCACGAGGTCGGAGCTGCGCGTCCCCGACCGCAGCCTCTCCGCCATCGTCTGCAGCACCGTGTCCCCGGCTGCGTGGCCGAGGCCGTCGTTCACGGCCTTGAAGCCGTCGAGGTCGACGAACACCAGGGCGCTGCGCGTGCGCTGCCGGCTGGCCCGGGACAGCGTTCGCTCGAGGGTGTCGAGGAAGAACGAGCGGTTGGGGAGGCCGGTGAGGCTGTCGTAGCGGGCGAACCGCTGCAGGTCCGCCTCCGCCCGCTGCCGCTTGAGGAAGAGGGCGAGGAGGCTCCCCGTGTCGGCGAGGGCGGGCAGCCAGTCGGCTTCGCGCGAGCGCGCGACGTCGCTGTGCATCTCGAGGACGCCCATGACCTGGCCCCCGGCGCGCACCGGCACGGCGACCGACACTCCGCCCTTGCCCGGGCCCGACCACACCGCGGCGCCCTCCTCGAGGGTCCGGCGGGCGAGAGAGTCGTCGGGCGGCGGGGGCAGGGCTGCCTCCGGCTCGCCGGTCGTTCCGGCGAGCGTCGGCGCCGGCGGGTCGCCGTCCGCCACCCACAGCCGCGCCTCCGTGCCGCCGAGGCCCTGGACGAGGGTGTCGAGAACCGCCGGGACGGCCTCGGCGAGCGACAGCGAGGCGGTGAGGGCATGGGTGGCGCGCTGGCGGGCGGCGGTCAGGCGCTCGCGGCGCCGCGCCTCGGTGAGGTCACGGATGTACGCGGTCAGGATGACCCGCCCCTTCACGTATGCCGGCACGACGACGACCTCCACCGGCACGAGCGAGCCGTCGGCGCGCATGAGGGCCGTCTCGCGCTGGCGGCCGAGGTCGGGGCTGTCGCCCGTCCGCACGAAGTCGCGCAGCTGGCGCCGCAGCTCGTCCCGCAGCGCGGGGGGGACGATGGTGTCGGCCACGTCGCGGCCCAGGATCTCGGAGCGCGTGTAGCCGAAGAGCCTTCGGGCCGAGGCGTTGAACTCGATGACCCGGCCCTCGTGGTCGGCGGTGAGGATGCAGTCGAGGGCGGAGTCCAGGATGAGCGCCTTCCTGATCTCGCTCGCCCGCAGCTCCTCCTCCCACTCCCGCGCCTCCTGGAAGGGGCGGACGGTGAGGGGGAGCGGCACGGCGGGCGCGCCCGGGCGGTCGGCGGGCTGGGGCTCCGACTCGACGAAGGCGGTGATGCGCTCGCGGGCGTCGCCGCGGTAGACGAGGAACTCGATCCCCACGCGGAAGAGACCCTTCTCCTCCCCGGCCAGCCGCACCACCTGGCCCACCACGGCGGCCGGCGTGGACTGGCCCGGCAGCTCGAGGGTGAGCCCCACCTTGGTGCCGAGCGCGAGCTCGCGCGGGCTCTCGAGGAGCACGCCCCGGGCCCCGATGTTGACGACCGAGCCCTCCTCCTCGTCGGCCCCGCTCACGAAGCGCGACCAGTCGCGCAGCTTCGCCGGGAAGCGACGGTTGCGGCGGGCGGGGACGCTCAGGAGCTCTTCGAGCCGACGGTCCCACAGGAAGGGATCCACCGGCAGCGGGATGACGGCGTTCACCCCGGCGTCGGTGAGCTCGGCGCCGGCGTCGGGCACCCCCTCGCGGTCGAGCCAGACGATGGCGGTGGGCCGGGTCGCCGGGTTCCGGCGCAGCCGCTCGGCGAGCACGACCGCCTCCGCGCGCGGCAGGTCGATCACGACCATGTTCGGGAGGACCCGCCCGGCCGCGGCGAGCGCTTCCTCGGACGTGGGCGCGTGGAACCGATCGATGTCCGGACGTCCGAGGATGGTGGGGCCGAGCACCCCGGACAGGGATTCCGGGCCGGCGACGAGGACTCTGAGCACCGAGGCGGAGTCTAGCCGGATTCGCGACCCGCTGCATCGGGGCCGGCCTCCGACGGCAGGGATGTCACGACCTTCGCCGTCCCGTTCTCCCTGGTCGGGGTGGTGCTCTGGAGCACTCTGGCGGGCTCGACGCTCCCGCGGCGCCCTCCGCCGACCCTCGCCCCGCCGCGATATCCGTCTTGCGTGGCGGCGGAGCGTGCGTGCGCGCACATGCGGCGGGATCGGTGACCTCCCTCACCGCCGAACCGCCGGGAGCGCGGATAGCGTGCAGGCGCCCGGGCAAGGGCCCGGGATCCCCGCCGGTCCCCACGCCGGAGGGGACGAGAGACCTCCTGCTCAGAGCAAACCCGGGGCAACCCGGGGACGCAGAGCAACGGGACCCCCACCCTCCCTCCGGGGTCAGCCGAGCCGCCAGGAGAAAGGAGGCCATGTCATGCATCGTCGTCTGTCGCTCCGTTCGTCCCTGGCCGGGCTCGCCGCCGCTCTCTGCGCGGCCGGCTGCGGCGGATCCTCGGCCGCCACCGGCCCGGACCGGGCCGCCCCCGCGGCCACGAGTGGCGCGGCCGTCCTCCAGGGCACGATCCTCGGGACCGGCCTCGCCGGCACCGGCACCTCGGTCGGCGCTCCCGTGCACGCCCTCGCCGGCGACACCGGCTGGAGCGTGAGCATCGCCGGCACCTCGCTCGCGGCAGCGGTCGACGAGGACGGCCGCTTCACGTTGTCCGGCGTCCCCGCGGGCAGCGTCGGCTTGCGCGTCGAGGGGCCGGGCGTGAGCGCGCAGGTCCAGGTGACCGGGCTCGTCGACCGGCAGGTCACCTCGGTCGAGGTCCGGATCTCCGGTGGCGCCGCCCAGCTCACGACTCCGCCGACCTGCGCCCCCACGGCCGACACGTTCTTCTCGGGCACGCTCGATCAGATGGCGGGCACGCAGCTCGTCGTGGCCGGGAGGCCGGTGGACGCGAGCCAGGTCCAGAAGGTGTGGCGCGGCGACCGGCGCATCCAGCTCTCCGACCTCCAGGTCGGCGAGAAGGTCAAGGTCTGGGGCACCCTGCGCGGGGACGGTGTCGTCGTGGCGGAGGAGATCGCCGCCCTCACCACCGGCCCGGGCGGCAGCGGCGGCACGTGGGTCTCCTTCAAGGGTGTGGTGCAGAGCGTGGCCTCGCTCGGCGCTGGCGGAGGCGTCGCGGCCCTCGACGAGGCGGGCGTCCACCGCTCGTGCGACCTCAGGCTGACGGTCGCCGGGCGCGACGTCGAGACCAACGGATCGACCGTCTTCAAGTGGTCCGACGGCAGCGCCCTCGACCCCTACGCCATCGTGGCCGGCGACGTGGCCGCGGTCGGCGGCTGGAGCAAGCCGGAAGGATACGTGCTGGCCACCAAGATCGTGGTCGACAATCGCTGAGCCCCGCCATCCCGAGGCCCCCGGGCGTCTCGGGGGCCTCGGGACAGGGCGCCCCGATCGCGTCCTTCGTCCCCTCGTCGTCCCCGGCCCGCCTCTGCTCCTCCACGCTATACTCACGCACTTTCCTGGGAGGATCAGCGGCCCGATGCGAAGGCTCGTGTCGTCGCTCGCCTGGCTCGCCGTGGCGTGCCTCGGGGCGGGCGCCCTGGGCGCGATCGCGCTCCGCCGCGGCGAGCCCGTGAACGGGATCTTCTTCGTGGTCGGCGCCGGCTGCACCTACCTTGTCGCCTACCGGTTCTACTCGGCCTTCCTCGCGGCCCGCGTCCTCTCGCTCGACCCGACGCGGGCGACACCGGCGGAGCGGCTCGACGACGGCCGCGACTTCGTGCCCACGAACCGGTGGGTGGTGCTCGGCCACCACTTCGCCGCCATCGCCGGCCCCGGTCCGCTCGTCGGCCCGACCCTCGCCGCGCAGTTCGGCTACCTGCCGGGGACGCTCTGGCTCGTGGCCGGCGCCGTCCTGGGGGGCTGCGTCCAGGACTTCGTGGTCCTCTTCTTCTCGCTCCGCCGCGACGGCCGCTCCCTGGGCCAGATGGCACGCGACGAGGTGGGCCGCCGGGCCGGCCTCCTGGCCATGGTCTCGGTCCTCGCCATCATGGTCATCCTGCTCGCGGTGGTGGCCCTCGTGGTCGTCAACGCGCTCAAGCAGTCCCCCTGGGCCGCCTCCACCCTGGCCGCGACCGTCCCGATCGCGATAGTGATGGGCCTCTACATGCGCTACTTCCGCCCGGGGCGCGTCATCGAAGCCTCGGCCCTCGGGTTCCTCCTGATCCTCCTCGCCGTGGTCGCCGGCCAGTGGGTCGCGCATTCCCCCGAGTGGGCCCGGGTCTTCACCCTCACCGGGCCCGCCCTCGCGGTGGCGGTGATCGTTTATGGCTTCGCGGCCTCGGCGCTGCCGGTGTGGCTCCTCCTCGCGCCGCGCGACTACCTGTCGGCCTTCATCAAGGTCGGCGTCGTCCTCGCCCTCGCGGCGGGCATCGTTCTCGTCCGCCCGACGATCCAGATGCCGGCCCTCACCCGCTTCGTCGACGGGACGGGCCCCGTGTTCGCGGGCGGGGTCTTCCCCTTCTGCTTCATCACCATCGCCTGCGGGGCGGTCTCCGGCTTCCACGCCCTCATCGCCTCGGGCACGACCCCCAAGCTGCTCACGCGCGAGAGCGACGCGCGGCTCGTGGGCTACGGCTCGATGCTCATGGAGTCCTTCGTCGGCGTCATGGCGATGGTGGCCGCCTGCGCCCTCGAGCCCGGGGTCTACTTCGCGATCAATAGCCCGGCCGGCATCGTGGGCGCGGGGGCGGAGCGCGCGGCGGCGACGATCTCGGCCTGGGGCTTCCCCCTCGACGCGGGGGCGATGCACGAGCTCGCGCGCCGGGTCGGCGAGGAGACCCTCCTGAACCGCACCGGCGGCGCGCCGTCGCTCGCGGTGGGGATGGCCCACATCTTCAGCGGCACGATCGGAGGCGAGAGCCTGCTCGGGATCTGGTACCACTTCGCCATCATGTTCGAGGCCCTCTTCATCCTCACCGTCCTCGACGCCGGCACGAGGGTGGGCCGCTTCATGGTGCAGGAGCTCCTGGGCCGGGCGCTCCCGGGGATCGCGCGCCCCGGCTGGGCGGGCACCCTGGTGACGAGCGCCATCATCGTGGGCGCCTGGGGCTACTTCCTCTACCAGGGCGTCCTCGATCCCCTCGGCGGCATCAACTCGCTCTGGCCCCTCTTCGGGATCGCCAACCAGATCCTGGCCTCGGTGGCGCTGGTCGTGGCGACGACCATCCTCATCAAGATGGGCAAGCGGCGCTACCTGTGGGTGACGCTCTTGCCGATGGCGTGGCTCGTCACGGTGACGCTCGCCGGAAGCTGGCAGAAGGTGCTCCACGAGAGCCCGCGCATCGGGTTCCTGGCCCAGGCCTCGGCCCTGGAGCGGCAGATCCCGGAGATGCCGGAGGCGAAGGCGGCGGAGGCCCGGCGGGTCGTCTTCAACGCCCGGCTGGACGCCGCCGTCACCGCCTTCTTCGCCCTGCTGATCCTCGCCCTGCTCGCGGAGGCAGCCACCGAGTGGCACGGCATACTCGCCGGGCGGAGGGCGGCAGCGTCGACGGAGAGCCCGTACGTGAGGACGCGGTGGGCGGAGGGCTCGTCGTCGTGAGGGCCCGCCTGCGGGCCGCCCTGCGCATCCTCTGGTGGAGGGTCCGCGAGTGGAGCGGGGACGCCGCCTACGAGACGTACCTCGCCCGGCGCGGAGGAGGAGAGCCCCTCACCCGCGAGGAGTTCTACCTGGACGGTCTCTGCCGCCGCTACCACTCGGGCCGTCCGGACCGCTGCTGTTGAGGCGCGCCCCGGCGCGCGGCCCGGCTCCCTTGACCCGGGGATCCCTCGACTCTGGCGCGCCCGCCAGGGGTGAGCTACCCTGCGTCGGCCGGACGCCCCCGGCCTGGTCGCGGAGGTGCCCTTGCCCGAGCTCACGGAGCCCTTGCCCGCCCCGCCCTCCTTCGAGGCGGAGTACGCCCTGGAGTCCCCCCTCAAGTGCCCTCACTGCAAGGACACGATCTCCACCGTCCAGGTCCTCCGCCTCGTCCGCACGCGGGTGAACTTCATCTCGATGCTGCCCCGACGGGGCTACGTGATCGTCTGCCCGGCCTGCCACCAGATCCTCTCCGCCGAGCTCGCGGGAGGGCTCGGCCGGGCGGTCTGACGGCGCGGGGTCGCCCGGCGGCGTTCAGCGGCGGCGGACGATCTCGACGAGGTCCGAGAGGAGAGCGTAGGCCGTCTGGTCGAGGCTCGCGCCACGCTCGAATACCCCGATCTCGCCCAGGAGGTCCGTCTCGAGCACGAGCGCGGCGTCGGGCCCGGAGCCCGACAGCGGGTCGCCGAAGGGCACGCGCTCGGGCCGCACGCTGACCCGGACCTTCCTCCCCTGCCGGACGCCCCGCACCACCAGGCGCAGCCGCGTCCCCGCCCGCGCCGCGCGCCGCACGTCGAGCCCGGTCAGGCCGGTGATCCCCCGCCGCCGCACCTGCGCCGGCCGCACCGAGGCGCCCATCAGGCCGTTCGCGATCGCGCAGCCCTTCACCGCCGCGTCCCACCCCTCGAGGTCGTGGCGCGGGTCGGCCTCCGCGATGCCGAGGGCCTGCGCCTCCCTGACCGCCGCGCTCGCCGTGAGCCCCTCCTCCATGCGCGACAGGACGAGGTTGGTCGTGGAGTTGAGCGTGCCCCGGAACCCGTCGACGCGCGCACCGCGCAGGCAGCGCTCGGCGAGGTTGAAGACGGGCGTGCCGTCCATGACCGCGCCCTCGTGGAGGAAGAGCCGCCCCCTGCGCTCGGCGAGGGCCTTCAGCCTGCGGAGGCCGAAGGCGACCGGCCCCTTGTTCGCGGTGACGACGTGCAGGCCGCGGGCGAGGGCCCGCCGCACGTGGTCGATCGCGGGCTGGCCGCTCCGGGGGTCGAGCGGCGTCGTCTCGACGAGGACGTCCGCCGGCACCCGCGCCACGAAGGCCCGCACGTCCGCGACGCGAGGGCCCCGGTCGAGGGCTGCGAGCGACCGCCCCCTCGCCGCGAGGCGCAGGGCCCGGGCGAGGTCGATCCCACGCCCGTCGACCGCGAGCCCGTGGTGCGCGGTGGCGATGCCGGTCACGCGGACCCGGACGCCTTCCGCCCTCAGGACCCGCGCGTACTCTCCCCGAAGGCGCTCGGCGAACCGGCGGCCCACGTTCCCGAACCCGACGAGCGCGACGCGGATGTCCCTGGCCATACGGCCGGCGACTCTATCCGTCACGCCCGGTCGCCGAGCGCCTGGCGTAGATCGGCGATCAGGTCCTCGTGGTGCTCGAGCCCGATCGACAGCCGGAGCAGGCCCTCGGGCGCCCGCGTCTCGGGGCCCTCGATCGAGGCGCGGTGCTCGACGAGGCTCTCGGGACCGCCGAGGCTCGTGGCGCGGGTGAAGAGGCGGTGCTTCGCCGCCACCGTGTGGCCCGGATCGCTCTCGAGGCCCGGGTAGTGGACCCGCGCCACGCGGGGGTGCTCCGACAGGAACGCGCCGACGGCGGCGGCGTTGCCGCAGTGGGCGCGCATGCGCCAGGGCAGGGTCCGAATGCCCCTCAGGACCAGCCACGAGTCGAACGGCGAGGGGACCGCGCCGCCCGTCGCCTGCATCGACCGGAGGCGCTCGCTCACGCGGTCGGCTTGCCGGGTCACCACGACCCCGCCCATGGCGTCGCAGTGGCTGGAGAGGTACTTCGTGGTCGAGTGCATCACGAGGTCGGCGCCGAGCGCCAGGGGCCTCTGCAGGAAGGGAGTCGCCCAGGTGTTGTCGCACGCCAGGAGCGCGCCGGCCGTCCTCGCTACCGCGGCCACCGCTCCGAGGTCCGTGACGGCGATCGTCGGGTTCGAGGGGGTCTCGGTCCAGATCAGCCGGGTCCGCGGACGAACGGCCGCCTGCACCGCCGGGACGTCCGTCATGTCGACGAAGGACACCGCGAGACCCCACCGGGAGAAGTGCTCACGGAGCAGCGTCGAGGTGCCGAAGTAGGCGTCGAGGGGGACGACGACGTGGTCACCGGGGTCGAGGCACTGGAAGACCGCCATCGTGGCCGCCATCCCCGAGGCGAAGGCGACCGCCGCCTCGCCGCCTTCGAGCGACGAGATCGCCGTCTCCAGGGACCGGCGGTTCGGGTTGCCGTCGCGGACGTAGGTGAAGCCGGAGGGAAACGACCCGTCGGCCGCGCGCTCGAAGGTGGTCGACGGGTGGATCGCGGGCGCCAGGGCGCGACTGTGGGGATCGGGATCGCCCGCCGCGTGCACGGCCAAGGTCTCGAAACGCACCTCGCTCGCTCCCTTCCCGGAAGTCCCGACCCGCACCGCGCCGCCGATCAGGCGGCCGACTCGCTCTCCGCGCGAGCCCTCGCGCCCACGATCAGCAGCCAGAGCATGACTGCGATCTCCCCGAGGAGGGCGGGGAAGGCGAGGTTCGAGACCCGCTCCTCGTATTGTGGCAGGAGCAGGCCCGTGAGGCTCATGGCCACGTAGGCGAAGCCGTTGGCGACGAGCCACACGCCGAGGAAGCGGGGGAGGAAGCCCGACCGGATCACGAGGATGGCCAGCGGGAAGAGCCACAGCCCCCAGAGGATCTCCGCGGCGACGATCTCCTGGCGGTGCAGCGTGAGGAACAGCACGGCCAGGGCGTCGCGCTGGGGCTTCTCGAAGACGGACAGGAAGGCGGCCCCCCGCACGAGAACGAGGGCGGCCGCGTCGTTCACGACGTTGACGAAGTCGATGGCGGCCGGCAGGAGCCCGCCCAGGATCACCATCAGCACGGCCTGGGTCCGGTCCACTCCCTCGAACAGGCGGTAGAGAGCGAGCGTGAGGAAGACCACGATCACTCCGCAGAAGAGATCGCCGACGATGCCGAGGCGGAAGAGGGTCTCGTGAGCGGCGATCTTCTGGGCGGTCGCGGTCGCGTTCCCGCGCACGAACAGGACGCCGGGGATGTAGAGGAGGCGGAAGGGGGCGGCGATCGTGAGCAGGAGATAGAGAAGCCCGGCGACCCTGGCCTTCCTGCGGATCGAGGTCACGTGCACCCTCCTCTCATCGTGCGTTCTCGCGGAAGGCCCCAGACGACGGTCGCCGCCGTCTCCGACCGGATCCAGCCGTCGGGACAGTGGGGCGCGACGAGTCGCCTCAGCGCGTCGTCGAAGGCCTCCGCTGCGGAGGCGGCCATCCGCTCCCGCGAGAAGCCGTTCCTCGTGTGGAAGGACTCGACGTAGTCGTCGACCGGCTGAGCACAGGCGACGGGCGCCGTCGACGCTCGTCCGCGCTCGCAGAACAGGCTCCTCGCCTCCAGCTCTTCGACCAGATCGTAGGGACGGTACTCCCGATTCGTCGAGAACGCCGGCAGGAGCTCGCTCAGCTCGCGGGACCAGGGCAGAGGGCCGAGCTCCCGACCCGACACGAGGGCGAGCGCTGCCTCCGGCGCGAGAGCCCGCGGGATCCACGAGAGGACATCCTGCCATTCCATCCAGTGCAGGCTCTCGGCGGCCACGATCACGGAATAGCGCCGATCGGGCCGGTAGGCCTCGGCGGTGGACTCGACCCAATGGAGACCCAGGCGGCCCGACGGGTGCCGGTATCGCGCGACCTGCAGCATGGCGCGCGAGGGGTCCACCGCGTCGATGCGCTCCGCGCGTCCGACGAAGCCCACGGCCAGATCACCCGTCCCGCAACCCAGATCGAGCACGGTCCTCGGTCCCGGAGGCATGAGGCCCTCCAGGATGTCGAACAGCGCGTCCGGGTACGGGGGTCGGGTGTGATACGCGCGGGCCACCGACTCGTCCTCGAACTGCGCGGCGTAGCGAGGGCCGAGGTGCGCGGGCTTCGGGATCATCCTGATCCCGGCCTCGGCCTCTGCGTCGTTCGAGGCGTCACCTGGCTGCGGGCGCCGCCGACGGGAGGGGCGTCCTCGAGTACAGGCCCACGGGGTGGCCGGCGGGATCGAGAACGAGGGCGATCGCTCCTCTGCCGTCGGGCAGGTCGAAGGGGAACCCGGGTACGATGGTCCCCCCGAGCTCCTTCGACTTCCTGCAGCTCGCCTGGAGGTCGCTCACCTGGACGTAGATCACTCCATTGAACGGGCTGAGCTTGCCCTCGGCGACGCGCAGCGACCCGATCTCCGCACCCTGCGCGACGATCTGAACCGCCAGATCGGTCCCCCTCACCGGGGTGAATTCCCAAGCGAGGAGCTTGCCGTAGAACTCCTTGGACTGGGACAGATTGGTGGTCGTGATGTCGAACCAGGCGACCCGGCCCGGCCCGACGTCCGGACGCAGGTTGGGGGGATCGGCCTGGAGCCCGCCGGTCACGAGGGCCAGGGCCGCGGTCGTCACCAGGATCGCGTCTCGCATCGGTCTCCTCCTCGTCTTGCTTCCCTTCTTCTCGAGTGGAATAGTATGCTCCGCACTGCTTCCGGCCAGAAGAGGTCGTCGGCACCGAGCCTCGTCTCAGAGGTCAGGAGACAGCATGGTCGGCCTCGTCGTCTTCATGGCTCTCCTCTCCGGCTTGGCCCAGGGCTCGTCCGCGGCGCCACCCCTTCGCCCGGGTGATGCCGCTCCCGCGATCGACGCGAGCCTGCTGGACGAGCCGTCGCACGGCCTGACGCTCGATTCTCTGAAGGGGGGGGTGGTCGTCCTCGACTTCTGGGCCACGTGGTGCGCACCCTGCCTGCAGTCCTTTCCGCACATGAACGCCCTGGTCGAGCAGTTCAAGGGCAGAGCCGTCCGGTTCGTCTCCGTCACTCACGAGGCGGCGGCGATCGTCAGGCCGGTCCTCGAGAAGTTCCCCTTGCGGACGACGGTCGCCCTCGACAACGGCTGCCGGACGTTCCGGGCCTACCAGGCCTGGGGCCTGCCTCGGATCGCGCTCCTGGGCCACGACTCGCGGGTCGCGAGCGTGATCGGGCCGGAGGCGCTGACGGGCGAGGTGATCGAGGATCTTCTGGCCGGCAAGCCGCTCCGTCTGGAGCAGATTCCGCCATGGCCCGATCCGAAGGGGGCCGAGGAGTTCATGTGCGGAGCGACGGCCCGCGACCCGTAGCGCGTCCTCCGTCCTGACGTCCTCACGTCGGCCTCCTTCTGCTGCCTCTCTCGGGATCCGCCGACACCCGCGTGAGCTCGCGGCGGCGGCGGCGAGCCGCGCTCATTCCGATCGCCCTCTTCGGCTCGACGCGGGCCCTACTCGAGCTCCGCGATCCTCGCCTTCACCAGCCTGCGAACGAGAGCCGCCGGCAGGGGCGCGCGGGGGGGGAACCGAATCGTCCCCGGGCTCGTGTCGTAGTCGACGAGCTCGTCGGCGAGTGTCGCGACCGTGGCGCCGCTCATGGGGTGGAAGGAGCAGTGCTCCCTGGCCGCCCGGAAGCCGGCGATGCACCTGCCGTTCAGGCGGAACGCGGGCATCCCGTAGCTGATGCACTCCTCCGCCTCGGGCGCCGCGGCGTGGATGGCTCTGCGCACCCTCTGGAGCGCGCCGCGGGTCTCCTCATCGAGCCCGGCGAGGTAGTCGTCGATCGTACGGGGCCTCTTCGCCGTGACGTCCTCCCTCCGGGTCAGTTCCTCGACGAGGGGACCTTCCGCTCGTGCAGCAGGCTCTTCCCGAGGGGACTGAGACCTCGAAGTGCGACCGCTTGCCCTGGTGTCATCGTCCCCCTCCCGCGACCATCGAAGCCCGCCTCCCGCAGCCCGCGGGAGGATCAGCTCGCCCGTCGAGCGATGGGCAGCTTGACCGACTTCGGGCGGAGGGTGACCGTGACCTCGTCCTCGCTCGGCAGGAGGCTGGCCAGGGTCAGCTCGCCCAGCACGTGGTCCACCGCCTGCTGCAGGCCGCGCAGCACGGGGCGGATCGAGCAGTCGCGCGTGTTGAGGCAGTGCCGCTCCAGGCCGGCGTGGCGGTCGCAGAAGTCGGTGTCGAAGAGGCGCCCGCCGAGGGCGGAGAGCGCGTCGAGGGCGCGCACCTCGGCGGCCGGGCGGGCGAGGGCGTAGCCGCCCGCCTTGCCCCGGGTGCTCCTCACCAGGCCGCCCCGCCGCAGGATGCGCATGATCTTGGCCACGTTCGGAGCGGAGATCCCCTCCCGCTCGCTCATCTCGGCGATCGTCAGGCTCGCTCCGACGCCCGCGCGGGCGAGCTGGAGCAGGCAGCGGAGCCCGTACTCCTCCTGCGAGCTGAGCTTCATGGCTACATCAGCCCCAGCTGGAGGCGAGCCGAGTCCGACATCATGCTCTGGTCCCACGGCGGGTCGAGAACCACCTGCACGTCCGCCTCCTTCACCCCCGGGATCGCGAGGAGCTTGTGCCGCACGTCCTGGCGCAGGAAGTCGCCCATGCCGCACCCGGGTGCGGTGAGGGTGAACTCCACGAGCACCTTCTCACCGTCCCCGTCGAGGGGCGCCACCTCGCACCGGTAGACGAGGCCGAGGTCCACGATGTTGACCGGGATCTCCGGGTCGAAGCACGTCTTGAGCTGCTCCCAGGCCAGCTCCCGCGTGCTGCGGCCCTTCGCGTCCTCGGCGGTCATCGGCAGCACGGGCTGCTCGCCGATCGCGTCCGCGTCCTTGCCCTCGATGCGCACGAGGTAGCCGTGGTCGGTCATGGCGGTGTAGGAGCCGCCGAGGGCCTGGGTGATGAAGACGGTCGTGCCCGCGGCGAGGGTGATGCGGTCCCCGTACGGGATCGCCGCCACCTCGACGTCGCGGGAGAGGGCCCGCGCCTCGCCCATCACCATGCCGCTACTCCGTCGTGGCCCGGTCCCCGCCCTCGAGGGCGGCCTTCATCGTGTGCCAGGGAAGCGACGCGCACTTCACCCGGATCGGGAACTCGTGGACCCCGGCGAACACCGCGAGCTTGCCGAGCTCGGCCGGGGCGGAGACCGCCTTCGCGGGGTCGGCGGTCACGAGCTCGTGGAACCGCTCGAAGAGCGCCTTCGCCTCGGCCACCGTCTTCCCCTTGAGGGCGTCGGTCATCATCGAGGCGGAGGCGGTCGAGATCGAGCAACCCGCGCCCTGGAAGCTCACGTCGCGCACGACGTCGTCCGCGACGTGCAGGTAGACGGTCGTGCGGTCGCCGCAGAGCGGGTTGTGGCCGTTCGCGCTGCGGTTCGCCCCCGCCAGGGGGTGGAAGTTCCGCGGGCGCTTCGAGTGGTCGAGGATCGTCTCCTGGTAGAGCTCGCGCAGGTCGTCCATGTCTCACCGGCCCCGGCCGCGGCAAGCGACCGTCATCGGAACATCTCCTGGACCTTGCGGAGGCCGCGGACGAGCGCGTCCAGCTCCTCGCGGGTATTGAAGCAGGCGAGGGAGGCGCGCGTCGTGGCCGGGATGCCGAAGCGGTCCATCACCGGCTGCGCGCAGTGGTGGCCCGTCCGCACCGCGATGCCTTCGTGGTCGAGCACCGTCCCCACGTCGTGGGGGTGGACGCCGTCGAGGACGAAGGAGAGGACACCCGCCTTTTCGCGCGCGCTGCCGACGAGCCGCAGGCCGGGGAGGTCCTCGAGGAGCCCCGTTCCGTAAAGGAGCAGCTCGTGCTCGTGGGCGGCGATGGCGCCGAGCCCGACTCTCCCCACCCAGTCGATCGCCGCCCCGAGGGCGATCGCCCCCGCGATGTTCGGCGTGCCCGCCTCGAACTTGTAGGGCAGCTCGTTCCAGGTGGACTTCTCGAAGGTCACGGAGGCGATCATGTCCCCCCCGCCCTGCCAGGGCGGCATCGCCTCGAGGAGGGCGGCCTTGCCGTAGAGGGCGCCGGCGCCGGACGGTCCGTAGACCTTGTGCCCGGAGAACGCGTAGAAGTCGCAGCCGATCGCCTGCACGTCCACGGGGAGGTGGGGCGCCGCCTGCGCGCCGTCGACCATCGCCACCGCTCCCGCGGCGTGAGCGAGCTCGGTCATGCGGCGGACGGGGTTCACCGTGCCGAGGGCGTTCGAGACGTGGGCGAAGGAGGCGATCCGGGTGCGGGGCGACAGCAGCCGCTCGAAGGCCACGAGGTCGACCTCGCCCGCGTCGTCGATCGGGGCGACCCTGAGCGAGGCGCCCTTCTCCTCGCAGAGGAGCTGCCAGGGCACGATGTTCGAGTGGTGCTCGAGGCCGGTGACGAGCACCTCGTCGCCCGCCCCCACGTGCTTACGGCCGTACGACTGGGCGACGAGGTTCACCGCTTCCGTGGTGCCGCGCAGGCAGACGATCTCCCGGCTCGCCGCGGCGCCGAGGAACCTCCGGACCTTCCCCCGTGCCTTCTCGTAGGCGTCCGTCGCGACCACCGAGAGGTGGTGGACGCCGCGGTGGACGTTCGAGTAGGCACGCTCGTAGACCTCCCGCTCGGCGTCGATCACGGCCCGCGGCTTCTGCGCGCTCGCCGCGCTATCGAGGTAGACGAGCGGCCGGCCGTGGACCTTCTCCTCGAGCACCGGGAACTCCCGGCGGATCGCCTCCACGTCGAAGGCGGCCTTCGTCCCCGCGGGCGCGCTCACGGGAGGGCCTCCGCGAGGCCGGAGGCGTCGGGCAGGTGCGCCTGGAGGTGCCGCTCCACGACCCGTCGCAGGGGCCCGATCTCCATCTTCCGGACGAGGTCGCTCGCGAAGGCCCAGGTGAGGAGGCTGCGCGCCGCCCCTTCGGAGAGCCCGCGCGAGCGGAGGTAGAAGAGCGCCGCCGCGTCGAGCTGGCCGGTGGTCGAGCCGTGCTTGCACTTCACGTCGTCGGCGAGGATCTCGAGCTGCGGCGTCGAGTGCACGAGGGCCTGCCGCGAGAGCAGGAGGTTCTGGTTCATCTGGTAGGCGTCGGTCTTCTGGGCCCCCGGACGCACGACCACGAGCCCGTTGAAGATGCCCCGCCCCTGCCCGTCCACGATCCCGCGGTAGTGCTCCCGGCTCGAGCAGTGCGGCCGCGCGTGGTCGATGCGGGAGTGCGTGTCGGCGACCCGTCGGCCGTCGAGCACGAACAGGCCGTCGAGGGTGCACTCGCCTCCCTCGCCCTCGAACCGGACGTCGATGTCGTTGCGGGAGAGGGCGGCCCCGAGGGCGAGCGAGTGGTCGGAGAATCGGGCGTCGCGGGCGAGACGCGCGGCGAGGGTGGCGACGTGGAGCTGGTCCTCCCCCTCCCGCTGGAGCTTGTAGTGGTCCACCCGGGCGCCGTCCTCGACCACGACCTCGGTCACCGCGTTCACGAGCGAGGCGCTCCCGTCGGGCGAGGCGAAGGCCTCGACGACCCGGCACCGGCTGCCCGCCCCGGCCACGACGAGGGTGCGGAGGTACGAGACCGTGGGCGCACCGTTACGCGCCGCGACGTGGCCGACGAGGACGGCGTCCTCCGGGGCCGCGCCCGGGGCCACGATCACGACCGCCCCGTCCTCCGCGAAGGCCGCGTTCAGGTCGGCGAACACCCCGGCCTGGCCGGTGGCGAGGCGGGAGAGCCACGGCTCGAGGCGTCCCGGCTCCGTCCGCAGGAGCTCGCGGAGGCTCGTCACCTCGACGCCGGAGGCGGGGCGCGCCGACGAGAGGCCGGGCGAGAAGCGCCCGTTCACGAACACGAGGCGCGGGCCCGGGAAGCCTTCGAGCGACACGGCGGCGAGGGCGGCCGACGGCGCCTCGGCTTCGGGGTCGGCGGGCTCGAAGCACGGCCGGGCGAGAGGCGCGACCGGCGTGTGGCGCCACGCCTCGTCCCTGGCCGTGGGCAGGCCCTTCTCGACGAAGCGGGCGATGGCGGCGGTGCGCCGCTCCCGGAGCCAGGCCGGGTCCGAGGCCGCGTGAGCGGCGGCGAAGCGCTCGAAGCTCGCCCGGTAGGCGTCGCGGTCCTCGGCGATCGCGGGCATCGCGCGTCAGCGGCCGGCCGCGGCCGGCTCCCTCTCGAGCCAGGAGTAGCCCTTCTCCTCGAGCTCGAGCGCCATCTCCTTGCCACCCGAGCGCACGATCCGGCCCTCCACCAGCACGTGCACGAAGTCGGGGACGATGTAGTTCAGCAGGCGCTGGTAGTGGGTCACCACGATCATCGCCCTCTCCGGGCTGCGCAGCCGGTTCACCCCCCCGGCGACGATGCGCAGGGCGTCGATGTCGAGGCCGGAGTCGGTCTCGTCGAGGATGGCCAGCGCGGGCTCGAGCACCGCCATCTGGAAGATCTCGTTCCGCTTCTTCTCGCCGCCCGAGAAGCCCTCGTTGACCGACCGCTTCACGAGCTCCTCGTCGAGGTCGACCACCTTGGCCTTCTCCTTCACGAGGGCGAGGAAGTCCAGGGCGTCGAGCTCCGGCAGGCCCCGGTGCTTCCGGATCGCGTTCGTGGCCGCCTTCAGGAAGTAGACGTTGCTCACGCCCGCGATCTCGACCGGGTACTGGAAGGCGAGGAAGACGCCCTCGCGAGCCCGTTCCTCGGGGGCGAGAGCGAGGAGGTCCTTCCCCTTGTAGAGCACCTTGCCGTCGGTGACCGTGTAGCCGGGCCGGCCGGCGAGGACGTGGGCGAGCGTGCTCTTCCCCGAGCCGTTCGGGCCCATGATGGCGTGCACCTCGCCCGCCCGGACCGTCAGGTCGAGGCCGCGCAGGATGTCGCTCTCCCCCGCCTTCGCGTGGAGGTTCTTGATCTCGAGCATGCGTGGTTTCTCCGGACTCGGAGCGGGGCCGGGGTCCATCGGGGACCGACCCGGTCACAGGTTAGGCAATCCGTACGAAAAAGTCAATTTTCGGCCCGGATCGCCTTCTCGTAGTACGCCTGGAGCCGGAGCCTTCGGACGGGGGCGAGCCGGTCCTCCGCCGCCTTCATGAGGACGGCCATCTCGTGGTCTTCCGCCGGGCGGGTCGAATCGCCCTTCCGGACGCGCTCGACGTAGGCGGCGAGACGGGTTCGGTCGGCCCAGGGGACACCGGCATACGTGGCCGTGGTCAGCGACGAGAGCTCGGCGGTCTCGCCCTTGGAGAGCGAGGGCAGGAGGCGGGCGAGGGCGGCGAGCGAGCGGCGGAAGGCCTGGTCGGGCTCGAGGACGCGGGCCTCGCTCTGCGCCATGAGCTGCTCGGCCGCGGGGGCAGAGAGGTGGGGGACGGCGGCCAGCGCCGCCTCCACGGACGAGCGGAGGCGCCCGGCGAGCAGGCCGCGCGCGGCGAGACCCCCGGCCAGCGCGTCGAGGCCGTCGGGCCGTGACGCCGTCGCCTCCGGCATCCAGGCCACGAGGCCGAAGCCCATCCATCCGTCGAGGCCGGCGAGGACGATCTCGCGCTGCCGCGTCGAGCCGTCGAGCCAGGTCGACTCGAGACGGCGGCCGGACAGCGAGCCCAGGACCGCGTTCGACCGCGGCCCCGGCTGGAACCCCGGGCGCGCCGGGCCGCGGCGGGAGGACAGGCGGTCGAGGTACTGGTCGGGTGTCGCCACGCCGCGCGGAGCGGGCTCGGCGACGAGGTAGGCGGAGCCGCCGTGCCGGGGCTGCATCAGCGTGAGCCGGGCCTCGGCGGGCGCGGCCACGAGCGGGTTCCCGGGCCGCAGTGCGTACCAGCCCGCCGGGACGTCGAGGGTGACACCGAGCGAGTCGTCGGTGAAACGGCGATCGGGCGACGCCCACTCCTGCACGCGGCCGGTGGCCTCGCTCTCGGGGGCGAGGCCGAAGCGGTAGGCGCCATAGCTGCCGGCCAGGACCGGGACGAGCGCGAGGACCGCCCCCATCCAGCCGAGGACGCGGGGGAGGAGGGCGAAGAGGCCGGACACGAGGAGCCACGCCGAGCCGAGCGCGAAGAGGCCCGCCCCGCGCTCGCCCTGGGCGATGAGGATGCCGGCCAGGGGGAAGAGAGCGAAGGCCACGAGGAAGAGCGCGATCCGCACCACGCGGCGCGCGAGGTCGAAGCGGAGCTGCAACGCGAGGCCCAGGGCGAGGGCGCCGAGCGCCAGCTGGAGCCACGGCGCGCCGTCGAGGCCCGGGGCCGCCGCGGCCGGACGCCAGGCGAGGATGCCGAACACCGCGGCGGCGGCGAGCAGAAGGACGCCGACGAGCCTCACGCGCCCGCGATCGACGCCCGACGGCTCCGCGGCCTCCCCCGGCTCGGCCTCCGGGCTCTGGGCGCGTCTCGCCCGCGCCGCCACCTTGGGGCGAGAGGCGCCGAGGGTGCCCTTCAGCTCGGGGACCGCGGACAGGGGGACCCATTTCCGCGTCCCGGGACGCATCACCGGGCTCGACCCGTCCACGAGACCCTGGGCCACCCAGGTCCGAAGGGCCGCCAGGTCCATCGGACCGATCTCGCTGCCGTCGCCCAGCCTGACCTTGAAGCCGCTCATTCTCCCCTTTCCGGGCAGGGACGGAATCTTACCGCTTTCCTCCCCGCCCGGGCCGCCATCCGCATCCAAAAAAGCCGTTGGCAACGGGGTTTTGCGGAACCTCAGCCGCCCGGGCTCGTCCATAATGGCGATGGTCCCGATGGCCGATCTCGACTCCGAAGCGCTGCGGCTGGGCCGGTTCCGGCGCCACCCGCGGAGCGGCACCTGGTCGGCCCGGTTCGTCCTCGACCCGGGACCGGGCGGCGAGGCTGCCCTCGACCACATCGAGGACCTCGCGGTGTGCATGGGCCGCGCCGGCGGCCTCGTCCAGGACGAGGCGGTGTTCGTGGGCGTCGCTCTCCGCGAGGCCGTGGTGAACGCGTTTCGCCACGGCCGCAGCGACGACGGGGCACCGACCCGGATCGGCCTCCACCTCACGCCGGACAGCCTCGTGATCACGGTCCGCGATCGGGGGCCCGGCTTCGACCCCGAGCGGGTGCCGGACCCGTGCCGGGACGAGAACATCGAGCGCGGCAACGGGCGCGGGATCTACTACATGCGCTGCTTCACCGACCGCGTCTCGTTCGTCTTCCCCAGGCGGGGCGGCTCGGTCGTGCGGCTCGCGAAGAGGACGCGGCCCTAGTCCCCCGAGCCCGCTCCGGCCCGGACGGGCGGGCGAGGGGTCTCGTCGTCCTCGACTCTCATCCTCGGCCGGCCTCGTGCCGCGCCTCGGGCTTCCACGACGCGTCGAGAGGCATCCCTCCTCCGGCCAGGTTCGCGTAGATGTTGTAGGCCACGCTCTCGGGGCTGTTGGAGACGAGCGCTTCCTCTCCTGCCTCGTCGTCCTCGCGCCACTCGAGGGAGAACCGCCAGCCGGTCGCGTGCCTCCGGAAGACGACCCGGTAGGACCCGAGCTCCGCCGCCAGCACCTCGCGGAGGACCCTGATCCACTCGGCCTTGTCCGGAGGAGGGCGGCCCTCCCACGCGACGATGAACACCGGGCCATGATACGCGCGGCCCCCGCGCCGTTGACACCCCGTTCCGCCGTCTGAGAGTATCGGTGCGCCCCGTGTCCCCGGGCCGTCTCGTCCGCGAGCACTGGAATGAACGCGCCCCGACGAATGGTCGTGGTCGACGACGACTCGAAGGTGCGCCTGCTCCTCGAGCGCGCCTTCCGCGCGCCGGAGTTCGAGACCCACTCCTTTCCGACCGGGGCGGCCGCTCTGGAGCGGGTCGCCGCGATCCGCCCCGACTGCGTGGTGAGCGACATCCTGATGCCGGACATGGACGGCGAGGGCCTCCTGCGCGCGATGCGGGCGGTGCCCGGGCTCGAGCGGGTTCCGTTCATCGCCGTCTCCGCGGTGCGCTCCGAAGCGAGGATCCGGGCGGTGCTCGCCGCCGGCGCGGACGCTTTCCTGCTGAAGCCGTTCCCGCTCCGCGACCTGCTCGAGAAGGTGCGGGCCCTGCTGGAGAAGGCGGCACGCCGGCCGGAGAGGGAGCGAACCAGCGACTACACGATGCCGACCCGGCCGGTGATCACGATGCCGCACACGCGGAGCACGGCCGCGATCCGAAGGAAGCCACCGGTCGAGGCGCCGGCCCCACCCGCGCCCGCTCCTCGCGTCCCCGCCGCTCCTCCGCCGGTCCCCCCGCCCGCGGCCGCGCCCTCGGCCGTCACGTCCGTGCGCCTCTCGCCCGTGCGGGTGGTGGTGACGCCGCCCTCGCCCGCCGCCGCTCCGGCGAAGGGGACGGACGCCGTGCGCCGGGTGGAGCTTCGTCCGCCCGATGCCGATCTCGGCTTCGGGCGCTTCACGCGGGTCGAAGCGCGAGGCCGCTCGTTCGTCGTCCTCACGGAAGCGGTCGCCCAGCCGAAGTTCACCGTCACCACCATCATCACGGAGAAGGGGGTGCCGCTGCGGAGGATCGAGTCCGCGCTGCCCCACCCCCTCGCACGCGAGGAGGACCGTGACGTCGTGCGCCGCCAGCTCGACCTGCAACACGACGACACGCTGCAGCGTCTCGACGAGCTGGTCCTCGACCACACCCCGCGCCGCGTGATCTGGTCCGACCAGAGCCGAAGCGTCGACGCCTCCGTGCTCGCCTGGACCATGTCGGCCGTGGCCCAGGTGGCCGAGGCGGAGGCCGGCACCGACGAGACCGCCCGGCAGCTGCGCCTCACGCACGAGCGGGCCCTCCTCGAGGAGGGCTCCCTGCGCGCCTTCCGCGTCACGCCCGCGGGGCGCGTCGTGGTGGGCCCCGGCGAGGGAGGCCGGGTGCCCCGGCGGGCGGTGCGCGCCGTCGCCGGCTGGTGCCGGGCGTTCGCGACGGCGACGCTCCAGGCGGAGGTGGAGCGGATCCTGGAGCCGGTGCGGCAGGCGACGCGCCGCCACTCTCTCGAGCTCGAGCGGATGGGGTTCTACGACCGGGTGCTCCGCCGGGCGAAGACGTGAGCGGGAGAGAGACGCCGGCCGCCGACATCCCCGTCTTCGACATGCCGCCCGCGTTCGAGGAGGAGACTCGCGTCTCCCCGAGCCCGGGGCCCGTCGCCCGGTCGGTCCTCGACGGCGGCTCCGCGCAGGGCGAGCAGCTCCGGCTGCTGGCAACCCGGCTACGGGCGCTCGGCCGGGACAAGAGGCTGCGCCGCATCGGCATCGTGGGCGCAACGGCCGGCGAGGGAGCGAGCACGGTGGCGCTCGGCCTCGCCGAGGCGCTGGCCTCCGAACGGCGGGGGCGCGTGCTGCTCCTGGAGCTGGACCTGGACCGGCCGGCTCTCGACCTCGCCCTCGGCCTGGGCCCGCCGGAGGTCGGCCTCCGCGAGTACCTCGACGGCAAGGGCGAGACCCCGGTCGTACGGCGTCTGTCGGGGGGCTTCTGGCTGCTGTCGGCCGGCGACTCGCCTCCGCGGCGAAGGGATCTCTTCTCCTCGCCACGCCTCGAAGCGCTCCTCAAGGGCGCGGACCGTGTCTTCGACCGCGTGGTCGTCGACTGCCCCCCTCTCGTCGGCACGGCGGACGCGACGCCGCTGCCGGACCTCTTCGACGGGTTCGTCTTCGTGGTGCGGGCGCGGCACGCGGCTCGGGAGACCGTCCGGGAGGCCGCGGCCCGGCTGCGGCCGGGGCGGGTCATCGGCCTCGTCCTGAACGCCCGGCGGCACCTGCTGCCCCGACGGCCCGGACGGGGCGGGGGCCGGGCCGCCTAGCCGACGCTGCCCTCGAGGCTCACCCCGAGGAGCTTCTGGGCCTCGACCGCGAACTCCATCGGCAGCTCGCGGAAGACCTCCCGGCAGAAGCCGTTCACGATCATGCCCACCGCGTCCTCGGAGGAGATCCCCCGCGACCGGAAGTAGAAGAGCTGGTCCTCGCCGATCTTCGACGTGGTGGCCTCGTGCTCCATCCGGGCCGAGGAGTTCTGCACGTCGATGTAGGGGAAGGTGTGCGCCCCGCACCGGTCGCCGATGAGCAGCGAGTCGCACTGCGAGTAGTTGCGGGCCTCGTCGGCCCCGCGGCCGATCCGGACGAGGCCCCGGTAGGAGTTCTGCCCGTGCCCCGCCGAGATGCCCTTCGACACGATCGTGCTGCGGGTGTTCTTCCCCACGTGGATCATCTTGGTGCCGGTGTCCGCCTGCTGCCGGTTGTTGGTCACGGCCACCGAGTAGAACTCGCCCACCGAGGAGTCGCCCTGCAGGATGCAGGAGGGGTACTTCCACGTGATCGCGGAGCCCGTCTCGACCTGGGTCCAGGAGATCTTGGAGCGCGGCCCCGCGCACTTGCCGCGCTTGGTGACGAAGTTGTAGATGCCGCCCTTCCCGTCCTTGTCGCCCGGGTACCAGTTCTGGACCGTCGAGTACTTGATCCTTGCGTCGGCGAGGGCCACGAGCTCGACCACCGCCGCGTGGAGCTGGTTCTCGTCCCGCACCGGCGCCGTGCAGCCTTCGAGGTAGCTGACGTAGGCCCCCTCCTCGGCCACGATGAGCGTCCGCTCGAACTGGCCGGTGCTCGCGGCGTTGATCCGGAAGTAGGTGCTGAGCTCCATCGGGCACCGCACTCCCCTCGGCACGAAGACGAAGGAGCCGTCGGAGAAGACCGCCGAGTTGAGCGTCGCGAAGAAGTTGTCGGAGTAGGGGACGACACTCCCGAGGTACTGCCGCACGAGGTCGGGGTGCTCCCTCACCGCCTCGGAGAAGGAGCAGAAGATGACCCCGGCCTCCTTGAGCTTCTGCTTGAAGGTGGTGGCCACGGAGACGCTGTCGAAGACCGCGTCCACCGCCACCCCGGCCAGCTTCGCCCGCTCGTGGAGGGGCACGCCGAGCTTCTCGTACGTCTCGAGCAGCTTCGGGTCCACCTCGTCGAGGCTCTTCGGGGCGTCCTTCTTCCGCTTCGGCGCGGCGTAGTAGGAGATGCCCTGGTAGTCGATGGGCGGATAGTGGACGTTCGGCCACCGTGGCTCCTCCATGGTGAGCCAGTGCCGGTAGGCCTTGAGCCGCCACTCCGTCATCCACTCCGGCTCGCCCTTCTTGGACGAGATCAGCCGGACGACGTCCTCGGAGAGGCCGGGGGGGAGCGTCTCCTGCTCGATGTCGGTGACGAAGCCGGCCTTGTACTCGCCCTTCGTGAGCTCGTCGAGAGAGGGGCCACTCATGATCTCAGCCTATCAATCTCTACGAATTAGTCAAGATTCGCGCCCGGATCGAAGGAGGACGCCCGCTCGCCGGCACTCCACGACGTCCTCCGTAGGAGCGGCCGCGGGATCAGGCCGAGCCGGCCACGCGGCGCGGGCTCTCGGCTCAGAACCTCGCGCCGACGGACGCCACGACGGGGGCCGACCACCGGCCGTCGCTGTCGTCGAACTGCGGGATGCTCTGGAGCGAGTTGAACTGCTTGGGCGGCGAGTTGTAGCGAATGGCGCTCTCGAGGCCGACGAAGACGTGCTTTCCCAGGTCGAACGTGAAGCCCAGGTCGAGGCCGAAGACCGGCACCGTGCTCTTCTGGCTGAAGGGCACGTTCTGGATCGAGATCCCGGCGTCCTGCACCGAGAAGGTGACGAGGATCTGGGAGATGAATCGCGCCCCGGCGACCGGCGCGATGTAGGACTTCAGCCGTCCCGTGGACGCGAGGTAGTAGCGGAAGCTGGCCTCGATGCCCGCCTCCTTGTAGGCCCCGTACGGGTCGAAGTAGACGGCCAGCGGGTGGCCGTTGAGGGTGCCGACCTCGAGCGCGGTGCCGTTCGCCTTGTAGTAGGTGCCGCGGACGACGATCTCCTCCTTCGTGCCCACGCCGTAGCCGACGAGGCCCTGCAGCCGCACGTCCGGGGCGTACACGTCCTTGTAGCGCTTCGAGTCGATGCTGATGGGGCGGTCGACCAACTCGCCCTGGGTGCCCTTGATGAGGTCGCCCGAGATCTCCGACTGCGTTCCGACCTGGAAGGCGACGGCGAATCGCCCCTCCAGGCCTTCCGCTCGCGCGACACCGGGAGCCAGGAGTCCGGCCACGACCGTCGCGGTGAGCCAGCTGCGAGCCCTCATCGTCCCCCCTTCACCCCCTGCCGCACGGGGGCCGGTTGGGGGTGAAGTTTAGCGCACACTCCGGCCGATCCGCCTCGGGCTGGTATCCTCGGCCCGTGGGCCACACCGCCGGACCGCCGGGCGGCGTCCTCTGGGACCTCGACGGCACCCTGATCGACTCGGCGGGCCACCACTGGGTGGCCTGGCGGGACACCCTCGCCGCGGAGGGCCGGTCGGTCCAGCCGTCCGACTTCGTGAACACCTTCGGCAAGCGCAACGACGAGATCCTCCGGGAGCTCATGGGGACGCACCTCACGCCGGAGTGGATCGAGCGGGTGAGCGAGACGAAGGAGCGGGCCTACCGCCGACTGCTCCGCGAGAAGGGCCTCGAGCCCCTCCCGGGCGCGCTGCCCTGGCTCGAGAGGCTGCGGGAGGCCGGCTGGAGGCAGGCTCTCGCCTCCTCCGCCCCGCAGCCGAACATCGACGCGGTCTTCGAGGTCCTGCGCCTCGGGCGGTTCCTCGACACCGTCGTCTCGGCGGACGAGGTGGGGCGGGGGAAGCCCGACCCGGCCATCTTCCTCGAAGCGGCGCGACGCCTGGGACTGCCGCCCGCGCGGTGCGTCGTCGTGGAAGACGCGCCCGCGGGCATCGAGGGGGCGCGCCGGGCAGGAATGCCGTCGATCGGCGTCCTCTCCTCCCACCACAAGGCGCTCGACGCCGACCTCGTCGTTCCTTCCCTCGACGCCCTGCCTGCGCGCGCGTTCGAGGAGCTCGTCGGCGGCTGAGTCCGTCGGCGATCGTCAGAAACCCGGCGGCCGACCCCGATTCTCCCACCGGACGCCGGAGCCGGGCCTGGCGCCGCGGACCACACTGCCCGGCCGGGCGCTGGTATGCTGGACGGAAGCGTCCCATGAAGCTCCTCCTGTCGTACCTCCGTCCGCACTGGAGGCTCGTCCTCCTCGCCCTCATCCTGGCCGCGATCAACCAGGTCTTCTCGCTCCTCGACCCGCTGATCTTCCGCCACGTCATCGACCAGTACGCGACCCGCTTCGACCACTACACGACCGCCCAGTTCCTGCGCGGGGTGACGCTCCTCCTCCTGGCCGCGGTCGGGGTGGCCTTCGTCTCCCGGGTGGCCAAGAACTTCCAGGACTACTTCGTCAACGTGGTCACCCAGCGGCTCGGGGCGCAGCTCTACTCGGACGGCATCCGGCACTCGCTCGAGCTGCCCTACCAGCTCTTCGAGGACCAGCGGAGCGGCGAGACGCTCGGCAAGCTCCAGAAGGTGCGGACGGACGTCGAGAAGCTGGTGACGTCGGCGATCAACATCGTCTTCCAGACGCTGGTGGGCGTCCTCTTCGTCGTCGTCTACGCGTTCAGCGTCCACTGGCTGATCGCGCCCATCTACTTCGCGACGGTGCCCCTCCTGGGCTGGCTCTCGTCCGTCCTCTCCCGGAGGATCAAGGCCGTCCAGAAGACGATCGTGGCCGAGACGACCGCCCTCGCCGGGTCGACCACGGAATCGCTCCGGAACATCGAACTCGTGAAGAGCATGGGCCTCGGGGCCCAGGAGGTGGCCCGCCTCAACGCCACCACCGACCGCATCCTCGGCCTCGAGCTGCGGAAGGTGCGCTACCTGCGCAGCCTGAGCTTCGTCCAGGGCACGTCCGTCAACGCCCTCCGGACCTCGATCCTCTTCCTCATGCTCTACCTCATCTTCGCCCGCGAGATCACGGTCGGCCAGTTCTTCGCCCTCTGGATCTACTCCTTCTTCATCTTCGGCCCCCTCCAGGAGCTCGGCAGCGTGATCGGCGTCTACCGGGAGACCGAGGCCTCCCTCGCGAACTTCCAGGCGATCCTCGACGCCCCGCGGGAGCCGAGGCCGGCCGACCCGGTCGAGGTCGGCGACCTGAAGCACCTCGCCTTCGAGCGCGTCTCCTTCTCGCACCTCTCGGTCGCGACGCGGGCGGTCCAGGAGGTGAGCTTCGAGGTGCGGCGAGGCGAGACGGTGGCCTTCGTCGGGCCGTCGGGCGCGGGGAAGACGACCCTCGTCAAGCTCCTCGTCGGCCTCTATCGCCCGGCGGCCGGCCGCATCCTGTACGACGGCCAGCCACAGGACCGGGTCGACCTCGAGAAGCTGCGCGAGAGGATCGGATTCGTGACCCAGGACACCCAGCTCTTCTCCGGCTCGATCCGCGACAACCTCCGCTTCGTGCGCCCCCAGGCGACCGACGCCGAATGCCTGGACGTGCTGGGCCGGTCGGCCTGCGAGGGCCTCCTCGCCCGCGCCGACAAGGGCCTCGACACGCTCATCGGCGAGGGCGGGGTGAAGGTGTCGGGGGGCGAGAAGCAGCGCCTCTCGATCGCGCGCGCCCTCCTCCGGAAGCCGCACCTCCTGGTGTTCGACGAGGCCACCTCCTCGCTCGACTCCCTGACCGAGGACGAGGTGAGCCGCACGATCCGCGAGGTGGCCCGCGACCGCCGGGTGATGACGGTGCTCATCGCCCACCGCCTCTCCACGGTGATGCACGCGGACCGGATCTACGTCCTCGAGCAGGGCCGCATCGTGGAGGAGGGCCGGCACGAGAGCCTCCTCGCGGCCAAGGGGCTCTACTTCGCGATGTGGCGGCAGCAGGTGGGCGAGCGCCGGCTGGAGGCCGTGCCGGCCTGACGGGCTCCCGCCTGACTCAGGAAGTCGAACCGCGCCGGGGACGGTCTCGTTCCCGCAGATGGACATGCGCGGCTCCGTCGCGATCGCGATCTACGTCCTGCTCCTCGCACTGAGCCTCGCCCGGCTCGGGCCCCGGCCGGGCTTCGCCGCCGGCGAGGCCGTGGCGGGGATGATCGTCTTCGGCCTCTTCTTCTCCCTCGTGGCCTTCTGGGTGACCCGGGGGGCGGCGCCCCGGCCGGTCGAGATGCGCCACGCGGGGCGTGAGCTCGCGGCGGTCGGCTCCTACATGGTCCTCTTCGCGGTGGGCTTCCTCGGCTGGGGACTGAGCGCCCTGCGCGCCGCCTGTCCCGGCCATCCGGCGCAGGAGGTCGTCCTGCTGGGGGCCAAGGTGGCCGCGATGGTCCTCCTGCCAGCCGCCCTCCTCGCCTGGATGGGGTGTCGCCCCCGCGAGCTCCTCCGCTTCGATCGGCCGGATCGCGTCGAGCGCCGGGCCCTCCTCGTCATGGGCACGCTGCTCCTGCTCCTCCAGCTCTTCGCCGGGCGCGGACCCCAGATGCTCGCCGCTCTCCCGCAGCCGGCCTGGGTGATCGGTCTCGCCGCCCCGTTCGCACTCGCCTGGATGTGCCTCGAGGCCGGCCTGACCGAGGAGTTCCTCTTCCGCCTCGCGTTCCAGACCCGCGCCGCGGCGTGGCTGCGGTCCGAGACCGCCGGTCTCGTCGCGATGGCCCTGCTCTTCGGCCTCGCGCACGCGCCCGGCTACGTGCTGCGCGGGGCCCACGCCATGGAGGGCTTCGCTCAGGCGCCCGACCCGCTGACCGCCGCCGCCTACTCGGTCGTGGTCGTCTCGCCGATCGGCCTGGCCTTCGGCGTCCTGTGGGCGCGCACGCGCAGCCTGCTGCTCGTCGTTCTCCTCCACGGCTGGGCCGACCTCGTGCCGAACCTCGCCGGGTTCGTTCGAGCCTGGACTCCCTAGCCGCGTCTCTTCGGCTGCCGGTTCCGGCGAGTCGGCCGCGTCGTCCAAAGGCACTGCCCTTGCACATCGACGGGGCAGCCCAACCTCTCGGAGCCCGAGCGACGACGAGCAGAGCCGCAGAGGTGGGCGGAGGGAGGAGATCGATCATGTCGAAAGGTCGCGCCGGGAGCCTTGCCGCATTCGCGGCCGGCATGCTGATGGTGAGCTGCGGGGGCGGAGGAGGCGGTGGCGGGTACGGCGGCGGCAATCCCGCGGCGCCCTCGGCGCCGACGCCGGCGCCGAGCCCGGCCGGTGCGGACGTGGTGATCACCATCGCCGGCATGTCGTTCTCTCCCAACAGCGTGGCGGTCCAGGCGGGACAGACGGTCGCGTGGAAGAACGCCGACGCCGTGAGCCACTCGGCGACGCAGGACGGCGGCACCTTCGACACGGGACCGATCCCTGCCGGCGCCACGAGCAAGGCCATCACCATCTCCAACACAACCGCCCTCAAGTACCACTGCATGTTCCACCCGGGCATGGTGGCGAGCCTCAACGGGGGCTCGAGCGGCGGCGGAGGAGGCTACTGAGCCGGGACATCCGCCGACGACCGGCGTAACTCGGTTACGCAGGATGTAAGGGCAGGACGAGCTTCGACTGTGGAGTCCGCACTCCCGCTGCCGGCGTCACGGCGGCGGGAGGCGGACGTCACCCTCCTCGACCGTGACCTGGAACTTCCGGAACCGGGTGTAGCGAGCGACGGCGTCGGTGCCGTCGCCGAACCCTCCCCCCTCGTATCGCTCCTTCATCTCGACCGGGACCCACACGGCCAGCTTCGGCTCGGCCCGGTACGTGGTCGCGATCGTGGCCGTCGCGTCGAAGGCGAACCGGAAGCGGACCTCGCTTCGCAGGATGGTGCCCTGGTGCGGGTCGATCCAGAACCTTCCCTCGGCGGGCAGGTCGCCTCCGTCCTGCGCGGTACGGGACATCGCGTCGAGCTCCGACCCGGCGATCCCGCGGATCATCGTCGGCCGCGCCTCCTCGCGAAACGCGACCTCCACGCCCGCGCTGCCCTTCCCCCCTCGCTCGCGCGTGAACGCGAAACGCGCCTGGTTCGCGGGATGGAGGAAGTGCAGGGGCAGCGTGGGGAGGTTGATCGTGCGCTGCGGCCCGATGTTGTAGCGGGCGCTCTCGGCGAGGATGGCCTCCGCCCGCGCGACGGCGGTGCCGGGGCTCTCGCGGAAGGCCCGCTCCAGACGTCCGTCGCGGTCTCGCACCGGCGTGCCGTTCACCTCGTACACGTCCCGGAACGTCGCCCAGGGAAAGGGCGGTGCGAGCCGGGCGAACACGACGTCGGCCCGGGTCCGGCGCCAATCGGGTCCCAGCCCATCGCCGGTGGGGCTCGCGGAGCTCGCGACCGACCCGGTACGGCTCATTCCCGGCCGGATCGAGGAGGGCAACGTCCCCAACGGCGCGTGCTGGGTGTACTCCTCCTCGGCGGCGATGTCGTGGAACGCGTCCTCGTACTCGACGACGTAGCGGCCCGCCTTCTCCAGCAGGGCGGCGAGCTCGGGGTCGCTCGTCGCCCGTGTTGCCGGAGCATCGGCGGGCCGCCTCTCCGCCGCCGTCACCGCGAAGGGCTCGGCGAACGTCAGCGGGCGCGCGGCGACCTCGTCCACGACCCGGCCGAGGAACATGTAGTCCCCGGCCGCGACGCCGGTGAGCTCGAACTCCACGAAACGCTGGAGCGACGCCGGGTCCGAGGCGACGGGCGTGAGCGTCGCCCGCGACGCCGCGGAGGCGCCCGCGGACACGACCGCGCAGGCCACCGACACACGCGGCCGGCCGGATGCCGGATCGCCGTGCGCGCCGTAGATCTCGAACGCGACCCGGACGCGGTCGCCCGAGGCGAACGTGCGACGCCCGGCCGGCGTCGGACGCTCCTTCGACCTGACATCGCCCGCGGCGGACACGACCGGCGGGGAGATGCGGAACGTGCCGATCGCGGGCACGTCCACGCGCACGGAGGCGCTGCCGGACCGGTGGGAGGCCGCGTCGCGAGCCGCCACGGTCGCACGATGGACACCGGGCGCGAGCGCCACCTCCTGCTCGACGCGGAGGGAGTCGCCGGCGGGAATGCCCGCCACCGGCTTCACCCGTTTCAGCGCCCGCTCGCCGTCGCCCCCGGTCCGGGGGAGGGTCTCGAAGGCGACGTCGAGGCCGGCGTCCCCCTGCCGTCGGGCCTCGAACGTTCCTGCCCGTGCGTCCACCTCCGCCACGAGGAGACACCGGACCGCGCCCGGCGTCTTCGTCGAGTCCCCGAGCAGGGTGGCAGCGAGCCGCACGGGAAGCTCGCTCCGGTCGGCGGGCGAATCGAGAGCCCGTCGCATCTCCTCGGCGGGGTCCGTCGTCCGCACAGGCTCCCCTTCGGTCGGAGCGTAGTAGCCCCGGCGGGCCCGGACTCTCCGCGCGCCGTGGCTCGCACCCGCGCCCGGCGAGAGCCGGACGGTGATCTTCCGGAAGCGGCCGTCGCGGGCGAGGTTCGTCGAGACGTAGCCCAGGAGGTAGTAGGCCCGCGAGTCCTCCGCGATCCGGCGGAGGCCGCCGGCGAGGTCGTTCGTGCCGCGCACCACGAAGCCGCCCGTGTCCTCCGCGACGCCGTCGGACCCAGCGGTGGCGGCGCGGTCCCGCGTCGGGAAGGCATCCGCCAGGGCTTCCTGCTCCGCACCCGGCGCCCCCGCCGGCGGCTGGCCTTCGAGCAGTCGGAACGGCAACGGCGACGGGGTGCCGAGGTCCGCCGGGATCGCGTCGAGCCCGGAGGCGCCGAGGACGTAGACGGCGACGTTGGCCTCGCGGCAGGCCTCGAGGACGCCGCGGGCCGCTCCGGCCCCCGGCTCCAGGAAGAAGCCGGGCGAGACGAGGACGAGCGCCTTGCGGCCGCGCACCCCCTGAAGGGACCGCGCGGAGCGCTCGAGGGTGGCGAGCGCCTGTTGCGCCCGGACGGAGGACCGCCGGTACGCCGCGCCGGCGTTCGCGCTCACCAGCTCTCCGAGCGCTCGCCCCATCGTTGCCCCGGCCGCACGGTATCGCTCGGCCACCCGCTCCGCCGTCCCGGGGTCTCGCTCCACGTGGATCCGGTAGGCCTCCTCGTCGGTCATCCGCTCCGCCAAGGCGTCGGGCACCGCGAGACCCCGCAGGCGCGCCACCACCTCGAGGAGGTCCTTCGTCTCCTCCTCGGTGCGCGCCACCCAGCGATCCCGGCCGCTCGTGGACAGGAGGGCGAGCTGGTCGCCGCCTCCGACTCCCGTCTTCACGAAGTCGGCCACCGCCGCCCGCGCCCGCTCGCCTTGGGGCGCGGTGAGGCCGAGGTCGTCGAACACGATGAACACCGTGCGCCGCACACCGGGGGACGGAGGAACGACGCTCGATGCCGAGGGCGCACCGGTATGCGCGGCCGGCGGCGCGCCGGCCGTCCGCGGGCCGAGGTCCACGGCCTCGAAGCTCGCGATCTCCTGTCGAGCGCCGTCCTCGGCCAGGAGGAAGTCGTCGCGCGAGAGGCCGGTCACGGCGGCGCCGCGCTCGTCGAGGACCACCGCGTCCACGACGACCTGCTCGACGGCCGCCGGGAAGCGCGGAGGCGATGGGGCAGGCGCCTGAAGGGGCAAGAGGCCCGCGGGCAGCAGGAGCCACGCCACGCCTGCGGTTCGCACGTTCGGACTTCGGGCGGCCGGCCCGCCTCCTCCCGTTGGGCCGATTCTACCGCCGGCAGGGGCTCGAACCGGCGGCCCTCTCGGCCTCTCGGACCCCGCTCCCCTCAGTACAGGACCGCCCCTTCCCCCTGCTCCTGGACGCGCCGCGCAGCGAGGGCGAGGATCTTGTCCCGCCGCTTGAGCACGCCTTCGATCTGCGGTCCGTTGAGCCAACGGCCGAGCTTCGCGTCGAGGAGGGGCCGGTCGAGAGCCCTCAGGCCCTCGAGGGCAGAGCGGGAGAACCGGGTGAGCTCCTTCTCGGCAAGCAGGTCGTTGTAGTGGAGGAAGGCCCGCGAGAAGTCGATCGCGTAGACCCGGAACGAGGGGTCCAGGATGAGGTTGGTGAGGTTGCGGTAGTCGGTGTCGAAGGCGAGCCGGTGCAGCAGCCGCACCGCGTACATCCGCTCGTTCCAGGCATGCGGGTCGGGCGGAGTGAGCTTCTTCCGGATGCGCTCGGCCTCCGTCATCGCCCCCTCCACCCAGAGTTGGAGCGACCCCTTCGTCCCGGAGAAGGTGCGCTCGACGGTCGGAGGCACGAGGCCTGTCCCGATCAGCTTGTCGAGCTCGTAGGCGGCCACCTCGTTCTTCCAGGAGTCCGTGAAGTCGACGTAGACCCCGCCCCCCTCGAGGCTCGTGACGCCCCGCTTGAACGTGTCGATCGTTTTCCGGACGGCCTTGCAGGTCCTCGTCCCGTCGTCGAGCGTGTACTGCTCGGAGTGCGTGATCCCGCGGCCGAGCGGTCTCCTGCTCACGAGCCGGGCCGTCCGCAGGAACGTCTCGGCGGCCTCGCCGGAGAGCGGCAGGCCGTACGGCTCCTCGGCTGCGGCCACGGCGCTCCCCGACCCGACCAGCAGGAAGACTGCGAGCGCCCGCACCATGTGGCCCTCCCCGACGACGGGGTGAGCCCCAGTCTAACCCGCCCGGCTCGTCGAGCGGCGCCCGGACGGCTCATGCCGCCGACGCGGGCCGCGAGGCTGACGCAGGCTAGAGGGACGCCCGGACGATGTCCGCCAGCTCGCCGTCGTCCAGCTCGATCGGGTTCCCCTTCATGCTGCTCGCCGAGCGCGCCCTGGCGACGACGCGGTCGACGTCCGCCTCGGTCGCTCCCCAGCGCGAGAGGCCGGGGACCGAAAGCTCGCGCACGAGCGCCTCGACCCAGGCGACGCCGTCCGCCGCCTCGGCCTCGGACCGGCCAGAGAGGATTGCCGCGACCTCGCGGTATCGCGCGAGAGCGGGGCTCCCCGGCCGGCGCTCCGCGAGGGCACGGAGGTTCACGCGGAGGACTGCGGGGAGGAGGGCCGCGCAGGCCGCGCCGTGGGGCGCGTCGAAGAGGCCGCCGACGGGCGCCGCGATGCCGTGCACCGCGCCGAGGCCGGCGTTGGCCAGGGCCAGCCCGCCGAAGAGGCTCGCCAGCGCGAGGTCGACGCGGACGGACGAGGCCGCGTCGCCGGCGAAGGCCCGCCGTAGCGACCGGGCGGACCGGGCGAGGCCTTCGCGGCAGAGGGCGTCGACCAGGGGATTGGCGCGGACGGAGACGAACGGCTCCACGAGCTGGGCGAGCGCGTCGAGGCCACCCGCGGCCACGACGGGGGGCGGGAGGCCGACGAGCAGGTCGGGGTCCACGATCGCGGCCCGGGCCAGCATGAGGGGGCTGCGCAGGCTCGCCTTCACGCCGTGCTCCGGCGAGGCGAGGACGGCGTTGCGAGTCACCTCGGACCCGGTACCGGCGGTGGTCGGGACGGCGACGAACGGCAGCGACGGCCGCTCGATCGGCCTTCCCCGGCCGACGACCTCCAGGTAGTCGAGCGGATCGCCGCCGTTGGCGAGGAGAGCCGCGACGGCCTTGCCGGCGTCGATCGCGCTCCCGCCCCCGCAGGCGACGACGAGGTCGGCGCCCTCCCGGCGCGCCGCATCCACTCCCGTCCGGACGGTGTCGAGCGTCGGCTCCCCGACGGCCGGGAACGGAACCACCGCAACGCCGGCCGCCGTCAGGGCGCCGGAGGCGGCTTCCGCGCGCTCGGGCGAGCGGCCGGTGACGAGGAGCGCCCGGCGCCCGAGGGGCGAGGCGACGGCTCCGAGCTCGGCGACGGCGCCCGGGCCGAAGACGATGCGGGTCGCGGTGGCGAACTCGAAGCGCACCCTCGCGCTACCAGCCCTCGTCGCCGGGAGAGAGGTTGACGAACCGCTCGCTCCTCCGCGGCTCGGCCATGAGGCCGGCCACGGCGTCGCGCCAGGCGGCGTAGTGGGCGGTCTCCTTGTGCGCGGTGGCTGCCGCGGCGTCGCGGTAGATCTCGACGAGGACGAAGTGGCCCGAGTCCTCGCGGTCGGCGAGGAGGTCGAAGCGGACGACGCCCGGCTCGCGACGGCTGGCTTCCGCGTTGGCGCGGGAGGCCGCGCGAAACGCCTCCTCGGCTCCCGCCTTGACGCGCGCGTGGACGTGGACGACGAGCAGGCTCCCGGCCATCCGACCTCCAGGGACGCGCGGCACGTTACGTCCCGGGCCGCGGCCGGGTCAAGGGCGGCCGGTTCAGAGGCCGAATCCGAGCCCCCAGCTGAAGAGAGCCGACGAGCCTCCCTGGCCGGCCACCCGCCACAGCACCCCCAGAGTGAGGTTCGCCCGGATGACCGAGAGGTCGAGCTCCGGACCCAGGTACGTGAGGCCGGGCTCGGTGCCGATCGGATGGCCCCAGGTGTGGGCGAGGGAGAGCCGGAGGCCGACGCCCGCCGTACCGTGGAAGCCATCCGTCTCGACGTGCGCCCGCGCCCCGACGCCCAGGCTGAGCTTGCCGCCGCCCGTGCCGGCATCGGCCTGGAACGTGAATCCCTGCGCGCAGTGCGGGATGGGCAGCGCGCAAACGGCCTTCACCCGGTCGTCGTGGGTGCGGACGTCGGCCCCGAGCCCGTGCAGGAACCTGAAGCTCGCCGCCGCGCCGATGGGGCCGCCGAAGCCGATCCCGGCCGCGACCTGGGTCCCCTTGTCGATCGTGATCTCGGTGTCGGCGGGCAGGGCGGGGTTCGGCAGGCCCGGAGGCCCGGCGGCGGGCGCGGGCGGGCGCTCCCCGACCGGCGCGGGCGGCTGCTCCGTGACGGCCGGGGGCGGCGCGGCGTCGGACGCCGGGGCCGGGGCCGGGGGTGCCGGTTCGGCGGCGGGAGGAGGCGCCGGCGCGGTGGCGGGCGGTGGCTCCGGAGCGGGCTCCTGCGCGGCCAGGGCCCAGGGCGACCCCGCCAGCCACACCGTCACGAACAGGGATCGCGCTCGCCGCATACTTCCCCCTTCTGGACCCGTAACAACCAGAACGCGCGAGCCGCCGGCGGGGTTCCTCCGTAGAATACGTCGGCCGGCGACGGCCGGCTCCGGGAGAAGCGCCATGCACTCCTTCCTCGATCGCCGCACGTTCCTCGCCGCCTGCGGCTCCGCGGCGGCCGGCGCCTTCGCCACCGCCGCCCCGGAGGCGCCCTCCGCCCGCCTCCGCCTCGGCGCGCCGCTCTCCGTGCCCGGCGACGATCCCGAGGCGCTCGCCGCGGCCCATCGCGCCAAGGGCTACCGCGCCGCCTACTGTCCCACGATCCGCCTCGACGACCGCGAGCGGATCCGGGCGACGGTCGCGGCCTTCGCCCGCCACGACGTCGCGATCGCCGAGGTCGGCCGCTGGGTGAACCTCCTCGATCCCGACCCCGAGGCCCGAAGGAAGAACCTCGCTACGGTCACGGACGGCCTCGCCCTCGCCGAGGCGGCGGGCGCGCGCTGCTGCGTCGACATTGCGGGGTCGTTCAGCCCAACGAGCTGGTTCGGCCCCCACCCCGACAACCTCTCCGACCGTTTCTTCGACGCCGCCGTCGAGAACGCCCGGAAGATCCTCGACGCCGTCCGGCCCACGCGGACCACCTTCTGCTACGAGATGATGGGCTGGTCTCTCCCGGACAGCCCCGACGCGTGCCTGCGGATGCTGAAGGCCGTGGAGCGGAAGGCCTTCGCCGTCCACCTCGACCCCTGCAACCTCGTCCAATCGCCGGAGCGCTACTACCGCTCGAGCGACCTCCTCCGCGAGTGCTACGCCAAGCTCGGCCCGCGCATCGCGAGCGTGCACGCCAAGGACCTGACCTGGGACGTGGAGATGGCCGTCCACTTCCGGGAGGTCCGCGTCGGCCAGGGCTCGATCGATTACGCCGTCTTCCTCTCCGAGCACGGCCGCCACTGCCCCGACGCGCCCCTCATGCTCGAGCATCTCCCGAGCGAGTCGGAGTACGACGCGGCCCGCGACCGGGTGCGGTCCGTGGGAGAGACGATCGGCCTGCGCTTCGAGTGAGATCGCCTTGAGCCGCTGCGGGCGGCGAAGGGCGGCGGCTCGGCCGCGCACGTCCCCCCCGCCCTCGCCCTCAGCACGCTGATCGGCCTCTCGCCGCGCGGATGCTCGACCCGTCCCGTCGGGGCTACTCCAGCCGGAGATACTCGTCGGGGATGCCGCTGAACCCCCAGCCCTTGAGCTGGCGCGACCACGAGCCCAGGTTCTGGCGCGAGACCCGCACCAGGTCCATCGTGACTCGCTCCGGCACCGTCTTCCCGAGGAGGACCTTGTCGACGATGGACTCGACCCCGACCTTGCCCCAGAGGTAGGTCGGCTGGGCCCACAGCACGGGCACGAGCCCTCGATCCACGTAGCTGAGCTGCTCGGGCAGGGCGTCGACCGCGACCACCTTGAGGCCGCGCTTCTTCAGGTCTTCCATGAAGGCCAGGCTCTGGCTGGAGCGGAAGAGCGGCCAGCCTCCGACCATCGCCCAGCCCGCGAGATCGGGATGGGCGGCCTCGGTCTTGAGAACCGCGGCCACGGCGTCCTGGGGCGTCTCGACGTGGTGGACCACCTCGACGACCTCGAGGCCGGGGAAGCGGCCCGCCGTCCGCCGCGCCGCGTCGGCCCGTGCCTTCAGGTTGGGCGCGGCGGCATTGCCGGCGAGCACGGCGACCTTTCCCCGCCCGGACAGCAGGCCGGCCACCTCGGCCATCACCTTCTCGCCGACGTCGGCGTCGTCGGCGCCGTAGAAGGCGAAGCGCCTGGAGCCGGGGGCGTCGCTGTCGAAAGTCATCACGGCCAGGCCCCTCTCGACCGCCTGGTTGATCGCCGGGGTGAGGGTGCCGGCTTCGGAGCAGGCGATCAGGACCGCGCCCATCCCCTGGCTCACCGCCTGTCGGACCGCCTCGGCCTGCAGCGCGGCGTCTTCGTGGTCGGGGGTCAGCCAGGCCACCTCGATGCGGGCGCCGAGCGTGCGGGAGAGCGCCTGCGCAGCGTCCTCGGCCCCTCGGCGGGCGGGCAGGAAGACGAAGTTCGACGAGCTCTTGGCGACGACGGCGATCTTCAGCTCACGGGGAGCGGCGCTCGCGATCGAGTAGAGGAGGCTCGCCCCCACGAACGCGACGAATGCAGTGCGCTTCATATGACACCCTCGCGACGTTTCGGCGACAGGGTAGCGGCCGCCCGGCGGCCGGTCAAGACGATCGACGCGCCTTGCCGCGGGCGCGGCCCTCGGCGAGGAGCCCGTGGACGGCGCCGCGCACCTTCTCCTGCAGCCCGGCGGGGACCGCGGGCTCGGGCGCCGTCCGGCACATCCGGAGCACCTCCTTGAGTCCGTCGCAGGAGGCCCGGCACGGCGCGCAGCCAGCGAGGTGCTCCTCCATCCGGGCGCAGGTCCGGGCCGAGATGTCCCCTTCGAGGTGGCGGGAGAAGAGCCGCACGATGTCGGGGCACGACCGGCTGTCCCCGGCCAGCGCGGCGCCCCGAGGCGCCACGAGCGGAGCGAGAGTCTCGCGGAGCCGGCGGCGCGCGCGGTGGAGGCGGGTCTTGACGGCGGGGACGCTGAGGCCGGTCACCCGCGCGACCTCGGCCGAGGAGAGGCCCTCGACGTCGCGCAGCAGGAGCACCTCCCGGTACGGGCGGTCGAGGCCGGCGATCGCCCGCTCGAGGGCCGCTTCGAGGCGGGAGGCCTCGAGGGCCTCGTCCGGGGGCGGGGCGGGGTCGGGCACTCCGCGGGCGGCGAGCGACGCGTCGGTGTCCAGCGAGACCTCGGCCGGGGCGAAGACGCGGCGCCGCCTCTTCTTGATGCAGAAGCTGCGGGCGATGGCGTACAGCCACGTGCTGACCGACGAGGCGCCCCGGAAGGAGCGGAGCCCGCGGGCGGCGGCGAGGAGCGACTCCTGCAGGACGTCCTCCGCGTCCTCGCGGTGGCGGCACAGGCGCCGCGCGAAGCGGTAGAGGCGGGCCTCGTGCCGCTTCAGCAGGGACTCGAGCGCCTCGCCGCTGCCGGAGCGGGCGGCCGCGACGAGCTCGGCTTCGGTCCTCTCGACGGCGCTCATGCCACGCCGGCGAGGACCCGCAGGAGATCGGCCCTGCCCCGGGAGCCCACCATCCGCGAGACCTCGTGCCCGTCCTTGAAGACGATGAACGTGGGCACGCCCTGGATGCGGAGGCGCCCCATCGCCTCGGGGCTCCGGTCGATGTTGAGCTTCGCCACGCGGACGCGGCCGGCGAGGGACGACGCGAGCTCCTCGATCACGGACTCCATCCCCCGGCAGGGCACGCACCAGGGCGCCCACACGTCGAGGAGCACGGGGAGGGGCGAGGAGAGCACCTGCTCGTCGAAGTGCCGGTCGCTGACCTCGAGCACCTCCGAGGGCGCGGGGAGCGGCGCCCGGCACCGGCCGCAGACCGCCTGTGCGCCGCGCCGGAGGCGCTCCGCGCTCACCCGGTTCGCGGCCCCGCAGCGGGGGCAGGAGACCGTCGGCGGCACGGCCCAAGTCTCGCACTTCTTGTCCGCGGATGCGCGGCTCTGCTAGTCTTGCCGGGAGGCCCCGGCCGAGGCCGGGGGATTCGGGATGAACGAGACCGGATCCCAGAAGGCCCGCTGCACGCACTGTCGGGAGGAGGTCTCCGTCCCCGACAGCTACGCCCACGGCGACCACATCAAGTGCGGCGCGTGCGGGACGAAGCACAAGGTCGTCCGAGGGGACCGCCTCCGCCTCGTGCTGGCGGACGTGGCGCCGCTCCGCGACGCGCTCGGCCAGAACCAGCAGCTCGTCGACCGCCTCGAGGCCGAGCTCGCCCACGCCCGGGCGAGCTTCGGCATCGGCGCGAACGGCATCGGCATCGGGGTCATCTTCCTCGTCTACCAGGTGGGGATGAGGGGCGCCCCGCTCTCGACCAGCCTGCTCGTGAACGCCGTGGCGATCGCTCTCGTCTCCGGGCTCCTGCTCGAGGCGGCCAACTGGTCGTTCCTCGCCAAGCGAAGCGCGATCACGCGGCTCTCGAAGGAGATCGAGGAGGCGCGCGGCGAGGGGGCGAAGCTCCGGCAGCAGATCAGGGAGGCGACCCGCATCTGAGGGTGCCGACGAGGAAGATGTCCCGGCCGCCGGGAGGCACCCGAAGAATCTGAGCCGGCGGAAAGAGTACCTCGAAGGGGGGTCTCACCGAGCGGTCACGCGTTGGCCTAGATCCCTCGCGAGCCTCCCCCTACGCCGCGAAGCGCGGCGTGTCGGCTCGCTCCGGTGCATCAGCCGATCTGCCCCCCGTCCAGCAGCGTCACGAGGGTGCGGTAGATCGCGTACGAGGAGCGCGCCACCTCTCGCTGCAGGTCCTCGACGCTCGCCCCCTTCTTGAGCCGCGACCAGACCGCCGCCGCCAGCTCGATCGTGTCGGGGTCCTCCCACGCGAGCTGCGCGGTCTTCTGGCGGAAGACCCTCCGCGGATCGCCGATCCGCTCCTGGAGCACGGGCAGCTCGTCCTGGAGCCGGACGGACTCCATGAGCAGGGAGATCGCGGGCATCGAGATCTCGGTCTGCACCTCGTCCTCCCGCACCTCCCGCCCGGTGAAGGAGAACTCGCCCTCGACCGGGCTCTGGAAGAGCTGGAAGACCGCGTCGTCCCCGACCAGCTGCCGGTATCGCGCGCGGGCGATGTTCCCCCGGAGGAAGAAGATCTCGGCGAGCCGGTGCTTGTCCTGGCTCACGACGAGAGCCCCCGTCTGGTGGGAGCCGATGAGGGTCTGGATGACGGTGGCGAGGTCGAAGAACCGGAGGTTGCCCTGGAGCTGCTTCCCCGAGGCGCGCGGCACCTTGAGAGTGGTCGTCTCCAGCCGCTTCGCCAGCACGACCGACAGGTTGCGGGCGAAGGCGGGCAGGACGTCCATGAGGTCGAGGAAGACGGGCTTCTCCACCGCGAAGAGCTCGGCGTGCTCCGGTGAGCGAACGGTGGCGCTCCGCGGCGAGCCGGTGAGGAGGGCGAGCTCCCCGATCACCTCCCCGGTGCCCAGGTAGGCGACCACGACCGGGTCCGAGCCGTCGGAGGGAACGGTCACGACCTCGAGGACGCCGCTCTTCACCACGAAGAGCCGGTCCCCCTGGTCCCCCTGCCGGAAGACGACGTCGCCGGGGCCGAACTCGAGGAGCTGCCCCTGGGCGAGCACCGCTCGAACGACCTCCGGCGGCTGGTTCTCGAAGAGCTCGGAGGAGCGCAGGAAGCCGGGATCGATGGGCTCGTCCATGAAGGGAGCGCGATTATACCGCCGCGGCGGGACCCGCCTCCCGCCCTAAACCTGTGCTAGCATTGGACAAACCTGGGACGGGCACTCCGCGTCCAAGCAGGTCTGTCGTGGCTAAAGCACTGAATCGAGAGCTCTTGTCGCAATACGACCGGGGAATGACCTAGGGCGGAGCCTCACGACCGCCCATCCTGGCCATGGCCTACCCCAAAGGAGCTCCACGATGACCCTAGCGACGACCTACAAGTCCCCTTCCCCGGCCGAGGTCCACGAGGTCCTCGCCCGGCACACTCTCGCCGACGGCTTCGACATCGTTTTCGACATCGAGAAGAGCCACGGCGCCTGGCTCCACGACGCCCGCGCCGGGCGCGACCTCCTCGACTTCTGCTCCTTCTTCGGCTCGAACCCCGTCGGCCACAACCACCCGAAGATGAAGGACCCCGAGTTCCTGAAGGTCCTCCACCGCGTGGCGCTGCTCAAGCCCTCCCTGTCGGACCTCTACAGCGTCGAGTACGCGTGGTTCGTGGACGTGTTCGGCCGCCTCGCCATGCCTGCGCACATGCGCTACGCCTTCTTCATCGAAGGGGGAGCGCTGGGTGTCGAGAACGCGCTCAAGACCGCCTTCGACTGGAAGGTGCGCCGGAACCGGGCGAAGGGCATCCCCGGCGAGAAGGGGCAGCAGGTCATCCACTTCAGGCGGGCCTTCCACGGGCGCTCGGGCTACACGCTCTCGCTCACCAACACCGACCCGAAGAAGACCGACCTCTTCCCGAAGTTCAAGTGGCCGAGGATCGACAACCCCGGCCTGCGCTTCCCCGTGACGCCCGAGGTGGAGAGGGACGTGGCGGCGGCCGAGGAGCGGGCGCTCGACCAGATCGACCGGGCCTTCGCCGACAACCCGGACGACGTGGCGGCCGTCATCATCGAGCCCATCCAGGCCGAGGGCGGCGACGTCCACTTCCGCGCGCCCTTCCTGCAGGCCCTGCAGCGCAAGGCGCGGGAGCACGACGCCTTCTTCATCGTCGACGAGGTGCAGACGGGGGTCGGCCTCACCGGGAAGATGTGGGCCCACGAGCACTTCGGCCTCGAGCCGGACGCGGTCGCCTTCGGCAAGAAGATGCAGGTCTGCGGCTGCATGGTCGGCCCGCGGGTCGACGAGGAGCCGGAGAACGTCTTCAAGGTGTCCTCGCGCATCAACTCCACGTGGGGCGGCGGGCTCACCGACATGGTCCGGGCCGCTCGCTACCTCGAGGTGATCCACGAGGACCGGCTCGTCGAGAACGCCCGCGTCGTCGGGGACTGGCTCCTCGACGGGCTGCGCGGGGTCGAGGCGGAGCTCGGCGGGGTCATGACGAACGCCCGGGGCCGGGGGCTGATGATCGCCTTCGACCTCGACACGCCGGAGCGGCGCGACAAGGCGCAGGACCTCCTGCTCGCGAACGGCCTCCTGCTGCTCGCGTGCGGGACGCGGTCGATCCGCTTCCGCCCGCCCCTCGACCTCGCCCCCGCCGAGGCGGACGCCGCCCTGGAGATCGTGCGCAAGAGCCTGAAGGAGTTGTAGCGATGATCGAGCGCGAGGCGACGGTCAAGATCAGCAGCGACCTCCTGGCGAACCTGCTCGGGGGCACCAAGGCCGCGAACGGCCGCCTCGTGCGCGTCTCGCCCGAGGGCTACTACGAGGTCACGTTGGCCCTCCAGGGCGGCAGCTACACGACCCTCCTGCCCATCGCCGCGACCGCGATCATCGCCACGCGGCCGGAGGCCGAGGTCTCGTCGATCGAGGTGGAGCGCTAGGCGGCGGGCGCGGGCATGGCTCGGACGCTGAAGGTCGCGATCGCCGGGCTGGGGCCGGTCGGCCAGTCGGTCGCGCGCGCCGTGCTTCAGACGCCGGCCCTGAAGCTGGTGGCGGCCGTCGACCCTTCGCCCCTCCACGCGGGCAAGGACGTGGGCACCGTCCTCGGCCTCCCGCGGAAGCTGAAGGTCAAGGTGGAGGGGAACCCGGACCGGTTCTTCAAGAGGGTGCGGGCCGACGTCGCCTTCGTGTGCACGTCGTCCCTGCTCAAGGAGGTGAAGCCGCAGATCGCCGCCCTCGTGGCCCGGCGGATCAACGTCCTCACCACCTGCGAGGAGCTGGCCTGGCCGGTGCCGTCCCACGCCGCCGGCTTCAAGGAGCTGGATCGTCTCGCCCGGAAGAAGAAGGTGTCGGTGCTCGCGACGGGGGTGAACCCCGGCTTCGCCATGGACGCTCTGGCCCTGACCCTCACCGCGCCCTGCGCCCGGGTGCGGAGGGTGTCGGTGAGCCGCGTGGTGGACGCGGCGGCGCGCAAGCTGCCCCTCCAGCGGCGCGTCGGGGCGGGGCTCAACCTCGGGCAGTTCCGCCGCGCGGTCACCGAGGGCGCGGTGCGGCACGTGGGGCTCGTCGAGTCGGCGCACATGATCGCGGACGCCCTCGGCTGGAAGCTCGACCGCGTGGACGAGACCCTCGAGCCCGCGATCGCCCCCCGCGACCTCGACACCGAGTACCTGCGCATCCCGGCCGGCGCCGCGGCCGGCATCAAGCAGGGGGTGCGCGCCTACCGCGAGGGCGAGCTCGCGATCAGCCTCGACCTGCAGGTCTACGTCGGGGCGGAGTCCCCCCGCGACCACGTCCTCGTGGACGGCGACCCCCCGGTGGACGCCACGATCGCGGGGGGCGTCAACGGCGACATGGCCGCCGCGGCCGTGCTCCTGAACAGCCTCCCGAAGGTGCTCGCCGCCCCGGCCGGCCTGCTCACCGTGAAGGACCTGCCGCTCGTCCACTCGCTGAACCCGCAGGACCTCGCGGCCGCCCCGACCCGGAAACGCTAGAGCGTGCGGGTCCGCGGCACCCCGGCATGAAGGGCGACCTCGCCGAAGGAGTCGTCCCCGGCCTCCTCCGCGAGATCTACGTCGGTCGGCGGACCGGCAACCTCACGCTCGTCCGCGGACCGGAGCGGCAGAGCCTGCGCTTCCGCCACGGCCACATCGTGAACGCCCACACGAACGTCGTGGAGGAGCGGCTCGGGGAGATGCTGGTGCGGCGGCAGCTCCTCACCGCCGCCGACCTCGAGCGCGCGACGGCCATCGTGGTCCGCGACAAGAGACGGCTCGGAGAGGTGCTGGCCGAGCTGGGCCTCCTGGACGCGAGCGGCCTCGAGGACGCGGTTGCGCTGCACGTCCACGAGATGCTGTCGAAGATGTTCACCTGGCCCGACGGCACCTACGCGTTCGCGGAGGAGCCCGACGCCGGGCCGAGCGAGCTCACCCTCAAGCTCTCCACGGGCGACCTCATCCTGGAGGCGGTGCGGGCGATCCGCGATCCGGACGTGGTCCGCTACTCCCTCGGCGACATCGACCGGGTCCTCGCCCTCTCCTCCGACCCGTTGCTCCGCTTCCAGAAGCTCACCCTGTCGCCGGAGGACGGGTTCGTGCTGTCGCGCATCGACGGGGTGGCGAGCGCGCGGGAGGTCGTGCAGATGATCCCGCTGGCGTCCGAGAAGACGCAGCGCTGCCTGCTCGGCCTGATGTCGACGGGAGTCGTCCAGTTCACGGAGGCCCGGCGCCCGCGCACCGCGGCCGCGCCGGCCGGCGCCACGTCGTCCGCGCCCGTGCCGCCGACGCCACCGGCCGGAGCCCACCCCTCGCCACCGGCGCCTGAGCCGCCGCGGCCCGTCTCTCCTCCGCCGGCGCACGAGCCGCCGAGACCGGCTGCGCCGACGAGGCCGGCTTCCTCGCCGCCGCATGCCGCACCGACCGCCCCTCCCCCCCCTCCGGCCGCAGCGGCGACGCCGGCCGCTCCCGCCGGTCCGGCCGACGAGAAGGGCGCCGAGCGGCGCCAGGAGATCCTCGCGGCCTGGGAGGGGCTCAAGACGCGCACGCACTTCGAGGTCCTGGGGCTCGCGCGCTCGGTCGGGGAGGCCGAGGTCAAGGAGGCCTACTTCCGCCTCGCCAAGCGCTTCCACCCCGACGTCCACCACGGGGCCTCCCTCGGCGACCTGCGGGACAAGCTCGAGGCGGTGTTCATCCGCCTCGGCGAGGCCTACGACGTGCTGCGCGACCCGCGCAAGAGGGCCGACTACGAAGAGCGGCTGGGCCGCGTGCGTCGCGTGCCGTCCGAGCCTCCGGGTGCGGCGGCGGGGCCCGCGGCGGCGGCGCCCGCACAGGCCGCCGCGCCCGAGCCCCCTCGCGACCCTGCGGAGGAGGCGCGTCTCGCCGAGGAGGCGGTCCGCAGGGCGGCCAAGCTCGTGGAGCAGGAGAAGTACTGGGAGGCCATCCAGCTCCTCGAGCCGGCCCTCCCCGCGACACAGGGGAAGGTCCGCCTTCGCGGCCAGCTCCTCCTGGCCCGCAGCAAGGCGAAGAACCCCAAGTGGGTCAAGGAGGCGGAGGAGGTGCTGCTCGCGGCCACCCGCGAGAGCCCGCAGGCCGTCGACGCCTGGGCCCTCCTCGCCTCGATCTACGCCGAGAGAGGGTTGAAGGCGCGGGCCCTCAGCACCTACCGGCGGGTGATCGAGCTGAAGCCGGATCACGAGGAGGCGGCCCTCTACCTCTCGCGGAACGCTCCCGGCCCCGAAGCGCCCCCGGACGAGGCCGGGGGCGGCCTCCTGGGGCGGCTCTTCCGGAAGGGCTGATGCGCCACGCCCTCGCCGCGCTGGCCGTGCTGCTCGCCGCGCCGCGGCTCCTCGCGGACGTCGTCGTCCTGACGAACGGCGACCGCGTGACGGGCAAGGTGGTCGGCCGGATCACGCGGCGGGTGCGGGTGGAAACGCCCTACGGCGTCCTCGTCATCCCCGCCGACAAGGTGGAGCGCATCCGCCGCGACGACGGGAGGGAGGAGGTGCTGAACGTCGCGCCCGCCCCGGCCCCCACGCCGCCGCCACCACCGCCGCCGGCGCGCCTCGTGGTCGCGGTGACCGGCAACGCGTTCTGGCAGGCGTGGGACCCGAAGTCGGCGCCCCTCGACCCGAGCCTCCGCCTCGAGATGCGCCTGGACGGCCGGGTGGTCGCCACGTACGCCGACGTGAACCTCGACCCCGAGGACCTGCCGAAGGCCGTGGTGAACTCCTTCGTTTTCTCGCCCGAGCGGCTCTTCGTCACCGCCGCCGACGGGTTCGCGGCCGCCCCGCCCGAGCTCGCGGCCGGCGAGATCCGCCTCCCGCTGACCGTGCCGGCGCCGCTCGCCGGCCCGCACCGGCTCCGCCTCGCCTACCAGGTCGACGACGGCAGCTCCACCGCCCCCGCGTGGCGCGACGTCGTCATCGCCGAGAGCGACGTCGTCCTCGCCTCCGGCGCCGTGGCGCGCCTGCGCCTCCGCCAGGACCGCGGGACGATGGACTACGTGAAGCGCAGGATGCGCAACGTCGAGACGTTCCGGGCGACTCTCGAGGCCGAGTCCCCGTCCCCTTGACACCCCCTCGGCGCGGGTCCTAGTCTCGAAACATGGACACGGAAACGCTCGCCGAGCTGCTGCCCGTGCTCGCGATGGCGATCGCCCTCGCCGCCACGGCCGGCCTGCGGGCGTGGCTGCCCCTCCTGCTGGCCGGCGGCCTGGCCCGGCTCGGCGTCCTCGACCTCGGGCCGTCGTACCAGTTCCTGGCCTCGAACAAGGCCCTGGTGCTGTTCGGAGTGGCCACGGCGATCGAGATCGTCGGCGACAAGATCCCCGCCGTCGACCACGCCCTCGACGCGATCGGCACGCCGCTCAGGCCCCTCGCGGGGGCGCTGCTCGCCGCGTCCGTCCTCGGCACCGTGACCGATCCCCTCACCTCGGTCATCCTCGGCACGGCGGTGGGCGCGCCGTCGGCCCTCGTGCCCCACGCGGCCAAGGCGGCGGTGCGGGCGGCCTCGACCACCGTGACCGGCGGCCTCGCGAATCCCGTGCTCAGCCTGATCGAGGACGCGATCGCCCTGCTGTCGTTCGTCCTCGCCGTGCTCGTGCCGCTGCTCGTGGTGGCGCTCTTCGGCCTCACTCTCTTCCTCGCCTCGCGGTGGCTCCGCCGCCGCGCCGCGGCCCCCGCCGCCTGATGCGTCGCCTGCTCCCCCTGCTCGCGGTGGCGGCGGCCGCCGCCGCTCCGGCTCCGACCCAGGACGCCCCGCCGCCCAACGTCAAGCCGTTCACCCTCGAGGTCGACGTGGACGTCGTGTCGGTCACCGCCGTCGTCTTCGACAAGAGCGGGAAGCCGGTGCGCGGCCTGGGGCCCAAGGACATCGCGCTGCTCGAGGACGGCGTGAAGCAGGACGTCTCGTACTTCCGCGAGGCCTCCAGCCAGGGCGACTCGGGCGAGCGGGTGCCGCTGTCGGTGGTGCTCGTGCTCGACATGAGCGGGAGCATGCACGACAACCTCCACTTCCTCCAGGAGGCGGTGCTCAGCTTCGTGTACAAGATGGAGGACGTGGACACCGCGCTGGTGGTGAGCTTCAACGACAGCGTCAAGGGCAGCGCGGAGTTCACCGGCGACACGGACCGCCTGGAGAGGTTCGTGGAGGGCCTCCAAGCCTGGGGCGCCACGGCCCTCTACGACGCGATCCACTACTCGCTCGGCCGCATCAAGGACCAGCCGGGGCGCAAGGCCCTCGTCGTGTTCACGGACGGCGCCGACAACGTGAGCACGATGACCGACCGCGAGGTCGTGGACTACGCGCGCGCGGTCGAGGCCACCGTCTACTCCATCGGCTTCCGGGGCGAGGGCTTCATGTCCTCCAGCCCCCGCGGCTTCCTGCGCAAGATCGCGAGCGAGACGGGGGGCCAGTTCTTCGCACCCGACAAGATCGCCGACCTCATCAAGATCTTCAACGAGATCTCCATGGAGCTGAAGAACCACTACCTCCTCGCCTACACCCCGAAGCGGGCCGCGGACGGCACGTGGCGCGAGATCACGCTGAAGGTCGACCGCCCGAACACCGAGGTGCGCGTCCGCAAGGGCTACTTCGCCCTCAAGCGCCGGCGCACCGCCGACTGACCCCCGCCGCCCGCCGCACGGCACGAGGCGCCGCCCGGCGGGCTCCGTCCGCTCCTGGCGAAGAGCGGGAGGGCGCTTCGTGATCGGCCGGGGGCGGCGGTGCGTGGCCGCGGCCTCTCTGCTCGTCGCGGGCGCGGCGCTTCTTCACGGCGGCTCCCTCTTCTCGTCCGTGGTCGACGAGTTCGCGGTCCTCTTCCCGGCGCCGCCTCACGTGGAGACGAGCGAGGTCGAGGTCGCCGGGATGGGAACCGCGCGGATGCGCCTCTACCGGGTGGACGAGCCGAAGACGGAGTGGCTCGTGAGCGCGACGGACGTCGAGCGGCTGGCCCTCGACCCGTCGCGGGCGCTGGCCGGCGCTCGGAGCTTCGTGGTGGAGAAGAGCGGCGGCAAGCTGGCGAGCGAGCGGCCGCTCCGCGTCGGCGGGTACGAGGGGGTCGACCTCCGGCTCGAGCGTCCCGACGGCTCGGTCATCCGCACGCGCATCTGCGTGACCCGGCGCCGGATCTATCAAGCGACGGTGCTGACGACCGAGGAGTGGAAGCGCCTGCCGCAGGTCGAGCGGTTCCTGGACTCGTTCGCTCCCGACTAGGATGGCCCGGACGGCACGTCCGTCCCTTGAAGGAGACCGATGGAGCTCGACCTCGCGGTGAAGCTCGCGATCTATCGGCGCTTTGCCGCCACGGGTGCGCGGCCCTCCGCGCGCGACGTCGCCACCGGCGTCGGCGCCACCGAGGCCGAGGTGCGCGAGAGCTTCGCCCGGCTCCGCGAACGGCGCGTCCTGGTGCTGGAGCCGGACGGCGAGTCGATCCGGATGGCGCCGCCGTTCTCCGGCGTCCCGACCCCGCACCGGGTGACGTCGGGGGGAGTCGCCTACTACGCGAACTGCGCCTGGGATGCCCTCGGCATCCCGGCCGCCCTGCACCAGCCGTCGGTCGTGCACTCTCGGTGCGAGCAGTCGCTCGCGCCCCTGGAGCTCGCGGTCTCCGACCGTGGTCCCGAACCCTCGGAGTGGCTCTTCCACTGCGTCGTGCCGGCGGCGAGGTGGTGGGACGACATCGTCTTCACCTGAAGCCACATGCTCTTCTTCCGGTCGGAAGATGACGTTCGCGAGTGGTGCTCGACGCGCGGCCACCCGTACCGGCCGACGGTGCGGATGGGTCAGCTCTGGGAGCTGGCGCTCGAGTGGTACTCGACGCGTCTGCAGGCCGACTCGCGCCGGCCGCAGCCGGCCGAGATGCGCCGGATCTTCTCCCGACTGGGCCTCGTCGACGAGTTCTGGAATCCGCAGTCGGACGCCTTCGGAGCCGGCGGAAGCGGTTCGAGGGCCGTGACGTGATCGGGAGTCGACCGAGCCGGACCGCGGAACGTGCCGCGGTGTGGCGCGCAGCCCACCAGCTGCAGGACGCTCCGCTCGTCTTCGAGGATCCGCTCGCTCTCGTCGTCCTGGGGGAGTCCCGGGGGGAGGCGATGCGCGCGGCGGCGAGGTCGGAGAAGAGCCCGATCGCCCGGCGGCTGCGCACCTTCGTGGCGGTTCGGAGCCGTCTGGCCGAGGACGAGCTGGAGCGCGTCGTCGCCGCCGGGGTTCGACAGTACGTGGTGATGGGAGCCGGCCTCGACACCTTCGCCTGCCGAAACCCGCATGCGGGCCTGCGCGTCTTCGAGGTCGACCATCCCGCGACGCAGGCCTGGAAGCGGGGGCGACTCGCGGACGCCCGCATCGCCGTCCCGGAGAGCGTGACGTTCGTCGGCACGGACCTGGAATCCACGGCGGACCGCCTGCCGGAGATCCTCCGTGCGGCCGGTCTCAACACCGAGGAGCCGACCTTCTTCTCCTGGCTCGGGGTGACGCCCTATCTGCAACGGGGGAGCGTCCTCGCGACGCTGGCTGCGATCGCGCCCCTGACGAGACAGGGCGGAGGCGTCGTGTTCGACTACGTCGTCTGCCCGGAGGGGCTCGGATCTCAGGAGCGCGCGGGGTTCGCGGCGCTGGCGGCGCGAGTGTCCACCCTGGGTGAGCCCATCCGCCTCCACTTCGACCCGAGCGCCCTGGTGGCCGAGGTCTCCGCCATGGGGTATCGCGAGGTGCGCGACGTGGGCCCCGGCGAGCTCGAAGCCACCTATGCCTCGGATCGAGCCGCCGGTCTCCGTGTGGGCAGCGCGGGCCGCATCCTGGTTGCCCTCGGATGAACGCCGGAGCGCCCTACGTCGTCCTCGCCGTCGGGTCCTTGGCTTGGTTCGCGCCGTTCCTTCTCCAGCGGCGAGAGTCCAGCGCGCCGCAGAAGGTGGATCGCCGCGCGCGCTGGGGCGTCGTCCTGGTGGGGGCCGGCTACGCCGTGCCGTGGCAGACGGCATTCTGGACGAGACCCGCGGAGGGGTGGCGCGTCGCCCTGGCCGCCGCCTGTCTGGCCCTGGCCTGCGCCTTCTCGTGGACGGCGGCCCGGGCTCTCGGCCGACACTGGCGGATCGAGGCCGGCCTCGACGCCGACCACCAGCTGATCCAGGCCGGCGTCTACGGGCTCGTCCGCCATCCCATCTACACCTCGATGCTCTTCGTGGTCGTGGCCACGAGCCTGGTCCTGGCGCCTCTCTATCTCCTGCCGGCCTCCGTCGCGCTCTACGTCGCGGGGACGGAGATCCGCGTGCGGGCGGAGGAGGCGCTCCTGGCCGAGCGATTCGGGGAGGCGTTCCAGCGCTATCGGCGTCGGGTGCCGGCGTACGTGCCACTCGCCGGGAGCGTCCTCGGTCGGAAGGCGCGCGGAGGCTGAGGGAGACACGGCCGTTGCCGGTTATGCTTCCAGAGGCGGCCGGCGGCGCACGATCGAGGACGAGGGCGGGACGGTCGGAGTGAGAGGCGCGTTGCGGAGGGGACGTGGGGCGGCCGACGGAGACAGGGGCGGAGCGGGAGGCGCTGCTGAGGGAGCTGGCCGAGATGCCCGCGTTCCTGGCCGGGCACCTCGGGGCCGTCCGGGGCGCGGCCACCCGATTGCCGGGGTCCGGGGGGGCGTTCTCGCCCGTCGAGCACTGCTGGCACCTCGCGGAGCTCGAGCGCGAGGGATACGGGTCGAGGATCGAGAGGCTCCTCACCGAGGACGAGCCGCACCTCGCCGACTTCGACGGAGCCCGACTGGCCCGGGAGCGCGAGTACCGGACGAGGTCCCTGTCGGAGGGCCTCGACGCGTTTCGCGAGGCGCGCCAGGCCAACCTCGTCCGCCTTCGGTCGCTGGACGCCGCTCAGTGGTCTCGAGCCGGATCCCAGGAAGGCGTCGGCGAGGTTCGCCTGGGCGATCTGCCCCGCATGATGGTCGAGCACGATCGGGCGCACAAGGCGGAGATCCTGGCGTGGCTCCGGGAGGTCGGGAAATGACCCTCGCGCCCCGGACCGCTGGTACGATCGGTCTCTCGCCCCCCTTGAAGGGTCGACCGCCGGTGAGACGGAGCCTTGGAGAAAGGAATGGCAGACCTGTCGCCTGAGCGTCGGCTGGCCGGGTTCATGGGCAAGTTCAGCCCGGAGGTGGCCCGGGTCGCGCGAGCGGCGCGGGCGAAGCTCCGTCGCCTGGTTCCGGGTGCCCTGGAGCTCGTCTACGACAACTACAACGCCCTGGCCATCGGGTTCTCTCCGACGGAGCGCGCGTCCGACGCCATGCTCTCGATCGCGCTCTACCCGCGGTGGGTCAGCCTCTTCTTCCTTCGCGGCGCGGGGCTGCCGGATCCCCGGGGCCTGCTGCGCGGCTCCGGCAGCCGCGTGCGCCACATCGTCCTCGAGCGCCCGTCCCTGCTCGACGACCGTGCCGTGCAGGCCCTGATCGCCGCCGCGGTCGCCGCTCATCCGACGCCGATCGCCGCCCGCCAGCGGCGGCGGACGATCATCAAGTCCGTCTCGGCGAAGCAGCGACCACGCCGGCCAGCAGAGACGCGAGGCCGCGCATGACGTCCGACGGCTTCCGGCGCCTCGCCCTGAGCCTGCCCGAAGCCTTCGAGGCCGGCCACATGGGGCACCCGGACTTCCGCGTGGGGGGCCGGATCTTCGCGACGCTCGGCTATCCCGACGGCCGGTGGGGCATGGTCAAGCTGACCCCGGAGCAGCAAGAGGCGTTCGTCGCCGCGGACAAAGGGGCGTTCGCGCCGGTCGAGGGCGCGTGGGGGCGGCGCGGGGCGACGAGCGTGCGGCTGAAGAACGCGAAGGCGAAGACCCTGCGCACCGCTCTCACGGTGGCCTGGCGGAACGTCGCGCCACGCCGCCTGGCGAAGGACGTGGGCGTGCGGTGAGAGGCGCGCTGCCCGGGAGCCGGGCGACGCTCGGCTACGGAGCCTGCGCGAGGAAGTTCCGAATGGTTGCCTGCGAGCCTTCGTCCTTGATCCGGGTGAACAGCCGCGTCCCGAGCTGGCGTATCGTCTCCGGCCGGTCGAAGGGCAGGCGGTCGTACATGCGTCCGCCCGTGAAGTGGCAGGGCTGGCAGCGCGACTCGAGGATGGGCCGCACGTCGCGGGTGAATTCGACGGTCGCTTGCGGAGCCGGGGGCGCCGGGGTGGGAACGGGCGCCGGTGCGGGTGCCGATGCGGACGCCGTCGTGGCGGGCGGTGCCGCACCCCTCTGGGCCGACGGATGAGCGCAGCCGGCCAGGAGAAGAGCGACCGCAGCCGTCCGGGGGAGCATCTTCCGGTATCGTACCCCTGGGAGCGACCATGCGAGCGACCTTTCGGAGAGGACCCGTCGGCACCGGCGCCTACCTGCTCGGCCACCGTCCGGAAGGCGAGGCCCACGACCTGGACGTGTGGCTCCTCCTGCTCTTCTTCCCCGTCGTCCCGCTCGCGCGCTGGCGGGTGACGACGACCCCGCCGGCCGAGGGACGAGAGGGCGAGAGCCTGGAGGTGACCTGCCACTCCCGGTCCCGCGTGCCCCTCGGCGCCGCTCTCCGGCGAATCGCGGCGGGGGCCGTCGTGACGGTGCTCACGTGTCTTCCGTTCTTCGTCGGCGCGTGGACCATCGGGCGGGCGTGGGCGACCCCGGCCCTGAACGCCCTGCTCGGGGCCGTCGTTGGCGAGGGCCTGCTCGGGAAGGTGGGCGTCGCGATCGAGATGGGCGCGGTCCTGGCTGCGGCCGCCGTCCCCGTGCTGGTCCTCATGCACCTCGACGCGCGGACGCCTCGGGTGCCTCTGCTCAACGCCCTCCGGCCGCAGGCGGGAGGAGGGGCCCCGCCGTCGGGCCTCGACCGGCGCCGGATGTAGAATCGATCGGTCAGCCTCCTCCGATGCCCGAGATCGCCATCCAGACGGCCGGCGGCACCCGCGAGCGCTACCCGCTCGGCAAGCCCCGCGTGACCGTGGGCCGCTCGCGCGAGAGCGACATCTTCCTGCCCGACCAGTGGCTCTCCCGCCACCACGCGGCGATCGAGGAGCGGGGCGACGGCTACTGGGTCGCCGACCTCAACAGCAAGAACGGCACCCTCCTGAACGGCGAGCCCGTGCGGGACTGGCGCCGGCTGCGGCCGGGGGACGTGATCACCCTCGGCGAGCACACCCTCACCTTCTGCACCGAGACGGGGGAAGCGGAGGAGGAGGAGCGGGAGCCGGAGGGCACGCGCGTCTTCTCCGTCAAGGAGCTCTCGGCGATCAACACCCGCCCCGCCATCGACCCCACGGAGCTGCAGCGGCAGAACCGGGTGCTGGCCATCCTCAGCAAGGCGGCGAGCGAGCTCGTCGTGCACCGGCCGCTCGACGAGCTCTTCCAGCTCGTGCTGGACCTCCTCCTCGAGGCGGTGGGCGCGGAGCGAGGGGCGATCCTCCTCCTCGAGGGCGGGGCGCCCCACCCCGTCATCAAGGCCTCGCGCTCCCGCACCGGCGACCCCCTCACGCGGGTGAGCCGCTCGATCGCCCGCCGCGCCATCGAGGAGCGGGTGTCGCTCCTCCTGCCGAACGTCCTCGAGGACGTCCGCTTCAAGAGCGAGGACTCGATCCTCGCCTCCGGCATCCGCACCGCGATGTGCGCGCCGCTCTGGTTCACCGCCACCGGCGAGGGACGCGACTCCGTGATCGGCCTCGTGTACGTGGACTCGCTCCAGCACTCGCACGCCTTCACCGAGGACGACCTGCGGGTGCTGACCGCGCTCGCCAACGTGGCCGCGGCCAAGATCGAGAACGTCCGCCTCCTCGAGGAGAGCCTGGAGAAGCGCCGGATGGAGGAGGACATGCGGATGGCGGCGGAGATCCAGACCGGGCTCCTCCCCCGCGAGGCTCCGCGGCTTCCGGGCTGGGACGTCGTGGGGTGCAACCTCCCGTGCCGCACCGTGGGCGGCGACTACTACGACTTCGCCATCGAGGGAGGGCGGCTCCTCCTCGCGCTGGGGGACGTCTCGGGCAAGGGGACGGGGGCGGCGCTGCTGATGACCGTGCTCCGCGCGGCGGTGCGCGCGCACTGGACCGAGCCCGTCCTCTCGGACGCGGTCGCGCGGATCAACCGCACCGTCTGCCAGAACGTGCCCTCGAGCAAGTACGTCACCTTCTTCCTCGGCGCGCTCGACCCGGCCCGGGGGCGGCTCGAGTTCGTGAACGCCGGCCACAACCCGCCCCTCCTCGTGCGCCAGAACGGGGACGTGGAGAAGCTCTCGGACGGGGGGCTCGTCCTCGGGATGTTCGAGAACGTCGTCTACGAGGGCGGCCGGGTGGAGATGCGCTCCGGCGACACGCTGGTCGTCTACTCCGACGGGGTGACCGAGACGTGGGACCCCGACGGCGAGGAGTTCGGCGAGGAGAGCCTCATCAAGCTCGCGGTGCAGAACCGGGCCGACGGCGCGGAGGAGATCCAGAACGCGATCCTCCGCGAGATCGAGCGCTTCGAGGCCGGCGCCCGCGCCACCGACGACCGCACGATCGTGGTGCTGCGGCGCGGTGAGGCGAGCCCATGAGCCGCCGGCTCGTCCGAACCCCCGTCTCGGCCCTGGCCCTCCTGCAGCAGGAGGTGGGCGAGCTCGTCCACCGCCTCTCCGTCCTCGACCGGTCCGACAGCCTGCCCGGGAGCGAGTGGTCGCCGGCGATCGACGTCTTCGAGTTCCGCGACCGCCTGCTGGTCGTGATCGAGGTGCCCGGCCTCCCCCCGGACGCGCTCCGGGTCGTCTTCCGGGATCGCGACCTCGTGCTCTCCGGCGAGCGCCGGGCGCGGCGGGTGGGGCCGGGGGCCACCTTCCTGTGCCTGGAGAGGCCGCACGGCCGGTTCGAGCGCACGATCCCCCTCGACACGCCGGTGGACGTGGCCCGGGGGCGGGCCGCCCTCGCGAACGGCCTCCTCACCGTGACCCTCCCGCGCCTCCGCGAGCGCCGCGGGCGCGAGACCGTCGTCCCCATCGAGAGGGAGCCCCGGGAATGAGTGAAGAGAGGAAGGACGAGGAGCCGCCGAAGGTCCCGGACGTGCTGCCGGTCCTGCCCCTGCGGGACATCGTGATCTTCCCGTTCATGATCGTCCCCCTCTACGTGAGCCGCGAGCGCTCCATCAAGGCGGTCGACCAGGCCCTGGCCGAGAACCGGATGATCCTCCTCGCCGCGCAGAAGAAGCAGGACGAGGACGACCCCGGCCCCGAGGACATCTATCCCGTCGGCACCGCCGCCCTCATCATGCGGATGCTCAAGCTGCCCGACGGGCGCATCCGCGTGCTGGTGCAGGGCCTCTCCCGGGCCCGCATCGCCTCCTTCGACGAGGGGCTCCCTCACCTCCAGGCCCGGATCGAGACCGTCACCGAGCCCGAGGGCAGCGAGAAGGGCTCGCTCGAGATCGAGGCCCTGATGAGGAACGTCAAGGCCGCCCTCGAGAAGTCGCAGAACCTCGGGAAGCCCATCTCCCCCGAGGTGATCGTCATCGCCAACAACATGGAGGAGCCGGGCCGCCTCGCCGACCTCACCGCGTCGAACCTCGACCTGAAGGTCGAAGGGGCCCAGGCCATCCTCGAGGCCCTCGACCCGGTGGAGCGGCTCCGCCGGGTCCACGAGCTCATGACCAAGGAGCTCGAGGTCCTCACCATGCAGCAGGAGATCTCATCCCAGGCCAAGGGGGAGATGGACCGCAGCCAGCGCGAGTTCTTCCTGCGCCAGCAGCTCAAGGCCATCCAGTCCGAGCTCGGGGAGGGCAACGAGCTCGCGGAGGAGATCGCCCAGCTCCGCGACAAGGCCCAGAAGGCGAGGATGCCGAAGCCAGTGATGGAGGAGGTGGAGCGCCAGCTCAAGAAGCTCGAGCGCATGCACCCCGACGCCGCGGAGACGGCGACCCTCCGTAACTGGATGGACTGGATGGTGACCCTGCCGTGGGGCCGGTCCACGAAGGACAACCTCGACCTCAAGGAAGCCCAGCGGATCCTCGACGAGGACCACTACGGCCTCGAGAAGGTGAAGGAGCGGATCGTCGAGTACCTCGCGGTGCGGAAGCTCAAGGAGAAGACGAAGGGGCCGCTGCTCTGCTTCGTGGGCCCGCCCGGCGTCGGCAAGACGAGCCTCGGCAAGTCGATCGCCCGCGCCCTCGGCCGCAAGTTCGTGCGCCTGTCCCTCGGCGGGGTGAAGGACGAGGCCGAGATCCGCGGCCACCGCCGGACCTACGTCGGCTCGATGCCGGGCCGGATCGTCCAGGGGATCCACCAGGCGGGGGCGAACAACCCCGTGTTCATGATGGACGAGGTCGACAAGATCGGGGCCGACTTCCGGGGCGACCCGAGCTCGGCCCTCCTCGAGGTGCTCGACCCCGAGCAGAACAACTCCTTCCGCGACCACTACCTCGGCGTGCCGTTCGACCTCTCGGCCGTGATGTTCATCTGCACCGCCAACCTGACCGACACCATCCAGCCCGCCTTCCTCGACCGCATGGAGGTGATCCGCCTCGCCGGCTACACCGAGGACGAGAAGCTCGAGATCGCGAGGCGCCATCTCGTCCCGAAGCAGCTCGACGAGCACGGCCTCACGCCCGAGCACCTCGTCTTCACGGACAAGGCGCTGAAGGCGCTCATCAACACCTACACCCGCGAGGCCGGCCTCCGGAACTTCGAGCGGGAGATCGCCGCCCTCGCCCGCAAGGTGGCGCGCCGCGTCGCGGAGGGCGAGACGGGGACGGTGCGGATCCAACCGGGGTCGCTCCAGAAGTTCCTCGGCGCACCCAAGACGCTGCCCGAGGAGCGGCTGAAGAAGGACGCGGTCGGCATCGCGACCGGCCTCGCCTGGACGGCGACCGGCGGCGACGTGCTCTTCGTCGAGGCACAGGTCATGAAGGGCAAGGGCCGCCTCACCCTCACCGGCCAGCTCGGCGACGTGATGAAGGAGTCGGCCCAGGCGGCGCTCTCCTGGGCCCGCAGCCACTCCCGCCAGCACGGCATCCGGGACGAGGTCTTCGCCACCCACGACCTCCACGTCCACGTGCCGGAGGGGGCGATCCCGAAGGACGGCCCGTCCGCCGGCATCACGATGGCGACCGCCATCCTGTCCGCGCTGACCGGGCAGCCGGTGCGGGCGGCGGTGGCGATGACGGGCGAGATCACGCTGCGCGGCCAGGTCCTGCCGATCGGGGGGATCAAGGAGAAGATCCTCGCCGCCCGGCGGGCCGGCATCGAGACGATCGTCTGCCCGAAGCTCAACCAGAAGGAGCTGGACGAGGTCCCGTCCCACCTCCGGCGCGGCATCCAGTTCCACCTCGTGGACGACGTGGAGGAGGTGCTGCGGCTGGCCCTCGTCCCTCTGCCGACGCCCAAGGTGCCCGCGGGAGCGAAGAGCGCGCCGCGTCCCTTCCCGGCCCGGCCCCGACGGCCGGTCACCGTGTAGCCGCGCGCTCCGCGGCTCTGGACTTCGTCAGAAGGCGAACCGCACCATCAGGGCCACGCCGCGTCCTCTCGTCGGGACGATGCCGACCGCGAGCCGTCGAGTCCAGGCCGGCTCCCACCGTTCCCGCGCCACGTGTGCGGCGAAGCCTCCCGACAGCGCGCCGAACCCGGCGCCGAGGAGCACCGCCCCGAAGAAACACCTCGAAGTGCCCTGGTCCGGGTCAGGTCCGTCAGGGAGCCGTCCGCCGCGCGCATCCCCGCCCGCGCATGAGATCCCTCCTTCGACGCCCTGCCGTCGAGCAGGACCTGCGACACTCGTCTCGTGTACCGGACGGACGCGGCCTCCGGTTTTCCCGAAGGCGGCGGGCTCCACGCGGCTTCACGAGGGAG
>DATJYX010000080.1:0-107011 GCA_035577965.1 Vicinamibacteria bacterium | reverse complement strand
TACCTCTCGGCCAACAACCTCCGCGTCGTCCTGGCCCAGACGGTCATCGTGGCGATCGGTGCCATCGGCATGACGCTCGTGATCGTGGGAGGCGGGATCGACCTCGCCGTGGGGTCGACGATCGCCCTGACCGGCGTCCTCTGCGCCCTCGCCGTCCGCGACGGCTTCTCCCCGGTCCTCGGCGTCCTCGCCGCCGTCCTCACCGGGGGCGTGGTCGGCCTGGTGAGCGGCCTCGCCATCACGCGCCTGCGCGTGGTGCCGTTCATCGCCACCCTCGGCATGCTCGGCGTCGCGCGGGGCACGGCCAAGTGGCTGGCCAGCCAGACGACGGTCAACGCGCCCGCCACGTGGATCGGCGAGCTGGCGGTGACCTTCCCCCCCGCGCCCTGGATGCTCTTCGCCCCCGGGGTCTGGATCACCCTCGCCCTCGCCGTCCTCATGGCCTTCGTCCTCCGCCGCACCGTCTTCGGCCGCCGGGTCTTCGCCCTCGGGTCGAGCGAGGCGGCGGCCCGGGCCTGCGGCATCGCCATCGACCGCCTCAAGCTCGCCATCTACGGCACGGCCGGCCTCTTCTTCGGCCTCGCCGGCGTCATGCAGATGTCGCGGCTCCGCCAGGGCGACCCGACCGTGGCCGCCGGGACCGAGCTCGACGTCATCGCCGCGGTGGTCATCGGCGGGGGCAGCCTGAACGGAGGCGAGGGGAGCATCGCCGGCTCGATGGTGGGGGCCCTCGTCATGGCCTTCCTCCGGAACGGCAGCCAGCAGATGGGCTGGCCGACCTACGTGCAGGAGATCCTCATCGGCGTGATCATCGTCGCGGCCGTGGCCGTCGACCGCTGGCGCCACGCGCAGGGGGAGGGCGAATGAAGCTCATCCGGTTCGGTCCGCCGGGCGCGGAGAAGCCCGGTCTCATCCTGCCCGACGGGGCCCGCGTCGACGCCTCCGCCTTCGGGAGCGACTGGGACGAGCGCTTCCTCGGCTCGGACGGCCTCGGCCGGCTGGCCGACTGGGTGCGTAAGAGTGCCGGCACGGCCCCCCGCCTGGCCGAGGGCGTGCGGCTCGGCGCTCCCGTGGCGCGGCCGAGCAAGATCGTCTGCATCGGCCTCAACTACGCCGACCACGCGCGGGAGACGAAGGCGAAGATCCCCGAGGAGCCCATCCTCTTCTTCAAGGCCACGACGGCGCTCTGCGGCCCGGACGACGACCTCGTCCTCCCCCGCGGCTCGGTGAAGACGGACTGGGAGGTCGAGCTCGCGGTCGTGGTCGGCCGCCGGGCGCGCTACGTGACCCGCGAGGAGGCCCACGCCCACGTGGCCGGGTACGCCCTCCACAACGACTACTCGGAGAGGCAGGACCAGCTCGAGCGCGGCGGGCAGTGGTCGAAGGGCAAGAGCCAGGACACGTTCGCCCCCCTCGGCCCCTTCCTCGCCACGCCGGACGAGATCGAGGACGTGCGCGACCTCCCGATGTGGCTCACGGTCAACGGCGAGACACGCCAGAAGAGCAGCACGAAGCAGATGATCTTCGACGTGCCGACCCTCGTGAGCTACCTCAGCCGCTTCATGACGCTCCTCCCCGGCGACGTCATCAGCACCGGCACGCCGCACGGCGTCGGCATGGGCTTCGACCCGCCCGTCTTCCTGAAGGCGGGCGACGTCGTCGAGCTGGCGATCGAGGGCCTCGGGCGGCAACGGCAGCGGGTCGTGCCTCCCCGGTGAGGCCGGGGCCGAGAGCGGAGGAGAAGGCGATGAAGCGCTTCGGACAGCTGATCGGCCTCCGGCCGGAGGTGCTCGAGGAGTACAAGCGGTACCATGCCGCGGTGTGGCCGGAGATCCTCGGGGCCATCCGCGAGGCCGGCATCCGCAACTACTCGATCTTCCACTTCGACGGGAAGCTCTTCGCCTACTTCGAGTACGCGGGGCCGGAGGAGGAGCTCGAGGCCCGCATGCGCGAGCTGGCCCGGGCCCCGAGGATGCGGGAGTGGTGGGATCTCATGGACCCCATGCAGCGGCCGGTCGAGGGCCGCGCCCCCGGCGAATGGTGGGCGAACATGGAGGAGGTCTTCCACACGGAATGACCGGCCGCTTCCAGCGCAAGGTCGTCCTCGTCACCGGCGCCGGCTCCGGCATCGGCCGGGCAACCCTCCTCGCCTTCGCCCGCGAAGGCGCGGCGGTGGCTGCTGCCGACCGGACGTTGCCGAAGGCCGAGGCCGTCGTGGAAGAGGCGAGGGCCGGCGGCGCCCGGGCGCTCGCCGTCGGGTGCGACGTGCGGAGCCCCGACGACTGCGCGCGGGCCGTCCGGGAGACGGAGCGGGCCCTCGGACCGCTCGACGTCCTGGTCAACAACGCCGGCGTCGGCGCCTCGGGCACGGTCCTCTCAACCGACGAGGCGACCTGGGACCGCCTGGTGGCCGTGAACGTGAAGGGCACCTTCCTCATGTCGCGGGCCGCGCTCGAGGTCATGGTCCCCCGGAAGCGGGGCGTGATCGTGAACGCGGGGTCGATCGCCGGCGTCCGCGCGGTGGCCGACCGGGCGGCCTACGTCACGACCAAGTTCGCCGTGGTCGGCCTCACGAAGGCCATGGCCCTCGACCACGTCAGGGACGGCGTCCGCGTGAACGCGGTCTGCCCCGGCACGACCATGACGCCCTGGATCGACGAGCGGCTCGCCGAGGCGCCCGATCCGGAGGCCGCGATGGCCGCCCTCGTGGCCCGCCAGCCGATGGGCCGGCTCGGGACCGCGGACGAGATGGCCGCCGCCTACCTCTTCCTGGCCTCGGACGAGTCCTCCTTCACCACCGGGACGACTCTGGTCGTCGACGGCGGGTTCAACTGCTGAGGCTCTCGCGAGCCCGGCCCGTCCGCCGTCCTTAGCTCCGGTAGGCCAGGCGTCCGTGGCCCTGGACGGGGATCCCCTGGGCTTTCAGGACGACGCTCTGCAGCGCGTACATGCAGGCCGCGGCCTCGTCCACCTTCCGGGTGAAGGCGATCGAGCCCTGGAGGATGGGCCGCAGCAGCTCCTTGTCCTGGATCCGGGCCTTCGGGTACTCGTGCTCGACGACCAGGTGCGTCTGGGCGACGTCGAGCTTCAGGAGCTCACGGGCCGCGAGCTGGTGGTCGAGCCAGTCGACCGTGCGGTTCTGCAGGTAGGCGAGCGGGTCGTGCCGGGCCGTCCCCGGCAGCTCGTGCTCGCACAGCACGACCTGCTTCTTCCAGGCGTTGAGCTGGTCGGCCGGCCTCGGCGAGGGCCGGCCCTTCTTCCAGTCCCCGCGCTCTACGGTCTGGCCGCCGTAGCCCCAGGCCGAGACGCCTCTGGCGTCGATCACCTGGCCCTTCACGTGGAAGCCGCCGATCAGGAAGTCGTACCCCTCGTCCCTCAGGTACTGGAAGATCGAGCGGGTGTCCTGGCCCATGAGGATGGCGTGCGAGGGGTCGTAGTGGATGCGGAGCTGGCCGCCCACCCCGTGCTTCTCGCAGATCCGGTGGAGGGCGATCCACGTCCCCGGCGTGTAGGCGAGGTTGTTGTGCCAGTTGTCCTTCGTGGTCCACCCCGGCATCGGGCACTGCTCGACGCGGTAGACGAGCCTCCTCTCCTTCGCGTACTTGAGGAGGGGGACGAAGTTGCGCTCGAAGTCGAGGAGGTTCTCGTCCATCGAGTGCTCCTGGTTGCGGCCGACGAAGCCGCAGACCGCGTCCACCCCGAGCAGAACCGCCGCGTCCATGACCCGCCGCATGAAGTCGTGCTTCTTCCGGCGGACGGTCGGGTTCTCGTGGAGCATGTTGTCGAAGTACGCGAGGTCGGAGAGGCCGATCGAGTGGGCCTTCATGGCCGCCTTCACGCGCTTCGCCCGCTCGCGGTCGAACGGCCGGCGGAGGTCGAGGGTGTTCGCCACCGGGTCGAGCATCGCCTCGGCGGGGACGTCGGCCTTCGACGGGTGGAGGGCGGCGGAGAGCTGGATGTGGTCCGCCCCCAGCTCGCGCGCGAAGGCCACCCACTCCTCGATCGCCAGGTCGGGATCCGGGTCGCGCTTCTCCCGGGGGGTGAGCTCCTGCAGGGCGGCGGTGAGGACGCCGATCTTCATGAACTCCGGCTCGAAGGCGGCGACGGGCATGGGCTCCTCCAGTCTCGTCGGACGATCGGCTCGCTCGGACGATACGTCCTGCTCCGGAGACGGTCAACCGTCCGTCCGCTCCGTCCGCTCCGTCCGCTCCGTCCGCTCTGCCCGCCTCGTGAGGGCGTAGACGGGCAGGCCCGCGGCGAGCAGCGCTGCCCCCCACAGCCATGCCTCCTTCCCCGCCCCGGCGATGGCCCAGAGCGAGAAGAGCGCGCCCAGCGCGCCAGCCACCGCGAGGCCGACCGTTCCCTTCCGCGCCTCCAGCCGGCCACGGCGCAACAGAAGGAGCAGGGCCAGCGAGCAGACGAGGTACGCCACCAGGTTGAGGGAGGTCGCCACGCGGATGAACAGCTCGAACTTCTGGCCCATCGTCCCGTGAAGGGTGGCCAGGATCAGGAGAGTGACCAAGACGCTGGTCGTCACGAACGCGAAGACGGGCGTGCGGCGCGACGACTCCCGGGCGAAGACGCGGGGGAAGACGCCGTCTCTCGCCATCGCGAAGGGCAGCTCCCCTTGGAGCAGGATCCAGCCGTTGAGCGCCCCGTAGGCGCTGATGGCGGCGAAGATGGCCACCAGCGTGGCCGAGGTTTCTCCCCAGAAGCCTCGAGCCGCGTCGGCGAACGGGGCGTTCGATGTGGCGAGCTGCGCGGCGGGGACGGCCAGCAGGACCATGCAGCAGGCCAACGTGCAGACGAGGGCCGTCACCACCGTGCCCAGCATCGTGGCGCGGGGGATCGTACGGCCGGGATCGTCCAACTTGTCCGCGGGCACGGTGGCCGACTCGAAGCCTACGAGGGCCCAGAGGGCGAGGGTCGCAGCGGCGGTCGTGCCATCGAGGCTGAGCGGCGCCGTGGCGAGCGCGGCGAGGCTCTCGCTCCGGACGTAGAAGAAGCCGAGGAGCGCCACCGCCAGGAGCGGCAGGAGCTTGAGGACGGTGGTCACGGCCTGGACCCAGCCCGCCGCCCGCACGCCCCAGCAGTTGACGAGCGTCAGCACCCAGACCACGGCGATCGTCACCTCCGCCGAGGCCCCCGGCACCGACGCGATCCAGGGGGCGAAGGCGCTCGTGTAGCTCACGGCGCCAGTCGCGATGGCCGCGTTGCCCACCCACACCGACACCCAGTAGCCCCAGGCGACCACGAACCCGGCGAGCTTCCCGAAGGCGGCCCGCGTGAAGACGTACGGCCCGCCGTCCCTCGGGAAGGCGCGGCCGAGCGCGGCGAAGACGGCGGCCAGGAGCAGGGCGCCGGTCGCCGTGAACAGCCACCCCACGAGGCTGTTCCGGCCGTAGGGCGCGAGCGAGGCCGGAAGCAGGTAGACGCCGGAGCCGATGATGTTGCCAACCACCAGCGCCGTCGCCATCCAGAAGCCGAGCTTCCGGCTCCCCCGTCTGCTCACGCCACCCGCTCGAGCTCGAGGGCCAGGCCCTGGCCGACGCCGACGCAAAGGCTCACCAGGGCGCGACGGGCCCCTCTCCGCTTCATCTCCAGGAGAGTGGTCGTGCACAACCGGGCCCCGCTCGCCCCGAGGGGATGGCCGAAGGCGATCGCGCCGCCGTTCGGGTTCACGAAGTCCGCGTCGTCGGGGAGGCCGAGCGTCCGCGTGCAGGCCAGCACCTGCGCGGCGAAGGCCTCGTTGATCTCGACCACGCCGTAGTCCGCGAGGGAACGGCCTCCGCGGGCCATGAGATCGAGGATCGCGGGCACGGGGCCGAAGCCCATCGTGCGGGGCGGCACGCCGGCGCTCGCCATCCCCGTGACGCGGGCGATCGGGTCGAGCCCGTACCTCGACGCCGCCCCTTCGGAGGCGAGGAGCAGCACCCCCGCTCCGTCGTTGATGCCCGAGGCGTTGCCGGCGGTGATCGTCGTCCCCGGCCCCAGCAGCGGCTTCAGCCGGGCGAGGTCGTCGAGCGTCGTCTCCGGGCGGGGATGCTCGTCCCGCTCCACGATCCGCGTCTCCGCGCCGACCTTCACCGTGACGGGGACGATCTCCTCGGCCAGCCAGCCGCTCGCCCGGGCCCGCTCCGCGCGGCGCTGGCTCCGCAGGGCGTAGGCATCCTGGTCCGCCCGGTCGATGCCGTGCTCGCGAGCCAGACTCTCCGCCGTCTGGGTCATCGAGTCGGTCCCATGCAGTCCTTCCATCCGCGGGTTGACGAGGCGCCAGCCGAGCGTCGTGTCCTCGAGCTTCTGGTCCCGGGCGAACGCCCCGCCCGCCTTGGCGAGGACGTACGGCGAGCGCGACATGCTCTCGACCCCGCCCGCCAGGACGAGGTCCGCCTCGCCGAGCCGGATCGCCCGCGCGGCCTGGCCCACGGCCTCGAGGCCCGAGGCGCAGAGCCGGTTGACGGTCACGCCCGGCACCGAGACCGGGAGGCCGGCGAGGAGGACCGCCATCCGGGCCACGTTCCGGTTGTCCTCGCCGGCCTGGTTCGCGCAGCCGAGGATCACCTCGTCGAGCGCCGCCCAGTCCACCCGAGGGAAGCGCTCCACGAGAGCCAGGATCGGGAAGGTCGCGAGGTCGTCCGTCCGCACCGTGGCGAGGGCGCCCCCGTGCCGGCCGAAAGGCGTCCGCACGGCGGCGCACACGTGGGCGTCTCTCATGGACCGGGAACGGTAGGCCGGCGAGTCAGGGGAGTCAAGATGCTATCGAGGGACGCCCGCCGCGCGCGTCCCGAGAGGTCTGTCGCTGGCGGATCCGTAGGCTCCGTCTCGTCGTTGTCCCCTTGAACCACCTCTCCCCAGAGCCATCAAGGCCGGGCTGGGAGTTGAGCTCGTCCGCACTTCGCGCGGGTCGTGCGTCCATTGACAACTCCGGCCGTCGGGAATCCAATGGCCAACGCCGCGCCCGTCCCCATGACCTTCAAGCTGACGTACTCCACGATGTTCGACCCTCCCGAGGAGATGCACGCCCGCTTCGAGGCGGCCCTCGCCGAGGTGCGGAGAGGTCTCGGCGCGACCCACCCCCTCCACATCGACGGCCGGGACATGGAGGCCGCACGGACCGAGGAAAAGCGGAGCCCGGCAGACCGGCGGCTCGTCCTCGGCCGGTTCCCCCTCGGCGACGCGGCCGACGTGGAGCGAGCGGTCGCCGCGGCGGCGCGGGCCTTCGACCCCTGGCGGGCCACGCCGCCCGTCGAGCGCATCCGTCTCGTGCGGCGCGTGTCGGCCCTCCTCGAGGAGCGGGTCTACACGGTCGGGGCGGCCCTCGCCCTCGAGGTCGGCAAGAACCGGATGGAGGCGCTCGGCGAGACGCAGGAGACGGCCGACTTCTTCTCGGGCTACGCGGCGGAGCTCGAGCGCAACGACGCCTACGACAGGCCCCTCCCGGACGACCCGCTCGAGGGCTACCGCTCCCACAACCGGTCCGTGCTCAAGCCCTACGGCGTGTGGGCCGTGATCACGCCCTTCAACTTCCCCCTCGCGCTCGCCGGCGGGCCGGTGGCGGCGGCGCTCGTCGCCGGCAACACCGTCGTCCTCAAGGGCGCGAGCGACACGCCGTGGGCCGGACGCCTCCTCGCCGACTGCGTCCGCGACGCGGGCTTCCCGGCCGGCGTCTTCAACTACGTGGCCGGCCCGGGTGGAGTCGTCGGCGAGGCCCTCACGAGCGACCCGCGCCTCGCCGGCCTGACGTTCACCGGCTCCCACGACGTGGGCATGGCCCTCTACCGGAAGATGGCGGCCGGGCCGCACCCCCGGCCCTGCATCGCGGAGATGGGCGGCAAGAACGCCTGCGTCGTGACCGCGCGGGGCGACCTCGAGCGGGCGGCCGCCGGAATCGTCCGCTCGGCCTTCGGCCTCACCGGCCAGAAGTGCTCCGCCCTCTCGCGCGTCTACGTGGAGGCAGGCGCGGCGGAGGCCCTCCTCGCGAAGGTGCTGGAGAAGACGGCGGCCGTCCGCGTGGGCGATCCCTGCCTCCGCGAGAACTGGATGGGCCCGGTCGTCAACGATGCGGCGGCGGAAGCGTACTCGCGCTATTGCGCGCGGCTCGTCGAGGGCGGCGGCCGGATCCTGGCCGGCGGCCGGCGCCTCGTCGAGGGCGACCTCGCCCACGGCCACTTCGTGGCCCCGACCGTGGCCGAGGCTCCACCGCACCACCCGCTCTTCCGAGAGGAGATGTTCCAACCCATCCTGATGGTGGCCCGCGTCTCCGGCGTGCGGGAGGGCGTCGCCCGGGCGAACGACAGCGCCCTGGGCCTGACCGCCGGCTGCTACGGCGACGCCGAAGACACGCGCTACTTCCTCGACCACGTCGAGGCCGGCGTGACGTACGTCAATCGGCCCCAGGGGGCGACGACGGGTGCCTGGCCGGGCTACCAGCCGTTCGGCGGCTGGAAGGGCTCGGGCTCCACGGGCAAGGCGATCGGCTCCGCCTACTACCTGCCTCTCTACCTGCGCGAGCAGTCCCAGACCGTCGTCGAGTGACCGATGCCCCTCCTCAGCCTGAAGGACGCAGTCGCGCGGCACGTCCGGGACGGCCAGACGCTGGCCCTCGAGGGCTTCACCCACCTCATCCCCTTCGCGGCCGCGCACGAGGTCCTCCGCCAGGGCCGGCGCGACCTCCACCTCGTGCGCATGACGCCCGACCTCGTCTACGACCAGATGATCGGAGCGGGGTGCGCCCGCGCCCTCACCTTCTCCTGGGGCGGCAACCCCGGGGTCGGCTCCCTGCACCGGCTCCGCGACGCCGTCGAGAACGGCTGGCCGCGATCTCTGGCGATCACCGAGCACTCCCACGCCGGCATGGCCACCGCCTACACCGCCGGCGCTTCGCGCCTTCCGTTCGGCCTGCTGCGGGGCTACGCGGGCACCGACCTTCCCGCGGTGAACGGCCAGATCCGCAGCGTCACGTGCCCGTACACCGGCGAGTCGATCGCGACCGTCCCCGCGCTGCGGCCGGACGTCACGATCCTGCACGCGCAGAGGGCCGACCGGCGGGGCAACGTCCTCCTGCGCGGCATCGTGGGCGCGCAGCGGGAGGCCGCGCTCGCCGCCACGACCCTCCTCGTCACCGTCGAGGAGGTCGCGGACGACCTTCAGTCGGACCTGAACGCCTTCGTCCTCCCCCACTTCGTCGTCACCGCGGTCTCGCAGGTGCCCGGAGGGGCCTGGCCCTCCTACGCTCACGGCTACTACGCGCGGGACAACGCCTTCTACCAGGAGTGGGACGAGATCGCGCGTGACCGGGCGACCTTCACGGCCTGGATGGACCGCCACGTCCTCGGAACCACGGACCACGCGGCGTTCCTGCGCTCGCTGCAGGCCGCGCGTCCGGCCGAGGTCGCGGGAGGAGACGGACGGTGAGCGCCCCTCCCTGGACGGCGGACGAGATGATGACCGTGGCCGCGGCGCGCCTCCTGTGGGACGGCTGCGTCTGCTTCGTCGGGATCGGCCTGCCCTCGGCCGCCGCGAACCTGGCCCGGCAGACGCACGCGCCGGGCCTCGTCCTCGTCTACGAGTCCGGCACGATCGGCTCCCGCCCCGACGTCCTGCCCCTCTCGATCGGCGACGGAGAGCTGGCCGAGACGGCGACGGCGGTCGTCTCTCTGCCGGAGATCTTCGCCTACTGGCTCCAGGGCGGCCGCATCGACGTGGGCTTCCTGGGCGCCGCCCAGATCGACCGCTTCGGGAACCTGAACAGCACGGTCATCGGCGACTACGCGAGTCCGAGGACGCGGCTGCCCGGGGCGGGCGGCGCACCCGAGATCGCGACCCACGCGAAGCGGACGTTCGTCCTCCTCAAGCAGTCCCCGCGCTCCTTCGTTCCCCGGCTCGACTTCCGGACGAGCGTGGGGTTCGGGGACGGCGGGGGAAGCCGGACCCGCCTCCGCTCCCCCGGCCAGGGGCCACAGGCCGTCATCACCGACTGCGGCCTCCTGAAGCCCGAGCCCCTCACTGGCGAGCTGAGGCTCGTGGCCCTCTTCGAGAACGTCGGCGTGGAGGCGGCCCGGAAGGCCACCGGCTGGCCGCTCGATGTCGCCGATCCCCTCGAGGCGCTCGCCCCTCCGACCGACGAGGAGCTTCGCGTGCTGCGCGACCTCCAGGAGCGCACGAGCCGCGCCCACCGCCGACCGGTCCCGCTGCCGGTCTGAAAGGGAAGGCCATGAAGACGCCCCACATCCGGACGGACCTGCCGGGCCCCAAGGCGAAGGCTCTCCTCGAGCGCGACCTCGCGGTTACCTCGCCATCCTACCCGCGCGACGCGCCGTTCGTCATGTCGCACGGCCGGGGGGCCGAGGTCTGGGACGTGGACGGCAACCGCTTCCTGGACTTCGCGGCCGGGATCGCCGTGTGCGCGACCGGCCACGCCCACCCGCGTGTCGTGCAGGCGGTCAAGGACGCGGCAGACCGCTTCCTCCACATCAGCTCCGACTACTGGCACGAGGGCCAGGTGCGCCTCGCCGAGAGGCTGGACGAGCTCGCGCCGATGGAGGAGCCGGTGATGACCTTCCTCGCCCAGTCCGGCACCGAGGCCGTCGAGGGGGCGCTGAAGCTGGCCCGCTCCGTCACCGGGCGGCCGCGCTTCATCGGCTTCCTCGGCGGCTTCCACGGCCGCACCATGGGCTCGCTCGCCTTCACCTCGAGCAAGTACACACAGCAGGCCGGCTTCTTCCCCACGATGCCGGGCGTGACCCACGTGCCCTATCCCAATCCCTACCGGCCGCTCTTCGCGGGGGCCGACCAGGGCCAGGCCGTTCTCGACTACGTCGAGCACGTGCTCTTCCCGGCCAACGTGCCGCCGGGCGAGGTGGCGGCGATTCTCGTCGAGCCGATCCAGGGCGAGGGCGGTTACGTGGTCCCGCCGGACGGCTTTCTGCCCGGGCTCCGCGCCCTCTGCGACCGCCACGGCATCCTGCTCGTCTGCGACGAGGTCCAGTCCGGCATCGGGCGCACCGGCCGGATGTTCGCCTGCCAGCACTGGGGCGTCGCGCCCGACATCCTCACCCTGGCCAAGGGCCTCGGCTCCGGCCTCCCGATCGGCGCGATCGTCGCGAAGAAGCGGATCATGGAGAGGTGGCCCCGCGGGGCCCACGGCAACACCTTCGGCGGCAATCCCCTTTGCTGCGCCGCCGCCCTCGCCACGCTCGACCTCGTCGAGCGGGAGTACGCGAAGAACGCCGCCTCGGTGGGCGACCACTTCATGGCTCGCTTGCGCGAGCTGCGAGCCCGGCACGAGGCGATCGGCGACGTCCGCGGCAAGGGCCTGATGATCGGCATGGAGCTGGTGAAGGACCGACTCTCGCGAGCGCCGGCGAAGGACCTCTGCGATGCGGTCATCCGCCGCGCGTTCGAGAACGGCCTTCTCCTGCTCGCCTGCGGGACGAGCACCGTCCGCTTCATGCCGCCGCTCCTGGTCACGAGGGGCGAGGTCGACGAGGCGGTCGCGCTCATCGAGGCGAGCCTCGTCGAGGCGACGGTCTCCTGAGGCTCTCGTGCTCTCCCGGGCTCTCGCCGCCGCCGTGGCCGCCGCTCTCCTCCCCGCGCCCCTCGTCGCTCGCGGCGGCGGTCTGCCTGGCTTCGCCCCTGCCTCCGCCGTGCGCGAGCGGGAGGCGGAGTCCGCCTTCGCCGCCCTCCTGTCCGCCGACCGGGTGCGCGCCTGGCACCGGCAGCTCACCGCGGAGCCTCACCCGGCGGGCTCGGCGCGCAATCACGAGCTCGCGCTGTCGATCGCCGACGAGTGGAGGAAGCAGGGCCTCGAGGACGTGGTCGTTCGACGCTACGACGTCCTCAACACCGCTCCCCGAGAGGTGTCGCTCACCATGGTCGCGCCGGTGCGCTACGAGGCCAGCCTGCGCGAGGAGCCGTACGACGCCGACCCCGACACGAAGAACCCGCGGGTCAGCCCCGGCTACCTCGGCCTCTCGGCCTCGGCCGACGTCGAGGCTCCGGTCGTCTACGCGCACAGCGGCAACCCCGAGGACTACGAGTTCCTCCGCCGGAGCGGCATCGAGGTGCGCGGCAGGATCGTCCTCGTTCGCTACTCGAACCCCTACAGCTACCGCGGCTTCAAGGCCCTCACCGCGGAGAGGGAAGGAGCGGCGGGGATCCTCATCTACAGTGACCCCGCGGAGGACGGCTTCGAGCGCGGGGCCGTCTTTCCCGACGGGCCGTGGGGCCCCGAAAGCCACATCCAGCGCGGCGCGATCACGTACGACTTCATCGTCCCGGGCGACCCCCTCACCCCCGGCTGGGCTTCCGTGCCCGGGGCGCCCCGGGTGAGGCCGGAGGAGGCGCGGTCGCTCCCGAAGATCGCCGGTCTCCCCCTCTCGTGGAAGGACGCGAAGCCCCTCCTCGAGAACATGGACGGGCCGGTGGCGCCGAAGGAGTGGCAGGGCGGCCTGCCCTTCGAGTACCGGCTCGGGGGCGGGCGCGTGCGCGTACGGATGAAGGTCGTCATGGACAACCACGTGGCGCCGAACGAGGTCGTGGAGGCGCGGATCCGCGGGAGCGAGCGGCCCGACGAGTGGGTCCTCCTCGGAAACCACCGCGACGCCTGGGAGTTCGGCGGCGTCGACCCCTCGAGCGGCACGGCCTCGCTCATGGAGCTGACGCGGGCTCTCGGGGAACGGCTCCGGGCGGGGACACGGCCGAGGCGGACGCTCGTCTTCTGCTCCTGGGACGGCGAGGAGGTCGGCCTCACCGGCTCGACCGAGTGGGGCGAGCAGCTCGCGGACGAGCTGCAGGCGAAGGCCGTCGCCTACCTCAACGTCGATTCGTCGGCGGGCGGCCCCGACTTCGCGCCCCAGGCGGTCGGGTCGCTCGCTCCGCTCGTCCTCGACGTCGCACGCGAGCTGGAGGACCCGGCCGCCGGCCGGCCCCTCCTCGAGGCCCGTCGCGCCGTCGTCGCGAAGGCCCGCGCCGAGAGCGGCGAGCCGGGAGCGGTGGGCGACGACGACCTCGTGGACGTCCGCATCGGCAGCGGGTCCGACCACACCGTCTTCCTCAACCACCTGGGCGTCCCGACGATCGGCCTGAGCTTCGACGGGCCGTACGGCGTCTACCACTCGATGTACGACGACTTCTACTGGATGAACAAGGTCGGCGACCCGGGCTACCGCTACCACGTGCTCCTCTCCCGGATCTGGGGCACGCTCGCTCTCCGGCTCGCGAACGCCGATCTCCTGCCCTTCGACTTCTCCGCCTGCGCCCGCCACCTGCGGACGTTCGTGGACGATCTCGAGAAGGCCACCGACCGGGACCGCGTCGACCTCGCCCGGCTCCGGAGAGCCGTGGACGACCTCGAGGCCGGCGGCCGGCGCCTGAACGAGGCGCGGCAACGGGCCCTCACATCCGGCGTCCCCGCGCCCGACGTCGCCCGGCGAGTCGACGCCGGGATGATCGCGGTCGAGCGCAACTGGCTCGACCCCGAGGGCCTCCCCGGCCGGCCCTGGTTCCGGCACACGCTGTACGCCGCCCGATACACCTACGCCCACCTCGAGCTGCCCGGCCTCACGGAGGCCGCCGAGGAGAAGGACTGGGAGCGGGCGGCGCGACAGGCCGAGGTCCTCGAGCGTGCGGTCGTCCGCAACGCCGCGCTCGTGACGTCCCTGGCGCAGGAGCTCTCGGGCGAGGGCGCCCCCGCGCGCCGCTGAGCAAGGCATGGCTCACCGCTTCGTGATCCTGGGCTCGGGACGGCAGGGCACGGCCGCTGCCTGCGACCTCGTGCGCCACGGTGGCGCCGGGCGCGTCGTGATGGCCGATGCCCACCTGGACGCGGCCCGGACGGCAGCGGAGCGCGTCAACGACGTGGCGGGACGGGACGTCGCCGAGGCGGCCGCGGTCTACGCGTCGGAGGCCCGCTCGGTGACGGCCGTAGTCGAGGGGGCGCAGGTGGCCCTGAGCGCCGTGCCGTACTTCTTCAACCTCGGCATCACCGAGGCCTGCATCGCGGCCGGAGTGAGCCTTTGCGACCTCGGGGGCAACACCGACGTCGTCTGGTCGCAGCTTCGACTCGACGAGGCGGCGCGGGCGAGCCGCGTCAGCGTCGTCCCCGACTGCGGCATGGGACCCGGGCTCATCAACCACATGGGCGTCTACGTGATGGACCTCCTCGACCGGCCACAGGAGGTCCACCTCTACGATGGGGGCCTCCCCCAGGACCCCGAGGATCCGTGGCGATACCGGCTCACCTTCCACGTCAACGGCCTCACCAACGAGTACGAGGGCCACGCCACCTACATCCGCGACGGGAAGCTCACCCAGGTGCCCACGTTCACCGAGCTCGAGACGCTGGAGATCCCGCCCCTCGGGACGCTCGAGGCGTTCGTGATCTCGGGCAGCATGTCGACGACGCCCCACACCCACCTCGGCCGCCTGCACCGCTACGAGAACAAGGTCCTCCGCTACCCGGGCCACTTTGCGACCTTCGAGGCCTACAAGCGGCTGGGCCTCTTCTCTGAAGACGCGGTGGAGGTCGACGGGCAGGCGGTGGTGCCCCGGAACCTCTACCACCGCCTCCTCGAGCCGATGATCGCCGGCCCGGCCGTCCGCGACGTCTGTGTCATGCGGGCGGTAGGGGTGGGCGAGAAGGACGGCCGGCCGGCGCGAGTGACCGTGGACCTCGTCGATCGATACGACCCTGTGACGGGCTTCACGGCCATGGAGCGCCTCACCGGCGGGCACGCTGCGATCGTGATGGCCCTGCAGGCCTCGGGCCGCGTCCCGCCCGGCGTCCACCGGATGGAGCGGGCGATCCCGGCCGCCGGGGTCATGGCCGCCCTCGAGAAGCGCGGCATCCCCCACACGATCCGCTGGGACTAGGGCCGGGGGACGGCTCGGCCGGGCGTGGCCCGCGGGAAGGAAGAGTCGCCATGGATCAGCCGACTCTGTCGGCGCCCGGTCCTGCCGTGCTAGGGTGCCCGCGATGAAGGCCCGCGGACTCGCTCTGGCCGGCGCGCTCCTCGCCCTGCTCCTCCCCGGGTGCGGCGGAGGGGGATCGTCCAGCCCCACGAGCCCGTCCTCCTCGCCTGCGCCGTCGGCCGCGCCGGCGGGCAGCGTGCGGTTCACGATCGACTCGTCGGCCTCCCGACACCCGATCTCGCCCTACGTCTACGGGATGAACCAGCCCGACTGGGCCGGCCGGTCGCGGGGCCTGAAGCTCGGCCGGCTCGGCGGCAACCGATGGACGGCCTACAACTGGGAGACGAACGCCTCGAACGCGGGCACCGACTACCACAACCAGAACGACGACTACCTGGGCGGCGGCGACGTGCCGGGCGAGGCGGTCCGGCCGTACGTGGCCCGCGCGATGGCCGCGGGCGCCTCCATGATCGTGACCGTGCCCATGGCCGGCTACGTGTCGGCCGACAAAGCACCGGGCGGCGACGTGAACCAGACCCCCGACTACCTGAACGTCCGCTTCCTCGAGTCGCGCGCCGCGAAGGGCGGGCGGTTCTCCTACCCGCCCGACGCCGGAGACCGTGTGGTGTACCAGGACGAGTTCGTGGCCTGGCTCGAGTCGACCTTCCCCGACGCCCGCCGCGATCCGGCCCGGACGATCTTCTACTCCCTCGACAACGAGCCCGACCTCTGGGCCACGACCCACCCGCGGATCCGGCCGACGGGCAAGCTCACCTACGCGGAGATCGCCCAGCGCACGGCCGACTGGGCGGGCGCCGTCAAGGCGGTGGCCCCTACGGCCCTCGTCTTCGGCCCGGTGAGCTACGGCTGGCAGGGCTTCGCGACCCTCCAGGACGCGCCCGACGCCGGGGGCCGCGACTTCCTCGACTTCTACCTCGACTCGATGCGCGACGCCGAAGGAAGGACCGGCCGGCGCCTCGTCGACGTCCTCGACCTCCACTGGTACCCGGAGGCCCGGGGTGGAGGCGTGCGCATCACCGACGCGAACGACACCGCCGCGGTGGCCGCGGCGCGCGTGCAGGCGCCGCGCTCCCTCTGGGACCCCGGCTACAGCGAGGACAGCTGGATCTCGATCGACGCTCGGGTGGGGGCGATCCGCCTGCTCCCGCGCATGAGGGAGAAGATCGCCGCCCACTACCCGGGCACCGCCCTCGCCATCACCGAGTACAACTACGGCGGGGGGGACCACGTGTCGGGGGCCGTCGCGGAGGCGGACGTGCTGGGGATCTTCGGACGGGAGGGCGTCTTCGCGGCCACCCTCTGGGATCTGCAGCCGAGCGCGCCCTACATCGACGGCGCCTTCGCCCTCTACTGCAACTACGACGGGGCTGGCTCCCGCTTCGGCGACACCTCGGTCGGCGCCGCGACCACGGACGACGCGTCGACGTCGGTCTACGCGAGCGTCGACGCGGGCGACGACGGCCGGATGGTCCTGGTGGCGGTCAACAAGTCCACCGGGCCGACGGCGGCCGACGTCCTGGTCACCCACCCGGTGGACTTCACCCACGGCGCGACCTGGCAGATCTCGGCCGTCTCCGCCTCCCCCGCCCGCGGCCAGGACCTCGCGCCCACGGCCCACAACGCCTTCCGTCTCGACATGCCGGCCTCGAGCGTGACAGCCCTCGTCCTCAGCCGCTGACCCGCGGCCCCCCCACCTCGCGGGTCGCCGATCGACGACCCGGCCAGGCCAGGAACGACTCAGGCCTTCGCCACGACCTCCAGCCCCTCCCGCTCCCTGGCGATGCCCTTCTCGACCGCCTCGATGAGGCGGGGCCGCAGTCGAGCGGCGGGGATGACCTCGTGGACCGAGCCCACCCGGCGGGCCCGCTCGACGCTGTGCACGGCGTCGTACTCGTCCGCCACCTGGCCGAGCTTTTCGGAGTGGACGGCCCGCGTGACCTCGCGGAGCCGCGCCCGCAGCCGCGCCTTCTCCGGTCCCGACGCCTCGGCGAGACCGGCCTCCAGCTCAGCGACCCGCGGGTCGGCCGCCGTCCGCTTCTCGACCTCCCGGGAGAAGACGACCGCCGCCGCCGGCGCGCCGCCGATGACGGAGGCGTGGGTCCCGTCGAGGGCGATCACCGAGAGGTTGTCGTGGAGCGCGTTCGAGAACACGACGAACGCCCCGCCGTGGTAGCGGGAGACGACGCAGAAGACGATCGCCCCCTGGAAGTTGACGATCGCCCGTCCGATCTCCGCCCCGTACTCGAGCTGCCACTGCCGGAGCGACTCCGGCGACCCGTCGAAGCCGGTGAGGTTGGCGAGCACGACGAGGGGACGGCGGCCGCTCGCCGAGTTGATGGCCCGGGCGGCCTTCCGTGACGACTGCGGGAAGAGCGTGCCGCCCGTCCACTGCTCGGGGCCGTCCGCGGGCGGGATGCCGAAGCGGGGCCGGGGCTCCGACTCGATCCCCAGCAGGCACACCGGCCAGCCGCCGAGGTGCGCGTCCCACACGACCACGGTCTCCGCGTCCCGCCAGGCCGCCCACCGCTCGAGCGGCGCGTGGTCCTGGTCGACCACCGACCGCATGACGTTGCGCACGTCGAACGGCTTCTTCCGCCCGGGGTTGCCGGCGTCGGTGAGCACGTCGCCGACCGTCGCGAAGCCGTGCTCGTCGCGGCGCTCGTAGGGGAAGAGGCGGACGTCGCGGTCGGCGGGGTCCCTCGTCTCGGCGCGGCGGGGGAACCGCTCGCCGGGCGCGAGGTAGGCGTGCTCGTGGTGGCGGAGGAGGATCCGGCAGGCCTCGCCCACGTCGCGCGCGAAGTACTGCGCCTGGCCGTTCGGCCCCATCACGCGCTCGTAGCCCCCGATCCCCCGGTTGTCCTCCGCCGAGACTCCGCCCGAGAAGTCGAGGGCGCGCTTGCCCGTCAGCACCATCGCCGAGTCCGGCATCATCACGAGGATCCCGCGGGTGTGCATCAGCATCGTGGCCTCGGCGTTCCAGTAGGGCTGGGCGCCCACGTTGATGCCGTTCACGACCACGTTGATCTCCCCGCCGGCCTGCGTGAACTCGACGATGCGGCGCAGCACGAGGGCGATCCAGTCCATGTTCTCGGTGCCGCTGTCGGTCGCGATCTTGGCCCCCGCGGAGAGGGCCAGCCAGTCGACCGGGCACGACATCTCCCGGGCGAGGTCGAGGGCGGCCGCGATCCGGCGGCACTCAGGCTCGGCCAGGGAGCCGAGCTCGCGGCTCGGGTCGCCGAGCAGGAGCACCCGGGCCATGCCCTCGGGGTGCCTCGGGGTGAAGCTGCGGATCACGCCGGCGATGACGTTGGCCCGATTCTGGCCGAACGGCCGGTCCACCGGCGCGAGCCGGCCGCGGCCGTCGAGGTCGTGCTCCACGAACTCCCCGGGTGGGAAGAGGCCGCCCCTCGCCTCGGGCCCGGGAGCGAGCATGCGCACGAGCTCGTAGGGGTAGACGAGGCCGCGCTGCGCGAGGCGGACCACCTTCTGCTCGTACTCCGAGAGGGGGGCGATGGGGGCGTCATCCGGCACCTCTCGGCGCACCACGATGGGGCGCCCCGGAGGCTTGGACAGGAGAACAGCCACGTCCCGCGCCTCGCCGTCCTCGGCCGGCACGCGCCCGTGGATCGTCACCCCCTCGAGGCCGAGGCCCTCGGTGGTGGGTGCGTAGCGGGCCACGAAGGCGTGGAGGTCCTCGTCGGAGACGTCCAGGACCGGCCAGACGTGCAGGATCACGCGGTTGCCGTGGAGCCTCTGGCCGGACGGCCGCCGGGTCTGGACGCGCCGGATGGCGCCGAGCGCCTCGAGGAGCATCCGCTCGAGCTCCGGCAGCTGCACCACGTGCCCGGAGGTGTCGCGGACGGGCGTCAGGTCGCGGACCTCGGCGACCGCGAAGAGCCGCTCGTCGCGCGCGTTGCCCTTCGCCACCGCCCGGAAGAGGTAGACGTCCTCGACCGACGGCAGCCGCTCGAGATCGAAGTGCTTCAGCCGATGGAGCTCCAGACGCTTCGCCATCATGGGGTGGGCGCCCCGGAAGAGGGCCTCTTCGGCGTAGCCGCCGGCGGGAGTCGGGCGGAAGGTGAAGTGCTGCATGCCGCCGGGACCGCCCACCGCGATCACGAGCCGTCGGAACGGCCGCGGAAGCGCGGCGCCCTCGAGGACGGCCCGGATCTCGGCGGCGTTCGTCTCGACCTCTCCCGTGCCGCCCGACCGCCACAGAAAGACGTCGCCCACGAGCTCGCGGTCCGGAGGCACCGTGGCCGCCCGACGGCCCATGCAGGCGAGCGCGACGGCGAGCGAGGAGTCGCCGGCGTGGGTCAGGAGGGCCTGCCTGAAGCGCCCCTCGCTCCCGTAGCTCGCGAGGGCGAAGGCCTGGCCCTCCACGGTCTCGACCCCGATCTCGCCCAGGGCCCGGATCCTGTAGAGCCGTCGGAGCAGGACCTCGAGGATCGCCTCCCGCGCCGGCCCCGTGGCCGTCTCGTACCGCTCCGCGAGCAGGCCGGCGAGCGGCTGCGGGCACTGGACGAGGCGCTCCACGTGCTCGGCGCGGGCGGCGGCGTCGAGCCCTCCGGCGAGCGCCCGCAGGTCGCCTTCGGCGGCCGAGAAGACCTCTCCCCGCACGCGCTCGAGGAGTGGCCTCTCGACGAGCCGGAAGCGCACCTCGCGCGCGAGGTCGTTCACGGCCGGGTAGCGGCTCTGCGTCGCCGCGATGACCCGGTCGAGGAGGAGGGGCAGGTCCGGTACCGCGGCGCGGGACGCCGCCTCGCCCTCCAGCAGGCGCTCGAGGAGGAGCGAGACGGGCGCGGCGAGGTGCTCCTCGCGCTGGTGCGCCTTGCAGATCCGGTAGAGGCTCTCCTCGAGCTCCGGCGAGCGGGCGAGATCGTGCACGCCGTAGTGGCGGAGCGCGCGCCACAGCTTCTCGAGGAACGCGGCGGGCAGGAAGGCGCCCTTCTCGTCCAGCTTGCGGAGGTACGTGAAGAGGTACTCCTCCGCGCCGAACCCGTTGCCGTCGTCCCATTCCTCGTCCTCGCCCTGACGGCGGAAGAGCGAGCAGACGTCGGCGAAGATGTCGAGGATGCCGGCGGCCCCGCGGGCGAAGGACGCCCCCGCCGACGCCTCGACCGGGCGGGAGAGAGGCTCTCGCAGCCCCCCCGCGTCCACGTCGAAGCCCAGCATCAGGCCTCGCAGCTCGTCGAGGGCCTGGCGGAGCCCGGCGGGAGGACCGGCGGGCCCCGCACCGAGAGCGTCGAGGTGCAGCCGCCGCTCGCGAGGGAGGGCGTCCCGGCGCGGCTCCGGGTCCACGACGACGAGGGGGTCGCCGGGGCCGACCTGCACGTTGGGCACGACCCGCACCTCGCGCACCCGGCCACCGAAGGGCGCGTCCACGGAGGTCTCCATCTTCATCGCCTCGAGGACGACGAGCGGCTGTCCGGCCTCGACCTCGGCCCCCGGCCGGACGGCCACCGAGACGACGATCGCCGGCGCCGGGGCCACGACGAGGCCCGGCAGGTCCCGGGTGAACGTGTGGGGGACTCCCTCCACCTCGACGAGGTGGGAGGGCCCCTGGACGAGCGAGAGCACCCGCCACGTCGTCCCCCCGCACTGCAGGCGCCACTCGGACGTCTGGAGCCGCCGCTCGCGGAGCGGAGCGCCCAGCCGCTCGACCGCGACCTCGACGCGGCGCCCGTCCTCCTCGACCCGGTACCGGTCGACGGCCGTGCGACGGACGACGACGGCGTAGGCCTGCCCTCCCTGCCGCAGCTCCACGGTCCGCGAGGTCTCCGGCCGGACCTCGGGCCGCCCGCGCACGGCGGTGGACAGGAAGCGCGCCTTCTCGCCGTCGGCCTCGGCCTCGTACGCCTCGATCGCCGCGCGGACGAGGGCCAGCTCGCCGTTGCGCCTCGAGCTCTGCTCGCCCCGGGCGACGAGGCGGTCCAGGTAGCCCACGTCCAGGCGTCCCCCGCGCACCTCCTCGCGGTCGAGGAGGTCGAGGAGGAAGGCCTTGTTCGTCGTGCCGCCGCGGAGGATGACCGTCGTCTGGGAGAGGGCCCGGCCCAGACGCCCGAGCGCCTCCTCTCGGTCGCGGCCGCCGGCGACGATCTTCGCGATCATCGAGTCGAACTCGGCCGGCACCAGGTCGCCCTCCGCGACCCCCGCGTCCACCCGCAGGCCCGGCCCGCCCGGCAGCCTGAGCCGGGCCACCGTTCCCGGGGCGGGGGCGAAGCCGACCTCCGCGTCCTCCGCGCACAGGCGGACCCCGACCGCGTGCCCGGAGGCGGCGGGAGCCGGGCCGGGCAGTCGGCCGCCGCGGGCGACGTGCACCTGCAGCTTCACGAGATCGAGGCCGGTCACCACCTCGGTCACGCCGTGCTCGACCTCGAGGCGGGTGTTCGCCTCCAGGAACCAGAAGTCCTCGCTCGCCGGGTCGTAGAGGAACTCGACGGCCGCCGCGCCCACGTAGCCGGCGGCCTGGACGAGACGCGCCGCCGCCTTCTGCATCGCCGACTCGCGGGCCGGGGCGAGCCCCGGCACCGGCGACTCCGCGACGAGCTTCTGGTGCCGCCTCTGGATCGAGGCCTCGCGCGCGGGGAGCGCCCAGACGCCTCCCCACGCGTCGGCCACGACCTGCACGTCCACGTGACGCGCACCGTCGAGGCGCCGCTCCAGGAACACCGTGGCCTGCCCGGACCACTTCCACGCCGCCGCCCGCGCCGACTTGAGGGCGCCGGCCAGGGCCCCCGCGCCCTCGGCCTCGCGGACGCCGCGCCCGCCGATGCCGCCCGTCGCCTTCACGACCACCGGGAAGCCCAGCTCGGCCGCCTGTCGCGCGGCCTCCGCTTCGCTCGCCGCCGGCCCACCCGTCCACGGAACGACGGGGAGGCCGAGGCCTTCGGCGAGCCGCTTGCTCGCGATCTTGTCGCCGAGGGCCCGCATCGCCGCCGGGGAGGGGCCGATGAACGTGACGCCCAAACGCTCGCAGAGCGCGGCGAAGGCCGGCTCCTCGGCGACGAATCCCCACCCCGGCCACGCCGCTTCCGCCCGCGTCGCGACGAGGGCCTCCTCCAGGCGGGCGAGGTCCGCGTACGCCACGGTCCTCCGTCCGTCCGGACCCTCGACGACGGCCGGCCCCAGGCCCCACCCCTCGTCCGCCTCGCGGACGAAGAGGGCGCTCTGGTCCGGCGAGGTGTAGAGGGCGATCGTGCGGATACGCTCTCCTTCGCGGTTCAGCTCGAGGGCGGCGTGGATGAAGCGGAGAGCGGCTTCGCCACGGTTGACGATCGCCACGCGGCTGAAGCTGCGCTTCATGGAATGGCCCTCACGAGCGGAGCGTTCTCGGCCCGGGCAGGGCGACGGTCCGGTAGCCGACGACCTCGGCGTAGACCTGACCCTTCTCGTCCACGACCCGGACGTCGAAGGCCGCGCCGTCCCCGTGCGAGGCGACGGTCGCGTAGAGCCGGGCCTCCCCCGCCTCGCCGTCCGAGCGGTAGACGGCCGCCCGATCGAAGGCCGTCGGCAGGCCCATCGTCTGCTTCCTGGCCAGGAGCCAGAGGCCGGCGGCCTGGAAGCACAGCTCGAGGAGCCGCGGCGCCACGAGGGCGTCGGCCTCGGCGGGGCTCGCGTTCGGCGGCAGGCCGGACGTCATCAGGGCGACGGCGCCGTCACCCTCGACGGCCGCCCGGTCGATCACCCGGTAGGCGGGACCGTGGAAGTAGATCTCGTAGATCGCGTCCGAGGCGATCGTGAGCGCCTTCGCCGCCGGCTTCTTGAACGGGACCTTGGGCTTCCCGGGCGCTTCTCGCGTCATGCGGACGTGCGCCTTGAAGTGCAGCCGTTCCTGCCCCGGCAGCTCCGGCTTCGGCCGCACGACCGAGCGCAGCTCGACGCCCACCCGGACCTCGCCCACCGCGCCGGGGTGGGCCACCGCCGAGAGCCGGAGTGTGGCCGGCTGGTGGCGGTGGAACTTGAACGGCAGGAGGAACGACTCGTCCTCGACGGCGGACACGTGGAAGCCGGGGCAGAGGACGCTCGCCACCTCGGCGAACGCCTCGGTGCCCATCACACCCGGCAGGACGGGCACACCGTCGATCTGGTGGTCGAGGAGGAACGGCTGCGCCTTCGGGTCGAGCGTCGTCTCCACGGCGAGGCCGCCGTAGAGGCGGGCCGCCTTCACCTCGCCGACCATGAGGAGCGGCCGCCCGCGGCGGGCGAGGTCGTCCTCCATCCTCGCGACGTCCAGGCCGCCCGTCGGGTCGTACTCCGCGCCCATGATGCCGAGCGTCCCCGCCACCACCACCTCGCCCGAGCCGCCGCCGGCCACGAGCTCGCGGCGGACGGTCGGGATGCCGGACTCCGGCGGGAGCATCGAGATGCCCGCCGCGGCCATGATCTGCGGGATCGAGCCGCGGGTGGCCATGCCGATTCCGCCCCACGCCGTCCAGTCGATGGCGATGGCGCGGGTGTCGGGCCGGGTCCGGCGCAGCGCGCTCGACATCGCGCAGAGCAGGTTGTTCGCCGCGCTGTAGTCGGTCTGGCCGGCGTTGCCGAAGCGGCCGGCCACGGAGCTGAAGACGACGGTCGCCCCGATCGGCGTGCCCTCGGCCGCCTTCAGCAGGCTGAAGAAGCCGTCGGCCTTGACATCGAAGACGAGGTCGAACTCCTTCGCCTCCTTCTCCGCGAGCTTCCGGCTGATCTCGATCCCGCCCGCGTGGACGAGGACGTCTATGCGGCCGTGCGCCCGCCGGATCTCGTCCACGATCGCCGCGATCGCGACGCCGTCGAGCAGGTCGGCCGAGCGCCAGAGCGCCTTGCCGCCCACCGCCTCGACGGACTCGATCGCCCGCAGGGCCGCGTCGGAGCGCTCGACGCCCATGATCTGCCGGTCGATCGCGACCGGCGTCGGCTTCTCGCCCCTCGCCCGCGCCTCCTCGATGAGGGCGAGCTTGAGCTTCTCCCGGTCCTTTCGGATGAGGGCGATCTTCGGGTCGGTGCGGGACGGCTCGGCCACGAGGTCGAGGAGGTAGAACGTCCCCCCGCTCGCCGCGGCCAGGTCGGCCACGATCGCGCTCGTGATCCCTCCCGCCGCGCCGGTGACGACGAAGACGGTGTCCTTCGTGAGGGGCAGGCCGGGCCGGCCGTCCCTGGCGCTCCGCTCCTCGAGGGTGATCGTCCACCGCAGGTCGTCGTGCCGGCCCACCTCGACGATGCCCGGGTCGGCCAGGGCCTCGGCGACGAGGGCCTCGGCCACGTCGGCGGCCGGCGCGTCGGGCGCGAAGTCCACGACCTTCACGAGCGCGTCGCCCCGCTCGCGCTTGTAGGCCTTCGTGAAGCCGGCCACGGCGCCGCCGAGAGGAGCGGTCGCCCCCTCCGGCGTCTGGCCGTGGAGGCCGCCCATGCGGGTGGCCGAGACGAGGAAGGTCCCGGAGGCCGCGACGCTGTCGTAGAGGACGCGCATCGCCTCATGGAGGCTCTTCACCCGGCGCCGGTTCGCTTCGCGGAAGGACGCGAGGTCGAGGCCGGCGATGCCCGGCTCGACGTCGAGGGCGGGCAGCCAGAAGACGCCCTGCACGGGCCCTTCCTTCAGCCAGCTCTCGAGGCGTCGGGCGACCTCGCCTTTCTCCGTCGCTCCGTCGAGGGCCAGGACATCGACTCCCCGCTTGTGGAGGTCCGCGGCGAGCGCCGTCGCCACGCCGCCCTCGTCGCTCGCCACGACCACGCGAGCGCCGGGGGCGAGCGACGCGCCGGTCGGCTTGCAGAGCCGGAGCGGCGGCCGGAGAGACGGCACCGGCACTCGCCTCGGCATCCGGTCCGCGGCCTCGAGGGTCGCGAGCGAGGCGGAGCCTTGACCAGCCTTCATCGGGGCTTTCTCAGCCACGGCCTGGAGAGGAGGAGAAATGGGAGACGGAGGAACGGCAGGTCCCTCGGGCGCTCGCGCGCCCTCGGGGGCCAGATCCGGCCTGAAGTCGTACACGAACTGCACGACGTGCTTCAAGGTCGGGAAGTCGCGGAGCTTCAGGTTCTCCTGGCGGGCGATGCCGTACGCCTCGCGCACCGCGGCGAACGTCTCGGCCTGCTTCACCGTGTCGACCCCCAGGTCGGCCTCGAGGTCGAGGTCCATCTCCAGCATGTCCTCGGGATAGCCCGTCTTCTCCGCCACGATCCGGAGGACCTTCTGGACGACGGAGCCTTCACCGGTCTTCCCAGGCGCCTTCTCGGTGCCGAGAGGGAGGGGTGGAGCGGAAACGGCAGGTCCCTCGGGGGCCAGGTCCGGCCTGAAGTCGTAGACGAACTGCACGACGTGCTTCAAGGTCGGGAAGTCGCGGAGCTTCAGGTTCTCCTGGCGGGCGATGCCGTACGCCTCGCGCACCGCGGCGAACGTCTCGGCCTGCTTCACTGTGTCGACGCCCAGGTCGGCCTCGAGGTCGAGATCCATCTCCAGCATGTCCTCGGGATAGCCCGTCTTCTCCGCCACGATCCGGAGGACCTTCCGCACGACGTCCTGCCCGCCAGGGCGAGCGGCGGACGCAGTCGGTTCGGGTGCGGAAGGCGGGCCAGCGAGTGACGGCACCGCCGGTGTCCCGGCTGCCGCCGTTCTCGCGGAGCCTTCCGGGCGCGGCCCCTCGGAGCCCTGCGCGACGACGACGGCGGCGGCCTCGGGGGGCGCCGCGACGGCATCCGTCGCGACGGCGACCCGACGGACGGGCCCGAAGCCGTAGCGCCAGGAGCTCGTCGCCGGGACACGCGCCGGCGGTCCGTCGGCCGGCACCCGGAGGACGCGCCGCACCACCTCGGTCTGCGCCCCGTCCTGACCGCTCGCCTCCGCCAGCCAGCGGCGGTATCGGGCGCGGTCGTCCACGCGGTCGATCGGGCCCTGGACCTTGCGCGTCAGGGTCAACGCGATCTGCGAGCCGAAGCCCGCCGCGAGGTGGATGGCGTAGTCGACCGCGTACCGGCCGCCCTTCGACAGGGTGAGGGTGCCCAGATCGGGATCGGGCTCCTTCAGGTTGGGGACTGGAGGGACGACCTGGTGCTCGAGGATCTTCACGCCGATCACGTCCTCGATCCCCACCCCCATCGGGTGTCCGGTGAAGCCCTTGGTGTTGGCCACGATCACCCGGTCCGCGGCGGGCCCGAAGACCCGCCGCAGGGCGGTGATCTCGGCGGCGGCGCTGCCGCCCCGGGCCGGCGTGTAGGTCTCGTGCGACACGAACACGGTCTTCGGCGCCATGGCCTTCCGGTCCAGCCCGAACCGCCGCTCCGCCGACGCGACCAAGCTCTCCACCACGCTCGCCACGTGGTCCACGTCGAGACGCGTGGCGTGGAAGGCGCTGTTGCGGGTCTCCGTGGAGAGGATCTCCACGATCCCCCGCATGCCCCGCTCCTCGACCGCGTCCTGGCTCTCGACGACGAGGGCGCCCGCGCCCATCCCGAGGAGCGTCCCGTGGCGGCGGCGGTCGAACGGCAGGGCGGCGTCTTCGACCCGCTCGTCCACCGCGGCGGCGCCCGAGGCCACGAACCCCGCCCCGATCCAGCCGAGGAGGGCGTCCGAGGTCACGTTGTCGGCGGCGACGACGACCACCCGCCGGCACCGGCCGGCCCGGATCCAGTCCTCGGCGAGGGCGAGGCCCTGCGCGGTCGCCGCGCACGCCGCGTTGACGTGGGCGTTCGGGCCCCGCGCGCCGATGTACTCGGCGAACTGGCTGTGGCCCATCACCAGGATGCGGAGGAGGAAACGCCGGTCGAAGGTGTAGGCCTCCCTCTCGAGGAGGACGTCCAGGTCCGCGATGCGACGCGAGATCTCCGAGCGGGTGCCGGCGTCGCGCGTCGCCTCCAGCAGCTCCTCGAGCTGCTGCTTCTGCGCCCGCCGGCCCTCGAACGTGTAGTACCGCCGCGCCTCGTCGGCGAAGCGGTTGTAGCCGGGGAAGGCGCTCGCGAAGATGACGCCCGTCTCGTCCCGGAGGGCCTCCGGGAGGAGCCAGCGCTCGGGCAGGAACTTTCCGGTCGTCGTCTTCTTCCACGTCCGGACGAGGGGGATCCCCGCCTCGCGCAGCGCGTCGAGGCCGGCCGCGATCGCGAGCTGGGTCGTCGCGTCGAGGGCCTCCACGAGCTTCTCCGGTACCCCGTACTCCTCGGCCAGGTCGAAGGAGCCGGGCCGGCCGGCGAGCTTGATGACGTCCTTCTCGTCCTCGATCAGCTCGAAGTGCCCGCTGCCGTCGGCGGTCTTGACGAGCCGGGTGACGCGCTTGCGCGCCATCGCCTCGCGCAGGCCGTGGGGGACCGGGCCCACGAACTGCTCGCCGGCGAGGATGCGGGCGGCGTTCTTCGGGTCCATGACCGCCTTGTCCGCGCCCGGCAGGCCGAGGCCGGTCCCGGTGACGACGATCGAGCCGCGGGGGACGGCGTTCCGGTCGTAGGGCCCGTCCGGTCGGGCAGCGGACGCGGCGGGCAGGGACTCGATCGTCCTCTGGAGGAGGGCCCGGAGGTCCGCGAGCGTCGCGTCGCCGCCTGAAGGAGGAGCCGTCGCGGCCGAGGCGGCGGCGGTGGCCGACTGCCGATGCGCGACGGGCGCCGTCGAGACCGAGGCGATCGTTCCCTCGGGCGCGCCGTAGCCGGCCGCGTAGAGCCCGGCCAGGGCCTGGTTGAAGCTCGCGACCTCCTTCGGGCGGGGCCGATTGGTGAAGAGGGACATCACGTCGTGCCGGTCGGAGAGGACGTCGTCCACGAAGCCCTTGAGGGCCCGCTTCGGGCCGACCTCGACGAACGCGCGGGCGCCGGCGGCGTAGAGACGCTCGACACCCTCCACCCAGCGCACCGGGGACGCGATCTGCCGGCACAGGATGTCCTTGATGGCCTCGGGGTCGGACGGGTAGAAGTCGGCGGTGACGTTGCCGACGAGGGGCCGCTTCGGCGGCCGCACGTCGAACCGGTCGAGGACCTTCCGGAGCGGCTCCGCCGCCGGGGCCACGATCCTTGTGTGGAAGGCGTGGCTCACCTGGAGCCGCTGGGCCTGATAGCCCTTCTTTCCGAAGGCCGCGACGGCCCGCTCCACCGCCGCCGTCTCCCCGCCGATGACCACCTGGCCGCGGGCGTTCAGGTTGGCCGGAACCACGTAGCCCTCGATGCTCTCGAGCTCCCTCACGACGAAATCGGCCGGCGCCATGACCGCCGCCATCGCGCCGTTGTCGCCGAAGCTCACCCGGCTCATCTCCCGGCCGCGTGCCGCCGCGGCCTCGAGCGCCTCGGCGAAGGTGAGGACCTCGGCGGCCACGAGCGCGCCGTACTCGCCGAGCGAGTGGCCCATGACCATGTCGGGCTCGAGGCCGAACTCGCCGAGCAGCCGGCACATCGCGGTGTCCATGGTGAGGACGGCGGGCTGGGTGATCGCGGTCTGCTTGAGGTCCTCCTCGGCCTGTTTCACGGCGTCCGGGTCGTGGCGGTCCACGAAGATGTAGCTCGTGAGCGTCCGCCCGAGGATCGGCTCGAGAACGCGGTCGGCTTCCTCGAAGACGCTCCTCACGAGGGGGTCGGCCGCGGCGAGATCGCGCCCCATGTTCACGTACTGGCTGCCCTGGCCCGTGAAGAGGAACGCGATCCTGCCCGGGGCGGGTCCGCTGCCGCGGAAGACCCCCTGGGCCTGGAACGCCTTCCACGTGGCCGGGGCTTCGGTCGTCAGGGCCTTCTGCGCCTTCAGCAGCCGCTCGACGAGCTCCGGGCCGTCCCCGTAGTCGACGACCACCCGCTCCGGCGCCGCGAGGGAGGCGGGCTCGGGAACGGCGACCGGCGGGACGTGACCGGCCTTCACCCGGGCCACCATCCCGTCCACGGCCTCGCGCAGGCCGTCGACCGTCGGCGCTCCGAGGACGAGGAGCCCGCGCAGGGGCGGGCGGGCAGGCGTCGCGGCCGCTCCTCCGCCCGGCGCCGAAGCGAAGGGAGCGGGCACGGCCACCTGCGCCGGCCGCTCGCCCTTCGTGAGGGCGCCGGGGACGTGCTCCTCCAGGACGGCGTGGAAGTTCGTCCCCCCGAAGCCGTAGGCGGAGACGCCGCACCGCCGGGGCGCGCCGTTCGCCGGCTTCCACTCCCGGAGGTCGTGGTTGAGGGCAAAGGGCGTCGACGCGAAGTCGATCCCGGGATTGGGCGGATCGGCGTGGAGCGTCGGCGGCAGCATCCTCTCGTGCAGCGCCCAGACGGCCTTCAGCAGGCCCGCCGCCCCGGCCCCGGCCTTCAGGTGGCCCACGTTGCTCTTCGCGGAGCCGAGGGCGACCTGTCCCCTCGCCGCGCCCTTGAAGACGGCGACGAGGCTCTCCACCTCGACCACGTCCCCGACCTTGGTGCTCGTGCCGTGGGCCTCCACGAGGCCCGCCGTAGCCGGGTCGAGCCCGGCGTTCTCCCACGCTCGCGCGATCGCGAGCCGCTGGCCGATCGGGTTCGGGGCCGTGATGCCCTTCCCCTTCCCGTCCGAGGAGCCGCCGAGGCCGCGCACGACCGCGTAGACCCGGTCGCCGTCCCGCTCGGCGTCGGCCAGCCGCTTCAGGAGGAAGGCCGCCGAGCCCTCGCCCATCACGAAGCCGTCGGCCCCGTCGCCGAAGGGCCGGGTCCCGGTGGCCGACAGGGCCCCGATCTTCGAGAACTTCACGAACGAGTTCGTGCCCATGTTGCGGTCGACGCCGCCCGTCACCACCGCGTCGCAGTGCCCGGCCACGAGCATGTCCACCGCCGCGTCGAGGGCGGCGAACGTCGACGCGCAGGCCGCGTCGGCGGTGAAGTTCGGGCCGCGCAGGTTGAGCACGTTGGCCACGCGGCCGGACAGGATGTTCGACAGCTCTCCCGGCATCGTGTCCTCGGTGATGTCGGGCATGCCCTTCCGGATCACCTCGTGCCAGCGGGAGAGGATCGTCTCCCGCACCGCGACCGGCAGGTCGAGGAACTCCTTCGTCTCCGTCAGGAAGCGCCGGTACTCCGGGAAGGAGATGCGGAGCGTGGTGAGGTAGTGGCGCTCCCCCGCCATCGCGTTGCCCAGGACGACCGCCGTCCGCTCGGTGTCGAGGGGCTTGCCGGGGTAGCCGTAGTCGGCGAGAGCCTCGGCGGCGATCGTCACCGCCCACTGCTGGCCCTGGTCCATCGCCTCCGCCACGCGGGGCGGGATGTGCCAGCGCTTCCAGTCGAACTCGAAGCCGCGCACCCAGGCGCCGATCTTGCTGTAGGTCTTCGCGGGGGCCGACGGGTCCGGGTCGTAGTAGTCGGCGACGCTCCAGCGGTCGGGCGGGACGTCGGTGATCGAGTACCTCTTCGCCCACACGTTGTCCCGGAAGGCCCGGGCGTTCGGGGCGTCGGGCAGGATGGCCCCGAGGCCGACGACGGCGACGGCTCGAGAGCGGAGGTCACTCATGGGCGTTGCTCCTTCACTTGGCCGGGAACGCCCGGACGAGGTCGCTCGCGATGCGGTCCATGTCCTCGACGAGGCCGGCCTGGGCGGCGACGGCGGCGTCGAGGGACAGCTGCTGCTTCAGGCCGGGGTCGGTCTGGCCGGCGCCAGTCGCCCAGCGCAGGCCGTCGCCCGCCACCCGGAAGACGGCCTCGCGGGCGTGGACGCGGGCCATGGCCTCGAGCGTCCGTGGCTCGAGGCCGCTCGCCTTCGTGGGGGCGGCGGCCGCCCGCTCGGCGAAGAGGGCCGCCGTCTCGGCGTAGGCGACGATCTCGCCGAGCCGGAAGAGGACGTGCTGGTTGCGGGTCAGGCGGTCGAGCCGCGCCCGCTCGAGGAGGGCGGCCAGGGAGCGGAGCGCGGTCGCGGCGAGGCCGGCGCCGACGTTCGGCGACTGGGCGTGCCTCTCGTCGGCCCGCGCCGCCCAGTCGAGGTAGTACCGGCCCCGGCTCTTCAAGTGCTGCTGCCAGCGGTCCCGCGCGATCGTCCACTCCATGATCTCGGACGTGCCCTCGTAGATCGTCGTAATGCGGACGTCGCGCTTGATCTTCTCGACCATGTACTCGCGGGTGTAGCCGTAGCCGCCGAGGGCCTGGATCGCGTCCTCGGCCGCCCGGTTGCCCGCCTCGGTGGCGAGGTACTTGGCGACTGCGCCCTCCGTCGCCAGGTCCTCCTCTCCGCCGTCGAGCCGCTCCGCGACCCACTCGATGTAGGCGCGGGCGGCCTCGAGACGGACCGCGTTCGGCACCAGAAGCTTGTGAGTGTAGCCCTGCTTCTGGCTGAGCGGCCCCCCGCCCTGCACCCGCTCCTGCGAGTAGCGGACCGCGCGGCGCAGGGCCTCCCAGCCCGCGCCGAGGCCGAACGCGGCGACCATGAGACGCGTGTAGCCGAAGACGGCCTGCGCCTGGACGAGGCCCTTCCCTTCGACGGCCCCGATGAGGCGGTCGGCGGGCACGTAGACGTTCTCGAGGAAGAGAGCGGCGGTGTTCGAGGCGCGGATGCCGTGCTTGTCCTCGGGCTTCCCCGTCGTGAACCCCTCCGCACCCTTGTCCACGAGGAACCAGCTCGGACCGCCCGGCGCGTTGGCCAGGATCGTGTAGCGGTCGGCGACTCCCCCGTTGCTGATCCACTGCTTGCGCCCGCTGATCCTGTAGCCGACGACCTTTCCGCCCTCCGCAACCGGCATCGCGGTCGTCGTCAGAGCGCCGAGGTCGCTCCCGGCCTGGGGCTCCGTGGCCCCGTAGGCGTAGAAGTGGCCGTGCTCGGCGAGGGCGGAGAGCCATTCCGCCTTCTGCTCCGCCGTCGCCCCCACGTTGATCGGATCCGTCCCGAGGAACGTGGCCAGCACGCCGGTCGCGATGCCGAGATCGATCGCGGCCATCGCCTCGGAGACCCGGTAGATGTCGTACGCCCCGCCGCCGAGGCCGCCGAACTCCTCGGGGATCGTGAGCAGGTGGAGGCCGATCTGCCCCGGGTCGTAGAGGTCCTTCATGATCCGCTCGGGGAACTCGTGGCCGATCTCGAGCTCGAGAAGCTTCGACGGCGGGAGGTTCTGCTGCGCGTACTCCCGGAGCGTCGTCAGGATCTGCTCGAGCATGTCGGCGTCGAGTCGCGCCATCAGGTCCCCCTCGCGGAAATCGAGCGCGCGGCGGTCTTCGGGAAACGACGGAGGGACGACCGCGCCCCCGTGAAGGCTCCGAATGGATCGGAGCGTCCGAATCCTACCGAAACGTCACCTCAGGCTGCATCCTGCCGGTTTCTCATCCGCGTAGTTCATTTGTCGCATCGCCGGCCGTCCACCGACGACCGCCTCCACCGGTGGGCTGGCTCGCCCGCCCCATATCTTCATTCGCAACAACGCGATAGCGCACCCGGAACGAGCGCCGACCGGGCTTCGGCTCGGTTCCCGACGACGTGCGGGCTCACATCGAGCTGCTCGCCCGCCCGGTCCTCGCGAAGCCAACGGAGGCGGACGCCCGGCCCACGCGCGCGGCTCGCCCGCCGTGGAGTCGGGGCCGCGCGGCCGTTATGATGGCTCGTTCATGCTCTCGTCGGCCGCGCCGCGTCGTCCCGATCGGCCGCGCCTCCTGGCGGTGCGCCTCGCGGTTGCCGCGGTCGCCTTCGCCCTTCCGGGCTGGGGAGAGGGCGCGCCTGTCGCGATCTCTCGGCCGGTCATCCTCGTGGGCCTGGACGGAGCCGACTGGCAGGCCATCGACCCGCTCGCGGCCGCGGGCCGGCTTCCCGCCCTCGCCCGCCTCCGCGCCGCCGGCCAGACCGGCGTCATGAGGGCCACGCCGCCCCTCGTCTCGCCCATCCTGTGGACGACGATCGCCACCGGCCGTCGTCCCGAGGACCATCAAGTGCTCGACTTCATGGTGGACCTGCCCGGGGGAGGCCAGGCTCCGGTGGGGGTGGCTCAGCGCCGGGTGGAGGCCCTGTGGAGCATCCTCTCCGCCAACCGCCGTCGCGTCGCGGTCGTGGGCTGGTGGGCCACCGCTCCCGCCGAGTCCGTCCACGGCGTGATCGTCTCCGACGGCGTCGCTCCCCAGCTCCTCCGCGCGGACGAGTCCCTCCCGCCCGGCGCCATCGCGCCGCCGTCCGAGTCGGCCCGCCTCGCCCCGCGAGTCGTGCGGCCCCGCGATCTTCGGCCGAGCGACCTCGCCCCCTACCTCGACCTCGCGCCCGGGGAGTGGGAGCGGGCCCGGGCCGCCCTGGAGGAGCCGGCGGGCCGGCTCTACCGCGATCCGGTGGCTCACCTCATGGCCATCGTCGCCGCCACGCGCACGCTGAGCGGCATGGCGGAGGACCTCCTCGCCTCGGCGCGGCCGGACCTGCTGCTCGTCTACCTGGAGGGGATCGACAGCGTCTCCCACCGGTTCGTGAAGGACCGACGCCGAGGGCCGAGCGCCATCGAGGGAGCCTACCGGGACGCCGACGTCCTCCTGTCCCGCCTTGCCGCGCGCGCCGATCCGCGCACGTGGATCGTCGTGTGCTCCGATCACGGGTTCTACCGGGTCACGGCCGCGATCCGCGAGGACCCGGACGATCTCCGCGGCCCGGCCACCGCGTGGCACCGGCCCTACGGCATCGTCGGCGCGGTCGAGGCGGGTGTCCTGGCCGGGACGCGGAGCCCGGCAACCGGAGAGCGAAGGAACGACGTGGGCATGGTCGGCCCGCTCGACGTCGCCCCGACGCTCCTTCACGCCCTCGGCCTCCCGACGAGCCTGGAGATGCCGGGCCGGGTCGTGACGGGCCTCCTTCCACCGGAAGCCGCGTCGCGAGCGGTCGCTCACGTCCCGAGCTACGAGCCCGCCCGGCGACCCGACGCGGCGGCCGCGCTCAAGCCCGACCCCGCGGCGGCCGAGAGGCTGCGGGCGCTCGGCTACGTCGGCGCGACCACGACCTCGCTCGCCCGGCTCAACCTGGGGGAGATCTTCTACCGCGACGGCAAGCTGAGCGAGGCGGAGCGCGAGCTCCGCGCGGTCGTCGACGCGCAGCCCGCGAACGTCGCCGCCCTGCTGTGGCTGGCCAAGGCCGTCCGCGACCAGGGCCGGGCGAAGGCCGCCCTCGGCCTCTACGAGCAGGCGCTCGGCCAGAAGGGCGACAACGGGGACGCGTTGATCGAGGCGGTCGACCTCGCCGCCGAGGCGGGCCTCCGCGCCGACGCCCGGCGTCTGGCCGATGGGCCGGCCGCGGGGCGGGTCTCGCCGCCCGCGGCCGCGGTGGCTCGGGCGATCGCCGCTCGGGTCGAGGGCCGGGCGGACCGCGCCGAGCACGAGCTGCGAGCCGCCCTCGCGACCGAGCCGACGTTCCTGCCCGCGCTGACCCGGCTCGTCGACCTGACGATCGCCGCTCGCCGGCCCGCAGACGCGCGCCCGGCGGCGGACGGCGCCGCCTCCGCCGCTCCCGGGTCGCCCGCGCACCTGGCGCTCGCCGGCGAGTGCGCCCTCGCCGCTTCCGATCCGGCCGCCGCCGAGCGTTGGCTGGAGCGCGCGCTCCGCCTCGCACCCGACGCGGAGCCCGTCCGGCTCGACCTCGCCCGGGCCCGGCTCGCCCTCGGCCGGCCCGACGCGGCGCTCTCGACCCTGGCCGACGCGGCGCCCTCGCCGGAGCGGAGCCTGCTTCAAGGCGTCGCCCAGGCGCGGCGGGGAGCCTGGGCGGAAGCGGCCCGGCACTATCGGGACGCGCTCGATCGAGGGAAGGCCTCGCCGGAGCTCCTGAACGGCCTCGCCTGGGCGGAGCTGAAGCTCGGCGAGCGGTCCTCGGCCGCCGACCTGCTGGAGCGCTCGCTCGCCCTGGACCGCGACCAGCCCGAGATCTCCCGCCTCCTCGCCGAGGTCCGGCAGGGGCCCGGTCGGTGAGCGCGCGCGCCGCGCCGGAGCGCCGTCGCGTCGCCCTCGGCCTCGCGCTCTTCGCCGTCGCCGCCTTCGGGTCGACCCTCCTCTTCGTCCGTTCCCGGCCGCGGCCGAACGTCCTCCTGGTGACGATCGACACGCTGCGCGCCGATCACGTCGGCTGCTACGGCCACCGGGCCGCGGCCACGCCGGTGCTGGACGCTCTCGCCGCGCGCGGCCTACGCTTCGCGACCGCGGTCGCGCACGCGCCGCTCACCGCGCCGTCGCACGCCTCGATCCTCACCGGCCTCCTGCCCCTCGGCCACGGCGTCCGCGACAACGGCTCGTTCGTCCTCCCCCCCTCCCCGACCACGCTGGCCGAGGTGTTCCGCGACGCCGGCTACCGGACGGCGGCGTTCGTGTCCGGCTTTCCCCTCGACCGCCGGTTCGGCTTCGCCCGCGGCTTCGAGACGTACGACGACCGGATGCTCCGCGGCCGGGACCCGCGGCGGGCGGCCTACGTCGAGCGCACCGCCGCCGACGTGACGCGCGCCGCCGTCGACTGGCTTCGCGCCGTCCGCGCCCCCTGGTTCGCGTGGGTCCACTACTTCGACCCCCACGCTCCCTACGACCCGCCGGCGGACCTCGCCGCACGCTTCGCGGCGAGCCCCTACGACGGCGAGATCGCCTTCGTCGACCGCGAGCTCGGCCGCCTCCTCGCCGCCGCGGACGAGGGGCGGCCGGGCGCGCTCGTCCTCGTGACCTCCGACCACGGGGAGAGCCTCGGCGAGCACGGCGAGGCAACCCACGGCGTCTTCGTCTACGACGCGACGCTCCGGGTGCCGTGGATCATGGCCGGCCCGGGCCTGCCGCGGGGCCGGGTGTCCCCGGTCGTCGCCCGGGGCATCGACGTCGCACCGACCCTCGTCGACTACGCCGGGCTGGCCGTCCCCCGCGCGATGCAGGGTCGCTCGCTCCGGCCGGCCGCGGACGGGCGGGAGATGGAGGACGCGCCGGCCTACGCCGAATCCCTCTTCTGCAAGCTGAACCTCGGCTGGGCCGGGCTCCACGCCTGGCGGACCGCGCAGTGGAAGATGGTCGACGCTCCGAGGCCGGAGCTCTACGACCTCCGGACCGATCCGGGCGAGACGCGGGACGTGGCGGAGGCACGAGCGCACGACGCCGAGGCCCTCCGGTCCGGGCTCCGCCGGACGCTCGAGGCTCGCGCCCCCGACGCTGCGGCATCGGCCGGCGCGGACGTCGCGGAGCGGCTCCGGTCCCTCGGCTACGTCGGCGGGGCCGCGCCGCCTCACCCCACGGGACGCGACCCGAAGGACGGCATCGCGCTCGTCGAGCGGCTGGAGCGCGGCCTCGCCGAGGCGCGCGCCAACCCCGCCCTCGCCGCTCGCGAGCTCTCGGCGGTCCTGGACGAGGATGAGGACGCCCCACTCGCCCGACGGTACCGTGCGATCGCCTACCAGTTCGGCGGACGCTACGCCGACTCGATCGCGGACATCCGTGCCCTCGAGTCGAAGGGGCCCCTCTCCCTCGACGACCTCACCGTCCTCGCCGAATCGCTCCGCCTCGCCGGCCGCCACGCGGAGGCCCTCGCCACTCTCGACCGGGCGGCCGCGCTCGACCCCCGTGCGCCGGAGCCCCCGATCCTCCGGGCCCGCACGCTCCGGGCCATGGGCCGGAGCGCGGACGCCCGGGCCGCCCTCGAAGCTGCGCTCGCCCTCGACCCGGCGAGCGGCGAGGCCCGGCGGGGCCTGGGCGAGCTGGCCCTCGAGCGAGGGGCGGTCGACGAGGCGACCGCGCTCCTCGAGCCGGTCGTGGCCGGCGACGCGACGAACGTGCCGGCCCTCCTCGGGCTGGGTGTCGCGCGCGTGCGCGCGGGGCGCGTCGACGAAGGCCTCGCCCTCTTCGAGCGGGCGGTGGCCCTCGACCCGCGAAACCCCGAGGCCCTCCTCGACCTCGCCGGAGCCCTCGGGAAGAGCGGCCGCTCCGCGGCCGCGATCCCCCGCTTCGAAATGGCGATCGAGGTCGGAGGACGCACGACGACGGCGCTCAACGGCCTCGGCGTGGCCCGCCTCGAGTCGGGCGACGCCGACGGCGCCGCCCGCGCCTTCCGAGAGTCCCTCGCCCTCGACCCGCGGCAGAAGGGGGTCGCCGACCTCCTGCGGCGGGCATCCCGAGGCCGCCCGTGAGCCGATCCCGCAAGCGCAAGCCACCGTCTCCGGCGTCCTCTCCGGTGGGCGCGTCACCTCGCCGACGCCTCTGGGCCGGCGTGGGCTTCGGGGCGGTCCTGCTCCTCGGAGTTGCGGCCGTCGTCGTCCTGCGACCGAGGCCGGAGACCACGACGCGGCGCGCCCCCCTCGACGTCCTCCTCGTCACGCTCGACACGACTCGCGCCGACCGCCTGGGCTGCTACGGCTACGCCACCGCGAAGACGCGGCACCTCGACCGCCTGGCCGCGGAGGGGGCGCGCTTCGAGACGGTCGTCGCTCCCGCGCCCATCACGCTGCCCTCCCACAGCTCGATCCTCACCGGCCTCTATCCCTTCGAGCACGGGGTCCGGAACAACGGGAACTTCTACCTCGCCCCCCGCTTCGAGACGCTGGCCACCCGCCTCAAGGCCCGCGGCTACCGCACCGGGGCGTTCGTGAGCTCGTTCATCCTCGACCGTCGCTACGGCCTCGACCGCGGCTTCGACGCCTACGACGACCGCATGGAGGGCGAGTACACCCAGGTCGTCACGCTGCAGGCGGAGCGGCGGGGAGACCGGACGGCGCTCGCGCTCGGCCGGTGGATCGACGAGCGCGCGCTGGAGCCGGACGCGCCCTTCTTCGCCTGGCTCCACCTCTACGATCCCCACGAGCCCTACCGCCCCCCGCACCCCTTCCGCGACCTCTTCGAGAAGGACCCCTACGAGGGCGAGATCGCGTTCGTGGACGCGATCGTGGCGTCGGTCCTCGACCGCCTGCAGGGGAAGGGCCTCCTCGACCGGACGCTGGTCGTGGTGGCGGGCGACCACGGCGAGAGCCTGGGCGAGCACGGTGAGATGACGCACTCCATGTTCGTGTACGAGGGCGTCCTCCGCGTGCCCCTCATCCTCTGGCGGCCGGGGCTCGTCCCCCCCGGCCGCGTGGTCACGGACCCCGTGCGCCTCGTCGACGTGGCGCCGACGATCCTGGACCTCGTCGGTGGCCCGGCGCTCCAGGCACCCCATGCGCGGAGCCTGGTGCCGCTCCTCGAGGGACGGAGCGCGGGCCCGCCCCTTCCCGCCTACTCGGAGACCCTGCTGCCGAAGTTCTACATGAACTGGGCGCCCCTCCGGTCCCTGCGCGACGGCCGCTACAAGCTCATCGACGCCCCTCGGCCCGAGCTCTACGACCTCGCGACCGACCCCGGCGAGGACCACAACCTGTACGGCGAGCGGCGGCAGACGGCCGACGCCCTCCGCGAGGGCCTCGGCCGGCTCGCCGCCTCGGGCGACGCGATGAGCCTCCAGACGCTCGACCGCGAGGCCATGGAGAAGCTGGCCGCCCTGGGGTACATCGGCGCGGGGGCGGAGCCCAGAGAGGCCGGGAGCGGGAGCCTCGCCGACCCCAAGGACTTCATCGCCCTCTTCGATCGCCTGCGCCAGGCCAACAGCGCGGTGCGCGACCGGCGGTTCGACGAGGCCATCCCCGTCCTCACGGCCGTCCTCGCCGAGGACCCGAAGAACGCCTTCGCGAACCTCATCCTCGGGAGCGCCTACATGGGGAAGGGTGAGAGCCGTCCCGCCATCGCCCGGTTCCGCCGCTACCTCGAGCTCGTCCCCACGAGCTCCTACGCCCACCAGTGGATCGCGATCTGCCACGTGCGGCTGGGGGAGAGGGAGGCGGCCCTGCGCGAGGCCGAGGCCGCGCTCGCCCTCGACCCGAGGTTCACCGACGCGCGAGTCCTCAAGGCGGGTGTCCTCGCGGCCCGGGGCGAGCACGAGGCGGCGATCGCCGTTTTGCGCGAGGCAATCGCCACCGACACGGCCAAGCCGATGATCCGGCTCGACCTCGCGAAGGTCCTGGCCGAGGCCGGACGCCGCGACGAGGCGCGAGCGGAATACGAAACGGTCCTTCGGCTCGAGCCCGACTCCCTTCCCGCCCTCACCGGGCTGGGCGCGCTCCTGGCCGGTCAGGGCGACCTCGCGGCCGCCGAAGCCACCCTCCGCCGCGCCCTGGGCAAGGACCCCGAGGCCGCTCAGGCCCGCTTCAACCTCGCCCAGGTCCTCGAGCGCGGGAAGCGCGCGAGCGAGGCCGCGACCGAGTACCGCCGGGTGGCCGAAGACGAGAAGGCCCCACCCGACCTCCGGGCCGAGGCACGGATCCGTCTGGCCGACGGCCGTCGGCAATAGGCCCGGAAGAACGAAGGGGGCGGCGAGCTTTCGCTCGCCACCCCCTCACTACCCTTCAAGCGGCGGAGCTGCTCGACGGGTCGATCCCGATCAGAACGCGAATCGCAGCCCGAATTCGGCCTGTCGCTGGCTGTTGGGGACGATCTGGGTGGCGGTGCCGAAGTTGGGTGACGTGTAGGTATTGATGAACCCGTAGGCCGGATCGCCGCTCAGGTTCACGTGGTTCGTGAGGTTGAAGACCTCGAAAAGCGCCTCGAGGCTCTTCGCGCCGCCGAACCGGAACATCTTCGAGAGCCGAACGTCCCAGCTCATGTAGTCCGGACCCGTGAACGAGTTCCTCGGGAACATCTGGCCCGTGGTGGGATCGATCGCGCGCACCGCGTTGCGCAGTCCCCCGAGGCCAGCGAGAGCGTTGTAGGGCTTGCCCGTGTTGTACTGGAAACCGCTCGAGAGCTGGAAGTCCAGCGGAAGCTGGTACACGATCGCCGCCGTGACACGGTGGCGCACGTCGTTGGGCGTCGGGCCCCAGTCGAGCTCCCAGTTGGCGTTCGTGATGTCGGCGGTCTGGCTGTTGAAGTCGTTGGCGAGGTTCATGGCCTTCGACCACGTGTAGGTCCCGATGCCGTAGAACTTCGACGTCCGCACCTTGCTCGCGACGTAGACGCCGTTGAAGGTCGAGTGCCCGCGGTTGCCTTCCACGATGAACGGGCCGTACTCGGGAGCGAAGACCCCCGCCGGCGAGATGAGCGTGCTCACGTTCTGGGGCGTGTTCACCCTCCAGCGGTGGACCTCGTCTTGGCCGTGCGACCAGACGTAGTCGATGTCGAACGCCACGTGGCGATTCGGCGCCACCGAGAAGCCCGCGTTCGCGTGGTCCGCGTAGGGCTGCACGAGGTTGGGATCGGTCAGCCGGACCGCCTGGCCCTTGAAGGTCGGGTCGAGGAACGAGTTGCGGATGGCGTCTCGGTTCTGGGCGAAGTAGGCGGGCGTCCAGGGCGACGGCGAGGCGGACACGAAGTTGAGCGGGGTGCTCGGGTCAGACCACGCCTCGTAGAGGGTGATGTTCTGGAAGATCTCGTCGTAGTAGCGGCCCCAGCCGCCCCGGACCACGAAGCTCGCGTCGCCCTTGACGTCGTACGCGAAGCCGACCCGCGGGCCGAAGTTGTTCAGGTCGTTCTTCAGCTGCCCGTTGTACCCCACCGCTTCCAGGGCCGCCTTGCCCACGCTCTGGAACTTGTTCGCGTAGGGGCCATACTGGATCTCGTACCGCAGCCCCAGGTTGAGGGTCAGCTTGGGCGTCGGCTTCCAGTCGTCCTGGATGTAGCCGGCCACGTAGGTCCAGTTGTCGTCGGCCACGTTCGTCCCCGCGGAGCCGGTGAATGTGTCGGCGACGTGGTTCAGGTAGTCGTTGACGCTGTGCGCTCCCGGCAGCGGGTTGTGGAAGATGAAGTAGCCGTAGAGGGTGGGGATGAAGTAGCCCCCGAAGTGGGAGAGCAGCAGCTCGGCCCCGACCTTGAAGTTGTGGTCGCCCCCCCAGCCTTCCTTCCGGAACGAGAAGTCGTCGCGGAGCTGCCAGCGCTTCTGGATGGTCTGCTGGGGCGTGTTGACGCTGGCCCCGGCCGTGAAGTCGGGCGTCGAGATCCCGGGGTCGTTCGGGTAGTTGGCCAGGATGTCGTTCTCGAAGTGCTGGAACATCACGCTCAGCTCGTTGACCTTGCTCGGCCCCAGGACCGCGGTGTCCTTGATGATCGCGGAGTGGATCGTGTTGGTGTTGGTGGCGCCCACGGTCTTGATCGCGTTGCCCCCGGTGAAGTCGTTCTTGCGGGAGTTGTCCTCGAGCCCGTAGCGGACCATGATCGAGTTGCTCGGGCTCAGCTCGAAGTTCAGCTTGGCCGTGAGGAGGTGGTTCCGGAACGGCTTCTCGATCGGGCCCTCCTCGTCGGGCAGGACGCCGTTCGTGAAGATGGTGTCGGTCTGGTTGCGGCGGTTCCCCTCGTAGGACACGAAGAAGTGGGCCTTGTCCCTCGCGATCGGCCCGCCCAGCGAGCCTCCGAACTGCTGCTGGCTGAAGTCCTGCTTCGGCTCGTTCGCCTTCTCCTCGAAGTAGGTCCTCGAGTTCAGGTCCTGGTTCCGGGCGAAGATGAACGCGCTGCCGTGGAAGTCGTTCGTCCCGCTCTTGGTGATCACGTTGACGACCCCGCCCACGGACCGGCCGTACTCGGCGCTGTAGCGCTGGGTCGTGACCTTGTACTCCTGGATGGCGTCGGCGCTGAACTGCTGCAGCAGGCCGCGCACGACGCCGTCGTTGTTGTCGCCCCCGTCCACGTTGATGATCACCGAGCGCCCGGTGGCGCCCCCGTAGCTGATGCCGCCCACCTCGGTCTTGGTAGGGTCGTAGTAGTTGGAGGGGCGGGTGCCGGGCACGAGGAGGGAGAGGTCCTGGAACTTCCGCCCGTTGAGGGGGATGTTCTCGACCATCTTCTGCGTGATCACCTGGCCGACGTCCGATGCCGTGGCCTGGACGAGGGGCGACTCGCCCACCACCTCGATCGTCTCGGCGACCGCGCCCACCTTCATCGAGAAGTCCACGGTGACGGTGTCCCCGACGCGGACCTCCACCCCCTTCGTGACCTGGGTGCTGAAGCCGGTGAGCGACGCGCTCACGTCGTAGGTGCCGGCGGGCAGCGACGCCACGCGGTAGGTCCCGGTCGGGCTCACGACCGCGGTCCGGGTGAGGCCGGTGGCGGCGTTCTTGGCGGTGACCGTCGCCCCGGGTACGGCGGCCCGGCTCTGATCGAGCACGCGGCCGTCGATCGTCCCCACGGCGCCCTGCGCCCACGCCGTGGCGGACAGGGCGAGGCCGGCCACGACCGCCAGTGCGACGGCGAGAGCCGGCTTTCGAGACAACTTCATGTTCAACCTCCTCCGATGGGCGCCCTCACGCGGGGTTCCCGGGAGGGAGTCGCGCGGGGGCCTTGGATCACGGTCGGTGTGACAAGGTGACGACTCCTCATCGAGCAATCCGTGTGCCAGGAGGTGTCACGTCGTAACTTCTTGTTTCGCCTTCCGAAAGAAGGACTCCGGCCGCCGGAATCCAAAAGGTCGAATCCACGAAACCCCTCGACGACGAGATCCCGCCGGACGCTCGGCGAAGGCCGTGCGGTCTTCGAGGCTCTGGCCCGCCTGGGCCAGTGGCTGCGCCTCGAGGATCTGCGCGGGCGGCTACCCGGACTGGCGCTCGAGCGTTCCCAGGGCTGGGGTCGGCAAGCCCGGCTCCCGGCGAGCGTCCGCTCCCGGCCTCCCGGCCGGGGTCTCGGCGGGACCCGGGCCGAGCCGGCTCTCCAGGCGGTCGAACTTCTCGTGCAGCTCCATGATCTCCAGCTCGGCCTTGAGGTTCACCCGGTAGTCGAGCTCCGAGCGCACACGGTCCTTCGCGTCCTGCCGGTTCTGGCTCATCATGATCACCGGCGCCTGGATGGCGGCCAGCATCGACAGGAACAGGTTCAGCAGGATGAACGGGTAGGGGTCGAACGGCTCCGGGCGCCCGAGAAGGAGCACCGTGTTGGCCATGACCCAGGCCACGAGGAAGGCGCCGAAGGTGAACATGAAGCTCCACGAGCCGCCGAAGCGGGCGACGGCGTCGGCGACGCGATCGCCGAAGGTGGCCCTCTCCTCCAGCACCTCGTTGGGGTTCCGAGCGACGCGCTCGGAGAGCAGCTGATCGGTCGCGCGCAGGCGGCGGCCGAGCACCGCAAGCACGTCGAGGGCGGCGCGAGGCCGGCGCACGAAGAGGCGCTCGAGGTCCTCCCTGTCGATCAGGAACGTGCGGGTCGGCTCCACGGTGTCGACGGTGGCCGAGCGTGGCTCGCCGTCGAAGAGCGACAGCTCGCCGAAGATCTCGCCGGGCCCGAGCGAGTGAAGGACGACGCGACGGCGGTCGTCGTCGACGATCGAGACCTCCACGCGCCCCGAGAGGACGACGTGCATGACGCCGCCCGGGTCGCCGGCGCGGAAGACCGTCTCCCCGGCGCCGAACGAGGCCTCGTCGGCGTGGGAGGCCAGCTCGCTGAGCTCCTCGTCGTCGAGGAGCTGGAACGCGGAGGCGCGGCGCAGGATCCTGGGGTCGATGGGCATCGCGGGCATTGTAGGCGAGACGCCCGGCGCCGTGGCCCTGGCCGCGGGCCGGGAGACGGGGCTCCGTTCCGACACGCGCGTCCGCCGAGACGACTTGACTTGGGTCCGTCGACGGGTATCGTACAGGGCACTTTTCCGCCTCGAGGTCGAACTCGTTCACGGCCGGCACGAGCAGCCGCCGTGGCCCCGAGGCCAGGAGGCCCACGATGAGAACGTCGCTGACGCTCGGCGCGGCGCTCGCCCTTCCTCTCGCCGCCGCCGCCCAGGATCCGGTGAAGGTGGATCCCGCGCACTACAGGGTCCTGCTGGACAACGCGGCCGTCCGGGTGTTGAAGATCCACATGCCGGTCGGCGCCAGGAGCGTCATGCACGTTCACCCCGACGCGATCCTCGTCCCCCTGTCGAGCGGGAAGGCACGCTTCACGATGCCGGACGGCAAGAGCGAGGAGCACGACCTGACCCAGGACGCGGCCACCTACACGCCGGCGACGACCCACGACCCGGCCAACGTGGGCACCACCGCCATCGACGCGATCCTGGTCGAGCTCAAGGCGAAGAGCCCCGGCACGGCAACCCTCCCCAGCGCACGGCCGGGAATGCAGGCGGCGACTCTCGCCGAAGGCCCGCGCGCCGTCGCGATCAAGGTGACCGCCGGCCCCGACTTCCGCGAGGCCACCGGCTCGACCCACGAGTTCGACCAGGTCGTGATCGCGCTCGGCGCCGCCAGCCTGGCGCTGTCCGTCGAGGGCAAGCCGCCAGTGAGCGGCTGGAAGCGCGGCGACGTCCAGTTCATCGGCCGCGGGGTGAGGCACGAGTCGAGCAACGCGGGCGGCCAGCCGGCCGACTTCGTGATCGTCGCCGTCCGTTAGCCGTCCCGATTCCCGGACCGCCCGTCACACTCCTCTCGTCGGCCGCAGCGTCAACGAGCCGTCTTCGTTCAGGCGCTGGCGGCAGGCCCAGCGGACGGGGTGGCGAACGCCCTTCACCTCGAGCTCGGCCTGGAGCCTGAGGCCCTTCCAGTCGCGGCCCCTGGGCAGGGGGAAGCGGGCCTGCCGGATCCGGCCCGGCAGCGGGTACCCCGGGTCGAGGCCGCCGCTCACGCTCAGCGCGCCGTCGGCGCTCGCGACCGTGACCCGGAGGACGCCCGGGACCCCGGCGATGCCGTCGTTGGCGAAGCCCACGACGAGCCCCGAGCGGTCGGCGCCCTCGTAGGACCAGACGAAGGAGGGCCGGACGCGGTAGCCGAGCCGCCGGGCGAGGCGGTCGATGGTCGCCGGGAACTGACGGTAGTAGTTGAGGACGTTCGCCGCGCCCTCCTTGTGCCAGTTCCAGAGCGAGCAGTAGTTGGCGCCGACGTCCATCACGTGGCAGAAGGCGTTGTCGGTGCGGGTCACGCCGTCGTCGAGGTGCAGCGAGTCGGGCGACCCGTCGGACATCCCCTGCTCGAGCACGGCGGCCGTCCAGGGCGGACGGTTCGACAGGGCCTCGATCTGCTCGTTCTCGATGAAGATGGTGTCGCTCCTCAGCCAGTTGTGGCTGCGGATCGTGCGGTCGACGACCTCCGAGTTGCCGACCCGGCTGAAGTCGGGCTGCGTGTTGGTCGCGAGCGGCGTCCTCTTCCAGCAGTCGAGCTGGACCTCGAGCATGCGGACCCACGTGGCCTCGGCGGTGGCGTAGTCCGGGAAGGGGTGGTTCGTGAAGGGCCACGTGTGTCCCTCGCCCCAGAAGCCGTACATGGCCGTGTCCGCGAACTCGACGAGCGGGCCGCCGTCGAGCTCGCTCGCCAGGAGCTCGTTCAGCTCGCGGAACGCCTGCTGGAAGGCGGGGTGGTCGTAGCGGGGCTCTTCGAGGACCTTGCGACGGCGGGCCGCCCCTGCGTCGCCTCCCGTCCACTCGCCGGCCAGCCGGACCATCGGCACCTTCTCCAGGAGGAAGTCGGGCAGGCTGGGCTCGAGGATGTCGGGATCGCTCATCATGACCCGGAAGCCGACGCGCCTTCCGTATTGCCGGGCCACGTCGAGGACGATCTTCCAGTACGGCTCGGGATCGAGGCGTCCCCGCCGCTTCTGGATCTCGCGCCAGGTCGGGCGGACGTAGAGCTTGTCGCCGATCGGGAGGCGAACCAGGTCCTCGATCGCGCGCTGCGGGTCCAGGCCGTCGAAGGTGCGCGCGCCGAAGTCGCCCGTCACGTAGGCGACGAGGCCCTTGCCGAAGCCGGGCACCACGTCGTCGGAGGGTGTCGTGGCCATGACGACGCTCGAGCCGGGCAGGACCTCCTCGGGCGGGTACTGTGGGAACGGCCCCTGGTCCAGGCGGTCGGTCACCGGCGGGCCGCTCCCGAAGTCGTGCCTGTCCCAGAGGTGAGCGGGAACGAACGCGGCAGCCGGGCGGGGACGCAGGCCGGCGGCCGCGGTTGCGGCGCCGACGCCCGCCGTGCGGAGAAACGCCCTGCGGTCGGCCATGCAGCCTCCTCTCGTGACCGGAGCGTATCTTCTCCACGAAGACCCGAGGGAGTAAAGGGAAGACCTGAAGGCCGGATTGACCGGGGGAGCCCGAGCCGATAGCCTCCAGCCGACCCGAGGGAGGACATCATGCTCGCGATCGCCGCCGCTGTGCTCCTCGCCGCCGAGCCGAACCCCGACGCCCGGGCCGCACCCAAGAAGACGTTCCAGGCCCGGTAGGGGGAAGTGCAGCCGATGCTGCGCGTCGGCCTGGTCTTCGTCCTCCTCGCCTGCGCCCTCTCCCTGGGGGCATTCGACGACGACGCCAGGAGGCGGCTCGACGCCGTGGTCGCCGAGGCGTGGGAGCGCGACCTCGTCGAGAACCCCCTCCTCGCGACCGCGGTCGGCGACCACCGCTTCGACGACCGGCTCCCGTCGATGGCGCGGGCCGACCTCGAGCGACGGGCGGAGGGCGCGCGGCGCCTGCTCGAGCGCCTTCTCGCCGTCGACCCCTCGGGGCTCGCTCCCACGGACCGCGTCAGCCACCGCATGCTGGAGCGGCAGCTGCGGGACGAGCTCGCCGCCCACGCCTTCGGCGACTGGCGGGCCCCCCTGACGAGCGACAGCGGCTTCCACACCGAGATCGCGCTCCTGCCCCGCCAGGTCCCTCTCGCTACGGTCCGCGACTACGAGAGATACGTCGCGCGGCTCCGGGCGATCCCCGCCTACTTCGACCAGCAGGAGGCGCTCCTCCGCGAGGGGCTCCGGACGGGGTTCACGCTGCCTCGGGTGGTCCTCGACGGCTACGACGGGACGATCGGGACCCACGCCGGCGCCGCGCCCGAGACGAGTGTCTTCTGGGCGCCCTTCGAAGCCCTTCCCCCGGGCCTGCCGGAGCCGGAGAAGGAGCGGCTGCGTGCCGCCGGACGGGCGGCGATCGTCGAGGCGGTCCTGCCCGCCTACCGCTCCCTCCTCGACTTCTTCACCCGCGCGTACCTGCCGGGGGCGAGGACGACGATCGCGGCGGCCGACCTGCCGGACGGGCGGGCCTACTACGAGTGGCTGGTGACGCGCTACGCGACGCTCGACACGACCTCCGACGCGGTCCACGCGCTCGGGCTGCGGGAGGTGGAGCGCATCCAGGGCGAGATGCAGGGCGTCATCCGGCAGGTGGGCTTCGCGGGGACCTTCCCCGCGTTCCTCGAGCACCTCCGGACCGACCCGCGCTTCTACGCCCGGACGGAGGAGGACCTGCTGAAGCAGGCGGCCTGGATCGCGAAGAGGATGGACGGACGGCTGCCCTCGCTCTTCCGGCGTCTGCCCCGGCAGCCATACGGAGTCGAGCCGGTCCCTCCCGACCTCGCGCCGAAGTACACCGGGGGCCGCTACGTCCCCGCACCGCTCGACGGCACGCGGGCCGGGACCTACTGGGTGAACACCTACGCTCTCGAGAGCCGCCCCCTCTACACCCTGGAGGCCCTGACGCTCCACGAGTCCGTGCCCGGCCACCACCTCCAGATCGCCCTCGCCAAGGAGATCGAGGGTCTTCCCGCGTTCAGGCGACACGCCTACGTGGATGCCTTCGGCGAGGGGTGGGGGCTCTACGCGGAGCGCCTGGGCCTCGAGGCCGGCTTCTACACCGACCCCTACTCGAACTTCGGCCGGCTGAGCTACGAGATGTGGCGGGCCTGCCGGCTGGTCGTGGACACCGGGCTCCACGCGAAGGGCTGGTCCCGCTCGCAGGCCGTGGAGTACCTGGCCGCTCGCAGCGCCCTGTCGCGGCACGAGATCGCGACCGAGGTGGATCGCTACATCTCGTGGCCGGGCCAGGCTCTCGCCTATAAGATGGGCGAACTGAAGATTCGCGAGCTCCGGGCGCGGGCGGAGAAGGCTCTCGGTCCGGCGTTCGACCTCCGCTCCTTCCACGACGCGGTCCTGGAGCAAGGCGCCGTGCCCCTCTCCGTCCTCGAGGAGCGCATCGACGCGTTCATCGCGGCCGGAGGTCGCTGACCTTCCGGAGAGGACGCCGCGAGGGGCCCGAAGGTCGCGCCGCGACCAGCGTATGATCGTCTGCGGCTCCGCCCCGCACGCCTCGTCCGAGGCCGGGTCGCAGGGACGCGGGCCGGCAACGGGAGGAGGTCCCATGAAGGCGATCGTCGAAGCGGCGGCGGCGGGAGTGGTGTCGGCGTGGGCCCTGGCGGCCGCCGGGGCCGAGCCGCCTCCCCAGGTCAAGATGCCGGAGCCCGGGGTGCCCCAGATCATGACCCTGCAGGGCCGTTACGTCCGCGCCGCGTACAACAACGAGGGCTACGTCATCCTCGGGTACCGGATCGTCAACCTGTCGGTCGGGGAGCCCTGGATGCTCCTCGAGGTCGGCTTCGCCCTCCGCGACGGGGTCCCGGACTACGCCCTGACCCGCGACGCCCTGTCCCTCAGCACGCCCGACGGCAAGACGATCCCGCTGCCCTCCGTCGAGGCGTACCGGAAGGCGAACCTCGACGCGCTCAAGGCCCGGGAGAAGGTCCAGCGCGACTCGATCAACTACTTCCCGCCCAACGCGTACCGCGCGTGCCGCATCGGCTTCTTCGCCGACCTCGAGGACCGTGCCCTGCCCTGGGACAAGGTCGAGCTCACGAGCCAGGTGGGCTGCGTCGGCCGGCTCTTCTTCGCGGTGCCGGGCGGGATCGCGTACGGCCAGCACTGGCTCAACGTGAAGTTCGCGAAGAGCCTCGTGCGGGTGCCGTTCCGGGTCCTCACCAAGGCGGAGGACGAGCACCTCGAGGAGAACTTCGGGGACATCAAGAAGCAGGTCGACGAGGCGTTCAAGAAGAAGACGAAGAGCTGACGGGACGTGACCCGGACCGTCGCTCTCCACGCGAGGCAGGTGGACGGCAAGTGGTACGGCCTCGCCCGTGTCGGCGAGGGGCTCGTGGCCACGGCCGTGAGCCCGACGCGGGACGGGGCACTCGCGAGTCTCAGGCGGAGCGTCCCGTCCGGCGTCGCGCCGCGCGTGGCCGAGGGAGAGACATCGGGCTTCGTCGAGCAGACGATCGCCCTCCTCGTCGAGCTCGAAGGGGGCCGCGAGGAGGGCAAGGCCTTCTCGCTCGCTCCGGACTGCGTCGGCGAGCCGCTCGCCGGGATCCTGAGGGCCGCCGCCGCCATCCCCATCGGGTACGTCACGTCCTACGGGAACATCGCGAAGGCGTGCGGCGCCGAGGCGCGGGACGTGGGCCAGGCCATGGCGAGGAACCCGCTCTACCCCATCGTGCCCTGCCACCGCGTCGTCGGCGCGGATCTCTCGCTCGTCGGGTACGCGGGGAGCGCGGGGAAGGCGGCGCTCGCCGCGAAGCTCGCGCGGCTCTCGAAAGAGGCGCGCGGTTTCGAGGCGGAGCGGGAGGTGAGTGCCGACGGCCGCCCGCTCCGGGTCTACCCCGTGGAGTGGGCCATCGCCGTCGCCGACAAGCGCGGCGCGTCCGGCGACCGGCAGCGGTCGCTCTTCGAGTAGGCGACGCTCCCTAGCCGCTGATCCTTCCCGAAGCTGCGTCCCAGGTCACCGCCGCCGAGCGGAAGTAGGACTCGTTGGCCATGTGGCAGGCGAGCGCCGCGTGGTGGCCGAAGACCGCGTCCTCGGTCACGGGCTTCCGCGTGCGCACCGCGTCGAAGAACGTGAAGAGGTGCGGCCCGAGGTCGTCCCACGAGGCGCCGCGGTAACTGAAGCCCTCGAGGGCGGGCTCCTTTCCGGGGGCCGGGTCGTGCTCCTCGTGCCACTTCTTGAAGTAGGCCTCCCGCAGATCCTTCGGGAAGCCGTACGCGTAGTAGCTCGGGGCCGAGTCCTCTCCGGTCTGGGGCGAGTAGCTGATCCCCCGCTCGGTCACCTCGAGGATCCCCTTCGAGCCCTGGAAGCGGTACGTCTCCGGCGTCTCGCAGCCGAGGTTCAGCCGGAGGTAGACCGGGGCCTTGCCGTAGTCGAAGAGCGTCGCGTGCACGTCCGGCATGTTGCGCCCGTCGGGGAAGCGCAGGATCCCACCGAGGGCCATGGCCTTCCGCGGCGGGTCGTTCCAGCCCAGCATGTACAGCATGCCGCTCACGAGGTGGACGAGGAGGTCTCCGGCCACGCCGGTCCCGTACTCCTTCCAGCACCGCCACCGGGCGAAGATCTTCGCGTCGAAAGGCCGCTTGGGGACGTCGTTCTGCCAGGTGTCCCAGTCGAGCGTCTGCGGCGAGAGGTCGGGGGGCGGCGGGTACTGCCAGGCCCCGGTCGGGTCGTTTCGCCCGAGCGAGCCCTCGACGAGGGTCAGGTCGCCGATCACGCCCTTCGCGATCAGCTCCTTCGCCTTCGTGCAGATGACCGAGCTCACCCGCTGCGAGCCCACCTGGACGATGCGCCCCGTCTCCTTCGCCGCGGCGACCATCGCCAGGCCGTCGGCGGCCGAGTGCGACATCGGCTTCTCGACGTAGACGTCCTTCCCCGCCCGGACCGCCTCCACGACGAGGCGCCTGTGCCAGTGGTCGGGCACGGCCGCGATCAGGCAGTCGATCCCCTTGTCGTCGAGGAGCTCCTGGTAGCGCCGTGTCGTGCGCACGGCCGGCCCGGCGATCTCCCGGGCCAGGGTGTGCCGGCCGTCGTAGAGGTCGCACGCCGCCACGCACTCGACGCCCGGCAGCTGGACCGCGCTCGCGAGCAGGGCCGAGCCCTGCATGCCCACGCCGACGATGCCGAAGCGGACGCGGTCGCCGGCGGCCGCCGCGGAGCGAGGCGAAGCGTCCGCCCGGCCGTCGGCCAGGAGCGTCTTCGCGGCCGCGATCGCTCCCGCCGCTCCGGCGCCCCTCGCCATGAAGGCCCGCCTCGAGAACTCGTTCCTACCCATGGACCCTCCTCCCTTCGATCACTCTTCCCGGCCGGGAGCCCCCGGCACGAGTCGTCCCCTCTCCAGCAGCTCCCGGCAGGCCGCCGAGGGAACCGGCGCGCTGAACAGGAAGCCCTGCACGAGGTCGCAGCCGTGCGCGGCCAGGAACGCGAGCTGCTCCTTCGTCTCCACCCCCTCCGCCACGACCCGCAGGTTCAGCGAGCGGGCCATCGCGATGATGGCCACGACGATCGCGGCGCCGTTCGGGTCGAGCCCCACGTCCCGCACGAAGGACTTGTCGATCTTGATGGCGTTGACGGGAAGGTGCCTCAGGTAGCTGAGCGACGAGTAGCCGGTCCCGAAGTCGTCGAGGGAGATCGCGACGCCCAGCGCCTTCAGGTCGCGGAGCGCCTGCAGGGCGAGCTCGGCCACGTCCATTGCGCAGCTCTCGGTGATCTCGAGCTCCAGGAAGCGGCCGGGGAGCCGGGTCTCGTCGAGGATCCGGGAGAGCTGGCTTGCGAGGTCCGGCTGCTGGAACTGGCGGGGGGAGATGTTGACGGCCAGGGTCAAGTCCGGGTGGCCACGGGCGTGCCACTCCGACACCTGGGCACAGGCGGCCCGGAGCGCCCAGAGGCCGATCGGCACGATGAAGCCCGTGGCCTCGGCCACCGGGATGAAGTCGCGGGGCGGGAGCGTGCCCCCGCTCGGGTGTCGCCACCGGAGGAGAGCCTCCACCCCGCGGATGGAGCCCGTGGCGGCGTCGAGCATCGGCTGGTAGTGGAGGACGAGGTCTTCCTGCGCGAGCGCGCGGCGGAGGCCGCTCTCCAGGTTCAGCCGCTCCTGCACCTGGACGTCCATTCCGGACTCGTAGAGGCGGACGCAGTCCCGGCCCCCCTCCTTGGCCCGGTACATGGCGACGTCGGCGTTCTTGAGCAGCCCCTCGGCGTCGAGCCCGCCCTCCGGGTAGAGGCACACGCCGATGCTCGCTGCGGTCGAGAGCCTGTGGCCCTCCAGGTCGAACGGGGGCCGCAGGGCGGCGAGGATCTTGTCGGCGGCGCTCAAGCCGTCGCGGGCGTCGGACACCACCGGCAGGAGGAGGGTGAACTCGTCCCCGCCCAGCCGGGCGATCGTGTCGCCTTCGCGCACGCAGCCCTTGATGCGCTCGGCCACCGCCCGCAGGAGCTGGTCCCCGAGCCAGTGGCCGAGAGAGTCGTTGACGAGCTTGAAGCGGTCCAGGTCCAGGAACAGCACGGCCAGCTTCTGCCGGTACCGGTGGGCCTGGGCGACGGCGAGGGCGAGCCGGTCCCCGAAGAGGAGCCGGTTCGGAAGGCCGGTGAGCGCGTCGTGGTAGGCGAGGCTCTTGATCTTCTCCTCGGTCCGCTTGCGGTCGCCGATGTCCCGGATCGCGCTCAGGACCAGGACGCCCTCGTCGGTCTCCAGCGGGCTCAGCGTGATCTCGACCGGGAACTCCCCGCCGTCCTTGCGGCAGGCGTAGACCTCGCGCGACACGCCCAGGGGTCGGACCTGGGGGTCCTTGAAGTAGCTCGTCCGCTGCACCTCGTGGCGGCCGCGGAGGTGCTCCGGCACCAGCAAGTCGACGCGCTGGCCGAGCATCTCTCCCCTCTCGTAGCCGAAGAGCCTCTCCGCCTGGGCGTTCACAAGGGCAATCCGGCCCTTGCGGTTCACGAGCACCATCGCGTCGGGGGCGGATTCCAGAAGCCGCCTGAACCTCTCCTCGCTCGCGCGCAGGGCTCCCTCCGCGCGCCGGCGCTGGTCGACCTCCCGCTCGAGGCCCGTGTTCACCTTCTCGAGCTCGCGCGGCCTCTCCTGCACCCGCCGCTCCAAGCGGTCATGCGCCTCCTCCGCGCGCTTGCGGTCTCTGACGTCGCGGAGCAGGAAGCGGAGGCCGGCGAGACGGTCTCCGCCGTCGCGCACGGCCGAGACGGTGGCGGCCACCGGCACCTCGCTGCCCCGCCGGGGCTGGACGCGGAGCTCCCGGTCCCGGACCGTCCGGGCCCCCGAGCCGGCGAGCTTGGCGAGTGTCGTGTCGAAATCCGCGCTCTGGCCCTCGCCGAGGAAGGTCACCAGGGACTCCCCGACGAGATTGCGGGGATCCAGGCCCAGAAGAGCACCGGCCGCGGCGTTCGCCTCCTGCACGACGCCTGAACGGTCGGTGACGAGGTAGGCGTCGGGAGCGAGATCGAAGAGCTCCAGGTAGCCCTGTCGCGCCGTCTCGACATCGGCGCGGGCGGCGTCCAGCTCCTCGCTCTGCCGCTCGAGTTCCTTCGCGCAGGCGTGCAAGTCCTCAAGAGCGACCGACAGATCCTCCGTGAGCGGGGAGGGATCGCGCCGGGCGGCGCGAGGCAGCTCCCGCCGTCGGGCTTCGAGGCGCCGGGTCACGGCCCGGAGCTTCCGGGTGAGGGCGGGCGGCATCCCTTCTCCCGGCTTGACCGAGCGGGCCGCCCCCGGAGTCGCCCGCCTGTTCATGCCTCCCTGGCCGACTCAGGCCGCCGTGCGGCCATTGACTTCCAGCAATCCCCGGATCCGGCATCTGGGGCAAGGCAACACGGGCCGGACAGCACCTCGCTCAGGAGGAAGGTCGCGGTTCGAGGCGACCACGATACCGAACGACGCGGCTTCCCTGGCTGCCAGGCGTGCGGCGCGCCCGCCGTTGGGCCTGCCCGTGCGCCTCCCGTCCGATTTCGTCTCGCGCCCTGAAGGCTCGGACTCGTCGGAGCCAGACGCAGCCGTCGCCTTAGGAATCCGCTTCAGAATGACCCGCAGTCTGTCTAACGGCCATTATAGCCTCAGCCGGTCGGGAGGGCTCCCATCGCGGCCAGGGCCTGGCGTAGCCGCCCGGCGGGGTCGGCGGCGCCCAGCTCGACCAGGATCTGGCCGCTGGCGCCGTCCTCGGCGCGGGCGATCTCCAAGATCCAGCAGTGCGCGAGAGCCCCCGAGCGCCGGACCGTCGCCCTCCACGTCCCGGCGGCGTTTCGGAGGCACCGCTCCACCATGGCCACGACCCTGCCCTCCTCCCCCGCGGGCCAGGCCAAGTGGGGCGTCGAGCCGACGCTGATAGACCGCTTGGACAATGGCTTTGGCAAAGAGCGTGATCCCCTCGCCCGGCGTTCTCAATCGGGCGGGCGGCTCTCTCGCCACTGGCCGAAAGGCCGATCTCTGCATGCGACCTCAGTTGAACCCGGAAGACGAGGTCGATGAGGCCCCGCGCCAGGTCCCGGGCGACCCGGGCCTCTCTAGAGAGAGCAGCACCCCCGTCACCTCGGGTCGAGCGCGACGATGCTGCGTCTCAAGGCGGTGGCCACCGCCTCCGACCGGCTCCCCACGTTCAGCTTGCCGAGGATGCGGTTGACGTGGGCCTTGGTCGTTCCGAGGGCGATGTGCAGCACGTCCCGCTCGCGGGGCGTGAGGTCGGGCTCGCCGAGGCGCGCAGTCAGTCTCGCTGCGGCCACAGGCGAGATCCAGGACCCGCCGGCGTGAACCGTCCGGATGCAATTCATGAGCTCCTCCCGCTGGGCGTCCTTCAGGAGGTAGCCGCTCGCGCCGGCGCGGACCGAGCGGTAGACGTCCTCGCGTCCCCCGAAGCTCGTGAAGAAGACGACGCGGGCGGCCGGGGCCAGGCGCCGGATGGCGAGGAGAGCGTCCACTCCGTCCATGTCGGGCAGGCGCGGGTCGCCGGCATCATACGCCGTCTCGCGACGGCGCGACGGCGCCCCCCCATTCGAGTGGTCGCGGTGGCCCAGCTCCACCCGCAGCGCCGGCCGTCTCCCGGCGAACGCCTCAGGTTCCGGGCGAGGCCTCGAAGAAGCGCACGAGGTCGTTCTGCTGAGCGTCCTTGCGGGCGGCGCAGAGCTTGATGCGCTCGACCACTTGGTCGAGCGAGCGCGGGCCGCCGTTGACGTTGGCGAGCCGCGGGCCGAAGAACTCCTGCGCCTCCGTCGCGTCGGCGGAGCTGCAGCCCGTACCCGCCGTCTCGGGAAGGAAGGCCGCGTAGTCGATCCCCGCCGCGCTGGGCAGGCGCGCCACGAGCGCGTCGTAGCGCGCCTTCACCGTCTCCAGGGGCAGCCGTGCGGTGTCCGGGTCGTCGAGGGGTCCGAAGAGGAGCGGGGTGGCGATGCGCATGTCGAACGCGCCGTCCATCAGCAGCGACAGGTTCTGCATCACGAGGTCCCGCTGCCGGAAGGCACCCAGCGCCCGGACCAGTCGCTGTTGGAAGAACTCCTCCTTCTCGGCCTTCGCGGCGGCGAGGATCCGAGCGTGGAGGGAGGCGTCCCCGTGCCGCGCCGCCGTCTCGAAGATGGCGCCGAAGGTGTCGGCGGGGAGCGTCTCCCGGGTGTCCAGCCACCGGCGCGCGAGGCCCGTCGCGCCGGCGACGAGCTCCGGCTCCTCACCCTCGTGGGCCGCGAAGCGCACGAGATCCGGGCGGAGCAGCCGGTCGTCGTCGCCCTCGCCCGCCTTCGGCACCCAGCCCAGGCGGCGGGCGTGGGGGCCGAAGGCGTCCCGGACGTACTGCCGGTACCGCGGGCGGAGCGAAGCGGGCAGGAAGTCGATCCGGACGGAGGCGAGCTGTACGGCCGCCTGGGCCACGAACCGGCTCGGGTCGTCCGCGAGCCGGGCCGCGAGCTTCAGGCCGTCCGAGAGGGGCAGCCGCCCGGCGCGGGCGAGGTTGTCGAGCTCGCCGAAGAGGCCCGCCTGCTCGGCGAGCGACAGCTTCGGCCGGTTGGCGACGAGCGCCTCGAGGGCGGGGCTGTCGTAGGCGGAGTAGTAGTAGCCCCACTCGCCGGCGTTGCCGAGGAACCAGGCCGGGCAGCCTTTGCCACGGAGGACGAGGCTGCCCGACTTCGAAGCGAGCGTCGTGCACTGCGTCTGGCGCGCTCCCCCGTCCTCCCAGGCCACGCACACGGGCACCGTCCAGGTCTCCTCCCCCGAAGCGCCGCTCCCCACCGGCTGGAAGCGCTCCTGCGTCATGCCCACGCGGGCGGCCTGGCCCTCGCAGGCCAGGCTCATGCGGACGAGGGGAGCGCCGGGCTGCTGCAGGAAGCTGCGGAAGCTGGCCGAGACCGAGGCCCCTCCCGCCGCGTCGAGGGCGTCGATGAAGTCCTGCGACGAGGCGTTCCCGAGCGCGTGGGCGGTGAGGTGCGCGCGCACCGCCAGGCGGAACGCCTCCTCTCCCACGAAACGCTCGAACATCGTGAGGACCGCCGCCCCCTTCTGGTACGTGATCCCGTCGAACGCGTTCGCGATGTCGGTCGTCGACTCCACGGGCTGGTCGATGCGGCGGACGCTGGCCAGGCGATCGAACCAGAGGGCGAAAGTCCGGCCGCCCTGGTCGTCGACGCGGGTGCCCCATTCCGGCTTCCAGTCCGCGACGAGCTTCTGCTCCATGAACGTGGCGAACGACTCGTTCAGCCAGGTGTCGTTCCACCAGGCCATGGTGACGAGGTCCCCGAACCACTGGTGGGCGAGCTCGTGGGCGGCCACGGAGGCGTAGCCGCGCTGCCGCTGCGGCGGGTCCTCCCCCTGAGGGGGCGCGAGGATGATCTCGGAGTCGTAGGTGACGAGGCCGGCGTTCTCCATGGCCCCGCCGAACGACAGCGGGATGGCGACCTGGTCGGCCTTGTCGTAGGGGTACGGGATGTCGAAGTACGCCTCGAGGCGGGTCAGGATCTCGGCCGTGACCTGGGCCGCGTGGCGCGCGCGGGGAGCGTCGCCCCGGGGGACGACGATGCGCACGGGCACCTTCCGGCGGCAGGCCGTGCCGCCGTCCACGAACTCGAGCGGCCCCACGGCGAAGGCGACGAGGTAGCTCGGGAGAGGGGGCGTCTCGTGGAAGACGAAGCGCTTCATGCCGCGCTCGACGGACTCGTTCTGGACGCGGGTGTTCGACACGGCGGTCAGCGCGGCGGGGACGCGCAGCGTGAGCCGCCACGGCACCTTGTAGCCCGGCTCGTCGAAGCAAGGGAATGCGGCCCGCGCGTCGATGGGCTCGAACTGCGTGAAGAGGAACCGGTCCTCGCCGCGCCGGCTGAGGAAGATCCCCGCCCCCGCCTTCTGGTTCACCTCGCCGGTGTAGGCCACGACGAGCCGCGCCTCGCCGAGGGCGAGGGGCTCGTCGACGGCGAGGCCGACGAAGTGCTCGCCTCCCTCGACGACCGCGGCCGACCGCCGGAGGCCGCCCTGCTCGAGGGTCGCCGAGGCCACCTTCAGGTGGTGCGCGTTCAGCCACACGATGGCGGTCGGCCGCCGCACGAGGAGCGAGATCGTCACGACGCCGCTGAAGTCGTCCTGGGCCGGGTCCAGGGTGAGCGCCAGCGAGTAGCGGGTCGGCGCGACGTCCGCCGGAAGGCGCAGGGCCGGAGGCTGCGGGGATGAAGCGGCCGCAGACAGAACGAGAAGTCCGAGGATCATGCGTGTCACTCCTGTCGATGGGCGAGCCGTCGCGTATCATCCCCCGCCGCCGGTGGCGCCCGCAAGGCGCAGCGTCACGAGCCGGCGGCTCGAGCGGCCGAGGTCCTGACGTCGTCGTCTTCCGCCGTGCAGGTCCGTGTTCAGGCACTTCAGGCCGGAATCCACCTCAGCGTGACGACCGTGGCTTGCGGCCCCAGCCGCTCGCCCACCCGTAGCGCCGCCACGACGTTCGCTCCGGAGGAGGTCCCCGCGAAGAGGGCCTCCTCCCGCGCGAGCCGCCTCCGGCCGGCGGTCCCCTCAGGGCACCGGGCGGAGCGGCCGCGGCGGGATGGGCGGCGGGGGCGGCAGGTCGCGCGGGTCCTTGGCGATCTCCTTCAGGATCGCGTCGATCGCGTAGTCGACCTGCACGTCCTGGCCGCCCAGGAAGCCGTCCGGCCCGAGGTCGAGGGTCACGTCCGGGTCCACGCCGTGTCCCTCGATGATCCACGCCCTCCCCTTCGGGTCCCAGCCCCCGAACTCCGGCTGGGTGATCATGCCGCCGTCGCGCAGGGGCTTGTCCCCGCGGATGCCCACCCAGCCGCCCCAGGTGCGCGTTCCGACCACCGGCCCCATCTTGAAGTCCTTGAAGCCCTGGGCGAAGGTCTCGCAGTCGCTGCCCCCCTGGCGGTTGATGAGGGTGACCATGTAGCCGTGGAAGGCGTGCGACGGGGTCGTGTCCACGGGACCGCCCTGTCGCGTCCCGCCCACGGCCAGGATCTTGCGGTCGAGGTGGGCGAGGATCATCGGGGCCACGAAGCCGCCGTGGTTCCAGCGGTCGTCCATGATGAGGCCGCGCTTCGACCACTGGGGCGGGAAGTCGCGGGCGAACTGCTGGAGGCCACGGCCGTCCATGTCGTAGAGGTGGATGTAGCCGATCTGGCCGTTCGTCTTCCGGTCCACGTACTCGCGGGTCTCGCGGATCCACGTCGCGTAGCGAATCGGCGTGTCGTTGTCGACCGCCTTCACCACGACGCGCCTCGCGCCCTCGACCTTCGGAGCGTCGGCGATCGAGAGCTCGACCTCCTGGCCGGCGCGGTTGGCGAGGCGCCGGAGGTAGTCCTCGCCCTTGACGAGCGGCCGTCCGTCGATCGCGACCAGCCACTGGCCCGGCTTCACCCGCAGGTCGGGCCGGGCGAGGGGCGAGCTCACCTTGGGGTCGGGGTAGTCGCCGCGGTAGATCTTCCGAATCCGCCAGAAGCCGCTCGCGGGGTCGTAGTCGAGGTCGGCGGCGAGCAGGCCGGTGCCGACCATCTTGCCCCGCCGCAGGTCGCCTCCCCCGTGGTAGGCGTGACCGACGTTCAGCTCCCCGAACATCTCGCCCAGCATGTCGGCGAGGTCGTCGCGGGAGGAGATGCGGTCGGCGAGCGGGCCGTACTGCCGCCAGACGCCGTCCCAGTCGACGCCGTGCATCTTCGGGTCGTAGAAGAAGTCCCGCTGCAGTCGCCACGCCTCGTGGAGCATCTGCTTCCACTCTCCGCGCGGGTCGATCCGGACGGTCCAGCCCGAGAGGTCGACCTTCGCATCCTTCGCCGCCTCGTCCTTCGGCGCCTCGGTCGCTCCCCCCTCGAGGCGGACGAAGCCGTCCTTCGTCCGGTAGACGAGGACCTTCCCGTCCGTCGACACGGCGTAGTCCCGCACGCCGGAGGTGACCGTCGAGAGCTTCTCCTTCTCGATGTCGTAGGTCACGAGGTCGCGGCCGGGCTCGTCGTCGGCGTCGTCGCCGGGCGGCATCATCCCGCGGTTCGCGAAGCGGAGCCAGTGGAGCTTGCCCCCGACCGCGCGGAGCGCCGTGTAGTTCCCGGGGGCGACCGGAACTTGGACGACGCGGTCGGCGAGCCCGTCGAAGTCGATCCGGATGGGCTCGACCTTCTCCTCGGACCTGGCCCCTTTGGCCTCCCCGGCCTTCGCGCCCTTAGCCTTCGCCTCGTCGGCCTTCTCCTCCTTCTTCTCCTCGGGCTTCTGGGGGTCGACGTCCCCTCGGGGGGCGAACGGCAGGGCGGCGTCCGCCTGGAGCGCGAGCACGAAAGGGATCGTGGCCTCGTCCACGATGAAGCGGGCCTCGGACCGGTCCAGGTAGGGGTTGATGAAGCGGTCGGAGAGGAAGAAGAGGAACCTGCCCTTGGGGTCCCAGGCCGGGGCGAAGGAGTTGTACGCGGGGTCGGTCACCGCGTAGGCCTTCTTCGTCTGCGCGTCCCAGACCTTGACCTGGCCGACGAGGCTCGGGAGGTCCATCGCGTACGCCAGGTATCGGCTGTCCGGCGACCAGAAGTAGTGGGAGATCTCCCAGTCGCTGCCGTCGACGAGGGTGATCGCGCCCGTGGCCGCGTCCGAGACGTACAGCTTGTGCTTCTCGTCGCCCCACGCGATCGACTTGCCGTCCGGCGACCAGGCGGGCGCGAAGTGCCAGCCCGGAGGCACGGAGCCGAGGACCCTCGGCGGGGCCCCGTTGTCCGCGGCGTGCAGCACGAGCTGCTCCTCGCCGTCCCTCTCGGTCCAGGCCGCGATCGTCTTCCCGTCGGGGGAGAAGGCGGGGGTGCGGGTGCGGGCCAGGCTGCTCTCGGTGATGCGGCGGATGAGGCCCTTCTTGCGCGTGCGGGCCACGAAGGCGTCGCCCCTCGCTTCGAGCGCGATCCTCTCGCCGTCCTTCGAGAGCGACCACGACCGCAGGGTCGGCAGTGGCTCCACGAACCGCTCCCGCACCTGGAGGCGGTCGCTCGGCAGCTGGACGGGAACGAGCTCGTTCCTCCCCGTCGCGAGGTCGTAGACCCAGAGGTCCATCTTGTGCTGGTAGACGATCTTCCCGTCACCCATCGAGGGCCAGCGCACGTCGTAGTCGTCGAAGCGGGTGAGGCGACGAACGTCGCTCCCGTCGGGCAGCATCGACGCGAGGTTCGGCCGGCCCCAGCGGTCGGTCACGAAGTAGATCCGGCCGTCCTGCGCCCACATCGGGAAGGCGTCCTTCCCGTCGTACCGCGTGACCTCGGTGAAGGCGAGCGGCGAGAGCGTCCCGACCCAGATGTCTTCGGCCTCGCCGCCCTTGTAGCGCTTCCAGTTGTGGAACTCGAGGCCGATCTTCTGCAGCGCGATCCTCGACCCGCCGGGCTCGAAGCTCACCCACGCCGCCGGCTCGAGGGGGATCATCTGCGGGATCCCGCCCGTCGGCGGGATCGTGTAGACGCGGTAGTCGCCGTGCGGGTGGTCGCGCCGGCTGCGGAAGAGGACCTTGCCGTCGGGGGTCCAGCCGATCGCCTGGTCCGAGGCGGGATGGAAGGTGAGGCGCACCGGCTCGCCTCCGCTCACGGGCATCACGTACACGTCGTCGTTGCCCTCGTACTGCGCGGTGAACGCGATGAGGCGTCCGTCGGGGGAGAGGCGCGGAAAGCGCTCCTCGCCCTCGTGGGCGGTGAGGCGCAGGGCGACCCCGCCCGTCGCCTTTACCTTCCAGAGGTCGCCTTCCGAGGCGAAGACGATCGTGCCTCCGCCGATCGACGGGTAGCGGTAGAAGCCGTCGGGCAGCGGGTCCGCGGCGGCGGCGGAGGCGGGCGCTGCGGCGGCGGCCAAAGCGACGAGAAGCAGCGCAACCGGGCGAGAAGCGAGGGTCATCGGTTCCTCCAGGGCGTCATCACGGACCCTGCCTTCATATGCGATCCCGGCCGCGGCCGCAACGCTTCAAGTCGTTGAACGACCGTCCGTCGACCGTCCGCGACGGGTCCGAGCGCGGTCGGTGGGCGTAGGATGGGCCTCGCGGTCGGCGGTCCTGCCGGCCCCACATCCGACGGAAGGAGGCGACATGCCGGGACCGGGGCGCGAGTGGATCGGGCGGGAGGAGCGGGCCGAGGTCCTCGACGTTCTCGAGGGCGGGTACCTCTTCCGCTACGGCCGGCCGGAGGATCCCGCCTACAAGCGGAAGGTCTTCACGTTCGAGCAGGAGCTGGCCGCAGCGTGCGGCGTCAGGCACGCCGTCGCCACCACGTCCGGCAGCGCTTCGCTGATCGCCGCCCTCCTGGCGACGGGCATCTCTCCCGGCGACGAGGTCGTCGTCCCCGCCTACACGTTCGTGGCCAGCTACAGCTCGATCATCTTCTGCGGCGCGGTGCCCGTGCTGGCCGAGATCGACGAGAGCCTGAACCTCGACCCCGCCGACGTCGAGAGGCGCCTCACGCCGAGGACGAAGGCGGTCATGCCCGTCCACATGCTGGGGAACGGGTGCGACATGTCGGCGCTCCTCGCCGTCGCCGAGAGGCACGGCCTCGTCGTGATCGAGGACGCCTGCCAGGCGGCGGGAGGCTCGTACCGGGGGAAACGGCTCGGCTCCCTGGGCAGGATCGGCGCCTTCTCCCTGAACTTCTTCAAGACAATCACCGCGGGCGACGGCGGCGCCGTGGTCACCGACGACACGGACCTCTACCACCGGGCCTTCGCGATCCACGACCAAGGACACCGTCCGCTCCGGACCGGCGTCGAGGTCGGGGCGCGGAGCATCCTCGGCTTGAACTTCCGGATGAACGAGCTCACGGGCGCGGTGGCGCTCGCCCAGCTCCGCAAGCTGGACGCGATCGTGGCCACCCTGCGAGAGAAGAAGGCCCGCTTCAAGAGCCGGATCGAGGGGATCCCGGGCCTGCGCTTCCGGACCCTGCCCGACCCGCGGGGCGAGTGCGCCACCCTCTGCACGGTGATCTTCGACGAAGCGGCCCGGGCCGCCCGCGTCGCGGAGCGGCTCGGGACGACGACGGTCGACCGGAGCGGCTGGCACGTCTACGCGAACATGGAGCACGTGACGCGCTGGCTCGCCGAGCACGGCCGGCCGTCGGGCAAGGGAGCCTACCCGAGGACCGACGACATCCTGAGCCGCTCGATCAACCTGAGCGTGGGGGTCGTGGACGCCGGCCTCGGCGCCGCCTTCGGCATCCACATCCGGTCGACCGACGAGGAGATCGACGCCGCGGCGCGGGCGTTCCGCACGGCGTGCGAGGCGACGGCCTGACCGACCGCGGGACGGAATCGACCGTTCGCCGATCGGCGGTGGCGTCCGGCATGTCGCGAGCCCGCCTCAGTAGATTCGCAATCCTCTCACCCGCCGCCACACGGTCATGTGGCGGACCTCGTCGACGAGGATGAAGGCGGCCGAGAGGAGGTAGTCCCGGGCGCGGATCCGGCTGACGAGAGCGAGGTACGCGCTCTGGGCCGCCTCCTCGATCAGGAGGGCCTCGCGGATCATGTCGTCTCCTTCGCGCAGGGTGCCGACGGGGTAGCTGGAGAACGCGGGCGGCGGCTGGCCGCCCCGCTCCTCCGCGATCGCGATCTGCGTGTCGCGATGGCCCTGGTGATCGCCCCGGAACTCGACGGCGTAGGAGCGGAGGCCGGCCGGGAACAGGTTGCGGCGAAGGCCCTCGTCGTAGACCCAGATCGCCTGATGCTCGAGGGCCACCGAGGCGTCGAGGATGGCGAGATCGGTGTCGTCGCCCTTCGGCAAGGCCGCCGCCTTTCCCTGGAGGAGGCCCAGGACGGGAGCCGCCACGCCCGCGCCCCGCCCGAGGCGGAGGAGCGTCTCGCGCCGCGACACGGGCAGCGCGCGATACGCGCCGAGCGCGTCCGCCCGCTCAGCCACGCTCCTCCTCGGCGTCGAGCCAGAGAGCGGTGACGGCCAGGTGCCGGGCGGCGTCGACCATGTGACGGGCCAGGCTCCGCACGTCACGCGGGTCGGCGAAGGCGGGCAGGGCCTCGGCGTGGGCATAGGCCAGCTTCTCCTGGGCGCCGTGCAGAGCCCGGAGGTCGAGGGGGGCGGCGGGCGAGACGCGGGCCGGCTCCTCGATTCCGAGCCCGAGTCGGCGCCTCGTGGCCTCGCGCCCCCGGCGGTGGCGCTCGAGATCGCGCAGCAGGCTCGAGGCGAAGGCGCGCGCCGGGGCGACGCTCCGGCCGAGGGCCTCCAGCCGGGCCACCACCTCCGCCTCGAAGGCGTCGATGGCGCGGAGGGCTTCGGCGGGCGAGGCGTAGTCGGCCGCGCCGGAGGGCGCACCGAGGGCCAGGGCGACGGAGGCCGACGCCGCCGCCCTCAGGAGGTCCCGACGCGACCGGTCACCAGTGGATGCCAAGGGCGCCGTCCACTCCCTGGAGGTGGGCATGCCCGCCGATCTGCGTGAACCGGTAGCTCAGGTCGAGCGAGAGGCCGCGAGAGAGACGCAGGGCGAGTCCCGCCCCGGCGTGGGCGCCCAGCTCGAGGTTGCCCTGACCCGAGGGCACGCCGAGTGCCGCGAGCTCGGGGGCCTGCGCGACGAGGCCGCCGATGAGCGTGGCGTCGAAGGGCGAGGTGCCGGTGAACTGGAGGCTCTCGGCCTGCACCGGATGGGCGCTCGTCAGGACCACGAGGAAGTCGCCGCCGAGGGCGACGTACGGGCGGAAGCGCGCGCCGCGGGTGAAGGTCCACTTGAGCGAGAAGGGAGAGACCTGGAGGAGGCGCAGCTCGAGCCGCACGTCGCGCCGGACCGGGAAGGGCGCCTGGGGCGGCCCGGCGAGGGCGGCGCCGGGGCTCGCCCCCGCCGCGAGGTTCGCCACGTAGGCGACGGGGTCGGTGATCGTCATGGGATCCCCGGTGGCGGTCGAGAAGCCGAGGAGGATCTCGTAGGAGAGCTTCCCCCCGGGAGCACGGGAGAGGGGCAGGTCGATGAAGCCGCCGACCTCGAAGCCCGTCCCGGTCCCGTACGGGTTGAACGACACTCCGCCGAAGGCTCCGACCTCCGCCCCGATCCGCCCGATGTCGGGAAGGAGCTCGTGCACCTCGACGCCGGAGCCGTCCTTCCCCGACGTGGCGGGCGGTGGTCCCTTCGGCTCCTGGCCGGAGGCGGAGGCGCCGGCGAGACAGAGCGACAGGGTGGCGGCCCGGGCGGCACGGATGACCAGGGCGGACACGTGCTCCGACGAGGCGGGCATCGACGGGAGGAGGACGTTCACGTTCGGGGCTGGCTCGCCCCATGGTAAGCGTTCCGCGTCCTTCCCTGTCAAACGGCCCGGCTCTCGGCGCCTGCCGACCTCTCGAGGCGTCCGCTGCCGCGGACGGCGAGTCCGAGTCCGCCGCCTACTTCTTGGGCTCTTCGACCGTGATCTGGACCGCCTCCGTCCAGGTGAAGTCCACGTTGTCCCCGACCTTCACCTGCTTGAGAGCGTCCTTGTCCAGCACGCGCCGGCTGTACTTCCAGCCGTTCGGGCCCTTGAACGTGATCGACGGCACTTTGGCGTCGATGGCCTCGATGGTGGCCGTCATCGTCCGCTGCGCGCCGATCGTGCCCCCGGGCTTGGCGCCCGTCGTCGGGGTGAGAGCGGCGGAGCTCGTATTGACGGACGGCTCGCCCGGCTTCTTGAGGCGGACGGTCACGTTGTCGTAATAGGTCGCCGTGACCTTGTCCCCGACCTTGATCTGGTCGAACCGCTTGACGTCGGCCGGCACGTCGACCGTGACCATCTCCCCCTTGTCGTCCTTCAAGGTGAGGACCCGGGCCTTGTGGTCGATCGCCTCCACTGTCCCCTTCTCGGTCACCCTGTCGCCCGGGATCTCCTTGATCTGGGCTCGAGCGCCCGCCGCCGACAGCAGGCCCACCGCCAAGGCGGCGCCGATCATTCCGAAGCGCTTCATGCTCTCCTCCTCGCCGAAACCCCGATCCCGCCTCTCACCCTCGGATCCCGGGGACCGGGCACTGAGGTCCACCCTCCCGGGTGGACCGGGTGAGCGTAACCCAGCTTCGCCTCTCCGCGGACGACCCGGCCCGGAGCCGCCCGGGACGCCCCCGGTCGGTCGCGTGGCCTCGCTCCGACGACTCAGGCGAGCAGCGGGCCGATCTCGGCGGCCGGTGCGACCTCGACCGGTTCCCGGCCGCGACGGAAGACCCGCGCCCCGGCCACGCCCTTGACGAGGACCGACTCCCCCTCCACGCGCAGGATCGCCCCCTCGCGGAGACCCACGACGGGGGTGTCGTTCTCCTCGAGGAACTCGAGGATCCGCGTCTCGCGGGTCTCCCCCATGTGCGTCGAGCCGGGGACCGGATCGACGTAGTGGGGGTTGATCTGGAAGGAGACGAGGCCGAGGGCGGCGAGCGACGGCGGCTCCACGATCGGCATGTCGTTCGTGGTCCTGATCGTCGGGCAGGCGAGGTTCGAGCCCGCGCTCGCCCCGGCGTAGACCATCCCCGCGGCCGCCCGCCGCCGGATCGCGGCGAGGACGTCCAGGTCGTGCAGGGCCTTCAGGAGGCGGAAGGTGTTGCCGCCGCCGCAGAACAGAGCCTCCGCCGTCTCCACCGCCTGCCGGGGGGAACGGGCCTCGTGGAGCGAGTCGACCGCGAGGCCGATCTCGGCGAAGGCGGCGCGGGCCCTCGCCGCGTAGCCGTCGCGGTCGCGGAGGGCGTGCGGGACGAAGAGCACCCGGGCGACGCGGGCGAGGGCGTCGCGAAGCTCGGGCAGGGCGTGCTCGAGGTAGCGGGTGCCGTAGACCGTGGAGGTGCTGACGAGGACGAGGCGGCGGGCCATGGCGCTCCGAGGATACTCCGGCGCAGGCGGGTGGATCGAGAGCGCTGCGGTTGAAGCGCCGCGCGACGGCGCATAAGATCGCGCCGTCTCGCGCCCGGAGACCCGCGTGTCCGTCAAGGTCCTCCTGCCCGCCCTCCTCCTCGCCGCTCTCGGCTCGGCCTTCCCGGCCGCGGCCCAGGACGCGCACTACTGGACCTACGGCTACGGCCCCATCGGCCAGCTGACCGAGGGGACGCTCGTCGGCGGGGTCGAGGACGTCTCGGCCACGTACTACAACCCGGGCGCCCTGGCCCTCATCCGGGAGCCCCGGTTCGTCTTCGGCCTCACCTCGATCGAGCTCGCCACGATCACGGCCCGGAACGCGGCCGGCCAGAACCTCGACTTCAACAGCCACGTCTTCGACGTGATCCCGGCCATGGTGGCGGGCCACGTCGGCCACGACGGGAGCCGGCCGGACCAGTTCGCCTTCGCCTTCCTGTCCCGGCACGACACCGACTGGGACATCGGGTACTCGAACGACGAGGTCTCCCCGGACTCCCCCGACGCCTCGGCCGGCTACGGCCGCGTGCGGGAGCGCGTGGTCGAGTACTGGTTCGGCGGCACGTGGTCCCATCGCATCCGCGAGGGGTTCTCGCTCGGTGTGTCGCCCTTCGTCGCCTTCCGGCTCCAGCGCAGCCGCCGGTCCCTGAGCCTGGAGGACGTCGCCGACGGCGCCTCCCGCGCCGTCTTCGTCGGGAGCGAGAACGAGTACACGCACGTGCGGGCGCTGGCCAAGCTCGGCGCCGCCTGGCGGCCGGGGCGCCTCAAGCTCGGCGTGACGGTGACGACGCCGGGCCTCGCGGTCTACGGCCGGGGCTCGACGGTCTTCAACGCCTCGATCGTCTGCGATGTCGCGCCGTCCTCGCTCTGCCCGAGCACGGCGGTCCTCGCCGCGTCGATCAACGGCCAGGCGTCGCTGCCCCTCCTCTCGGCGAGCTCGCAGGACGGGCTCTCCGCCACCTACCGCTCTCCCTGGTCGGTCGCGGCCGGGGCGACCTGGAGCGGCAGCCGCACCGCGATCCACACGACCGTCGAGTGGTTCTCGGCCGTCGAGCCCTACGACATCCTCTCCCCGGCCCCCGCCCCCGTGGCGGGCAGCCCGGCCACGATCCCCCTCACCTTCCGCGGGGCGGCGAAGAGCGTCGTCGACTTCGGGGCCGGCTTCGAGCGCCGCCTCGGCGCTCAGCTCACGCTCTACGGAGGCGCCGCCCGCAACGCATCGCCCTGGCGGCCGGAGTCCGAGACCCTCGCCTCGTGGGACCTCGTCGACGCCACGGCCGGAGTGAGCCTCGACCGTGGGCGCTCCCGCCTCGCTCTCGGCGTCGGCTACTCGTGGGGCTCCGGCCAGCTACCGCGCGTGATCGTGCCCCCCGACGCCACCGGCCAGCGGCCGGCGACCGAGGCGAGGTTCAGCCGCTGGACGGTCTCCGTCGCGGCGTCGCTCGACGGCGCGCCGAGGTAGCTACAGCGACCGGTAGTAGGCGACGCTCTTCGGGATCTGGCCCGCGGGGTCGGCGCTCTCGTCCTCGATGAAGTGCATCTCGACCCCGGCCTCCGCCCCCGCCGCCACGACGCCCTTGATGTCGATCTGTCCGGCGCCGAGAACGACGTTCGACTGCGCCCGGTGGGCGGCCTCGGAGCCCGGAGCGATGCCCTTCGCCAGGTCCTTGAGGTGGGTGAACCAGATCCGTCCGGCGTGCGTCTTCAGGAGGGCCACGGGATCCCCGCCGCCGAACGTCACCCAGTAGACGTCCGCCTCGAACCCGACGTCGGGCCCGGCCTCCTTCGCGAGCACGTCGAAGAGCGTGCCTTCCGGGGCGGGACCGAACTCCTGGCCGTGGATGTGGTAGCCGAACCGCTTTCCGGCCGCCCGGCACTCCCTCGACCACTTCGCGAAGCTCCCCGCCGCCCTCAGGATCTCCTCGCGGCTCGCGTGTGGCCGCGACTTGTGGGGGAGGTAGGGATTGACGACCGTCGTGGCCCCGGCCGCGTCGGCGTCCCTGAGGACCCCGGCGAGGTCCTTGTCGAGCCGCTCGTAGTCGACGTGCATCGACCGCACTCGGAGGCCGGCCGCCTTCAGTGGCGGGGCGATCTCGGCCCCGAACGCGCCGAAGGTCTCGACCTCGTCGAAGCCCCACGCCTTCACCTGGCGGAGCGTACCCGGCACGTCCTTCTTCAGCGAGGCCCGCACGCTCCAGAGCTGCAGCCCGAGCGGCGGCTTGGGGCCGCCGGCCGCCTGGGCCAGGCCGCGGAGCGACGCCGCCGCTGCCGCGCCGCCGGCCACCCTGCCCAGGAAGGATCGACGCGTCGTCATGCTGGCCCTCCTCTCGCCTCGATGCGCCATTCAACCACGAAACGCGACCGCTCTCGACCTGCGCGGGTCAGCGCAGGCCCTGGTAGGCCTTGCCCTTCGAGCGGGCCAGAAACCGGAGGTTGCGGTCGATGAGGGCGATCCGCTGCTTGACGCAGGCGGCCGACCGGAGCGGGTCCTCGGGCGTGTTCTGGACGTAGTCGAGCAGCCGATCGACGGTCGTGGTCGCCACGTGCGTGCGGGTGTCGGACGAGGCGTAGTAGAGGAAGACCTCGCCCGTCGCCTTCGCCACCGCGCCGTTGCAGAAGGCCACGTTCGAGACGTCGCCGACCCGCTCCTCCCCCTCCGGGGCGAGGAGGAAGCCCCCCGGGCGGGCGACGACCTTCGACGGGTCTCCGAGGTCGCAGAGGAAGGCGTAGAGGACGTAGCGCAGCCCGGCCGCCGTGTTGCGCACGCCGTGGGCGACGTGCAGCCAGCCCTTCGGCGTCTTGAGGGGCGGGGCCCCGGCACCGTTCTTCGCCTCCTTGACCGTGTGGTACAGCTTGGGGTCGACGATCGTCTCCTCGCCGATCTCCGCCGCCTCCATCGTCTCGCAGAGGGCGAAGCCGATCCCGCCTCCCTTCCCGGCCTCGATGAAGCTGTCCTGGGGCCGCGTGTAGAGCGCGTAGCGGCCCTTCACGAGCTCGGGGTGGAGGACCACGTTCCTCTGCTGCGGGGAGCTCGACCGGAGGTCGGGCAGGCGCTCCCACTTCAGGAGGTTCTTCGTGCGCGCGATCCCCGCCTGCGCGACGGCGGAGGATGTGTCGCCCGGCGGGGCCTGGGGGTCCCGGCGCTCGGTGCAGAAGATGCCGTAGATCCAGCCGTCCTCGTGCGCAGTGAGCCGCATGTCGTAGACGTTCGTGTCGGGCACGTCGGTCTCCGGCATCACGACCGGGTGGTCCCAGAAGCGGAAGTCGTCGACGCCGCTGTCGCTCTCCGCGACGGCGAAGAAGCTCTTCCGGTCGCTGCCCTCGACACGCGCGACGAGGCAGATCTTGCCGTTCCACTCCAGGGCGCCGGCGTTGAAGACGCAGCCCACCCCCAGCCTCTCCTGCAGGAAGGGGTTGCGCCGCCGGTCGAGGTCGTAGCGCCAGAAGAGGGGCGTGTGGGCGGCGGTGAGGACCGGGTTCTCCCAGCGGTCGAAGACGCCGTTGCCGTCCTTCAGCCGGTGGTTCTTCCTCCCCACGAGCTTGGCGTGCTGGTCGACCTTGCGGCGCAGGGCCTTCTCGAAGTCGAAGGGCATCTCGATCCTCCTGGCGGGCGCGCCGGGGCCAGACTATGGCCCCTGCCGACGGAGTGTCAACGGGCGATCGGGAACGTGACGCGGGCGGTCGGGAACGGCGACCCCGCCCGTCCGCACGACACGCCTCCCGACCCTACGCCGTGACGCCGACCCACCGGCCGGTGCGCGCGGACGCGTAGGCGGCTTCCATCACGGCCACCCGGTCGGCCGCCTCCCGGGGCGTGACGAGCGGCTGCCCCGTGGCGCCGCCGACCGCGTCGACCCACTGCTGGAGAGGGGCCTTCGGACCGGGGGCGAGGCCCTTCACCGGCTCGCCGAGCTTCGACCCGGGCGCGTGGGCCGACTCGAAGAAGAGCTGGTCCCGGAAGACGATCGCGTGCCCCTCGGTCCCGGCGATCTGCAGGGTGACCGGGTTGGCGACGTCCACCCAGCCGGCGACGAGCGTCGCCACGAGGCCGTTCCTCAGGCGGAGCATCGCCGTGCCCGTCTCGTCGCAGTCGCCGTAGCGGCCGGTGATCACCCGCACCTCGGCGTTCACCGACTCCACCGGCCCGAGGGTCCACATCAGGACGTCGAGCGAGTGCGTCCCCAGGTCGCCGAAGGCGCCGACGCCGGCGATCTTGGGGTCCGCCATCCAGCGCCAGGTCTCGGCCACGTTGCCGGGCTTCTCGTCGAACCAGCCGCCGAGCGCGCCCTCGTGGCAGTTCCAGGCCGAGGCCCGCGTGATGCGGCCGAAGGCGCCCTTCGCCACCTGCTCGCGCAGGAAGAGTAGCTTGGGGTCGGTGCGCATGAAGTAGCCGGTCGTGAAGAGGAGAGAGGCCCTCTCGATGGCCTCCGCCATGGCACGGCTCTCCGCGGCGGTCGCGGCGAGGGGCTTCTCGACGAACAGGTGCTTGCCGGCTTTCGCCGCCGCCTCCACCAGCTCGCGGTGTCGGCTCGTCTCGGAGAGGATGACCACGCCCTTCACCTCGGGGTCGGCGAGGACTTCGGCCACCGACGACGCGGTGCGGGCGTCGACGACCCCGCCCCACTTCGCGACCCGCGCCGGCTCGGGGTCCCAGGCCCACTTGACCCGGACGTCGGGCCGGTCGGCGAGCAGCTTCGCGAAGCCCGGGACGTGGATGTGGGCGCAGCCGAGGAGGGCGAGGGTCGTCTTCGAGGCTCCCTGCGCCGAAGCCCGAGCGGGAAGGGCGGCGAGGGCCGCCCCGGCGGCTCCGGCGGTCTTCAGGAAGCGACGGCGGGTCGTGTCGTCCATTCGGGCTCCTCCTCGTGGGTGCGCAAGGGTACCCCCGGCCGGGCGGCGGGATAAAGAAGGGCCGGCGACCACCGACCTCCCGGGAGGGCGCGATGAGCATTTGACCGGCACCCCGGGCTGGGCCCAAGATCCCGCCGTGAGCCCGGACCCTCCGCCGGAAGGGCCGTCCTCGTCTCGCGCCCTCGTCCTCGTCGCGAGCAGCGACTCGGCCACCCGCGACCTCCTCCGCCGCGTCCTGAACGTCCCCGCGGTCGAGGTGGTCGACGCCTCGGACGGAGTCGAGGCGCTCGCCCTCGCCCGCCGCCTCGACCTCGACCTCATCGTCCTCGACGCGTTCCTGGCCGTCATCGACGGTGTCTCGGTCTGCAGCCGCATCCGGGCCCTGGACGACATCGACCAGCCGCCGATCCTGATGGTCGGCCTCAGCTCGGACCGGGCCACCGAGGTGGCGCTGACCTCCGGCGCCGACGAGACGCTCGCCAAGCCCCTGAACCCCACCCTCCTGCGGTACCGCGTGCGCGTCCTCCTCGTGCGCCGCCAGGAGGAGCGCCGCCTCCACCTCCTCCGGCGGGCGGTCGAAGCGGCCCCGGTCGGGATCGCCCTCCTCGACGCACGCTCGTCCGAGTACGAGGTGACCTTCGCCAACCCGTCCCTCCTTCGCCTGGCCGGTCACGCCGCGCCCGAGATCGTCGGCCACAACCTGCGGCTCCTCACCGGCCCCGAGACCGACGTCGCCGCCCTCACCGAGCTGCGGCAGGCGATGGCCGACGGGCGGCCGTCGCGGGTGCTGCTCAAGAGCTACCGCGGCGGGGGGGAGACGTTCTGGAACGACGTCGCCACCGCGCCGGTGGTCGACCCCTCGGGCCGCCTCACCCACTACGTGACCGTGCAGAGCGACGTCGGGGGCCTCGTCGCGGCGCCCGAGGCCGCCCGGGACGGGGAGGAGGCGGTCGCCACCCGGACGCGCGAGCTGGAGTCCGCCCTCACCCGGGTCGAGGCACGGCGGCGCTTCACGGAGACGATCCTCAACGCCATGGTGTCGGCCATCCTCGCGACCGACGCGAAGGGTGTCGTGACGTTCGCGAACCTGGCCGCCCTCCGCACCCTGGGCACGAGCCTCCACGACTGCGTGGGCCGCTCGGTCGTCGAGCTGTTCGGCCACCACGAAGGCGTGGCCGAGGTCATCTCCGGAGCCGTGCCCCCCCACTCGGAGCACCGCCTCGACTTCCCCCTGATCAGCCCCGGCGGGAGCCGGTTCTACGTCGGGATGTCGATCGTGCCCGCCCCGGCCGGGCTCCGCGACGAGGTGGGCTTCATCATCCTCTTCCGGGACGTGGCGGAGACGATCGACGTGGAAACGGACCCGCAGATCCGCCGCCTCACCGCGGCCCAGGAGGCGCAGGCGGGGGAGGAGGCTCGGGCGCCGGAGGCCGCCGACGCCGGTGCGCCCGCCCCCGCCCCGCGCCGGGTCGTGCTCGCCCTCCACTACGCCGCGCCCGCCGATCTCGCGCGGGCGGCGATCGAGACCCTCGCCCGCAGCCACCAGGGCGACGGGGCCTTCGTCCGCCTCGAGACGGCGGACGACCTTCCGGAGGTCCTGCTCGACCGCGAGCAGGTGACGGAGGCCCTCGTCCTCCTGCTCTCGGCCGTGCTCGAGTGCGGGTCCGAACCCGCCGACGTGCGCGTGCGCCTGACCCGGACCGAGGCGGCCGTGGCCTCGAGCGGGCAGCCCGTGCCCACCGTCCGCATCGACATCTCGTTCCCGGCGGTCATCACGGAGCAGGACATCGGCACCGAGCCGGGGGGGACGGGCCGGCGCTCGCTGCGGAGGATCGACCTCGGGGCAGCGGAGAAGCTCCTGGAGGCGAACGGGGGGCGGCTCATCCGTCCCGTCCGCGACGCCGGCGACTCCGCCCTGAGCGTCCTCCTGCGCGCCGCCCGCTAGCCAGCCCTCCGCAGGCGGCGACGCCCCCGCCCCGGAGCCCGATTCGCTCCAGGGCCTTCCCTTCGCCGATGCGGCGTCGTCATCTGGCCGTTCGAACGAGGCGGACGTAGTTGTCGATGCGGATCACGTCGCCCTGAGGCCCGCGACCGCGCGGGTAGGCTGCAGGATCGCCGACCTTCGGGTCGCTCCGCTGCGCCCCCGCACCGTGCACGTCGACGAACCGGCCGTCCGGCGGCGGATTCGCCGAGCCGGGTCCTGGCCCGCGTCCTCCGTCGGGTCCGCCGGGAGGTGGTCCAGGGCGACCTCTTCCCGCTCCGGGCGGCGGACCGCCCACTCCACCTCTGCTCGAGGGCAGGCCGCCTCGTCCTTGCCCGCCCCCCGGCCATCCCGCGGCGCGACCGAAGGCGAGGTAGACCGCGGCCTCTCCGCCGCTCCGGCCGCCGGCGTGGGTGGTCGCGCTCCAGTAGTAGGGATAGTCGACCTGGCCGATCTCGTTGGTGATCGACGTCGCGTCGAAGATGGGGTCGATCGCCGCGGAACCGGTGGTCTCGGGAGAGCGCGCGTAGTCCACGATGCTCTGCAGCTCCTTGGCATTCGGCAGACGCCAGTCGCCATGGCCGAGGTGCGTCTCGGCATTCCTGGCCTGCACCCACGCCAACGCAGCCTGCCAGTTCATGCCCCGGCCGCTGTCCGCCTTCGACCACATCAGGTTGGTCGCGCGGTCGGTGATGGTGCCGTCACCGTTGTCACGAAGGTCGTTTCTCCCGTACGCGGGGTTGCCGCGCACACAGAGGACGTAGAACGTCTTTTCGGGCCGGCCGGGCATGCGGGTGCCATAGGCCTTGATGCGACCATCGGCGAAGTTCACACCGAACATCGAGCGCGGGTCGGCGACACACAGGCTGCTGGTCGCCCATTGTGAGTCGATGATGCGCTCTCCCGCATGGATGTCGCCGTAGGCGAATCTGAAGTAGCGGGTGTCGATGAAGGGTGTGAGCCCGGACGTGTCCGCGACGTCGGGGCCGCTCGCATCCACGCCGCTGAACAGGATCAGCGAGTAGAGCTCCTTGATGGTCGGCAGGCGCCAGTCCCCGTAGCCGCCGAAGCGAGCGGCATTGACTCTCTCGGGCAGCGCGCGAGCCTCGGACAGGGACAGCTTGTCGCTGCTGCTGACCACGCCATCGCCGTTCGTATCCGGGCTGCGTTGCCAGACGAGGCCGGTATTGTCGTCGATCACCGTCCGGCCGTCAGGGCCGAGGCGGTACGACGGAGCGGGGCCTGGGTGCTGCGCGTCCTGGCCGTAGAAGGGCTGCCCGGGGCGCGGGCAGGCGATCTCGGAGGCGTTGTCGTAGCACTTGCTCTGCCCGGTCCCGACGACGACGAACGGCAGGGCCGCCCGTACATCCGCTCCCGTCGCGCCACCGGTGATGGCCGACCAGGCGCAAGCCACCTGAAGCCACACGCGGAGGACCTTCGGCATCTTCGCATTCCTCCATGCCCAGCGACCCATCGCTCTCAGCCCTGGGGAGGCCGTCCTTCCTCCCCGTGCCGCCGCTCGTGGAGCGCCGACAGGACCGTCGGCACGAAGACGAGCGTGACGAGGGTCGACACCGAGAGGCCGCCGATCACGGCGATGGCGAGCGGCTTCTGCAGCTCGGCCCCGGAGCCGAGGCCGAGGGCGAGCGGCAGCAGGCCGAAGAGGGTGCAGAGCGTCGTCATCAGGATCGGCCGCAGGCGGATCGTCCCCGCCTCCACGAGCGCGTCGGTCGCGCCCGCTCCCCGCTCCCTCGCGAGGTCGGCGTAGTCGACCAGGATGATGCCGTTCTTCACGACCAGCCCGATCAGCAGGATGAGGCCCATGAAGGACGAGACGTTCAGCGGCGTCCCGGTCAGGAGCAGCAGGCCGAAGGCCCCGACGAGCGACAGGGGCGCGGCCGAGAGGATCACGAGCGCGGGCGTGAAGCGCCGGAACTGAGCGACCAGCACGGCGAGGACGAGGAGGGCGGCGATCGCGAGGATGAGCATCATCGAGCGGAACGAGGCCTGCTGGCTCTCGAAGAGGCCCCCGATGCGGTACGAGGTGCCGATCGGCCAGGGGTCGGCGGCGAGCGCCGCCCGGACCTCGCGCACGCCGCTGCCGAGGTCGCGGCCCTCGAGCCGGGCCGTCACCGGCACCATCTGCTGGAGGTCCTCGCGGAAGAGCTGCGTCTCTCCCTGGGCGAGCTCGATCGTGGACGTGGTCGAGAGGGGCACGACCTCGCCGGAGGCGGTGGTGAGCGGGAACTCCCGGATCCAGTCGAGGTCGAAGCGCTTCCGGTCGGGGAACCGGACCCGGACGTCGATGAGCCGGTCGCCCCGGCGGAAGGACGTCGCCACCTGGCCGAGGAGGCCGGCCGAAAGCTGCTTGGCGACGTCGTCGACCGTGAAGCCGACCCGCGCCGCCCGCGTGGGATCGACGCGCACGTCCACCTCGGGGTTGCCGCGCTGGGGCACGACGAGGTCCACGATGCCCGGGATCTTCTTGAGGCGCTCCGCGGTGCGGGCGGCCAGCGGCCCGATCCGGGCGAGGTCGTCCCCGAAGATCTTCACCTCGATCGGCTCCGGGTTCCCCTCGAGGTCCCCGAGCATGTCCTGCAGGAGCTGCACGAACTCGATCGTCATGCCCGGCATCTGGGCGGCGAAGGTCGCCCGCTGCTCCTCGATGACCTCCTCCGCCCGGCGCTTGCGCGCCGACTGGGGCTTGAGCTTGACCACGATGTCGCCGCGGTTCTGCTCGGTCGCGAAGAGGCCGAGCTCGGCCCCGGTGCGCCGGGCGAAGCCTGCGACCTCCGGCGTGGCCGCCACCACCTCCTCGATGCGGTGGACCATCCGGTCGGTCTCCGGAAGCGACGTGCCCTCGGGCGTCCAGTAGTCGATCACGTACCCGCCCTCGTCCATCTCGGGCAGGAAGCCCGTCTCCAGGCGGAAGTAGAGGAGGGCGCCGAGGGCGGCGAGGCCCAGGGTGACGCCGACGACGAGCCGGGGGCGGCGGACCGCGGCGGCGAGGAGGGCGCGGTAGCGATCGGTGAGCCACCCGAGGCGCGCGGTGTGCTCGGCGCGGTCACGGAGGAAGCGCGCGGCCGCGTTCGGGATGAAGAGGAGCGCGTAGGCGAGGGAGAGCAGGACGGCCCCGGCGAGGGTCAACGACAGCGCGGCGAAGAACTGCCCCACGACTCCGGCCAGGAGGCCGAGCGGCACGAACACGACCACGGTCGTGAGGGTGGAGCCCACGACCGCGGCGAGAAGCTCCCGCGTGCCCTTCTCGGCCGCCTGCGCCACCGGCTCCCCCATCGCCCGGTGCCGGTGGATGTTCTCGACCACGACGATCGCGTCGTCGATGACGAGGCCGATCGCGATGGCGAGGCCGCCCAGCGACATCAGGTTGACCGTCCCCCCCGCGAGCCGCAGGACGAAGAAGGTGCCGATCATGGTCAGGGGGAGGGAGATGGCCGCGATCGCCGTCACCCGCCAGTCGCGCAGGAAGGCCACGAGGACCAGCACGGCGAGGATCCCGCCGATCAGGATCGCGTCCCGGACGTTCGCGACGGCGTTGCGGACGAACTCGGCGAGGTCGTAGACGACCTGGAGGCGGACCGCCGGGGGGAGCGAAGGGCGGTACTCCCGGAGCGCCGCCCACGCCCCGTCCGCCACGGCGAGGATGTTGCCCCGGATCTGCCGCGCCACGTTGACGAGGGCGGCCGGCTTCCCGTTCCCGCTGATGAGCGTGGTGCGGTCGACCACCCCCTCCCGGACCTCGGCCAGGTCCCCGAGGTAGAGGGGAGTCCCCTGGCGGAACGCCACCACGACCCTCCGGACCTCCTCCACGCTGGTGAGCTCGGCCGTGGTGAGCACGAGGTACTGGCGGTAGTCCTTGGGCAGCCGGCCGACGGACACGACCTGGTTCGTGCTCCGGAGCGCGTCGGCCACCTGCCCCAGCGTCACGCGGGCCGCGTTCAGCCGGTCGGGGTCCACCACGACCGAGATCTCCCGCTCCTCGCTCGCCAGCACCTCGACGCTCGCGACGCCGGGCACGCGGCTCAGGAGCGGCCGGAGCTGGTAGACGGCGAGGTCCCGGAGGTCGGCCGGGGGCAGGCCGCCCGTCACGTTCACGCTGAAGATCGGGAAGAGCGACGGCGTCATCCGCTCCACGACGAGCTGCGTGCCGGCGGGCAGCTCCGGCTTCACCTCGTCCGCCTTGGCCTGCACGAGCTGGAGCGAGTACGGCATGTCGGCGTCGGGGTTGAAGATGACCGAGATCTCGCAGGCGCCACGGATCGTCTTCGACCGGACGCGTCGCACTCCGAGCACGGTGCGGGCCGCCTCCTCGAGGGGCCGAGTCACCGCGAGCTGCATCATCCGGGGCGACAGGTCGCCCGCGTGGGCGACCATCTGGATGCGGGGGAACTCCACCTCGGGGTAGATGTTGCTGGGCAGCGTGGCCATCGAGTAGAAGCCGGCTGCGGAGAGGAGGAGGATGCCGAGCAGGATCGCCCGGCTGTTCCGCGATGCGAAGCGCGCGACGTTCACGGCTTCGCAGCCAGCTTCGCCCGCTCCCCGAGGCCGTGGACCGCGGAGGTGAGCACGGTCTGCCCTTCCTTGACGCCGGAGAGGAGCTCCACCGCCTCGTCGGTCTCGAGGCCGATCTTCACCGGCGTCCGCTTCGCCTCCTCGCCCGTGACGACGTAGACGGCCGCACCGTCCTCGGCCTTGCTGACCGCCGAGGGCGGCACCACGAGAACCCCCTTCTTCTCCTGGAGAGCGATCCGCGCCTGGGCGAACATCCCGACCTTCAGCAAACGCCCGGAGTTCCGGACCCGGAGGCGCACGAGGGCCGCGTTCGTGGCGGGGTCGATCGCGGGGGCGATGGCCACGACCTCGCCCTCGAAGCTCCGGTCGGGCCACGCGTCGGACACGATCTCCGCCCGCTGTCCCACGCGGACGCGCCCCAGGTGGTCGGCCGCGACGTGGGCCGCCATCTCGACCCGATCGACGTTCGCCACCTCGAGGAGGGGCTGGGCGGGGGTGCCGTCCACCTGCTCGCCGACCCCCACGAAGCGCTTCACCACCTGGCCGGAGATCGGCGAGGCGACGTGGGCGCGGGTGAGCTGGCGCTCCGCCGTGGCCAGGGCGGCCTGGGCCTGCTCGAGCCCGGCCTCGGCGGCCGCGGCCTGGGCCCGAGCGTCCTCGACCTCCTTGCCGGCGGCGATCCCCCGCTCGAAGAGCCGCTCGTTGCGGGCCAGGTTGAGGCGGGCGTTCTCGAGGGCGGCCGTCGCCTGGGCGAGCGCGGCGCGGGCCTGCCGACGCTGGTCCTCGAGCGGCGGCGTCTCGATCTCCGCCACCACCGCGCCCTTCTCGACCGTGTCGCCCTCGGCCACCTTCATCGCCACCACCCGCCCCGGCACCTGGGCGGCGAGCCTCACGTCCTCGTTGGGCGGCGCGGCCACCGCGCCCCGCACGAGGAGGGGCTCGACGAGGTCGCGCCGGGCGACGGTTCCGGTCTCGGCCGAGATCGTCGGCACCGCCGCCGAGTCGATCTCCTGGTCGCCCCCGGGGCGGGTGCAGGCCGGGGCGAAGAGCGCCGACGCCAGGGCGGCGAGGGCGAGCCGGGGTGCGACCCTACTCGATCGGTCCACCAAGGACGTCCTCCAGGTCGGCGAGCGCCGACTGAAGCGAGAGAAGCGAGTCGAGGTAATCCTTCTTCGTGTCGCGCAGGCTTCGCTGGGCCTCGAGGACGGCGAGGACGGTGGCGCGCCCCAGGCGGTAGCTCTCCTCGGCCAGCGACTCGATCGTGGTCGCGGTGGGCAGCAGCGTCTCCCGGTAGGCCGCCACCTGCGCCCTCTGGGCCACCGCCCGGGCGTGGGCGGCGAAGGCCGATGCCTCGACGGCCCGGCGCAGGGCGTCGCGGCGGAGTCGTGCCTGCTCGCCGCGGGCCAGCGATCCGGCGATCTGGCCCTGGTTGCGGTCGAAGAGGGGCACGGCCAGGCTCAGTCCGGCGTGGTAGCCGGCGTCGAACTCCCCGGGGGCGTTGAACACCGCCCCCAGGGAGACGGTGGGGGTCGGGATGCGCTCGGCCTTGAGCAGTCCCAGCCGGCGCTCCTCGAGCGCGACCTCGCGCTCGGCGGCGCGCAGCTCGGCGTTCCCCGCCGCGGCCCTCGCGACGGCCTCGTCCACCGGCGGCAGGGGCGGGCCCTCCGCCATGTCGCCGGCCACCGAGACCGGCTGCGCCGGCGGCCGGTTGAGGAGGCCATCGAGCACGGCCTGGGCGGAGGCTCGAGCCGAGCGGGCCAGGTCGAGATCGGCCTTCGCCCGGGCGAGGCCGAGGTCCGCCGCCATCACTTCGAGGCGGGGGCCGGCGCCCGCCTCGAAGCGCGCCTGCGCCGCGTCGCGGACGCGCGAGGCCACTTCGAGCATCGAGGTCGCGAGGGACGTGCCCTCCTCCGCCGCGACGAGGCCGTAGAAGGCCGTCCGCATGCGACGCCGGAGGGCCAGGAGCGCCGCGGCGTCCTCCACGTCGGCGAGGGACAGCTCCTCGCGGGCGAGGTCGAGACGGCGCGAGCGCTTCCACGGCTCGAGCGGGACTTCGAGAAGGAGGGTCTGGTGCGGCGTGTCCCGGGTGGACTCGAAGACCAGGTTGGGGTTGGGGTGCTGGCCGGCCGTCTTGACTTCGGCCTCTCGGACGGCGCGGCCGCGGCGGGCGGCGGCGAGGTCGAGGTTGTTCAGAACGGCGAGGTCGAGGGCCGACTGGAACGTGAGGGGCGCCTCCCCCGCGCCCGCCGCAAGGGGAGCGGACACGGCCAGCGCTCCCAAGACGACGGCTCCGAGCGGTCTCATCCTGCCCGATGGCTCCTTGACGGCCGCGGCTTCAGCGCCCGGGCGGCCCCGACATCTCGTAGACCACGATCTTGAACGAGCCGGCGAGGACCTGCGGCCGCTGGGGCCGGCCGGCCGGGCCCGTGGCGGGCGGCGCGAAGTCCGCCGCCGCGACGTAGAGCCGGTGCGTCTTCGGGTCGAGCGTCATCGTCCGCGATCCCCTGGGCGTGGCGAGCGTCTGCACCACGCTCAGCTTGTCCGGCCCTTCCGGTCGGGCCACGGTCAGCGTGCCGACGCCGCTCGACGCGAAGGCGAGGCCGGTGCCAGGGTCGAAGGCGTTCGCGTCGACGCCGGCGCCGATCGGCACCGCGGCGAGGACCTTCCCGCTCGCGCCGTCGACCATCAGCATCCGCTCGTTGCCGCACCCCACGAACAGCCGGTGGGCCGCGGGGTCGATGGCCAGGCCCGAAGCCTCCTCCCCCGGCGCGATCGGCCACGTGGCCGCCACCGCGTGAGTCGCGGCGTCGATCGCGACGATCTGGCTCGTGTCCTCGATGTTGTCGTAGACGCGGCCCGCCTTCTCGTCGAAGGCGGCGAACTCAGGCTTGCCGGGCAGCGGGATGGTCGCCCGGACCTCGCCCGACTTCGCGTCGAAGACGGTCGCCGACTTGCCGCGGCCGTTGAAGGCGTAGACCTCGTGGTGCACCGGCTCGTACAGGATCGCGTCCGGGTTCTGCCCCGTCTTGACGGTCCCGACGATCCGCAGCGTCTTCAGATCGACGATGCTGACGTTGTCGGCGCGCCCGTTGCTCACGAAGGCCCGGCCGAGGTCGGCGGCCACGGCGATGCCGTGGACCCCGGGGGTCGGCGCGATCTCCCCCACCACCGCGTCCTGGTCGATGTCGACGACGACCACCTTCGTTGCGTGCGACACGTAGAGGCGCCGACCCGTCGCGTCCACCGACAGGTAGTCCCAGCCGCCCTCGCCGCCGATCGGGATCTCCTTCAGCTTCCGATACGGGCCGTCGGCGGCGCCGAGCCGCGGGGCGAGCCCCGACGCGAGGACGGCGAGGACGACGACCAGGCGATGCGTCTTCATGGACCTTCCTTCCCCCGCGCGCGGCAGCGTGCGAGCGACCGCGAGTTTAGACCAACCGTCTCCCGGGAGGTTGCCTCGCTCCCGTAAGAGATGCAAATCGCCGCCGCCTCGTCCGCCCTTCGGCGCGGCCCGTACGGCGGTCGCGCCTCACGCCAGGCTCAGCGCGGTCGCCTCTGCGGGATCGGCCGGCGGAAGCCCCGGGCCAGGTACACGCTCACCTCGAGCTCCGCCTTTCCCCCGCGACGGAGGAGCACGCTGCCGAGCGGCTCGATCCGCTGGAAGAAGGGCGCGTAGGACTCCATCGGCTCCTGGGCCCGCGCGCGGCGCTCGGCCAGGAGGAGGACGTCCCGGCCGACGAGCTGCTCCTGGGGCTCGACGAAGCGGAAGCCGCGGGGGTCCTCGCCGACGCTCGTCACCTCGACCGCCGGGCCCAACGCGAGGGCGAGCTTGCCGGCCTCACCCCAGCGGCTCCCGGCCACGACCACGCCGGGCGCGGGCTGGCCCCAAGCCGAGAGGCGTTCGGGGACCGCGTCCCAGGAGATGAGGTCCTGCGTCGGATCGCCCCGGGCGAAGAGCCATGGCGTGAGCCGGCCGAGCCAGCCCGTGAGGGCATGGCTCACGAGGACGGCCAGGAGCAGCGCGGTGGCGGCCGCCGAGCCCCACAGCCAGCGCCGCGTCCAAGGCGCACCGGCCGCGAGCCGACGGGCCACCGAGTCGGCGAGGAGAGGCAGCACGAAGAAGTAGCCCGGCGCCTGCCAGTGCGCGAGGCCGCGCACGCCGAGGGCGGTGAGGAGCGTGAAGCCGGCGATCGGCCCCACGGCCAGGCAGGCGAGCAGGAAGCGCCGCTCGTCGCGCGCGCCCTGCCGGAGGGCGTCCAGGAGGACGACCACGAGGGGCAGCCAGATCCACGGGGACATCCAGAGCGCCTGCCCGCCGACGCTGTCGAGGAAGGGGCTGCCGTGGCCCTCGTCGAGGGTCCCGGCGCGGCCCCCCTGGAAGAGAAACGAGGCCCAGCCGTGGGTCGCGTTCCAGACGAGCACGGGCCCGAACACGAGCCCGCTCACGCCCAGGGCCAGCCACGGCTCGGGACGGCGCAGCCAGCGCCGCTGGGCGGGTGCGAGCAGGAGGAACAGGAAGGCGCCGGCGAGGAGAAAGACGCCGTGGTACTTGGCGAGGAGCGCGCCGCCCGCGAGCGCGCCGAAGCCCATCCAGTACGGCCGCGCCGCGTCCTCGCTTCCGAACACGGCCTCGGCCAGGCACACGGTGGCGGCGGCGGAGAAGAAGAGGAGCGGGCCGTCGGGAAGCACCCAGCTCGCGGTGCAGACGGTGAAATAGAGGGCCACGTTCAGGAGGACGGCCGCGATCAGCCCCGCCGACGCGCCAAAGAGCCGTCGCCCGAGGCGGAAGAGGAGGAGGCTCGTGCCCGTGAAGAGGAGCACGAACGGCAACCGCACCGCGATCGCGGCCTCGCCGCCCGAGAGCCGCGCGGCGAGCGCGGCGAGCCAGTAGGTGACGGGTGGGTGGTCGAAGTAGCCGAGCGAGACGCGGCGCGCCATGACGACCGTGTACGCCTCGTCCACGCTCAGCCCCAAGACCGCGGCCAGGGGCAGTCGGGCGAGGGCCGTGGCGGCCACCAGGGCGAGAACGAGCCGCGCCTCTCTCGTCACTCGCCGCCTCCGCCGGCGAGCGCGCACCGGTAGAGGTCCCAGGCCATGGGCGGAGCGCCGGCGGCGCGCGGCCATCCGCGGTCCGCCAACCAGGCCGGGACCGAGCGGAAGAGGGGCCGGCACCGATAGGGAGCGACCGGGGGCAGGCCCGCCCACGTCGACGCGACGAGGTGGAAGCGTCGGACCTCCCTCTCACGGACCGCGGCCGGGCCCGGCCAGCTCTCCAGCCCGGACGGCGGCGGCCCGTAGAAGTACAGGGTGAGGCCGCGCCAGACCCACGGCGTCTGCGGAGTGGCGACGTAGGCTTCGAGACCGGCGGGGAAGCGCCCGCTCACGTAGTGCAGGAACGAGACCTGCGGGCTCGCGGGCAGCAGGCACAGGGCGGCGAGGCCGATCAGGTCGTAGGCGAGGAGGCCGACGGCCAGGACACGTGCCCACCCCCGTGGCGCCACGGCTCCGCAGGCGAGCACGAGGAGCAGGGGGCTCAGCATGGCGATCGGGACGAGGAAGCGCGCCTCCTTGTGGCCGATGGCGCAGTGGACGACGGCGAGGGGCAGCGTCACCCACGTGAGCACGTGCCGGGGATGGCGGACCCAGGCCACGACCGCGACGCCGGCGAGCAGGAGGTTGAGCGGACCGAACGGCCCGTGGGCCAGGACGCTCACGTAGCCGTACCACGGGAGCGAGCCGAACTCGAGGGCGGCGCGATCCTCGGCGAAGTTCCGGAAGGCGTAGTTCCAGACCGGGAGCGTCCACTCGCCGTAGCCCCAGCGGTCCGCCGCCACGCCGAGCGCCAGCGCCGACGCGGCCCCGGCCAGGGCGAGGACGAGCCGCTTCGCCGGTGTGCGGCCAACGAACACCATCCAGGCGACGAGAGAAGCCACGGGGACGGCGGCCGGGTACCGGAGCGCGCAGGCGAGGCCCAGGAGGGCGCCGGTCAGGAGGGCAGGACCCGGAGAGGCCGCGTCTCCCCTGAGGACGACCAGGCACAGCGCGAGGACGAGGCAGGACGTGGAGAGGCTCTCGGCCGACGTGCGCACGGCCAGGCACGGGACGAAGTACAGGAGGACGAGCGCCCGGATCGCGAGGCAGCGCGCGGCGGGGTCGGAGAAGAAGCGCTCCGCGCAGAGACCGAGCCCGACGAGAGAGAGCCAGGCCGCGAGGCCGGAGAAGACTCGGAAGCCGAACGCCCAGGCAAACGGGTCCACGACGCCCAGTGCCGCGAGGCCCCGCGCCCCGAGGGCGTAGAGGGCCGGCTGGAGCCACGGCCGCATTGCGTAGCGGTACTCCCACGGGAGCGCGCTCCAGGGCGTCCGCCCGAGCTTGGCCGAGGCGAACTCCAGGACCTGGAAGTGCTCGTCGGGGTGGAGGAAGCCCTCGCTCCGAAAGGCGGCGACGAGGATCAGCAAGAGGGCCACGGCCATCCAGCGCGCGAGGAAGAGTCGCCCTGCCCTGTCCATCAAGCCGGCTCCCCCGCTTCCTCCTCGCCGGTCCGCGCTCGCCCTACCAGCGGAGCTCCAGGACGAGCCCTCCGCCGCCGGGCACCGCCGTCGGGGCGACGGTCAGCTTGGAGTACCGCCGCGTGAAGACGAGGTTGCTCGCGATCCCGATCGCCCCTCCGGCGACGACGTCGCTCGTCCAGTGGCGCTTCGCCTCCACCCGGCTCCAGGCGACGAAGGTGGCGACCGCGTACGCGGGCGCCCCGTACCACCACCCGTAACGCCTCTGCAGGAACGCGGCCCCTGCGAACGCGCTCGCCGAATGGCCGCTCGGGAAGGACTGGCTGCCCCCGTCGGGGCGCTTCCGGTCGACGAGGGGCTTGAGGATGTAGACGACGGCCATCGTGGTTCCGTAGGCCTCGGTGAGCTGCAGGGCTCCCTTGCCGTCGTGGTGGGCGGCCGCCGCCACGAGGCCCGACACGGGCACGACGACCGAGGCGATCGTGCCCAGTGTCTCGACGGTGTCGGAAGGGGCGGCGGCCTGCGCCGCGGCCAGGGCCAGCCCGACGAGGACGCACGCGCTCGCGGACCGGGTGGCTCTCACTCCTGCGCTCTCGCTTTCCTCTCCGGGATCGCGGCCTTCCGCCGTCCGGCGGTATTCTGCAACAGGAGTGCCCCGGGCGTCTCCAGCCGCTCGGCGCCGAGCGCACGCCGCGGAGGAGCCGCAGCCTCTCAGTCGACCGGCACGAGGCGCCCTCCGGCCCACCGGGCCAGGCGGACGCACCCGTCGTTCCTCCCGAGCGCCGTCCACCGCACGCGCCCGCCCTTCCCCGGCCAGGGCGAGAGCTCCCGCACCGCGTCCCGGATGCGCGCCCGGTTGAGCCCCGCCCGCCGGATCGCGGCTGCGGCGAGCCGCACCGCATCGTAGCCGCGGGCCGACGCTTCGTCCGGCGGGTCCCCCCACCGCCGCGCAAAGGCGCCGGCGAACGCGGGTCGGCCCTCGCCTTCGTCGGCGGGCAGCCAGGCGAGGATGCCGTCCGCCGCCTCCCCGGCGGCTCGCGCGAACGCCGAGCGGCCGAGGGTCGCGCCTCCGACGATCGTCCCCGCCCAGCCGGCCCTTCGGACCTCTCGCACCAGGCGGCCGGCGACAGTGGACGGGGCGAGGACGACGAGGGCGCGCGGCTGCTCCCGAAGGAGCAGCGCGCCGAGCCCGGCGAAGTCGGGGTCGACGGTGGGGAGCTCGACGAGGCTCGTCGGCGCGAGCCGCTTCCCGGCGAGCGCCCGGCGCACCGCCACGAGGGCCGCGTGCGCGTCGTGGTCCGTGGAGGACGCCACCACGAACGCGCCGTCCTTCGCCACTCGCGCCACCGCGTCGGCCAAGGCCGGGGCGACGGCCTCGTCCGAGGGCGCGAGCGAGAAGAGCCACGGCACGTTCGCGTGGTCGGTCGTGGCGTCCGTGCTGCCGGGGCTCAGGAGGAGGAAGTGGCTCTTCAGCGCGATCTGCACGGCCAGGTGGGTGGTCGTGCCGTCGACCCCCCCCAGGATCGCCCACGCTCCGCGCTCGTAGACGAGCCGGGCCACGTCCCCGATCCCGGCCTTCCAGGGGCTCTCCGACCACGCAGGGACGAGGCGGAACGGCTTGCCCCGGTACCCTCCGGCGGCGTTCTCCTCCTCGAGAGCCATCGTCGCGCCGCGCCAGAAGTCCCCGAACTCGGGGTGATGGGGATCGCCGGGGCCGAACCAGCCCAGGACGACCTCGTCGACGTCGGGCTCGGGCTCCTCGCGCCCGGGGCCGCGGTAGTCGAGGGGCTCCTGCAGGGGCTTCTTGAAGGGCTGGCCATCCTGGGCCGCCGCCGGAACGGCGAGCAGGAGGGCGAGCCCGAACGCCCGCGTCACTTCTTGTCTGCGGTCGTCCTGAGGCCGGCCGCCGCCGTCTCGGCGTCCCGGTTCAGCCGATCCCGGGGGGCCACATAGCCCTTCGGGATGCCGAGGTCGGTGCGCGAGACGTACTTCCAGGCCCCGCCCTCGTAGGTCGCGATGTACGTGTCGGACACGTCGTCGAGGCAGGCGGAGAAGACGATGTCGCCGGTCACGCCGGGCCAGGGGTGTGGGAGGAACGCGATCACGTCGCGGATCTTGGCCCGGTTGAGGCCGGCTGCGTTGATCGCCCAGAGCATCAGGTTCATCCCGTCGTAGGCGTGGGCCGCGTAGGTCTCGGCGTCCTGTCCGTAACGCTCGCGGTAGGCCTTCTTGAACCGGTCGAGCTTGGGGTCCTTGGCGAGCGGGTTCCAGGGGAAGGCGGCCACGACGCCCTCGGCGTTCTTGCCCGCGAGCCTCACGAACTCGTCGCTCACCGTGCGGTCGCAGCCGAAGAAGGGCTGCTTCATCCCCATCTCGCGCATCTGGTTGAGGATGAGCGCCCCCTCGACCGCGTCGCCCCAGTGGACGACCGCATCGGGACCGGCGCGCTTGATCCGCCCGAGCTCCAGCCCGAAGTCCTTCTGCCCGACCTTGTAGGCCATCTCGATCGGGATCGGATGCCCCAGGCGCCGGGCGCTGTCGACGACCTCGCGCACGCCGAAGCGGCCGTAGCGGTTGCTCGACCGGATGATGGCCACCTTCTTGAGGTCCAGCTTGCGGTACCAGTAGTCGGTCAGGAGGTACGCCTGCTGCCGGTCGTCGCCGATCACCCGGACGACCCACGGGATGTTCGTCTCGATGTAGGTGGGATCGGTGTCCGCCGGGTTCACCATCAGGACCTCGGCCTTGAGCGCCACCCGGATCGCGATGTGGCTGTTGGCCCCGTCGATCGTGCCCAGGATGGCCCAGACCTCGTCCTTGTACGCCTGCTTGATGATCTCGTTGCCCGAGGAGCCCCAGAGCCCGTTGTCGTTGCTCACCACGAGCTCGAAGGGGAGGTTGCGCTTCCGGTAGCCGCCCCGCGCGTTCCACTCCTCGACGGCGAGGCGCGCCCCCTGCAGCATCGGGATGCCGAGGGACTCCTCGTGGCTCTTCCCCCCGGTGGCCACCGAGACGGTGGACATGATGGGGCCGATGAAGCCGACCTTGACCGTGTCGAGGTGCTCCGGCTCCGGCTTGTCGCGGCCAGGGCCGTAGTACTGCATCTGGGTGAGGAAGTTCTCCTTGAACGGCTTCTTGCCCGAGAAGGGCTCGCGGTCCTCGGAGGTTCCGGCGTAGTTCTCGTCCTTCCGGAGACTGAGGTCGGGGGCCGCGTAGGCACCTGCGGCGTCGATCTTGGCCAGCAGCTCGACGAGCTTCGGGTCGTCGAACGGGATGTAGTCCGGTCGCGGGTCGACCGGCGCCTTGACGCGCTTGTCGGCGGCGGACGAGGTGGCGGCGAGGAGGAAAAGCAGGGCCGGGACGAGCGCGCCGGCTCTCCACGGGGCTTGACGGGAAGCGACCAGGGGGTCTCGCATGATCTACCTCGCCGGTGTTCCGCCGACCCGGGGCGCGTCGGGTCCGGACGCCTTCGCGGGCCCCGGCTCGGCGGGGTTGCCGTACGTGTACAGCGGCCTCTCCTTCGTTCCCGGGTAGTAGCCGTCCCCGATCCCCCACCCGAGCCCCTTGGCGGTCCCGACCCAGATGTCGTCGCCGTCGACGTCGGCCGAGATCATGAAGCTGTGGGGCACGCCCACCGGCATGTCGACGTTCTCGACGACGTTGCCCCCCACCGTGACCTTCGCCCGCCCCCGCCCCGTCGCGGGATCGCGGGTGTAGGCGACCCACGTCGCGGGATCGGCCGGCCCGTCGACGACGATCCCGAGGCCCTTGTCCGCGCAGTAGAGGGCCTCCTGGGCGCTGCGGCCCTTGACGTTGTTGAGGAAGTCGGAGGGGAGGCCCCCCTCCTGCTCGGCGTAGCCCCGCCAGTGCCGGCCGTCGTAGCGGGACGCTCCGAAGTAGGTGGAGATCCAGACGACGCCCTCGGTCGGGCTCGCCCCCGTCACGATCACGTGGTTGATGCCGTCGTCGCGGTAGAGGTCGATCTCCATCTCGCCGTCGGGGTCGAGGTACTCCTCCCAGTGGCCGTTCCGGATGTCGTACTTCAGCACCCCCGAGCCCCAGACCGCGAGGTAGACGGAGTCCTTCCCGTCGTAGCTCACCCCGTAGTTCCAGATTTCCTCCATCGGCGCGTTCTTCTCGGTGAAGACCGTCCACTCCCCGGTCCGGGTGTTGAGGCGGGACGCCCCCGCCGTGGTGGCCGCCCACACGTTCTCGTTCTCGATGCCGACTCCGTAGACGACGTCGTTCACGAGCCCGCTGTCGAGCTGGTTCCAGTGGTCGAAGCGGCCGCCCGAGAGGCGGGCGAGACCTCCCCCGAAGAGGCCGAGCCAGACGTCGCCCGTCCGCTTGTCCACGTCGATGCCGGTGACGGCCTTGAACGGCAGGCCGTCCTTCTCCTGCCAGGTCTTCACCACCTTCCCGCTCGGCTTGTCGATGAGGGCGAGGCCGTCCTCGGTGCCCACCCACACCCGCGGCCCGTCCACCTTGACCGCGAAGATGTGGTCGTTGGGCAGGCCGTCCTTCACCGTGAACTGCTTCCAGCTCGTGTAGACGTAGGGAAGCTTCGCCGCCCCGGTCTGCATCGCCGCCCCGGTGGGAGGCGCGTCGTTCGCCGCGAAGACCGGGGCGGCGAGCGCCGTGATCAGAATCGCGAGGAGTGGGTCGTGCCTCTTCATGTCCGTGTTCCTTGCATCACAGCGTCTTCAGGTACTCGACGAGGTCGTTCAGCTGGTCCTTGGTCATGTCGTTCGTCACCCCGTGCTTGTCGTAGGGGTTGTGGACCGTCCAGATCTCCTCGAGCGTGTTGGCCATGCCGTTGTGCAGGTACGGGGCCGAGTCGTAGATGTTGTTGAGGTGGGGGGTGTCGAACTTCCCCTGCCGGTCCGACGGCTGCTTCGTTCCCACGTCGCGCTGCTGCCGGTCCGTGAAGTACGGCGGGAAGTGGCAGTAGACGCAGCGGCCCTCGTTCGGGATCTCCCGGCCGTCGTTCGTGCGCTGGCGCTCGAAGACGATCTTGCCGCGCCGCTGGGCCTCGGTGAGGGGCGCCCCGAGCGGGCGGTGGCGATTCGGCGGACGGGGGATCGTGACCGTGTAGTCGTTGACCGCCTGCAGCTCCTCCGGCGTGAACGGCTGGATGCGGGTGAAGAAGACGGCCAGCCTCGCGCCGCACTGCCGGGCGAGGGTCGCGTTCGTGCCCTCCCACTTGAAGGGGTCCGTGTCGTAGATCCCGCGCAGCGTCCGGTTGTCGACCGGGCTCACGCCGATCCCGTCCGCCTCGATGTCGTAGGTCAGGCCGTCGACGTGCCCGTCCGGGTGGCAGGTCGCGCACGCGAACTGGCGCTGGAAGGTGACCTTCGCGCTGTGGAAGAGCTGCTCTCCCCAGCGAATGTGGGTCCTCTCCTTCGGGCCTCCGAGATCGACCCGGGCGACCGTCTCCAGCCGGGCGAGGTCGATCACGCTCAGCGAGTCGTCGAGGGTGTTCGCGACCCAGGCCGTGCGTCCGTCCGGGGCCACCGTGATCCCCCTCGGGTTGTCCTTCACGGCGATCCGGGCGATCACGAACTCGGACGACGCCCCGAGCCAGTTCGGGAGGAGCTCCCGGCGATCGGGGTCGGAAGTCCGCTTCAGGAGGGCGAGGAGCTTCTCGACGTCGACGACCGCGACCCGGTCGGTGCCCGCGCTCGTGACCACGGCCCGGCGGCCGTCCGGGGTGAACGCCACGTCGGTGACGTCGGCGAAGAAGCGCTGCGGCTCGTCGAGCAGGACCTGGTCGACCCGTCCGTCCCTCCACAGGACGGCGAGGCCGTTCGTGATCGTCCAGCCCTGGAGGAGGCGCGTCATCGGCACGAGGTTCTTGGTCCGGTTGAGCGTCGCGAGAGCGAACTCGCCGCTCGGGTGCCAGGCCACGCCGAGCAGCAGGTTGGCCTCGGGGACCGACCAGCGGTCGGCCACGTGCGCCACCTCCGCGTCCAGCACCGTCACCTCGGAGGTGGGAGGCGTCCGGAACCTGCCGAGCCGCGAGAGGGCGTTCGTGACCAGCATCCGCGAGCCGTCCGGGGAGAGGGCGAGCGACCACGGCGAGCGGCTCGCGGAGAGCCTCCCCGTCTCCCGTCCGGAGACGAGATCGATCACCGACAGGTCGCGGGAGGACGTGTTCAGCACGTAGAGGAGCCGCCCGCTGCGGTCGGTCAGGAGGCCGTGCGGCTCGTCACCCACCGGGATCGTCTGCCGCACCGTCCGCGTCGTCACGTCGACCACGGAGACGCTGTCGTCGAGCCGGTTCGACACGTAGGCCTGCGCGCCGTCGGGGCTGAAGGCGACGTCGGTCGCCTGTCCGCCCACCCTGATCTCGGCCACCTTCGCCCGCTTCGCCGCGTCCACGACGACGACGCTGGACGAGGCCTCGCAGGCGATCCACACCTCCCGTCCGTCGGGCCGGAAGGCGAGGTTGATCGGGTTCTTGTACGTGACCGACAGCTCGTCGAGGAGCCACCGCGCGCCTTTCGACTCGGCCATCCCGTACTGCGCGTCGAGCGTGCCCGTCGTCTTCTGCGGGGCGAGAGCGGTCCTCTTGCCGAGGGCCACTGCGGGAGGCTCGGGCCGGGTGGGGTGCGCGATCTTCGCCTTGGCGGCGGCGAAGTCGAAGGGCTTCCCGGGCGTGCCCTTGTGGCACGCGGCGCAGGTCTCGGCGGTCACGGGCGCGAGGCCCGCCTTGCGCGCGCCCAGCCGGTCGGTCATCACCGCCTCGGTCCCGTACTCGCTGCCGGGGCCGTGGCAGGACTCGCAGCCGACGCCTTCGACGGGGTCGTAGGTCTTCGTGACCGCGGCCCCGGGGATCGCCCCCGGCGCGTGGCACTTGAGGCACTCCGGCGCGGCCTGCGGGTCTCCGGCGACGCCTCTCTCCTTCGCCATCTCCGCGGCGCGCGGGGTCGAGAGCACGGCGTAGGCGCGGGCATGGGGGCTCATTCGCCAGAGGCTGAGCTGGTCGCCCATCTTCGGCCCCTGGTGGCAGGAGCCGCAGACGGCGGAGCCCACGTACTTCGGGCCGGGCGCGGTCGAAGGCTTCACTTCGGCGAACGGGTACTCCACCGCGTAGGGTCTCGCCGCCTCGCCGGCCGCCCTCTTGGGAACGGGGTGGGCGAGCTTCTCCCACGCGTCGTCCACGTCGAGCTGCGGCCTCCGGAGCACGGCGGCGTGGGAGCCCTTCACGTAGTGGCAGACCGCGCAGTCCCGCTTCGTGAACTTCCGGAGGCCCGCCCGCCGGGACGCCTCGGGATCCCGCATCACCTTCTCGTCCATGTACTCGCTGCCCGGCCCGTGGCACTTCTCGCACTGCACGCCGTCCTCGAGCCGGAAGCCGGGGTCCTTCTCCCACTTCTCGGAGTCGGAGGCGGTGGCGTGGCAGCCCAGACAGATGGGCGCCTTCTGCGGCTCGTCCAGGAGGCCGGACAGCCGGGCCATGATCTTCGCCTCGGGCGTCGCGAGGGTCGCCCAGGCCTGCGAGTGGGCGGTGAGCAGCCAGTGGCTGTACTGGTTGCCGGCGGCCCTGCCCTCGTGGCAGCGGCCGCAGGCCCGCGCGCCCACGTAGACGGGCTGCTTGGCGGCCTGGGCGTGGAGAGACGGAGGCGCCGCGGCGAGGGCGGCGAGGAGGGCGAGGCCGCACGGGAAAGACGCGCCGCGTCGCATGGCCATGCCTCCTACCTCTTGCCTTGCTCGAGGCGCAGGACCTGGTTCGGCTTCACGTCCCGCCACTCCTCGGTCGACCCGTCCGGCCATCGGACCTTCACGAGGTCGACTTTGTCGGCTCGCCCGAGGCCGAAGTGCACCCGGGTGTCGCCCTGCGAGAGGTAGCCGTTGACGCCGATCACGTCCTGGAACTGCCTCCGTCCGCCGGCCTCGATCGTGACCCGCGCCCCGATCGCCGTGCGCTTGCCGCCCTTCACGACCGCGTCCACCTTCAGCCAGTTGTTGCCCGTCCCGCCCTGGTTGCGGAGGACGTGGGGCGGGCCGGAGGTGTCGAGGACCACGAGGTCGACGTTGCCATCGTCGTCGAAGTCGGCCCAGGTGGCGCCGCGGCTCGACCACTTCTTCTGGAAGAACTCGCCCGACTCGCGGGCCACGTCGACGAAGACGCCCTTGCCGTTGTTGCGGGCGAGGACGGCGTCCTCCGGGTACTCGTGGTGGGGGTTGCCGTTGGCGATGAACACGTCCGTGTAGCCGTCGTTGTCGAAGTCCTGGACGACGGCGCCCCAGCCGGCGTACTGGCCGCAGATGAGGGCGAGGCCGGAGCGGTCGATCAGGTCCTCGTAGAACTGGCCCTGCTTCGAGAGCAGCGTGCCGTAGTCCATGTCGGGCTTCAGGATGTCGAGGTACTCGCCGCCCTCGAGGTCGGCCACCGCGGGGCCCATCGAGGAGACGCCCTGCCCGTTCTGGCCGAGGGCGAGCCCCAGCTCGAACGCCCTCTCCGCGAACGTCCCGTCGCCCTTGTTCTCGTAGTAGTAGTTCTCCATCGAGTCGTTGGCGACGTAGACGTCCATCCAGCCGTCGTTGTTGAGGTCGGCCGCGACCGAGCTCATGGCCCGCCCGCCGGGGTTGGAGACGCCGGCCTTCTTCGTCACGTCGGTGAAGGTGCCGTCGCCGTTGTTGTGGTAGAGGGCGCAGGAGACGCCGTTGTAGCTCAGGGGGCCGGGGTAGCCGGCCGCCGCGTAGTACGACCGGAACTTGCCCTCGTCGTACTCGAGGTAGTTGCTCACGAAGAGGTCGAGGTAGCCGTCGCGGTCGTAGTCGAGCCAGGCCGCGTTCAGCGCCCAGCGCGGGTCGACGAGCCCCGCCTTCTCGGTCACCTCGGTGAACGTCCCGTCGCCGTTGTTGTGGTAGAGCTCGGGGCCCCTGTAGGTGAGGACGATGAGGTCCACGTGGCCGTCGTTGTCGTAGTCGGCGGCGGAGCATCCGAAGGCGAAGCTCCTCCCCGCCACCCCGGCCTTCGCGGTCACGTCCTCGAACTCGAAGTTCCCCTTGTTCCGGTAGAGCGCGTTGCCGAGCCGGTCGATGAGGTCGCGCCCCCGGTTGTCGCTGACCGTCTTCTCCCACCGGCCCTGCGGGAAGTAGATGTCGAGCTTGCCGTCGCCGTCGAAGTCGAAGACGCAGGCCCCGGAGCCGGTCCCCTCCACGATGTTGCTGAGCTCGTGGTCGCCGAAGCTGCGCTGCCAGGTGATGCCCGACCGGGCGGTGACGTCGACGAAGACGGGGAGCTTGCCGGGGGCCGGGGCGGCCGGGGTTGGCGCAATTGGGGCCTGGGCGAGGGCGGCCCTCCCGGCGAGGAGCAGCGCGGCGGAGCCGAGGGCGACGGTCCTCATGGCGTCCCTCCGAGATCGATCCATTCGATGAACGCCCGGACCTGGTCGGCCGAGAGCGCGACGCTCGCCGGCACGGGCGAAGGAGCCGGGGCGCCTGCCTCTCCGTCCCACGGCCGCGCGGCGTTCCGTCCCAGCAGGTGCCACGCGAGGCGGCTGCGGCGCGCCGCCCCCGGGACGAGGGACGCCTGGAGCGCGGAGGCGGTGCCGTCGAGGAGCGGCGGCGGGCCCCCGCTCCCGTGGCAGGCCAGGCACTTCGACTCCACGATGGGCTTCACGTCCGCGGCGTAGGTGACCGTGCGCCTCTTGTCGGGCGGCAGGTTCAGGACAGGGGCCGGGCTCTCGAGCGCCTTCGCGAAGCGGTTCGGCGGCGTCCGCTCCGGGTCCTCGTGGCAGCCCACGCAGCCCTGCGCGCCGTGGTTGCGCACCCAGAGCCAGGCCGAGGTGCGGAGAGCGAGGCCGTCGGCGTCCAGCACCTGCAGCTGCACCGGCGTGTTCGCCGGGACCTGCACCTGGAAGGACCCGTCCTCCGCCAGCGGGATCTCGCCGAGAAGTCGCCGGGCGGCGGCCCGGTCGGTCGTGGCCGGCACGCCCTCGACGACCCGGAGACGCCGCGCCGTCCCCGCGGGCAGCGACTGGCCCGGAGCCAGGATGCCGACGTCGATCGCGTAGAGCTTCCCCTCGGGGTCTTCGGCGCGGACGACGCTCGAACGGGCGTCGGGCGAGGGCCGCGGGGCGACGAGCCTCGCCTCGACCGAGTGCCAGGCCGGGTCGGCGAACGCCTTCTCCCGCGCGCCCGTGGCCGGGTCGAGCCGGTAGATGGCGAACGGAGCCGTGCCGTCGGCGGGCCGCCAGGCCACGAGCACGCGGCCGTCGGCGAGCGGAGACGGCGAGCGGAAGAGCCCGTCCCCGTCGCCGCTCAACGACCGGTAGGTGTGCAGCGGGCGGACCTGGCTCACCGAAGCGAGGCGGCCGGCGCCGTCCCCGATCCCTGCCGACTCGACGTACACCACGAGCCCTTTGGCCGTGGGGGACGGCATCCTCTTCACGGGCAGGCCCTGCTCGCCGGCGTAGGTCTGGTAGTCGGTGCCGTCCTCGTTGACGCCGAGCAGCGCCACGCGGTCAGAAGAAGGGTCGTGGCCGGGCGAGCGCAGCCAGCCCGCGTAGACCATGCGCCCGTCGGGGAGGACGACGGGGTCGACGTCGTTCGAGAGGTTGTAGGTGAGCCGGCGCAGCGAGGTGCCGTCGGTCTTGCAGGACCAGAGGCTCGTGTTCGGGCCCGATCCCGCCTCGTTCCTCTCCCCCGGGTCCGAGCCGACGAAGGCGACCTGGACCCAGGGCTCGACGTTCGTCGGCGTCAGGGTGTAGACGGTCGTCAGGTAGATCGGCTGGCGCGCGCCGGCTGCCCCGCACGTGACCTTCCGCTCGGCGGTCCCGTCGGCCTTCATCTCCCAGACGCACCAGGGGTCGGCCGCCTCCTTCCGCGCGGCGAACAGGATCCTCCGTCCGTCGAACGAGACCTCGGGGTCGGCCGCGCTCGCGAAGCCGGCGGTGAGCACGCTCGCTCGCCCGGCCGCGTCCACGAGCACGAGGCGCCCGCCTTCGTCCCCGCCGGGGGGAAGGCCGGCGCCGGGCAGAGGGCCTCCCGCCCGAGCCGGGACCTGCGCCACCACCAGGGGAGCCGTGGCCGGCCTCGTCCCCGCCGCAGCGGGAAGAGGGACGGCCGCGAGCGCGGCGAGGACGAGGAGCAGGCGCTCGGAGTCCGCGCGCCTCACCGCCGCGCCCCGCGACGGGGACGGACGACCACCGTCGCGTCGATCTCGAACAGGAGCTCGGGCCGGCAGACGTCGGCGACCGTCGTGACGAGCGGCACGTCGCGGAGAGGCGAGCGCTCGACGAGCCGGTCGAACGACCTCCCATCGCAGGGATTCTTGAGGAAGGCCGTGGCCTGGACCACGTCGGCGAGGCCCGAACCCGCGCCGTCGAGGAGCGCGTCGACCGCATCCAGCGTGTAGCGGGTCTGGGTCTCGAAGTCCCCGGCGTGCATGCTCTTCCCGTGGTCGTCGATCGACGCCGTGCCCGACACGAAGATGGTGCGTGCCCCGCCCGTCGAGACCTCCGTGGCGCGGGCGAAGGCCGAACCGTAGTCGGTCGCCTCGCTCTGCCTGCGGTTGTGCAGCCGCTTCACCTCGAGCTTCCCGCCGTCCGAGGGCCGCAGCGCCAGCAGGTCGAGGGCGCACCAGCCGCCGCGCGCGTTGCGGCCCTCGATGCCGGTGCTGGCCGGGATCTTCCCGTCCCCTCCCGCGCCGAGAAGCCCCATCCGGCGGAACGCGGCGTTGCGCACCGCGTTGAACGGGCCGTACCAGTCGAGGATGTCGCGCAGGTAGATCCACGTGCGGGCGACGTCGCGGAACGAGAAGCCCTCCCGAGCGAGGAGCTCCTCCGCGGCGTCGATCGCCGCCGCCGCGTCCTCCGCCGGCCCCGGGGCCAGGCGGCTCGAGGCGCGCCGGCCCACGTCCGAGAGCCCGAGGACCCGCAGGCCGTTCCCTTCGACGACCCGCCCGTAGGCACGCTCGCCCTCGGCGACGACGCGGGACGCGCCCCGCACCGCGACGACGTGCACGCCGGCGAGACCGGGTCGGCCGACCGGGGAGCCCTCGACGTAGGTGGCGGGCACGGCCCACTCCGCCCCGTCCCCGGTCGCCCGAGCACGGCCCCGCGCCACCGCGGGCGCGGCCGCGAGGTCGCCGAAGACCCGCTCCTGCACTGGCGCGCAGCCCTCGGCTCGGAGGGTGGCGGCGAGGGCGGAGTACGCCTCCCCGGCCTCCTCCTCCGGCGCCCGCCCGCTCCCGCCCCGCCACGTCGCGAGCACGATGTCCCGGCCCGCGAAGGTCGTCTTCAAGTGGGAAGCCACGATCGTCTCGCTCGCATCCAGCATCAGGCCGTCTCTCCCGGGGCGCAAGCGTCGACGGCGAGCGAGCGCCCTCGAAGAAGGAAGAACGGGTGCAGATTGCCCGCTTCGACGGCCCACGGTCAATGAGACCTTTGAATCAACGAATGTGCATTTCGATCAATATCGACGCGGGTGAAACGCATGTCGATCCGTACGAAATATTACGCGGCGCCTCGTAGAACGTTTTCGTTGACGGCGCTTCGAGCCCGCGCGTAGCATGCGCGGCAGGCGAGGCCCGCAGGGCGCGCCTTCGACACCGTGGAGAGCGCGATGAACGACGTGAGACCCGTGGCCGTGCGGGACTGCGTGATCGGCGGCCCCGAGCTGGTGGTGATGGCCGGCCCTTGCGCGGTCGAGTCGCGCGAGCAGATCTTCGAGGCGGCGGAGGTGGTGGCGGCGAGCGGGGCGCGCTTCCTCCGCGGGGGGGCGTTCAAGGTCCGCACGTCGCCGGCGGCGTTCCAGGGCCTGGGCTGGGATGGCTGGAAGCTCCTCCGGGAGGCGGCCGACGCGTACGGCCTCCGGACGGTCAGCGAGATCCTCGACGAGGACCAGATCGAGGGCGCCCGCCGGCACGTCGACCTCGCCCAGATCGGCAGCCGCAACATGCAGAACATCCCGCTCCTCAGGGCGCTCGGGCGGTCGCGCATGCCGGTGCTCCTGAAGCGCGGCTTCGGCTGCACGATCGACGAGTGGATCCACGCCGCGGAGTACGTGCTCCGGGAAGGCAACGAGGCGGTGGTCCTCTGCGAGCGCGGCATCCGCACGTTCGAGACGGCGACCCGCTTCACCCTCGACGTGGCCGCGGTCCCGATCGCGAAGGGGCGCCTGGGCCTGCCCGTGATCGTGGATCCCTCGCACGCGGCGGGGAGCCGCGACTGGGTCGAGTGCCTCACCCTGAGCGGCGTCGCCTGCGGCGGCGACGGGCTCCTCGTCGAGACCCACCCGGAGCCCGCGAAGGCGCTCTCGGACGGCCCTCAGGCCGTCGTGCTCTCGGAGTTCCCCGCCCTCGTCGAGAAGGCCCGCCGCGTCGCCCACGCCCTGGGCCGCACGATCCCCGCCCGCGCCCGCGTCGCCGCCGCCTGCTGACGCCCGACCCGCGCGAAGGCGCGGGTCGATCTCACAGGGCACCCCGCACCCTACGGCGTCGGCGGCTGCTGACGCGCCCTCTCCGCGTCCTCCCGCGCCTTCTCCTCGGCCCTGAGCTTCCGGACGATCGCCTGGTGGCGGTCTCCGTCCTCCCGCCGGCCGAGGCGGTAGAAGACCATCGCGAGCGACACGTGGGCCTCGGTGAACGTCGGGGCGTCGCGGACGAGCGCCTCGAGGTTCTTGCGCGCCGCCTCCGTCTCGCCGGTCGCGATCTGGACGAGCGCGAGCTGGTAGAGGGCTCCCGGGTCCCCCGGCCGCAAGGCGAGAGCCTTCTCGAGGTGCTCGCGGGCCTCCTCGTTCCTCGAGTCCTGGCGCAGGAGCAAGGCGAGCAGCACGTGCGAGTCGAAGTGGTTCGGGTTCACGGCGAGCTCGCGGCGCAGGGCGTCCGCCGCTCCCGCGGCGTCGCCCATCTTCTGGAGCACTTCCCCCAGGACGCCGTTGGCGGTCGGCAGGCGGGGGTTCAGCTCGAGGGCGCGGCGCAGCTCCTTCTCGGCGGAGACGTCGTCGTTCGCCTCCCGGCTCGCGATGGCGAGGACGAGGTGGGCCTCCGCCGAGTCGCCGTGGCGCAGGATGCGGTCGAGGACGCGCTGGCCGCGCTCGTATTGGCGGTCCCGCATGAGGGCCGTCCCGATCATGTAGAGGACGGCCTGGTTCTCCGGGTCCTTCTCGAGGAGGGGGTCGAGGAGGGCGATCACCTGCTTCCACTCCCCGAGCTGCAGCCGGCAGTCGGCGAGCAGCAACGGCGCCGAGGGATGGTCGGGCTTCTCCTTCAGGACCGCCTCGAGCTCCCGCGCCGCCTCGCCGATGAGGACCGCCTTGTAGAGGGCCACCGCCAGGTTGTAGCGGACGGCGACCGCGGAGGGACGGAGGGCGAGGGCCTCGCGGTACTGCTCGGCCGCCTCGCCGAAGCGGCCGAGCTGCGCGTACACGACCCCCAGGTTCGAATGGGCCTCCCAGCTCGTCGGCGCGACGGCGAGGAAGCGCCGGTACTCGGCCACCGCGTCGTCCAGCTTCCCCTGCCTCTGGAGCTCGAGCGCTCGGGCGGCCATCGCCGCCGGGTCCACGGGGGGGGGCAGCGGGGCCGCCTGAGCGAGGAGCGCCAGCAGAAGTGTGAGCGTCACAAGGGCCATTGTCGCGCAGTATGATCCGCTCCCGGAGGCCACGATGACGAAGCCCCGCTCGCTCGCGCCCGCCGTGCTGGCCGCCGCGGCCGCAATTCTCACCCTCGCCCCCGTCCGGGCGCAGGAGAGGCAGGAGAAGGCGCCTCTCGACGCCAAGGCCCTCGCCGAGCGAGTGCTGCTCGTCGCCTCGCCCACCCACCCCTTCCGGTACAACCAGGGCACGGACCCCTACGGCCCCCCGACGAAGACGCTTCTCGAGAGGCGGCGGGCGTATTTCCCCGGGGAACGGATCGAGATCGTCTTCAAGCTGCCGGAGGGTGCTGTGGTCGCGGCGCCGCTCGAGACCCGCGTGCGGCTGGCCCTCCACGACCTCGACGGCGGCCTCGTCCAGGCGGGACCCGAGGCGGCGCTCGCCGCGTCGCCGGAGGGCGTCTCGGGCTCGCTCGCCTGGACCGTCCCCGAGGCCGCCGAGGGCTCCTACTTCCTGGCCGCGCGCTTCCTCGGGAAGGACGGCCCGCTCCTCGCGACGCGCAGCGAGGTCGTCTTCCTCTCCCCGGCCTACCCGCACCTCCTGGGGAACGCCCGGGCTGCGCTCGACCGCGCGCAGAAGGCGTCGCTCACTCCCGAGATGCGGGAGATCTCTCTGCCCTCGACGGAGATGCTGGTCGAGGACGCCGAGATGCGGTGGTCGGACTTCGGCCGCGCCCCGCGGGACTGGGAGTTCGTCCGCAAGCAGCTCGAGACCGCCAGCGCCTACGCCGACCGTCTTGCCGCCGGCGACGACCCCTGGAAGGGCCGCACGGGCGCGTTCGTCAAGGCCTACCGGTCGGAGGTCGACGGCACGCTCCAGCCGTACGCCCTCTCCGTCCCGCCGTCCTATGACTCGGCGAAGGCGTGGCCGATGCTGGTGAGCCTCCACGGGGCGACCTCGAACCACCTGCTGAACCGCCGCCGCGTCTTCGGCCTCGGCAACCGCCCCGGGGAGTCCGACTACGAGGCCGTACGCAACGAGGTCGAGTACCCCGACGTGGGCTTCATCGTCCTCTCCCCCTACGGGCGGGGCGAGGTGGCCGGCTACGACGGGATCGCGGAGGGCGACGTCCTCCGCGCGATGGAGCACGTGCAGAAGGCCTACCACGTGGACCCGGACCGCGTGCACCTCACCGGCCTCTCGATGGGCGGCGGGGGCACCTGGCACCTCGGCCTCCGCTATCCCGACCGCTTCGCCTCGATCTCGCCCGTGTGCGCCGTGGCCGACCTCGACCTGATGCCGTGGACGGCGGGGTGGGACGCGCTCGACAAGGAGCTGATGGGCCTGACCGGCTACACGCGGATCGCGGAGAACGCCTCGAACCAGCAGGTCTTCGTCTTCCACGGGGACGAGGACGACGCGGTGAACGTCGTGGCCTCGCGGAAGATGATGGAGGCCCTCGCGACGGCCGGCCTCGCCGGGAAGAGCGCCCACTACTTCGAGCTGCCCGGCGTTCACCACTTCGCGTGGGACTTCGCCTACCGCGACGCCTCGCTCTTCCGCCGGATCGCCCCCGTCCGCCGCGACCCCTTCCCCGAGCGCGTCGTCTACTCGACGTTCTCGCCGCGCTACAACAAGGCCTACTGGCTGCGGATCGATCGGATCGACCGCGGCTTCGCCCTCGCCCGTCTGGAGGGCACGCAGAAGGCGGGCGTCTTCGACCTCACGGCCACGAACCTGTCGGCTCTCTCGCTGCTCCTGGCGCCGGCGATCGCCCCCGCCGGCAAGCCGATCGAGGTCAAGGTCAACGGCAAGGCCGCGTTCAAGGGCGTGCCCAAGGGGGACGTCTTGAGCCTCGCCGGGAGCAAGGACTCGTGGAAGGCCACGGCGCCGTGGAGGGGACCTGCGCAAGGGCCACCGGACCACGCGCAGGCGGGCTTCCGGCCGCGGGGGCTCGCGGAGCACGGACCCCACCTCTACGTCTACGGGACGCTCGGAGACTCGGCGACGACCGCGGCGGCGAAGGCCGGCGCCGCGATGCTGGCCGACTGGGGACCGAACGTGCGCGCGCGCTGGGAGGTCCTGGCCGACACCGAGGTGACGCCCGAGCTCATGGCCAGGGACAACCTCGTGCTCGTCGGGAACGCGGCCACGAACCGGGTGATCGCGAGCCTCGTGGGCCTTCCCCTCCACCAGGACGCCTCGGGCACGTGGGCCGGGCGCCGGAAGGTGGCGGGCCCCGGCGCCTCGTACCGCCTGCTCTGCCCGAACCCCGGTGTCCCGGGGCGTCTCGTGCAGATCTACGGCGGCGGGAGCCCGGCCGCCCTGAAGCGACTCCAGCCCGCCGGGCGACAGGTGCCGTCGTTCTCCCGCTACGCCGACTACCTGGTCATCGGCGAGGACGACAAGGTGGTGATCGAGGGCTACTTCAAGGACGGCTACACGATCCGGTAATCGGGGAGCGAGAGGGGGTCACCACCGCCGAAGTCCCTCGGGTGTACCGGCACGGATCTCGCACGGATGGCGTGAAGGTGGAGGTGTCCCGCATGCGACTCGCCGCCCGCAACCTCGTCCTGCCTGTCGTCCTTCTCGCGGTCTCGGGCTCGGCCTCGCCCGCTGCGGCGGAGGAGCCGTCGCGGCCCGGTCGGCCTATTCGAGTGCAGGGCAACCAGTTCGTCGACACGGCCGGCAAGCCGGTCGTGTTCCGGGGAATGGCGATCTCCGACCCCGACAAGCTCGAGAAGGAGGGCCACTGGAACCGCCGTCTCTTCGAGGAGATGCGGTCCTGGGGGGCGAATATTGTGCGCGTCCCCGTCCATCCGGTGTCGTGGCGGACACGGGGACGCGAGCGCTACCTCGCGCTCCTCGACCAGGGCGTGGCGTGGGCCCGCGAGAGCGGCCTCTTCGTGATGGTGGACTGGCACGCCATCGGGAACCTCCGCACCGAGCTGATGCAGAACCCGATGTACGACACCACGCGCAAGGAGACGTACGAGTTCTGGCGCACGATCGCCCAGCACGACCGGGACGACGCCGTGGTCGTGCTCTACGAGCTCTTCAACGAGCCGACCGACTTCCAGGGCCGGCTCGGGACGCTCTCCTGGGCCGAGTGGAAGCCGATGCTCGAGGAGATCGTCGGGATCGTGCGGGCGAACGACCCGTCCTCTCTCGTGGTGGTGGCGGGCCTCGACTGGGCGTACGAGCTGCGCGAGGTCGCGACGAGCCCGATCGACGCGCCCTCGGTCGCCTATGCGTCGCACCCGTACCCGCAGAAGCGCCCCGAGCCCTGGGAGCCGAAGTGGGAGGCCGATTGGGGCCACGTCGCCGCGAAGTACCCGGTGTTCGTGACCGAGCTGGGCTTCGACCGGAAGGGCAGCGTGCCGTTCATCGGCAGCTCCCGCTACGGGAGAGCGATCGTCGAGTACATGGAGAAGAAGGGGATGTCGTGGGCGGCGTGGTGCTTCGACGCGGACTGGGCACCGACGCTCATCAGGGACTGGACCTTCGCGCCGACGGAGGAGGGGGCCCTCTTCCGGGCGGCGATGCGACGCGAGCCGCTGCCCGGGGCGGAGTGAGGCCATGAGACAGCCCTGCAGCCGCCGACGGTTCCTGTGCCTCGCCGCCGCGGCGCCGCTCGCCGCCGCGGCGGGCTGCGGGAGCGACGGCGCGACGACTTGCTGCGTCCCGCCGCCCACTCCCACTCCCGCGCCCGCGGCCGGCCCCGCCGTCGTCGCGATCACCCGGGCGAGGTCCTACGGCGAGGAGGCCGCGGCGGCGATGCGGCAGGCTCTCGACCTCCTGGGGGGAGTCGGATCGCTCGTGCGCGGGAAGACCGTCACCGTCAAGGTCAACTTCACCGGCTGGCCGATCGAAGGGCTCGGGGGCCGGACGGCGGGCGAGACCTACGTCACCCACGGCGACACGGCCCTGGCCCTCGCGCAGATCCTCGCGGAGAACGGCGCCCGCCGGATCCGGTTCGTTGAGTCGGAGGGAGTGGCGCTCCCGCTCGAGGCGGTGGTCGTGGCCGCGGGGTGGGACCTCGGGGCGCTGCAGGCGATCGCCGGAGTCGAGTTCGAGAACACGCGCAACCTCGGCTTCGGCTCGACCTACGCCCGCCTCGCCGTGCCCGACGGCGGCCGGATCTTCTCCTACCTCGACGTGAACCACTCCTACGCCGATACCGACGTCTTCGTCTCGCTCTGCAAGATGAAGGAGCACCGGACCGCGGCCGGCCTCACCCTGTCGATGAAGAACGTCTTCGGCATGACGCCCAACTCGCTCTACGGCAGCGAGGGCGCGGGCGAGGACAAGCTCGGCTACCGGGGGCCGATCCACGGCAAGGCCGAGGGCTGGGTCCGGCTCCTTCCCGGCGAGAAGCCCGGCTTCCAGGACCAGGTGGTCGGCGTCCGGGTCCCGCGCACGATCGTGGACGAGAACCTGGCCCGCCCCGTGCACCTCGCGCTCGTGGACGGGATCCGGACGATCCGCGGGGGCGAGGGCTGGTGGAACCCCGACGTCGCGCCCATCGATCCCGGCGTCGTCGTGGCCGGGCTCAATGCTCTTTCGACGGACGCGGTCGCGGCCGCCGTCATGGGCTTCGACCCGCGGGCTCCCCACTACACCGCGCCCTTCGAGACCCGGGAGAACCACCTCCTGATCGCCGAGCAGGCCGGCCTCGGCACGGCCGACCTCGGCCGGATCGACGTGCGGGGGCTGCGGATCGAGGACGTCCGGACGCCGTTCCGCCCCTCGCCTTCCGGGTGGTCGCCCCCGGCCCCCCTCGCCGGCCCGGGCGTGCCCATCGGCTGAAGCGCCGGGCCGCGCGCCCGCGGTCCATCCGGCTGAACTCGCCGCACGGCGACGCGGCGAGCGCCGCCTGAGAATCCCACGAGCATCACATTTCTTGAACCCTCAGGCGCTTCCGATGCGTCTTAGCGGGTGAGGCGGCGAGAGGTGACTCCGACCATGCGCAAGGGACTGATTGCGGCGGGCGTGATCGTGATCGCGGGCGGCGTCACCGCGGTCCTCTACAGCAAGTCGAACTCCAGCAAAGCCAACGGGTTCAAGACGGTGACCGTGGCCCGGGGGTCCGTCGTCGAGAAGGCCCTCGCCATCGGGGCGATCAAGCCCAAACGCGAGATCGCGGTCAAGAGCAAGATCTCCGGCATCGTGAAGACCTCCTTCCGGGAGATCGGGGACAAGGTGCGGACCGGGGACCCGCTGTTCGAGATCCTGCCCGACCCCACGCCGATCGAGCTGACCGAGGCGCGGCGCGAGGTCGAGATCGCGAAGAACGTCTTCGACCAGGCGCAGAAGAAGTACGACCGCTCGCTGACCCTCAAGAACCAGGGGATCCTCGCCACCCAGGACTGGGACCAGGCGGACAAGGAGATCCAGGACGCCAAGATCCGGCTGGACCTCTCGAACGAGCGCCTGGCCCTCATCGAGAAGGGCCGCGTCAAGACCGCGCGCATGGCCGTGGAGTCGATCATCCGGGCGCCGATCTCCGGCACCGTCCTCGAGCTGCTCGTCAACCAGGGCGACCCCGTCGTCCCCCTCACGTCGTACCAGGCGGGGACCGCCCTCACCAACCTCGCCGACATGAACACGCTCGTCTTCAAGGGCACCGTCGACGAGATCGACGTGGGCAAGCTCCACGAGGGGATGTCCGCCCACATCAAGATCGGCGCCCTGCCCGACGCGAAGGTCGAGGGGAAGATCTACAAGATCTCGCCCAAGTCCAAGACCGCCGAGGGGGCGACTCTCTTCGACGTGGAGGTCGAGCTCCTGCCCGCGAAGGACGTCGTCCTGCGCGCCGGCTACTCGGCGAACGCCGAGATCGCGGTGAGGGAGAAGCACGACGTCCTCGTGATCCCCGAGCGGCTCGTGACCTTCGCCGACGGCAAGGCCAGCGTCGAGCTGCCGGCGAAGGCCGAGAAGGACCCCCCGGTCAAGAAGGAGATCAAGACCGGCCTTTCCGACGGCATGAACGTCGAGGTCGCCGAGGGCCTGAAGGAGAAGGACCTCGTGATCGAGCGGCCGCCGAAGAAGATCGAGTAGGGCGAGGGTCCGACCGCCCGCGCCGAGGCCTCCATGAACTCCCTGTCCTTCCTCCGGCAGATGCTGCAGGACGTCCGCCACCAGAAGATGCGGACGCTCCTCACGCTCTTCGGGATCACCTGGGGCACGGTCTCCGTGGCGCTGCTCGTCTCCTTCGGGGAGGGCCTGCAGGCCCGAGTCCTCAAGAACCAGAGGGGACTCGGGCAGAACATCGTGATCGCCTGGCCCTCGCGGACCTCGCTGCCCTTCGAGGGGCTCGGGAAGGGCCGCCGCATCCGCGTCTCCGAGGACGACATGGAGGCCCTGCGCCGCGAGATCCCCGAGGCCTCGTTCTCCGGCGAGTACGAGAAGGGCGGGAGGGCCTTCCGCAAGGAGCGCAAGCGCATCAGCCCCGACATGTCCGCCACCAACCCCGTCTTCGCGGTGATGCGCAACCTGATACCGGCGAGCGGCGGCCGCTACGTGAACGACGTCGACGTCGACCACCGCCGCCGCGTCGTCTTCCTGGGCGACAAGCTGAAGCAGGACCTCTTCGGCGACGCAGACGCGGTAGGCCGTACGGTGATGATCGACAACGTGCCCTTCCTCGTCGTGGGGGTCATGGAGAAGAAGGCCCAGGACTCGAGCTACAGCGGCCGGGACCAGGACAAGGCCTTCATCCCCGACACCACCTACAAGGGCCTCTTCAGCGAGCGCTACGTGAGCAACTTCATCTTCCAGGCCCAGGACCCGACCCTCGTGCCGGCGGTGACGAAGAAGGTCTACGACGTCCTCGGGCGCCGCCTCAAGTTCGACCCCAAGGACAAGGAAGCGGTCGGCATGTGGGACACGTCGGAAGGGGAGAAGTTCTTCTCCGTCTTCTTCCTCACCTTTCGCACCTTCCTGGGGGTGATCGGGTCCTTCACCCTGATGGTCGGCGGCCTGGGGGTGTCGAACATCATGTACGTGGTGGTCGAGGAGAGGACGCGCGAGATCGGCGTGAAGCTGGCCGTGGGCGCCAAGCCCCGCTTCATCCAGACCCAGTTCCTCCTCGAGACCCTGACCCTCACCGCGATCGGGGGCTTCCTCGGCTTCCTCGTCACGCTGGGCATCCTCTACGTCTTCCCCTTCCTCGGCCTCGACGAGTACGTCGGGACGCCGGAGGCTTCCCCGCTCGTCATCGTCGTCACCGCCGCCCTCCTCGGCACGATCGGCTTCGTGGCCGGCTTCTTCCCCGCCCGCCGGGCGTCGCTGCTCGACCCGGTGGTGGCCCTCAAGCTCTCATGAGATTCGCGGCCGCGGAGTTCGCCCTCGTCCTTCGCCTCTTCCGGGCCGACCTCGGCCACCAGACGAAGAGGATCGTCCTCACCGTCCTCGCCATCGCCTGGGGCACGCTCTCGATCGTGCTCCTCCTGTCCTTCGGCGAGGGCCTCAAGCGGTCGCTCGCCAGGGGCAGCCGGGGGATGGGCGAGGGCATCGGCGTCGTCTGGCCGGGCGCCACGACGAAGGCCTTCATGGGCCTGCCGTCGGGCCGCCCCATCCCGCTCAAGGAGGAGGACCCGGACCTCCTTCGCAGCCGCATCCCCGAGATCGCCGCGCTGAGCGTGGAGTTCTCGAAGTGGGCGCCCATGACGGTGGGGACGAAGACGATCAACACCCGGGTGCGCGGCGTCGAGCCGGAGTTCGGCGAGATGCGCAACATCCACGCCCAGCCCGGCGGGCGTTTCCTGAACGCGCGCGACATGATCGAGAAGCGCCGGGTCGTCTTCCTCGGCGAGGAGCTGGCGAGCGACCTCTTCGGGACCGAGGACGTGGTGGGCAAGACGGTGCAGATCAACCAGTCGACCTTCCTGGTGGTGGGGGTGGCCGAGAAGAAGATCCAGATGGGGATGTACAACGGTCCCGACCGGAACCAGTCCTGCATCCCCGCCCCGACCTTCAAGTCCACCTACACGGACGCCCACATCGAGAACCTGGTCTACAAGCCGGTGAGCCTCGAGCTCGGCGACACGGCGAAGGCCCAGCTCTACCGGGTCATGGGGCAGAAGTACCACTTCGACCCCGAGGACACGCGCTCGCTCGGGATCTGGGACACCCGGGAGATGCAGCGCATCAACGAGACGATCGGCCTCGGCATCCAGATCTTCCTGGGCATCATCGGCGCGCTCACCCTGCTCGTGGGGGGCATGGGCGTCGCCAACATCATGTTCGCGGTGGTGAAGGAGAGGACGCGCGAGATCGGGGTGAAGATGGCCCTCGGGGCCAAGGAAAGACAGGTCATGCTGCCGTTCATGCTCGAGGCCCTGCTCATGACCGTCCTCGGCGGCATCGTGGGAACGGCGCTCTCCCTGGGCCTCATCGCCCTGATCGCCGTCCTGCCCCTGAAGGGCGAGGCCTTCGACTTCCTGGGACGGCCCACCTTCTCCCCCGCCATCGCCGCCGCGACCGCGGTCGTGCTGGGCACGATCGGCAGCCTGGCCGGCTTCTTCCCGGCCCGCCACGCCTCCTCGGTCAACCCCGCGGTGTCCCTGAGGTACGAGTGATGATGATCCAGATGCTGGGCATCCGAAAGGTCTACAGCACGGGGCGGGTCGAGGTCGAGGCCCTGAAGGGCGTCGACCTCGAGATCGACCGGAACGAGTTCGTGGCCATCGTGGGGCCTTCGGGCTCCGGCAAGTCCACGCTCATGAACCTGCTCGGCTGCCTCGACACCCCCACCTCGGGCCTCTACAAGCTCTCCGGCGAGACCGTGGGCGGCCTCGACCGCAACCGACTGGCCGAGATCCGGAACCGGCACATCGGCTTCGTGTTCCAGAACTTCAACCTTCTACCCTACGCGACGGCGCTCGAGAACGTCGAGCTGCCGCTGCTGTTCGCGGGCGTCGGAGCCGCCGAACGGCGCCAGCGCGCCGCCGCCATGCTCGAGCGCGTCGGGCTCTCGGATCGCGCCGACCACCGACCGAGCGAGCTGTCGGGTGGCCAGATGCAGCGCGTGGCGATCGCGCGGGCGCTCGTCAACCGTCCGGCGATCGTGCTCGCCGACGAAC
>DATJYX010000079.1:0-29757 GCA_035577965.1 Vicinamibacteria bacterium | reverse complement strand
CCCCCGCGCCATCGGGCGGGCTCATGCCTCCCCGTGGATGGGCCGTTGGGCCCATCCGCCGATCGGCCGGGCCGGCTATCCTGACGGCTGGAGATCACCCGATGTTCCAGACCCTCGACGAGGCGGTCGGCTTCATCCGCCACAAGAGCGTGGCCATGGTGGACCTCAAGTTCTGCGACATATGGGGCCGCTGGCGCCACGTGACCCTCCCCGCCGCCCGCTTCAACGCCGCGCTCATCGAGTCGGGCGTGGGCTTCGACGGCTCCTCGCTGGGCCTCACCGCCGTGAAGTCCGGCGATCTCGTGCTCGTGCCCGAGCTCGGCACCGCGTTCCTCGATCCGTTCTGGGACGCTCCCACGATCAGCTTCCTCTGCGCCACGCTGGAGGCCGACACGCGGAGGCCCTTCCCCCACGACCCGCGGACGCTCGCCGCTCGAGCCGAGGAGTTCCTGCGCGCGTCCGGGGTCGGCGATGCGAGCCTCTGGGGGCCGGAGTTCGAGTTCTACCTCTTCGACGGGGTGAGCTACGAGAACGGGATGAACGTCGCCGCCTACCGCGTCGAGTCGCGGGAGGCGGACTGGAAGAGCCACGAGCTCGGCGGCGGGTACACGATCCCCCGCCACGGGGGCTACCACGCCATCCCGCCGCAGGACCACCTCTTCAACGCGCGGACGAAGATCTGCCAGCACCTCGAGGCGATGGGCGTCGAGGTCAAGTACCACCACCACGAGGTGGGCGGCCCCGGCCAGTGCGAGATCGAGACCCGCATGCTGCCCATGGTGCGCGCGGCCGACGTGACGCTCCTCGCCAAGTACGTGGCCCGGATGACGGCCCGCGAGATGGGCCTGACGGCGACCTTCATGCCCAAGCCCCTCTACGGCGAGGCCGGCTCGGGCCTCCACTTCCACCAGCAGGTCTTCTCGGGGGAAGAGAACGCCTTCTACGACCCCGCCGGCTACGGGTGCCTCAGCGAGACCGCCCGCTTCTACGTGGGCGGCCTCCTCGCCCACGGCCCGGCGGTCATGGCCCTCACCAACCCCTCGACCAACTCCTACCGGAGGCTCGTCCCCGGCTACGAGGCTCCGGTGACCGCCATCTTCTCTCTCGGCAACCGCAGCGCTGCGATCCGGATCCCCAAGTACGCGAACCGCCCGCAGTCCGCCCGCATCGAGTTCCGGCCCCCCGACGCGACGTGCAACCCCTACCTCGCGATCGCGGCCCAGCTCATGGCCGGCATCGACGGGGTGAGGCGCCGCATCGACCCCACGGAGCGGGGCTTCGGGCCCTACGACGAGGACGTCTTCTCCTGGCCGGCGGAGAAGGGGTCCCGCATCCAGGCCCTGCCGACCTCGCTCGAGCAGGCGCTGGACGCCCTCGAGCGCGACCACGAGTTCCTGCTGGAGGGCGGGGTCTTCAGCCGCGAGATGCTGGACCGCGTCGCGACGAGGAAGCGGGACGAGGAGCGCGCCGTCCGCGACCGCCCCCACCCCTACGAGATCGAGCTGTACTACGACCTCTAGGGACGCGATGCCCGTCCGCCGGCTGGCCCCACTCGCGGTCGCGCTCGCGAGCCTCGCCCTCGCGCCGCGGCTCCTCGCCCGGCGGGGCGCCGAAGCCGCGCCGCCGGCGGGACCGCTTTCGCCCGGCCGCGTCCATTTCACGGACGTGACGGCCGCCGCCGGCATCTCGTTCGTCAACGCCACCGGCGACCCCGACCGCAAGCAGTACATCTTCGAGGTGAAGGGGGGCGGCGTGGGCGCCTTCGACTACGACGGCGACGGGTGGGTGGACCTCGCTTTCTCGCGAGGCTCCTCTCTCGACCGTTGGCGCAGGGGCGAGAACCCCACCCCGGTCCTCTACCGCAACCGCGGGGACGGGACGTTCGAGGACGTCACGCGGAAGGCCGGCCTCACCCGCGGGGCCTGGGGAGTGGGCGTCAGCGCCGGGGACTACGACAACGACGGCTGGGTCGACCTCTACTTCACGAACCTGGGGCCGGACTTCCTCTACCGCAACGACGGCGACGGCACGTTCACGGACGTCACGGAGAGGGCCGGGATCCGCGCTCCGGGCTGGAGCTCGTCGGCCGCCTTCGCCGACTTCGACCGCGACGGCTTCCTCGACCTCTACGTCGCCTCGTACCTCGACGTCGGGCCCGACAAGCTGCCCGAGGGCCGGGCGGGAGGCACGTGCTCCTACCTCGGCGTGGACGTCCTCTGCGGGCCGCGCGGCCTGCCGGGGGCGCGGGACCTGCTCTTCCACAACGAGAGGAACGGTACCTTTACCGAGCAGTCCGAGGCCCTGGGCGCCTTCGACCGGGAGAGCTACCCCGGCCTCGGAGTCGTGGTCGCGGACTTCGACGGGAGAGGCGCGCCCGACATCTTCGTGGCGAACGACGCGACGCCCAGCTACCTCTTCGTGAACCGGGGGGACGGCCACTTCGACGAGCGGGGCTTCGCGAGCGGCGTCGCGGTGAGCGGGGACGGCAACGAGCAGGCGGGGATGGGAGTGGACGCGGCCGACTACGACAACGACGGCCGGCTCGACCTCTACGCCACCCACTTCGCGAACGACTACAGCACGCTCTACCGCAACCTGGGCGGCCTCCTCTTCGAGGACGTCACGGCGCGGGCGAGGATCCGCGAGGCGGGCTGGGCGTTCGTCAAGTGGGGCACGGCCTTCCTCGACCTCGACCAGGACGGCTGGAAGGACATCGTCGCCACGAACGGGCACGTCTACCCGCACCTGCGCGCCGCCGCCGGGAACGAGACCTACGCGCAGCCGGCCCTCTCCGTCTACCTGAACAGCCGAGACGGGACCTTCGTGGACGTCTCGGCCGACGTCGGGCCCGACGCCGCGAAGCGGGTCCTCGGCCGGGGGATGGCCTTCGCCGACCTCGACAACGACGGGGACGAGGACGTGGTGGCGGCCGTCCTCGACGGCCCGCCGCTCGTCCTCCGCAACGACTCGGCCGGGGGCCACTGGCTGCAGATCCGGACCTTCGGTCGCAGGAGCAACCGAGACGGGATCGGGGCCCGCGTGACGGTGCGGACGGGGAGCCTCTCGCAGGTGCGGGAGGTGAGGCGGACGGTGGGGATCTACTCGGCGAGCGACCCGCGGGCCCACTTCGGCCTCGGCGGAGCGGAGAGGGCGGACCTCGTGCGGGTCGTGTGGCCGAGCGGGAAGGTGGACGAGTTCCGGGACGTGCCCGCCGACCGGCACTACGTCGTCGACGAGGCGAAGGGCCTCTCGCCGGAGCCCATCCGCGGACGCTGAAGGGCGGCGCTTCCGGCGGCCGTTCGGGGCCGCCGGAAGCGGCGACGCCAGCTCGATGCGGCTACTTGATCTCGACCCAGTGCCGGCCGACGTAGAGCCGGCTGGCGCCGTCCTTGGTCACGACCTGGAGGGGCACGGGCTGGGCCAGCTTGGCGTCGTACTGGGCGGCCGCCTCGCCGACCTTGGCGCCGCCGACGTCGTAGACGACGAGCTTGCCGGCGCCCTCGGGCGGGGTCGGCTTCTGGAGCCCGAAGCCGTAGGCGCCCGTCGAGACCGCCGCTCCGCCGACCGTGACCTTCCGCTCGACGATCATCATCCCGGCGTACTTCTGCTGGACCTCGGCGCTGTAGCCGCTCGTGTCGAGCAGGCCGAACACCAGGCGCTTCCCGTCGGCGCCCTTCAAGACCACCGTGTTGCGCTTCTGGGTGGGGATGGAGTTTCCCTCGAGGTAGAAGTCGCGGACGTAGGCCGAATCGAACGCCTTCCCCTCGAGCTTCTCCTGCGCCGACGCGGGACGGGGCGCGAGAGCGGCGAGGGCAACGGCAGCGAGCGCCAGGGCGCCCGACCAGAGGACCTTCTTCATCAGCATCTCCTTCGTTGTGATGCCGGGCCGCCGGCACCCCCGATTCCGGGAGCCGTCCGGGGCAGGCTCCCCATTATGCCCGCCCCGACCCTGGGAGGAGAACCCTACGGACGGGGGCCGTAGACGACCGCGCGCTCCAGCCGGACCACCCGGCCCTTCGACCGCGCGTCGGCGTCGCTCCGCACGACGATCCGCACCGTGTGGGGACCGCTGGCGAGGCCCGTCACGTGCCAGTAGTCGTTGTCGTTCGTCCGCTCCGGGATCCAGGCGTCGATCTCGCCCGCCTTCGCCCCGTCGAGGTACACGTCGGCCCGGCCGCCTTCCTGGCTCATGGCACCGACGATCGCCACCCCCGTGCCCTGGAAGGCGAGCGTGGCTTCGTCCCCCGGCTCCCCGGCCTCTCTCACGTTCCACGAGGACCCCTCGTCCTTCAGGGCGCGTGTCGTCCAGGCGCCCTTCCAGGACCACGCCGCCTGGTCGTACCCCACCCGAGCGGTGGGCACCCCGGGGTCCCACTGCTCGAGCGGCGGGGCCTTCGGGGACTGCACCGGGATGACGACCTCGGTGGGGCCGACCGAACCTCCGGCCGCGACGATCACCTTCTCCGCCCGGGCGAGCGTCGACTTCACGATCTCGTTGTACGAGTACCGCGTGAACTCGAACCTCGTGTCGGCGAGGGGCGGGATGCCGGCCTTCCAGCTCTCCGGGATCCGCTCCCAGCCGAGCATGACGCCGAGGATACCCCCTGCGCTCGACGGGTTGCAGTCGGAGTCCTGGCCGGCCCGTGTCGCGACCTCGAGGGTCTTCGAGAAGTCGCGGTTCCCGTACAGGAGGCCCAGGACCACGTACGCCCCGTTGAGGCGGGCGTCGATGTTGAACGGGGCGAGCGCCCCGTCCGGGCAAGGGTCGTCCCGGTCCCACTTCTCCTCGATCCTCTGCCAGGTCTTCCGCCAGTCCGAAGGGTCCTGCGCGTGCCAGGCGAGGACGTCCCGGATCACCCGCGCGTAGCCGCTCTCGCCGGGGATCGCGAGGAGCCCGTTCTCGACCACGCGGCGGGGGTCGGTCTCGAAGAAGGCCGACGCGTACATGGCCCCGAAGAACATGCCGCCGTAGAGGCCGTCGCCGTAGTTCATCACCCGCCCCACCCGGTCCGCGAAGCGGTTCGAGGCCTGGGGAAGCCCCGGGCACATGAGGCCGATGAAGTCGGACTCGATCTGGAAGTCGATGTCGTTCGCGTGGATGTTGTAGTCGGGATGGCCCGACATCGGGGCCTTGATGCCGCGGCTCAGGTTGCGGCGGGCGCCCGCGTTCGCGTGCCAGAGGCTGTACTGAGAGTCCCGGAACATGTCGCCGTACTGCTCGGATGTGGCGTCGAGGCCGATCCGGTCCATGACCTCGGCGAAGGTCATCTCCACGTAGAGGTCGTCCTGGTGGATCGCGTTCTCGACCCTCTCCGGCGACCACTGGATCTCGCCGTCGTTGATCTTCCCCATCGCCTTGAACTCGGTGGGGGCGCCGTAGGACACCCCGATCATCTGGCCCGCCCAGCCCCCGCGGACCTTGTCCTCGAGCACCGCCCGGCTCATCCGGCGCGGCGGCGCCTCGGCCGCCAGGGCCGCCGACCCGGCCAGGGCCAGGAGCGCGGCCACCGTCTTGCTTGGTCTCATCTTGCCCTCCCGTTCGTTCCCGCGCGGCCGATCGCGTCCCCCGGCGTCGCCGCGAGCAGCCGGCCCGTCCCCCTCTCGAAGAGTGCCAGCCGGGAGCGGAGGCCCTCGACGGGGATCTCGACCGGCCGTCCCTCGACCACCACCCGCCGGCGCGCCGCGGACGGGCCCTCGTTGACGCAGACGACGAGGATGCTCTTCGGCGCGACCAGCACCCGCGCCGCGACGCCGCCCTCCGCCGGGTGGGTGGCGACACCGGCCGCCTTCAGCGCCGCGGCCAGGAGCGCCTCGAGAGGCGCCGTCTCGCGCGCGAAATCGAGGGGCAGCGGCTCGTGCCAGACGCTGCCGTTGAGCGCGGTGAGGCCCTTGCCCGGGCCCCGCCGCAGCCAGTGCTGGGCGAGGCTCTCGAACGTCACCCACTCCGTCCGGCCGGGGGCCGCGCCCCACGCCGTCGTCTCGCGGAGCGCGACCGGCCGGCCGTCCCCGAGAAGGCCCAGCGCCTTCAGCGACGGTGTCGGGCGGCCGTACGAGTCGCCCTCCACGTGGCCGGTGACGAGCACCCGGGTTCCCGCCCGCGACGCCTCGAGGAGCGCCCGGGCCGCGTCTTCGTCGAGCATCTCCGGCGACGGCACGAGTGCGAGCGTCACGCCCCGGAGCCGCTCGGCGGTGAGGCGGAGGTCGGGAAGAGCCTGGGGGACGATGCCGTGCCGCTCGGCGAGGAGGCGAACGATCCGCTTCGTGTGGTCGATGCCGCCCGGCCGTCCGGAGAAGAGGCGCGCGTAGGGGATCACGATCGCCACCGGCTCGGGCGCGAAGTCGTCGAGGTAGGGCGCCGCCTTCGCGAGGACGTCGGCGAACGCCGGGGCGACGTCCATCTCGATCTTGGCCGTCCCGTCCGGGCGGTTGAAGCCGATCGTCGCCTCGTTGTCGATCGGCATGTAGGGGTTGACGTTCCACGCCCACTGGACGACTCCGGCCCCGCGGCCGGCGAAGGCGTAGGCGAACTTCCGGTCGAGGAGGGAGGCCGCCGCCCGCGGCGTGCGCCAGGGCGCTCCGTCAAGGTCGTGGAGGCTCATGAGACCGGTCTCCTGGTGAAGGTTGGCCTTGTCGGGGGACTTCGTCATGAAGCCGTCCCACAGGAGATCGTCGTTGTTCCACCAGGTGTGCACGGCCGTGTAGTCGAGCGAGTCGGCGAAGAAGAGCGGCGCCGGCCGTGTCCCCGTCCCGCCCTCGTCCTGGCCGAGCGTGACGAGGAGATCGCCGCCGGCCGCCTTCAGGACGTCGCGCAGCGTGCCCGCCCAGCGCGCGGCGGCGGCCTGCGTGAACTCGAAGAAGTCCCGCACCTTCCGGGGCCGCCTGCTCTCGCGGAGGAAGCTGTAGCCGACCTCGTCCGGACCCGGCACGCCGAGCACGCCGGGAGAGGCGTCGCGCCACAGGTCGCGCAGGACGAGCGGGTCGTCGCCGTGCTTCGCCTGCACCCACTCCCGCCACGCGCGGGCCTCGTGCTCGTCGCCGATCGGCAGGTTGCTCCAGACCCCCGAGGGCGGAGCGTAGGACGGCTCGTTGATGAGGTCCCAGTGGACCCAGCCGACGCCGCGGTAGCGGCGGGCCACCATCGTCAGGAAGGCCCGCTGGCCCTCGAGGGCCCGCGGGCCGAGGTAGGGGTTCGAGTCGCCGTAGGAAGGGGGCAGGAAGGCGAAGAAGTTGAAGCAGACGAGGATCCCGTGCTTCGCCGCGGACAGGACGTAGGCGTCGAGAGCGGAGAGCACGTTCTCGTCCACCGCCCCGGGGTCGAGCATGACCCGGGTCCACGCCGTCCAGAGACCCGTCCGCACCATGTTGATGCCCTGGCTCCTCATGAAGGCGAAGTCCCGGTCCCAGACGTGCGGGTTCGGCTCGAACAGGAACTTGCGGTGGACGTCGGAGGCCATGTAGGTGGTGCCCACGATCGGCCGCACCCGGCCGTCGGCGCGTAGCCAGTCGCGGGAGGCGGTGAGCTTCGGCCCCGAGGCGAGGAGCGCGGCGTCCTTCACCCAGAAGCCGGTCACGGCGCTCCGCGGGTGCCACGGCGCGTCGGGCGTCCCGACCTCGGCGTGGTAGAGGCCGGGTGCGAGCGGGGCCGCCGTGCGCACGGTGACGAGGCCGCCCCGCATCTCGCGGGCGCCGGCGAGCTCGACGTCGCCCGTGAAGACCTCCGCCCCGCCGTCGCCGCGGACGACGACGTGCGCGCGGGACGGGACCGTCTCCCCGGCGCGGGGAGCGGGCCGGCGGAGGATCACCCGCAGGACGGGCGGCTCCCCCGGCTCCACGGCCGCGCGCACGGGCCGCGCGTCGAGCTCGGCCGCGCCCTCGAGGGCCCGCTCGACGGCCTTGCGGATCGTCGCCGCGTCGAGGCGGGCGTCGGACGGAGCCAAGACCCAGCGGGCGCCTTCCTCGGTGCCCCGCAGGCGGTCGATCTCGAGGAGCGGACAGAGACGGGCCACGCCCTTTGCATCCACGAGGTGGACGAGGGGCCGCACGACGCCGTCGCGGGGGCCCGCCGTGCCCCCCTCGCCCGGAAGGTCCTCGCGCGTGGCGAGACGCACGGTGAGGGCCCAGGTCCGCGTGGGCTCGGGCAGGGCGCCGTCCCACTCGCCGCCCGGCGGCGCCGTCGCGCGCAGCGGGCCCGAGTACCAGGCCGGGTCCAGCTCGTCGGCGGGTCCGATGAGGAGCTCGTGGGCGTACGTGGGCTGGCGCGGGCCGAGGACGTAGCGCGCGCCGTCGGCCGCCTTCTCCTGGCGCACCGGCTGGTGGAAGGGCGCCCCGCCCAGGACGACGAGGCCGCCGCCCTCCTTCACGAAGGCTCGGATGGCCGGCCAGGCCTCGAGAGGGAACGCGCTGCCGTAGGGCAGGACCAGCACGGCGTGGTCCTTCCGGCCGAGGCGGGACGCGAGGGCATCGGGCGAGTCGAGCGTGTCGACCGGCAGGCCCGCGAGCGCGGCGTGGAGCGTGGCGTCGTCGATCGCCGGCGCGTCGGCGGTCGGGAACGAGGCGGCGCGGAAGACGGCCGCCCGGACCGGCTCGGCTGTCGCGGCGGCGGCGGCGCCGGAGAGCAGAGTGAACGCGAGAAGGAGGCGAAGGGCGAGGGCGTCGTCACGCGTCGTCATGGCCCGGGAGGGTAGCGACCCCATCCGGTGTCGTCAAACCGCCGCCCTCGGGGGCGATGAAGAAGGAAGGTCGTCGTCGCCTCGCTCGTCAGGGCTGGCGCTGGCGCTCGATCCACGTCTCCCACGGGCTCTTGCGCGCTCCTCGCCGGAGCGCCGCCGCCCGTGGCGCGAGCCCCTCGGCCACCTCGGCGTCGACCGCGAGGACGCACTGCGTGAGCGCGTTCCTCACGGCGACGCCGCCCCCGGGCGCCGCGGTCCCGATCTGGATCTCGAGCGGCCGCCCTTCGCCGGGGTGCAGGATCACGCGGGCTCGGGGCTGTGCGAGACCGAGCGCGTCGGCTTGGCGCGGGTCCAGGGCCCGTTCGTACGTCGCTCCCTGGAGGAAGAAGGCGTAGGCGTTCGCCGGGTGCGCCTCTGCCTCCTGCTCCCGGCCGCCCGCCACGAGCAGCCAGTCCCAGGGCAGCGCGCCCGCGAGGAGCTCCTCCTGCTTCGGCGGCCGGGACCGCCTCCGCAGCTCGAACGGCGGGCCGGCCTCGGGGTGCACCTCGACGCGGTCGACGTTCGCCGAAGCCGACCAGGCCCCGGGCACGATCCGTGGGTCCTGCAGCGGGGCGAGGCCGGGCGACTTGGGCCAGGCGAGGTCCTCCCGGAGGTCGGTGTCCACCGCGATCACCTCGCGGCTCAGGCCGGAGCGCGCGTAGGTCCCTCGGCCGCCGGGAACCTCGGCTCCGATCTCGGCCATCGCGACGAGGTCGTGGCCTCTCTCCTTCAGGACGTGCGGCCCGTGGAGCGACACGCGCAGGAGGACCGGCGGATCGAGGCCGTAGCGCCCGGCTCGGGAGTCCTCCTTCTGCAGGATCCCCTGCGCCTCGAGGAGCCGATCGACGAAGCCGCCGAGCCGCGCCTCGTCCGCGGGCGCCCCCGCCCGCGACAGGCAGCGCCAGCCGCCGGCGCTCCGGGCGTAGAGAACGCGCTCCCGCCGCGCCGTGTCCTCGATGAGAATCGCGGCGACGGCCTTGCCCTGCAGCAGGGCCTTGGGGATGAGCCGGCGCAGGCGCGAGCTCGAGCCTCGCTCGGACCGCTCGTGGAGCCACAGGACGCGGTCCGAGGCCACGAGGCCGGTGAGCGTCCAGCAGAGGGCGATGATCGTCCTCCGCACTCAGCTCTCCGTCCGGCGGCGGGGGAATCGTCGTCTCGTCCCGACGACGCCCGCTGTCGCGAGCAACGCCAGGGGCATCGCGCCCACGACGACCGCGCGCCAGGCCAGGCGCACCCTTGGCTCCACGCGGCCGAAGCCCGGCGCGGACGAACGGTGCGAGGCCACGGCCGCGAGGGCGTCGTCGAGGGCGAGCGTCGCGACCGCGTTCAGCAGCAGGTGGTCGGCCCGGAACTCGGGCTCCCGCAGGCGGTGGTCCTTGAACATCTCGGAGCAGCCGACGAGCAGGAGCCGGCCCTCTCCGCCCGAAGGCGGAGCCGCCGCGGCCGTCTCGGGCGTCGCCCTCGGAGCGGAGCCGCCCGCCTCGCGCACGACGACCTCGAAGGGGAACGTACCCTCGAAGAGCGCGGCCAGCGCCTGCTTCCCGAGCCAGACCGGCGCACCGTCCGGCCCCCGCGGGGGGCCGGCCAGGACGTCGTCGGGGATCCAGCGTCCCTTCCACGCGAAGCTCCACGAGCGGTCCGACGTCGTGATGAGCGGCTTCGCCCGCAGCCCCAGCTGCCGGAGTCGCGCCTCGTCCCAGGAGATGTAGCTCCCCCACACGAAGGCCTGGTCGCCGAGGCCGGCGGTGATCCTCGAGCCCGGCGCGAAGTCGGAGGCGGACGCGCGGAGGACGAAGGGAAGCGTCGAGACCTGGCGGTCCATCTCCGGGCGGGAGGCCCGGTTCACCTGCGCGTCCGTCGCGATCCGGGTGCTCAGCTCGTCGAAGAGAACCTCGCGCACGAGGTGGATGCCGATCCCCGGCAGGTACTTCTCGTCCAGCTCCGGCCACTGCGGCTGCGGCCAGTAGACCATCCTGAAGCCCGTGCCGCGGTACTGCCGCGACTGGACGTTGAAGTGCTGGGCGGCGATCAGCACCCGCCCGCCGGCGTGGAGGGTCCGGATGGCGGCGTTCATCAGGTCCTCCATGGGCCGGCGCGGCTGGAACCAGACGAGCAGGTCGTAGGCGGCGGGCAGGACGGGCTTGCGGGAGTCCACGTGGGCCACGACGAAGCCGCACTCCTCGAGGAGCTCGCGGGCGAGGCTGTAGACGTCCTTCCCCATCGGGGCCATGAGGCCCTGGGTCTGGTACTGCTCGTGGGCCTCGGCCGGGGTGAGCCGAGGCGTGTCGGCGGCGAAGGCCACGACCGGCCGCACGCCGGTCTCCAGCCGTCGCAGCGCGAAGGCGAGGCGGAACTCGAGGGTCTCGAAGGACGCGGGACCGGAGAAGCGCAGCACCTCGCTCCGTCCCGCGCTGCTCAGGCGCAGCGAGCTGAAGACGGTCCGCACCACGGTCGTGTCCTCGTCGCGGGCGACCATGCGGAGCGGCTCGATCCCGTCCGCCTTCAGGCGCTGGACCGCGTCCGCCCCCAGGTCCTCGGGGCGCGTGCGGACCACGGAGAGCTCCGCCCCCGCCCGCCCGAGCTCCCGCAGCGATTCGAGGAGCTGCGCGAGCCGCGGCCGCATCGCCGGGGGCAGCCGGTCGGGAGCGGAAAAGACGACCTCGGCGCGGACGCGCCGCTCGCCGCGCATCCGCGAGGCGATCGCCCTCGTCTCCGGGGCCAGGCGGTTGAGCGCACCGCGTGAGAGGTCCGCCTGCAGGCCCGCCGGCGCGACGAGGAGGACGGCCAGGGCCACGGCGCCGAGGCCGAGCGCGACCTGCGCCGGCAACCGCCACCACGGAGCGTCTCCCTGCCGCCGCACTCGCTCCGCGGGGGTCCGCCGCGTCAGGGCGACGGCTCCCAGCAGGGCCGGGAAGAGGAGCACGCCGGCCCCGCGCCACGCGACGCGGCTGCCCCAGGACGGCTCGGGGATCGGCTCCGGCCGCGAGAGGCCCGCGCGTCGGAGAGCCAGGCGTTCCGGGGAAGCGAGGTTCCCGAGGAGCGTCTTGAGGAGCGGCCCGTGGGCGGCGCCCCGGGCCCCGAAGAAGCCGTCGGCGAAGGGCGTCGTGGCGCCGAAGGCGACGACGACGCCCTTCCCGGGCTCGGTCGAACGGAGCAGCACGGCGAGGGGCAGCTTCGGCGCGGGCTCGCCGCGGTCGGGCGTGAGGTCGGCCGCCGACACCTCGGCCTCTGGCAGCGGGACGACCGAGGTCCGGTCCGACGTCGTCACGATCACGTCGGCCGTCAGGCCGCGGTCTTCGAGCCCCGGGCCGTTCAGGCCGATCGCGGTCGGGGCGAGGAAGAGGAGGGCGCCGTTCGGCTCGCCGAGCAGGCTGCGGAAGTCCTGGCTGTACGGGAGCGCCCGGACGAAGAACGGGACGGAAGCGCCGCCGCCCGGCGCCTCCTCGGCCACCGCGTCGAGCACGAGGCCGGGCAGGGCGCGCAGGCCGAAGTGGTCGAGGACCGCCTCCATGTCGCTGCCCGTGCGCTCGAACCGCACGGCGTTCAGGCCGCCCCTCGCCTCCACGGCCTTGTCACTTCCCGCGACGACGACGCTGCCCCCGTGGGAGAGGAAGTCGTCCACGCTCCGCAGCTCCTCCGGCCGGCCCGCGGGGTCGAGCCAGAAGAGGAGGTCGGCCCGCTCGGGGAGGCGGCCCCCCGACGGGTCCGCCACGACGACGTCGGCCGTCGACCCGAGCGCGGCCAGGAGCTCCGAGAAGCCCGCGGTGCGCGACAGGGCCACGACGGGACGGCGGGCCTTCTCCATCTGCGCGAGGTGCTCGAGGACGAGAGCCTGCAGCCGCGGGAGGTGCTCCGGCCCGACGTCGCTGATCGCCGACTCGGGATGGTCGCCAGCGGCGATCGAGAGGGCCGACCACACGGTGCGCTCGCGGTACGCGTCCCGTTCGACGCTCCGCGAGCGGAAGGGCGCGATCCCGCGCCGGGCCGCGTAGCGCTGGAGGTCGGGATCGTCCGACGGATCGACGACCTGGTATTCGAGACGCCCGCCGGAGGCCCGCCGCAGCGCGGCGAGCACGTCGGTGACGCCTCGCTCCACGTCGCGCATGCGGGAGGGCATCCGGGCCCGATCGCTCACGAAGTAGGTGAGGAACGCCTCGTCGGGCAGGGCGGCGAGGCGGGCCCGCGTCTCGGGCGAGACGCGCGTGGGCTGGAAGCGTCCCGGCTCGAGCGGGGGAACGCCGATGTGGCGGGCCACCTTGACCGCGAAGACGGCGACCAGGAAGAGGAGGACGCAGGCGGCGGCGACGTCCTCTCTCGCCCGGTTCCGCTTCACGTCCGGTCCTGCCGCAGGACGAGGGCCGTCATCCAGAGGAAGACGGCGCTCGTGCCGCCGAAGTAGACGAGGGACGGGAGCTGGATCGATCCCCGGACGAACGCGTCGAAGTGCGGCATGGCCGAGACGGACTCGTCGAGGATCGTCCCCGGGGCGACCGACGGCCAGAGCCCGTCCAGCACCTCCACCACGCGGTCGTTGCCGCTCAGGACGAGCGCGAACGCGGCCAGGCTGCTGGTGACGAAGGCCACGATCTGGTCCCGGGCGAGGGCGGAGAAGAACATCCCGGAGGCGATGAACTGCGCGCCGAGGAGGAGGGCGCCCGCGTAGCCGCTCGCGATGAGCCCGCCGTCCGGCCGGCCGAGGACGAAGAGCATCACGACGATCGGCAGCGAGCCGGCGAGGAAGAGCGCGTACAGGAGGAGGGCGGCCGCGTACTTGCCCGCCACCGCCTCCCGAGGCCCGATCGGGAAGGTGAGCAGCAGCTCGATCGTGCGGTGCTTCTTCTCCTCCGCCCAGAGCCTCATCGTGACCGCGGGCAGGAAGATCGCGAGGAGGAGGGGCAGCCGGTCGAAGAAGGCCGTCATGTCGGCGGTGCCGGTCAGGAAGAAGTCGTTCATGAAGATCGAGTTCGCGAGCACGACGAAGCCGACCGTGTACACGTAGGCGATGTTCGAGTCGAAGTAGGCGGCGATCTCGCGGCGGGCGATCAGCCGGGCGGCGGCGAGGGCTTCGCCGCCGCCGAGGGCGTCCTTCCGTGTCACGCGTTCCCGGCCGCGGTGACGATGCCCAGCACGACCGCCTCGACGTCCTTCCCCGCCTCCCCGGCCCGGCGCTGCAGCTCCTCGACGCGGGTATCGGCGAGGAGCCGCCCCTTCTGGATGACCAGGATCCGCTCGGAGATCGCGACGACCTCGCTCAGGACGTGGCTCGAGAACAGGATGGCCTTGCCTTCGCGCAGGCCCTGGATGAAGCCACGGAAGGCCACGACCTGCACCGGGTCGAGGCCGTGGGTGGGCTCGTCGAGGACGATCACCGGGGGGTCGTGCACGAGCGCGGCCGCGACGCCGATCCGCTGGCGATAGCCCTTCGAGCACTCGTGGATCCTCTTGGCCATGACCTCCCGCAGGGCGCAGCTCTCGACCGCCCAGTCGAGGCGGTCGCGGAGATGTGCCCCGCGCAGACCCCGGATGCGCGCGGCGAACTCCAGAAAGGCGTCGACGCGCATGACCTCGTAGAGGGAGTTGTGCTCAGGGAGGTAGCCGAGCAGCCGGCGCACGGCGAGCGGCTCCTCGACGACGTCGTGGCTGCCCACGGCGATCCGCCCCGCGCTCGGCGGCAGCCAGGTCGAGATCATCTTGAGGAGCGTGCTCTTTCCGGCCCCGTTCGGTCCCAGGAAGCCGACGATCTCGCCGGGCCGGACCTGGAACGACACGCCGTCCACCGCGAGCGTGGACCCGTAGAAGCGCGTCACGCCCTCGACGGAGATCCCGGGGGAGCCGGCAGGCAGCCCGGAGGGCGTGGTCCTCGACGGTGGCGCGGCCGACGGCACCTCCCGATTATCGCCTGCCCCGGCCGCCGGCCCTACCGCTCGACGACCGTCACCTCGACAGACTGCTCCCGGCCACTGCGGCTCAGAATGACCGTCACCGTCTGCCCGGGTGCGAGGCCGCGGAGGATCCCCGCGAAGGCCTGGAGGTTCGCGACGTCCCTGCCGTCCACCTTCAGCACGATGTCGCCTCCGCTCACGCCCGCCTTCTCGGCGGGAGAGCCGGGCGTCACCGCCGCGACCCTCACCCCCGGACCGGCGAAGGCGAAGTCGGGCATCGTCCCGAAGCTCACCCGGCGGCCCGCGGCCGGCGCGCCCCCGGGAGCGGCCGGCGCGCCCCCGGGGGGAGGCGCGGGAGGTGAGGCCGCGGCGCCCCTCGACGCCCCGATCGTGCTCGTGAGGGGCCCTTCCCTGTCCCCCAGGTACGCGATGCCCTCCTTGACGAACGTCGCGACCTTGACGAGCCCCGGCCCGTCCACCTTGTCGGCGGTGTCGCCCGGGCGGTGGTAGTCCGCGTGCGGCTCGGTGAAGATCTGCACCGCCGGCACCCCGCGGTCGATGAAGCTCTTCTGGTCGGAGGACTCGAGGGACTCCGGGATCAGGCGGGCTTCGACGCCGGTCACGTACCCGGCCCCGCGGAAGATGTGCGGCCACTCCGACGCGGTGCCGGTCGCGACGACCGAGAGCTTCTTGTCGAGGAGCCGCCCCACCGTGTCGAGGTTGATGACGCCGATCGTCTGCTCGAGCGGGAAGGGCGGGTGGTCGACGTAATGCCTCGAGCCGAGGAGGCCGGCCTCCTCGCCCGCGAAGGCGACGAACGCGATCGTGCGCCGCGGCCTCTCCGCCGACGCGAGGACCTTCGCGAGCTCCAGCATCACCGCGACGCCGCTCGCGTTGTCGTCGGCTCCGGGGTGGAGCTTCCCCTCGTCGCCCTTGTGGACGTCCGGCCAGCCGAGGCCGAGGTGGTCGTAGTGGGCGGTGAGAAGAGCCGACTGCCCCTTCCACTCGGCCTTCGTTCCGGGCAGGACGCCGATCACGTTTCGCAGTGAGCACGCGGCGCCCGAGGGCGACCCCGGCGAGGAGAACGCCTGGAAGTACGTGCCCTCGTCGCCGCCCGGTTGCAGGCCCGCCGCCTTGAAGGCGGCGGCCACGTACTCCGCCGCGTCTTCGAGGCCCTTCGTGCCGATCCCGCGACCCTCGCGCTCGGGGGCCGAGAGCCATTCGACGTGGTCGAGGAGGGCCTTCTGGGAAAAGACGGGCGGCAGCTCCGCGAGAGCCTTCCGGGCCGGAAGGAGCAGCGGCGCGACGGCGGCGCCCCGCTCGTCGTTCGGGCGCAGGTCGACGCGCAGCGGTGAGTCGGTGGGCGTCCACTGCCCCTTCAGGACGTTCGTGGGCTCGTCCCCCTCGAAGCCGAGGTACGAGTACTTCCCGTAGTGCGGGAGCTTGCGGCCGAGGCCGGGCAGCGCGGCCTCTCCGTCGGCGAAGATCCAGCCGACCGCCTGCTCCAGGTTCTTGGGGTGACGGCGGACGATCACCGCGGAATGCCCCGCGAGGGGCATCTCCTCGCGGTCGACGCGGAGCTTGTGCGCGTCGAGGGTGTAGTCGCCCCCGGAGGCGAAGAGCCGGGCCGCGAGCGCGTTCTCGCGCCCCAGGAGCCACGCCGCGCGGTCCTTCGGAAGCTCGACGACCTCGGCGTCCGTCCGCACCTCCGGCACGTGGGTGTCCGTCTTCCAGCCTTCGATCAGCCGGCGCCAGGCCTCCCGCTCCGCATCGGTCGCCTTCGTCGGCAGGACGGCCAGGATCCGCGGCTCGCCGAAGATCTGGCCGATCGACGGCGGGGTCTCCCGGGGGTCGAGGAGGCGAAAGACGTCGAAGGACGGGTCGACGTGGAGGGCGACCGGCTCCGCGTCGGTCTTCACGGTGAACGCGGCGAGGCCGCCCTCGAGCCGGACCGTCTTCGTCGTCGGCCTCCCGAGCGTCTGGATGACGACGGGCACGTCGAGCTCGAGGGGCGCTCCCGGCTGCACCTGCTCGATCACGAACGCGACCTCGAAGCCGCCGTCCGAGGACTCGCGCAGGTCGCTGAGCGACACCTGGAGCCGGGCCGCGCCGTCTCTCTCGACGTGGTCGGCGAAGAAGCGCCGGAGATCCTGGCCCGAGGCCGTCTCGAGCGACCGCCGGATGTCGGCGAACGAGGCCTGCTTCCCTCGGTACTCGCGGTAGAAGCGCGCCGCCCAGCCGCGGAAGGCCTCGTCGCCGAGACGCTCCCGGACCATGTGGAAGACCATGAGCGCCTTCCCGTAGCCCACGGCCTCGGTCGACGCGCTCTGGCGGGAGCGGAAGCCGGTGAGCGGGAAGTCCCGGCCGTCGCGCACGTAGCTCCTGTACTTCTGCAGCGTGTCGCGCCGGTACTCCTCCCCCCGGCCGCGCTGCTCCTGGAGGAGGTGGTCGGCCATGTAGGCGGTCAGCCCTTCAGACCAGTTTCCCGCCGCGTAGTCCACGAAGACACCGTTGCCCCACCAGTTGTGCAGGATCTCGTGCGGATAGGAGGAGGTGAGGATGAAGGGGAAGCGGATCACCTCCGGGCCGAGGAGCGTGTAGGACGGCATGCCGTAGCCCGTCTCCCAGAAGTTCTCGACGAGGGCGAACTTGCCGTAGGGGTAGGGACCCAGGAGCCCGCGGTACATCTCGAGGTACTGGGCGGTCGCCTGCAGGTATTTCGAGGCGAGGGCGTCGTCCTTCTGGCGGAGGTACACGAGGGACTCGACCGCCCCCGCCGCGTCACGGTAGACGTGGAGCGGTCCGCCGACGAGCGTGATCTCGTCCACCGGCCCGTGCGACTCCCAGCGCGCCCTTCCCGTCGCGTCGCGGGAGGTGCCGTTGCCGGCGCTGATCACGTGCCAACCCGCAGGCTCCGCGACCTCCATCGCGTACTCGACGAGGCCGGGGCGGACGTGCGGGTACCAGAAGCCGTCGCCGGCGAGGTACACGCCCTCCTTCGAGACGATCCCGGCCGTCTCCCGGAAGCCGCGCGAGTACTCCTCCTTCGGGTCGGAGAGGCCGAAGTCGAACTCCCCTTCGTACCGCAGGTGCACCGTGCGGTCGGGCCCGGCCAGGGCCACCCGGTACCGCTTGAGCGGGACGTCGGTCGTCGAGCCGTCGGTCCCGGCGAGGCGGGAGGCGTCGCCCAGGGTCGCTTCCGCGACCGCGGGCCGGGACGACGTGATCCGGAGGCCGGCGTGGAGCAGGAACTCCGCCTTCGGCGGGTGCTCCGCTCGGCCGGGGGACGAGGGATCCGGGGGCAGGGTGAGGTCGTCCTCGACGGTCAGCCAGCCCCGCGTCGGGTCGAGAGCCACTTTCAGCGAGTGACGGACGTGCCCGGCGGCTCCCGGGTCGAGGGTCGCCGGGACGCCGTTGGCGGCGGCCAAGCCGACGACGGCCGACAAGCCGGCCGGCAGCGCTCGTCTCAACGGCGGTCTCCCGAGGGGGACTTCGGGGGCGTCGCCGGCGGCGAGGACGGGGGCACCTGTGGCGGAGCGGCGGGCGCGGCCCCGGCCGATCTCGCCTTCGGCCCCCGCCGGCGCAGGTAGGCGGTCAGCGTCCGCTCCTGGCCGCCGCGCAGCACCTTGCAGACGACGGCGTCGCCCCACCGCTTCTCCGACATCAGCCGGTTGCTCGTCTCCTTCTCGTCGATGGGCACCCCCTCGATCGACACGAGCTCGTCCCCGACCTCGAAGCCGGCCGCCGCCGCCGGCGTGTCCTTTCCGACCAGGATCACCTTGTACCGCTCGCCGCTCCTCTGCTCCGGCGTCGAGATCCCGAGGCTCGGGTAGAGGGGATCGGTCGAGGGCGGCAGGCCCCAGACGAAGTCCGCGTAGGACGCCTGGACCTTCCCGATCGGCGCCGCCCCGGCCTCCTCGGCGATCGGGACGGGGATGACCGAGGCCGTCCGGCCCGCGAACCACAGCTTCGCCTGCCGTTCGGCGCCGAGGCCGTAGGCGACGTGGCCGGACCCGATGAGGACGACCATGATCGCCTTCTCGCCGCCGTGCGTCTTCAGGGCCTGGAGCGCGTTCCAGCCCATGGCCGCGTCCCACGCGCACTGCGCCCTGTACATCGCCTGGAACATCGGCTCCGGCATGTTCCCGTGGAGCGAGTCCTCGGAGCCGAAGAAGGCCCGGAAGAGCCGCTGGTGCTCCGCGCTCTCGAGGTCGATCCGCTCGGGCAGGAGGGCGCGCTCGTCCGGAGGCAACGCGTCGAAGCCCTTCATGCGGACGGTCTGCACGGCGGCGCGCGGCAGGTTGACCCCGAAGAGGGGGATCCCGCTCGCCCGCGCGAAGAGGAAGATGTCGCGGTAGTAGTTCCAGTGGTAGCCCCAGTTCTTGTACCAGTGGGACTCGGCCACGAAGGCCTCCTCGGTGAGCCCCTTGTCCTGGTGCCACCGATCGAGCCAGGGCTGCTCCGGGACGGGGTACATCTCGAGGCCCACGAGCACCTGCCGTCCCCGCCGGTGGAGCTCCTGGATGACCCGCAGCTGTACGCGGTGGAACTCGGCATCGGTGTGGCTCTCGCCCACGAACAGGAGCTTCACTCCGTCGAGGCGGGCGGCGAGCTCGGGCGGGGTGAGCGTGTCGCCGCGGGCGGCGTCGGTGATGCCGTCGAGGACGACCGCGGCCTCGCGGTCGCGGCGGGCAGGGTCGCCGATGGGCAGGTCGAGCGCGCGCTCGTCGGCCCGAAGGGCGGGGACGGCGCAGAGGAGGAGCGCTTGGAGCAGGAGTCGACTCATGGGGTCACCTCGAACGAAGACGGGCGGTGTTGCGGCGCCACGAGCGGAGGGTAGCAGAAGACGGCGGGCGGACAGGGGATGCTAGGCTCAGGAAAGCCGACCGGGCGTCTGCGACTCATGGATCTCTCGTCCCGACCCACGACCCACGGAACGACCCGCGCCGCCCCTCTCGCGGCGGCCCTCCCGATCGTCCTGACCCTCGGCGCGGGGACGAGCGCCGCACAGGGAGCGCCCGACGCTCCTCCGTGGACGATCCACGTGGTGAGCAGCGCCTGCTCCGATTACACCTGGGGGTTCGACGAGAAGACGACCCGCCGGAACATGGCCGAGGTCGTGCGGGCGCACCTCGACGCGATGACGCGGATTGACGGCGAGCCGGAGGAGAGCCGGGACCGATACACGATGTCGGTGACGAACGAGGCCCTCGCCTTCCTCGAGCTCGACCCCGGGAGACGGAGCGAGCTCGAGAGGCGGCTGCGCGAGGGCCGGATCACCCTCAGCCCGTTCCTCGACAACACGCTCTGGGGCGGGCAGGGCGACGAGGCCTTCCTGCGCTCGCTCTACCCCGCCCGACGCCTCGAGCGCGAGTGGGGCGTGCCGATCGACGTCGCCCCCCACGTCGAGCTGCCGTCGCTTCCCTGGGGCGCGGCCACGCTCCTGGCCGGCGCCGGCGTGCGCTGGCTGGCCGTCCCCTTCCTCGACTACGACGCCGAGTGGGGTGGCCTCGACCTGCCGCCCCTCTTCGCGCTCGAAGGGCCGGACGGGAGCCGCGTGCGGGTCGCGCTCGACGCCTGGGCGAGCCGCCTCTCCAACTACGCGCAGGGCCGCTCGCTCCTCGAAGACCCGAAGCGCGCGGTGCCCGAGTGGCTCCGCCGCTTCGAGGGCCTCGGCTCGGCCTATCCCTCCCGGGACGTCGTCGCCTTCGGCACACACGGCGACCTGCGCCCACAGAGCGCGGACGAGGTTGCGGAGCTCGACGCGGGGATCCGCGAGTGGAACGGCCGGCCCGCCTCGCCCGTCCGACTCCGGAACGACACCCTGGCCGGTTTCTGCCGGTCGATCGACGCCGCGGAGGCGAGGCAGCCCTTCCTGCCCACGGTGCGGGGGGACCTCGGCCACTCGTGGGAGGCCTGGCCGGTGAGCCTCGCCGCGGTCGCCGCGTCCGCGCGGCAGGCGGAGCGCGAGTATCTCGCCGCCGAAACCTTCTCCGCGCTCGCCGGCGGGGAGGCGCTCGCCGCCGCCACCCGCCCGTCGCGGGAGCAGGCGGAGTGGACCTGGGCCATGCTCGCCGACCACGCCTGGAACGGCTCCGACGACGCCAGCCGACGCGAGAACGCGTCCCTGCGGCGGCGCTGGGCGGACGGGCTCGTGGACGCCGCCCAGGACCTCACGACGCGGTCCTGGGACGCCCTCCGCTTCCAGGTCCGGAGCGACGAGGTTTCGATCTTCAACCCGACCGGCTATCCCCGCCGGGACGTGGTGCGCCTCGCCTTCCCCCGCGACTGGCCGGCGCGCGACGTCCGGGGTCCCGACGGGCGCATGCTTCCGAGCCAGATGGTGGTTGAGGACGAGGAGCCGGTCCTCTACTTCGTGCCGCCTCCCCTCGGGCCCTTCGCCGCGATGGCGCTCGGGCTCACCCGTCTGGCCCCGCCGCCCCCCGCGACGCTCGTCGCGACCGCGACGACCCTCGACGGCCCGTTCTACCGGCTGGCCGTCGATCCCCGCACGGGCGGCCTGGCCAGCCTCGTCCACAAGCCGTCCGGCCGCGATCTCGTCGTGCCCGGCCCGCGCGCCTTCGCGCAGACGGCCTACGTCGCGGGCGGAGTCGAATCGCGGCCGGAGGACGTGCAGAGCGACGTCGACGCGGTGGGACCCGTGCTCGCCCGCCTCCACGTCTCGTACCGGACCGGCCCCGCCGAGACCGACCTCTTCGTGACGATCTACGCCGACGTCGACCGCGTCGACCTCGACTACCGCGTCGACAAGAAGCCGAGCGCGGCCGAGGAGCGCCTCGTCCACGTCTTCCCAGTCGCTTCTGCCGGCGCGACCCTGCGCCTCGACACGACGGGAGCCGTCGTCCGTCCCCGGACGGAGCCCGAGGGCGACCTCCTGAAGGGCGCCAACACCCGCCGCTTCGCCGTCCAGGGTTTCGTCGACGCGTCGGGCCCCGGGGGCGGCGTCACGATCGCTCCCCTGGACGCGTTCCTCTTCCGCAACGACCTCGAGCCGGTCACCATCGAGGCTCTCGGCAACGACCAGAACTTCAAGGAGGTCACGAAGGACCAGGGGGGCGCGACGGAGTTCCGCTTCCGCTACGCGCTGCGCGCCCGCGCCGGAGACTACGTCGGGGCGGACGCCTTCGCGTGGAGCCGTACGGTCCTCCAGCCGATCCAGGCCCTGCGAGGACGGGTGTCTCGGTCCCCCGAACCGCCCCCGGTCGTGGATCCTCTCCGCGCCGTCGTCCTCGCGTTGAAGCCGCCCGACGACCCCGCGGCGCGCGGCCTCGTCCTGCGCCTGCGCGAGACCGCCGGCCGGAGCGGGCCGCTGAGGATCGAGACCGGGCACCGGCGACGGGCGGTGCGCCTCGACCTCCTGGAGCGGGAGCTGGGCCCGCTCCCCGTGACCGAGGGAACGGTGACCCTCGACCTGCGAGCGTACGGCTTCGCCGCGGTCCGGCTCGAGTGAACCGAGCGGGGTCGTCGCGAGGCGGCCTACGCCCCGTCGAGTGGCTCGTCGGCGTCGCCCCGCGGGGACGCGGGACCGTCCTCACCGAGCAGGAGCCGGCGCAGGCGCCGCAGGTCATTGAGCAGGTGACGGCTCGCCAGGAGCTGCGACTCGAGCCGCTCCAGCTTCCACGCCACGAGCTGGAGGGCCTCGACGCTTCGTTCGGCCCCTTCGGCCTTCGCCTTCTCGAGGTCCTGGCCCACCTCGACCCGGGCCTGCTTGACCGCCTCCAGCAGGAGGCCGACGTACTCGTGCGCGCCTTCGACGTTGTCGAACGGGGTCTCGCTCACTGAACTCCCTCCCCGCTTCGTCGTCCGGGGCGAAGGACGTCATTCTCTCCCAAACGGAAGAAGAGCGTCAGCGTGAGCCCTTCTCCTCGTTCGAGCGCGGGCCGGGCGGCTCGACCCGGAACGGCTCGTGGGCCTCGAACGTGCGGCCGGAAACCTCGTCGCGGACGGTGAGGACGAGCTCGCTCTCGCCCTCCGGCGCTTCGGCCAGGGGGATGCTCAAGAGGCGCGTGGGCTTCCCGGCGTCCAGGCTCATCTCCCTCGGCCGGCCGCTCCCCCACTCGCGGCCGTCGGCCGAGCGCACCACGAACGCCGCCGTCGCCCTCGGCTGGCCGATCGAAGGATCGAGGGCCGCGCCGTGCAGCTCGAGCCACGCGTGGAGGATGCTCGACGACGGGAAGCTCCGGCGCACGACGGGCATCACCCCGCGGCCTCCGGCGCCGCCCGCCGCGAACCCCCCGGGGCCGAGGACCTGGTCGCTCAGGATCGGCGTCGACAGGCGCTCCTCCGCGAGGCCGGGGACGGCGAAGTCCGTCGTCGCCGAGCCGGCCTTGCCGCCGCACTCCACGACGAGCCGCGCCCGGTGGTCTCCCGGCTCCATCGCGATCCGGGTCAGGAACGGGTGCCACACCTCCTCACCCGCGCCCGCCGACGGGGTGAGGCCGATCTCGAGCGTCCACTCGGACTCGTGCCTCTCCCGCGTGCGCGACTCGACGTAGAGCTTCAGCTTCGGCTCCGCCACCACCCGACCGTCCTTCACCGGCGTGTCGAAGGCGTCGAGGCGCACCTCTCCCGCCACCAGCACCTCGAGCCCCGCTCTTGCCTCCGGCCCGGCGAGGCGCGCCGGGCCCAGGACGTACGCGGCGAGCCGCAAGGGGATGCCGTCGGCGTCGAAGGGATCGCGGAGGACGCGGCTCGTCACGCTCGCCCCCGGGACCGGCTTCTTCGTCCCCCTCTCGGCGAAGTAGCCGGCCCTCGCCCGCACCACGAGACCCGGCCGCAGGACCTCGACCTTCAGGCGCCGGTAGCGGCCGTCGCGCTTCGCGTTCGTGGGCCCGTAGCCGAGGAGGTACGTGACCCGCGACTCGTCGGCCACGCGCTCAAGGGCGGCCGCGAGGTCGTTCGTCTGCAGGACGAGTCCGCCCGTCTCCTCGGCCAGAGCCTTGGACCCGCCGTCCTCGAGCCTCCAGAGGGCGAGGGTCGGCCCGAGGTCCGGACCTGGGATCGTGGCGCCCGCTCCCGCGGCGGAGAGGAACTCCGGCCCCGTGGCGAGGCCGCGGGCGTCGAGGAAGTGGATGGCGACGTTGGCCCGTGCGGCCTGCTCGCGGACCTCGCGGAGGACGTCGAGCGAGGCGTCGACCGGGAAGCCCTCCGTCACGAGGACGAGCGACTTCCGGCCGGCCGTGGCCCCGAGCCGGGACACGATCTCGCGCAGGACCCTGAGCGAGCCCGTGAGCTGGCTGCGCTCACGGGCGTAGACCTCGGGCATCCGAGGCATCAGCGGCGAGCCGGAAGCCGAGGGGCCGGAACGTCCGCCGGATGGCACGTCCACCCCGGCCGCGGCGGCGTCCGAGGCCACCGCACTCTGCGCGAGCTGCTCCGGGCTCGGGCGAAGGCCGGTCAGCGAGCAGAAGCTCGTCAGGCGTCGCTTCACGAGGTCGGCCACCCGTCGGTTGCCCAGGGCGTCGATCTGCATCGCTTCGTAGTAGGTCACGCGGCAGCCGACCGGCAGCGGCAGCGGCCGGTGCGAGCGGACGCGCCGGAGGGCGTCGATCCAGGCCGCGTCCTCGGAGCCCCGGTTCGTGGCCCAGTACCGCGCGTCGGAGACGGTGACGAGAACGAGGCGGTCTCCGGGCAGCGTCTCGCCGGTCACGAAGGCCTCGACCGCGCGCTTCGCCTGCTCGATGCTGACGTCGCCGACGTGCAGGTCGTCGAACACGATCGCGAACGTCCGGCGCGTCGGCTTCACTCCGACGTTGGCCGAGACCCGTGCCGTCGACGGCCGCGGGGCGACGGCTCGCCGCTCGACCTGGGTCGGCACCTTCACCTCGATCGCTTCGAAGGCGGTGAGCGTTTGCGGGCGGCCGTCCTCGAGGACGCGGAAGTCGTCGCGTTTCAGCCCCGGGACCGGCTGGCCGTCGCCGTCGAGCACGACGACGTCCACCGTGACCAGCTCCGTCTCGGCGCCGAAGCGCGGTGGCGGGCCTTGGGCCGGCGCCAAGGCCAGGCCCGCCGCCAGCACGGCGGCCGGGCCCGCAGGGGCCGCGAAGCCGGGCCGCACGGCCGGCTCAGTCCCTTCGGCCGAGCTGCGCGCGGATGAAGTCGCGCGACCGCGCCAGCTCGTCGAGCGGGCGCGTCCCGAGGTCCCGCCAGACGTAGTTCTCGATGATGAGGGGGCCGTCGAAGCCGGACCGGTCGAGGAGCCGCAGGCACTCCGCGACCTGGGCCTGCCCCTCGCCGAGCCGGACCTCGCGGCCGAGCTGCCCGGGCGCCGCCGGCGGCAGGCCGTCCTTCACGTGGACCGAGGTCACGCGGCCGAGCAGCTTCTCGAGCGCGCGCGCCGGCTGGTCGAGACCGTAGAGGACGAGGTTCGCCGTGTCGAAGTTGACGCCGACGCGGGGCCCTTTCACCGCGTCCAGGAAGGCGGCCAGGTCCTCCGCCGTCTCTTGTCCGGTCTCGAGCGAAAGCGTCACCTTCTTGCCGGCGGCGTAGGCGGCGACGTCCCCCACGGCCTGGAGCATGTCGCGGTAGTCCGGGTCGCCGGGCGCGCGGGGCAGGAAGCCGACGTGGAAGGTGACGACCTTCGTGCCGATCGCGGCCGCGAGGTCGACGCACCGCCGCGCGTAGTCGACACGCGGCGGGCGGAGGCCGGCCGGCCGGAAGCCCACGGTCCGGAGGACCGCCTCCTGGTCCCGGTAGCTCTCCCCGTCGAACACCACCACGACGGCGTCTGACCGGATACCGGCCTCCGCCAGCGAGGCCGCGAGCTCCTGCGCTCCCTCGGGCGTGTAGTACCGGTCGGCGAGGCGGCTCACCTGGACGCGGGAGAGACCGAGCGACGTCACCGCCGCGAGGGCCTTCCGCGGCTCTTCCTCTCCCGTGCAGCGGAGGAAGACGCCGATGCGCTCGCTCGTCTTCGCTTGCGGTCGAGGAGCCTCGGCGCCCCGAGCCGAGGACGCAGGGCTGGCGGCAAGAGCCACGAGCAGCACGGCCGCCCGCGTCGACCTCACGGCGAAACGACCAAGGTGTACGTCCGGCATTGATCGTCGTGGAGCTGCTTTCCGTCCTTGTCGATGTCGTGGAGGCAGACGGTCGGCATCCACGTGCCGGCCGCGTACACGTGGTCGGCCCGGCAGTGGGCGCCCGTCGTGCCCGCGAAGTCGACCCGGCCGTCGCCGTCGAAGTCCATGAGGAAGAAGAGCTGGTCCCCGTCCGGATCGGAGCTGGGGCACATGTTGAAGAAGACGTCGAGCGGCGCCTTTCCCGTGATCGTGCCCCCGACCGCCGTCGGGTTCGTCTTGAAGACGGCCTTGGGCGGCAGGTCGGGGGACGGCGAGGGCGACGGCGCGGGCTGGACAGTGACCGCCGTGGAGCAGAGGGCACTCTGGGTCGCGGTGGTCACCGTGAACGACGCGGTGAAGGTTCCGGCCGCGGTGTAGGTGTGGGGCGTGTCGGCGCTCGTCGCGCTCGCGCCGTCACCGTAGCTCACCGAGACGGTGAACGGCCCCTCCGCCCCGGAGACGCCGAGCACGAAGGTGACGGCGAGAGGGGCCGGCCCCGACGGCGGCTGCGCCGAGCAGGTGGCGCTCAAGGTCGGGGAGGTCAGGGTCTCCTTCCGGCACGCGGGCACCGCCCCCAGGACGGCCAGGGCGACGCAGGTCGGGATCCGGCGCCGCATCATGGTGCGCCTCCGCTCCACGATGATACCCGCTTGACGGCCGGCGACGGCCACGGCTATCGTCCGGCCCACGCTGCCGCCCACGGCGGCGGGCCCATCAGGAGAGAAGCGATGCCCGAGGTCAACGTCGCGCTCGTCGGCTACGCGTTCATGGGCCGGGCCCACAGCAACGCCTGGCGGCAGGTCGCCCGCTTCTTCTCGCCGAAGCTCACGCCCCGCCTGAAGGTCATCTGCGGCCGGGACCCGGCCGGCGTCCAGCGTGCCGCATCCCAGCTCGGCTGGGAGGAGTGGGCCACCGACTGGCGCGAGGTGGTGGATCGGAAGGACGTCGACATCGTGGACGTCGCCACGCCGGGCGACAGCCACGCCGGGATCGCGATCGCGGCGGCTCAGGCGGGCAAGGCGATCCTCTGCGAGAAGCCCCTCGCCAACGACGTGGCCGGTGCGAAGGCCATGCTGAGGGCGGTCCGGAAGGCCGGCGTCCTCCACATGATCTGCCACAACTACCGCCGCATCCCCGCGGTGATGCTGGCCCGGGAGCTCGTGGCCTCGGGAAAGCTCGGCCGGATCTTCCACTACCGAGGGACCTACCTCCAGGACTGGCCGGTCGACCCGGCGACGCCCCTCTACTGGCGCTTCCGCAAGGAGAAGTCCGGCTCGGGCTCGCTCGGCGACATCCTCTCCCACTCCCTCGACCTCGGCCGCTTCGTCCTCGGGAGCGAGGTCACGGAGGTGGCCGGCGCCCTCGAGACGTTCGTGAAGCAGCGGCCCCTGCCGGAGGATCCCAAGAGGAAGGGCCGGGTCACCGTCGACGACGCCGCCCTCTCGCTCGTCCGCTTCGCGAACGGGGCCGTGGGCTCGGTCGAGGGCACCCGCTTCGCCACCGGCCGGAAGAACCACAACCGCTTCGAGGTGAACGGCAGCCGCGGCAGCGTCGCCTTCGACCTCGAGCGGATGAACGAGCTCGAGTACTACTCGCGCGACGACGAGGGGAAGGAGCGGGGGTTCCGCCGGATCCTGGCCACCGAGCCCTCCCACGCCTACTTCGGCGCCTGGTGGCCCGCCGGGCATATCATCGGCTACGAGCACACGTTCACCCACACCGTCTTCGACTTCCTGGAGGCGCTCGCTTCGCGCCGGAAGGTCAAGCCGGACTTCGAGGACGGCGTCCGCAACCAGCTCGTCCTGGAAGCCATCGAGAGGGCCGCCCGCACCCGGCGGTGGGTGAAGGTCGCGCCACTGTAAGGCCGGAGCCGACGCTGCCGGACACCGCGAGCGCGCCGGGCGGAAGATCGCTCTCAGCCGGGCGACTACTTGTGCGCTTGCCTCTGCGCGACACAGACCTCGCGGGCCTTGAGGAGATCGTCCACGACGGTCTTCACAGACTGGTCGAGCTTCTCGTACCCAGCTCTTTCCTCGAGTGCGTGACGACGTTCACGTAGTCGGTGAAGCTGGCGACCGCTGGTGATTCCCTGTTCAGGCATTCGCAGAACGCCTTGTCCCCGAACGCCTGAACACAGTCCTGTTCCCGCTTCTCGCCTCGGTCGGCGGGTGGGACGGACGGATTCTGGGGGGTGGACGTAAGCATCCTGCAATGTCAGCACCCGTGTCGACAGGTCCATTTGCAGCCACTGGTCCATGGTGGGCGTCCACACCGTTGGCGACGGTGCTTGTTGGGCATATTGGGCAGTGGCCGGGACTGCAGCTGCGAAGAGCGCGGCGAGGGCGATTGTCCTCATGCTTCCTCCCGCTAGGGTATCGTAGCACCCGCGTCCCGTAGCACCCGCGTCCCCCGCACCCCTCAACTCTCCCGGGCGTATCGCCGCCTTCTCGCCCCCGATGAGGCCCCGGCGGTCGCGCCGCATCTGACGCGCTGTCCACGCCGAGCGATAGCTCGTCCTCGGCACGGGACGAAAGGAGGCGACAAACCGCTCGAAGCGCCCGCTTGGCGGCGGTCCGGCGCTTGCATCGTTGTTCTCGTGGCGGAGCTACAGGCGACGTCTTGTCGTTGCACCGGATCTTGGCCGACGTCTCTCATTCGCACGGAGGAAAGCATGCGCCTCACCCTTGTGGTGGCTTGTTTGGCCTCGATCGGCGTGCTGGGGACAATGGGTGTCGCCAGCAGCGTCCCGGAGAAGCCGACGTCCCCTCCCCCGGTCGTACGCATCTCCGTCGAGAGGATCCAGCTCGACGCCGTGGTCACTGATAAGCACGGACGCCACGTCACCGACCTGCGGCCCGAGGACCTCGAGGTGTACCAGGACGGACGAAAGCAGCAGCTGTCCGAGCTCGCCTACGTCCGCGTCGGCGAGCGGGCGCCGGCTGCGAACTCCCCCGAGGCAACGCGGAGCGAGCCGGGCGCAGCCCCGGCGCCGTCCTCCGTCGCGCCCCAGCGGACGATCCTCTTCGTGGTCGACGAGCTCAGCCTGTCGGCGCACGGCTTCGACTCGATGCGCCGCGCTCTCAAGTACTCGATCGAGCGGCTCGATGCGAACGACCGAGTCGACATCGTCAGCACCGTGCGGGGGTTCAGCACGCTCGCGCTGACGACGGACCGCACGGCCAACCTGGCTGCGGTTGCCGGCCTGCGTCGAACGCCCTGGACACGCCCCGAGCTCTCGCGGCTCGTGGCGGCGGCACCCCTGTCACCGCACGGCTATGGGGCGGATGATCCGATGCGGGTTCTCTACACCGATGGCCTACGCAGCCCCCTGGGGGCCCGTTACGACGGCGGCGTGATGTTCGACCTGAACGCACGGCTCGCCCTGCGCTCGATCGCCGTCGTCAAGGAGGCGGTCAGGGCCCTGCGCGACGTGCCGGGCCGCAAGGCACTGCTGCTCGTCAGCGAGGGCCTCGCGAGCCTGGATGCGCTCAGCCTCTCCGAGATGCACTTCCTCTACTGGCCGCTCGATCGCCTCTACGGCGACGCGGACGACCTCCCCGGCGCGCTGAAGCGCCTCGCCGAGTTCGCCGCCCGCGCCGGCGTCGTCATCGACGTCGTCGACCCCCGGGGCCTCGTCAGCGCCGGGCTCAACGCCGAGGACAAGGTCGAGGTGACGGGCGCCGGGCTGGAGCTGGGACAGGAGGTCCAGGCACGCCATCTGGGCCTGTTCCACGAACAGTCGACGCTCCAGTACCTGGCTGACGAGACCGGCGGGCTGGCCAAGCTCGACACCAACGACATGGCCGGCGCCGTCTCCTCGATCGTGGCCGACCTGTCCGGATACTACCTGATCGGCTACGCGCCGGAAGCGGGCACCTTCGACGACCACGGCTTCCACAGCTTCGAGGTGAAGGTGAAGCGACCAGGGCTCAAGGTGAGGACGCGCAAGGGCTTCTACGCGGTGACCGACGAGCAGGTGTCGTCGGCGCTGCCCTGAAGCCAGGAACCGGCCCGGGTGTAGCATCGGCCTGAGCCCCTGCGGAGGGAGGTTCCCCTTGCCGAGACGGGCGACGTCGCTGCTCCTCGCCG
>DATJYX010000078.1:0-115892 GCA_035577965.1 Vicinamibacteria bacterium | reverse complement strand
GGCGTCTCGGTGACGTTGGCCGAGGTCATGGTCACCGGCCGGCCGCTCGCCGCCCCGAGGTCGAGGATGGAGAAGGAGTGGGTGCTCCCGGCGGCGGCCGGGAAGAGGCCGGCGTTGAGCGTGGCGACGCTCGCGCTGTCGCTGGCGTTGACGAGGTCCACCCCGTCGACGGTCAGGACCTGCGCGCCCCGGCTCAGGCTGGCGGTGGTCGCCGGAGAGCCCGGCTGGGTGTAGGCCACCACGACGAGGCGCGGCGGCGAGGACGCGAGGACGACGAACTGCGCGCCGTAGCTCGCCTCCACGCCCGACTGCGACAGGGCGACCCACTGGGCGGTCGGGTAAGTGAAGTGGAACTTGTCCTTCGGGTTGCCGGAGGGTGTCGTCGCCGTCGTCTTGAGCAGGTTGAAGTAGTCGGCGGTGGCGTAGGAGCCCGGGTTGAGATCGGGGACCTCCTTGTACCAGAGGTACAGCTCGTTCGTCCACGAGCGCAGCCAGAAGTTCTCGGTGGTGCTCGAGCCTGGGGTGTCGGGATAGGGCTTGCCCGTCGTGGGATCGGTGCCGGTGCGCGGGGATGCGCACTGCGCGGCGAGGGAGCTCGACGCCGGAAAGACGCCGGGCGTGTACGTCGTCGACGATCCCGACTGGGTCGTGTTCGAACCGCCGCAGGCGGCGAGCCCGACGACGGAGCACGCGGCGAGGACGAAGAGCAGCCTGTTGGTCATGGCCCATGATACGCCGGCCGAGCGCTGACCCGGCCGCACCGAGGGCGACGTCGGACGCGTCGAAGCGCAAAAAGGCGTGAACCGCCGCCGGCCGAGGCGGCGAGGCGGGGACGGCGTTCTCAGAGGGACGCGGGACCTTCTAGCGCCGCTGGAGCTCGACGAGCACCTCGCCCGTTCCGCCCCTCACGACGTCCACCTCGCGACGGACGGTCTCGAAACCGGGCCGCACCACCTCGATGACGTGACGGCCCGACCGCAGGGTCAGGACCTTCGTCTCGCGGGCGTTCCCCCAGAACTCCTCGTCCACGTACACGGAGGCGTCGTCCGGCCTCACCTCGAGGCGAAGCCGGCCCGTGTCGGAAGCGGGCGGACGGCCGTACGTGAACCCGGAGTCGCTGGGTGGGCGCTCAGTGTCGTAGGAGCCTCCAGCGTCGGCCGGCGGCGGGGCGCCGGAAGGGGCGCCGGCGGCGTCGCCGGAGGGCTCGCCGTAGCCGTAGTACGGCGGAGCGGAGTAGTACGGAGCGTAATAGCCCGGGTAGTAGCCGTACCCGTACGGGTAGTAGTACGGCCAGCCGAAGGAAAGCGAGAAGTAAGGACCGTAGTAGCCGCCGTAATAGCCGCCGTAGTAGCCGTAGTAATGGCCGTGATAGGGGTAGTAGCCGTGCCCGTAGTACCCGTGTCCGTAGTAGTAGCCGTGACCCGTCCCAGCCTGTGGATGGCGGGCCCCGGCCACCCCGCCGGAGGGGTGCCCTGCCCCGCCCCCGCGCGGGACGGCATGCGAGCCGCCGCCTCCTCCTGGATGGCCGCCGCCGCCAACGCCATGCGACGCGCCCTCCGCGGTCTGACCCGTCCAGGCCAGGACCGCAGCCAAAGCCAAGCCTACCGTCGCCCGCTTCGCCGTCATCGGTCCCTCCGTCCAAGAACCCTGCCATCACGATAGCGCCAAGTCGCCGGCCAGAGCAAGCGTTTCCGCGCGCGCGACCGGCCGCACGGGACCTCGCCAGGCGAAGGGAAGGCGATCGCGTCGCTGGCCGTGTGTGCCCACGCTGGTCGCGGCGTCCGCGTCGCGACAGGTGCCGCGCCCGACCCGCCCGAGGACTTGAGCGTCAAGAAACGTCGATGCGATCGGGGGTCGGCCGACGCGCGGCCGGGGCCAAAGAGGGTGCGAAAGAGGGTGAAGACAGGGTTGACGCTCCCGCGCGGATCGGGTACCGTCACCGGCAAATCGATCCCCTCAGTGGGCCCCGCACCCTCCGCGAGTGGCCTGTGGTGCCGTCAATGGGCCTCGAGAAAGAGCCGGCGAATCTCGTCGAGGTGCTGCGCCACCGCGCCCGGCACCAGGCCGACCGGCGGGCCTACACGTTCCTCCAGAACGGGGACACGGAGAGCGATGCCCTGACCTACCGGGAGCTGGACGAGGCGGCGCGGGCGATCGCCGCCCGACTCCAGGAGCTGAAGGCCTTCGGCGAGCGCGCCTTCCTGCTCTACCCGCCGGGGCTCGAGTTCGTCCGGGCCTTCCTGGGCTGTCTCTACGCCGGGGTCGTTGCGATCCCCGTCCCGGTCGTGAAGAGGAGCCTGCCCCGGCTGCAGACGGTGGCCCGCGACGCGCGGGCCTCCCTGCTCCTCACCGACTCCCGGACCCGTCCGCAGCTCGACGAGGGGGGCTCGCGGCTGGCGGAGTTCGAGGCGGTGCGGTGGGTCGTGAGCGACGAGGTGCGAGGTCGGCCGCAGGGACCGTGGGAGCCGCCGCCCCTCGACGGCTCCACGCTGGCCTACCTCCAGTACACCTCGGGCTCGACGTCGACGCCGAAGGGCGTGATGGTGACCCACGGGAACCTCCTGCGGCACTGCGCCCACATCGAGGAGGCGTGGGGCTACACGCCGGAGAGCGTGTCGGCCGCGTGGGTGCCGCACTTCCACGACTACGGCCTCGTGGACGGGATCATCGTTCCCCTCTTCGTCGGGATCCCCTGCTACATGATGTCGCCGGCCGCGTTCTACATGCGGCCGATGCGCTGGCTCCAGGCGATCTCGCGCCACCGCGTGACTCACACCCAGGGCCCGAACTCGGGCTACGAGCACTGCCTGAGGCGGCTCCGGCCCGAGCAGCTCGCCGGCCTCGACCTCCGCTGCTGGCGCACCGCGAGCAGCGGCGGCGAGCCGGTCCGGGCCGACACCGTGCGCGGCTTCGTGTCGGCGCTCGCGCCGTACGGGTTCCGGCCGGAGGCGTTCTACCCCGCGTACGGGCTCGCCGAGGCCACGCTCCTCGTGTCGACGAAGCGGCACGACCAGTCGCCGGTCGTCCGGTCCTTCGACGCCGGCGCGCTCGAGAGGCACGATGCGGTGGAGGTCCCTCCCGGCCGCGCCCGCGGTGTCCGCGAGCTCGCGAGCTGCGGCCCTCCGATCGGCACGATGAGGGTCGTCGTGGCGAACCCGGAGACCCGGGAGCCGCTCCCGGACGGCGCAGTGGGCGAGATCTGGGTCGGAGACCCGAGCCTGGCCGTCGGCTACTGGGAAAAGAAGGACGAGACCGAGTTCACCTTCGGCGCGCGCCTCGCCGGCACGGGCGAGGGGCCGTTCATGAGGACCGGAGACCTGGGCTTCCTCCGGGAGGGCGAGGTCTACGTGACCGGGCGGATCAAGGACGTCATCATCATCCGGGGCCGCAACCACTACCCCCAGGACATCGAACTGACGGTGGAGAGGAGCCATCCGGCGCTCCGCCCCGGCCACGGGGCCGCGTTCGCGATCGACGTCGCGGGAGAGGAAAGGCTCGTCGTGGTGCAGGAAGTCGAGCGCGGCCACCTGCGCGGCGTGTCGGCCGAGGACGTCGTGGGAAACATCCGTGAGGCCGTGGCCGAGGTCCACGAGCTCCAGGTCCAAGCCGTCGTGCTGACGAAGCCGGGAGGCGTCCCCCGCACGTCGAGCGGAAAGGTCCGCCGGGCGGCGTGCCGGGCGCAGTTCGTCGACGGGACGCTGGACGCCCTCGACGGGGACGGGGACGCGGAAGCCGAGGCGGAGCCTCGGCTCGATGCGAGTGCGTGACGCACCGGGAGGTCCGATCATGGCGAGCACCGTTCACGAGCCCGACGTCGGGACGGCGGAAGCGGCCGCCGACAAGCCGACGACCATCACGAACGACTTCATTCGTGGCCTCCAGCGCCGCCACTTCTGGGTCTACAACGTACTCCCCTTCGTGGTCTCCCTGGGCGCCGTCGTGTCCCTGCGCTGGTGGCCGATCGGGGGGGTCGAGATCGGCCTCCTGGCCGGGATGTGGGCCCTGTGCATGGTCGGGATGAGCCTCGGCCTCCACCGGTACTTCGCCCACCACGCCTACGAGACGAGCGAGAGGGGGCGCGCCGCGCTGGCCGTCCTCGGGTGCATGGCCGCCCAGGGGCCCCTCGTCTCGTGGGTGGCGGTGCACCGCCGGCACCACGAGCAGAGCGATAGGCGCGGCGACCCCCATTCCCCGAACCCCGACCTCCTCGGCGGCGGGCCCTTCCGTACCCTGCGGGGCCTCTGGCACGCCCACGTGGGCTGGCTCACGAACCACGAGTACCCGAACCCGGTCCATTACGCGCCCGAGCTCCTGCGGGACCGGACGATCACCTGGATCAACCGGCACTACCTCTCCTGGGTGGCGCTGGGGCTCCTGATCCCCACCGTGATCGGAGGCCTCGTCCACGGATCATGGCTCGGCGCCCTGCAGGGCCTGCTGTGGGGCGGGATCGTGCGCATGGTCGTGGTCGACAACTCGGTCCTGAGCATCAACTCCTTCTCGCACGCGTTCGGCGGCCGCGAGTTCGAGACCCGCGACAACAGCCGCAACAACGCATGGGTGGCGCTGGCGACGTTCGGGGAGTCGTGGCAGAACAACCACCACGCGTTCGCGAGCTCGGCCGCCATCGGGCTCCGGTGGTGGCAGGTCGACCTCGGCTACTGGATGATCGCGGCGCTCCAGGGCCTCGGGCTCGTCTGGGACGTTCGCCGCCCGACGGCGGCGATGATGCAGGCGAAGAGGGCGTAGAGCATGACGACCAGGGACGACGCGGGCGAGCGGGCGGGCACGCTGGGCGACGGGGCGGCTGGTGGCGGGGTCGGGGGCCGTCGGCGGAGGACCGCCGACGAGATCGAGGAGTGGCTCGTCGCCTACCTGTCCCGGCTCCTGGGCACGGCTCCGGAGAAGATCGCGACGAGGATCTCCTTCTCCCGGTACGGGCTCGACTCCTCGGCCTCGATCGCCATGGCCAGCGAGCTCAGCGACTGGCTCGGGCGCGAGCTCGACCCGACGATCAACTACAGCTACCCGACGATCGCCGCGCTGTCGAAGCACCTGGCCGAGTGAGCTTCCTCAGGCGACGCCGCCTCTCCGGCTGAGCCGCGGCCTCATGGATCGGGAGCCGATCGCGATCGTCGGGATCGGGTGCCGCTTCCCCGGCGCGTCGGGCCCGCAGGCCTTCTGGCGGCTCCTGCGCGACGGTGTCGACGCGATCCGGGACGTGCCGGCCTCGCGCTGGGACAAGGACGCCTACTACGACCCCGATCCCTGGAAGCCGGGGAGGATGAACAGCCGCCGGGGCGGCTTCCTCGAGGACGTCGACCGCTTCGACCCCCTCTTCTTCGGGATCTCGCCCCGCGAAGTGCGCGGCATGGACCCGCAGCAGAGGCTCCTCCTCGAGGTGGCGTGGGAGGCCCTGGAGGACGCAGGCCAGCCGCCGGACGCGCTCGCCGGCACGGAGACGGGCGTCTTCGTGGGGGTGTCGAGCTTCGACTACTACGAGCTGCTCACGAAGGACTCCGCGAACTTCGACGCCTACACCGGCACGGGCAACCTGAGCGCGGTCAAGGCCAACCGCCTCTCCTACTTCCTCGACCTCCACGGGCCGAGCCTCGCGATCGACACCGCGTGCTCCTCGTCGCTCGTGGCCGCGCACCTCGCCTGCCAGAGCCTCCGGAGCGGGGAATCGACGCTCGCTCTCGTCGGAGGGGTGCACCTCCTCCTCTCCCCCGGGATGTCGGTGGGCTACGCGAAGGGGGGCTTCATGGCCCCCGACGGCCGCTGCAAGACGTTCGACGCGCGGGCGGACGGCTACGTGCGCGGCGAAGGGGCCGGGATCGTCGTCCTGAAGCGGCTCTCCGAGGCCCAGGCCCGGGGGGACCGGGTCTACGCGGTCGTGCTCGGGAGCGCGGTGAACCAGGACGGCGCGAGCAACGGGATCACGGCCCCGAACCCGCTGGCCCAGGAGGCGGTGCTCGCGGCGGCGTACCGGAACGCCGGCGTCTCTCCCGGCCGCGTCCACTACGTGGAGGCGCACGGGACGGGGACGAAGCTGGGCGACCCGATCGAGGTGAAGGCGCTCGCGGCGGTCCTCTCGCGGGACCGCGCCCCAGGCGACGTCTGCGCCCTCGGCTCGGTCAAGACGAACATCGGCCACCTCGAGGCGGGCGCGGGCATCGCCGGCCTCATCAAGGTCGCGCTCTCGCTCGCGAACCGCCAGATCCCGCCGAGCCTGCACTACGAGACGCCGAACCCCTACATCCCGTTCGACGAGATCCCGCTGCGAGTCCAGCGGGCGCTGGGCCCCTGGCCCGCCGGGCCCTCGCCGGCGTGCGCCGGGGTGAGCTCCTTCGGCTTCGGGGGCACGAACGCCCACGTGGTGCTGGAGGAGGCGCCCGAGCCCGAACCGGCGGCTCGCCAGGAACCTGATCGCCCCGGACACCTGCTGTGCCTGTCGGCCAAGTCGGAGGCCGCCTTGCGCCAGCTGGCCGCGGGCTACCAGCGGCACCTGCGGGACCATCCCGAGATCCCGGTCGCGGACATCTGCCACACGGCCCGGATCGGCCGGTCGCACTTCAAGCACCGTGTCGCCGTCGTGGGCGCTTCGACGGCCGAGCTCCAGCGATCGCTCGAGGCCGCGGCGGGAGGACGTGACGCTCCCTCAGTCCTGCGGGGCGAGGCGGGGGGGAGGAAGCGGCCCAAGGTGGCCATCGTGTTCACCGGGGGGTCCGCCACGCGGGACGTCGTGTGCTCGGCCCTTCTCGAGACCGAGCCCGCGCTGCGGGCGGCGGTGGAGCGCTGCGCCGCGGTCCTGCGCCGGGGCACCCTGCCCCCGGACGAGGTGTTCGACCTTGACGCAGGCGAGGGGACGATGGCCGCGTCCGGAGCCGTCTTCTCGCTGCAGTACGGCCTCGCTGAGCTCCTCTCGTCGTGGGGCGTCCTCCCGGACGCGGTGATGGGATCAGGGTCCGGCGAGCACGTGGCCGCCTGCGTGGCCGGAGTCCTGAGGCTCGAGACCGCGTTGAAGCTCGCGGCCGCTTCGCCCGAGGAGCGCGCCGCCGTCGCGGCCGGGGCGGCCTTCGGCCGGCCTCGGATCCCGCTCGTCTCGAGTGTCAGCGGAGGGGTCGCGGGCGAGGAGATCCTCCGCTCTTCGTACTGGATCGAGCCGCGGCCCGCTTCGAGTCTCGACCTGGGCCTCGAGGCCCTCCTTCGCCTGGGGTGCGACGTCGTCCTCGAGGCAGGGCCCTCGACGGTCGCCGTGACGATCGAAGCCTTCGAGACCCGGCGCCTCCGGCCGCCGCTGCGGCTCGACGACCCGGTGTCGCTGCTGGCCGGCCTGGGGCACCTCTACGTGAGGGGTGTCGCCATCGATTGGACGGCCTACGACCGCGGCCGGGGCCGCCTCAAGGTGGCCCTCCCCACGTACCCCTTCCAGCGGGAGAGGCACTGGCTCGCCGCGGGCTCACGTGATGTGGCCCCTCTGGCCGTGCCCGACGAGGGCCCCGTCAGGCCCGTACCGCGGCCCCGGCCAGATCGGCCAGGATTTCCTTGAGCGCCCGATCGGCGAGGGAATCGAGGACGAGGTCGACGTCCGGCCGCGAGAGCGCGCGGGTGAGGGCGTTCGGCACGGCCACGCAGCGCATGCCCGCGGCGAGCGCGGCCCGCATGCCGTTCGGCGAGTCCTCGAAGACGGCGCAGGCCGCGGGAGGGACGCCGAGCCGCGTGGCGGCGAGCAGGAAGAGCTCGGGGTCGGGCTTGACGTTCCGCACGTCGTCGCGGGCCACGACCACGTCGAGGAGGTGGCGGATGCAGTGGCGCGCGAGCCAGCCCTCGACCCACCCGCAGGAGCTGCTCGACGCCACCGCCCGCCGCAGGCCCAGGGCCCTCGCGTCCTGGAGAAGGGCCGCCACCCCGGGGAGGAGCGGCTGGCCGTCGCAGCCTCGGGCCGTCGCCTCCTTCACCTCGGCGAGGACGGCCTCCCGGTCGAGGCTCCCCGCGAGGGACTCGAGGTGCACGAGGGGATCGAAGCCGCCGTGGGTCCCGAGGCAGTGCTGCCACTCCTCGAGGCCGACCGAGAAGCCGCGGCGGCGATACGCGCCGTGCCAGGCCTCGAAGATCGGGGTCTCGGTGTCGACGATGAGGCCGTCGAAGTCGAGGACGACCGCTGCGATCGGAGGGGACTGCGGATCGGTCCTCAACCTCTCGCCGCCGCCAGCTTCGCTACCCGGGTCTTGATGCGCTCGTAGATCGGGCGGCCCTCGGGACACTCGTGGGCCACCCACTCGGCGTTGCGGAACGCGGCCGGGAAGCCCGCCTCGCGGAGCTTCCCGAGGAACGGCTCGACCTTCGCGAGGAGGAAGAGCCCCTCGCCGTTGTTCTCCAGCCAGAACGCGGGGTGCACGATCCCGTGGCGGACGAAGCTGTAGATCATCTCCCAGTAGGTCCCGGTCTGACGGTAGGCCGCGTTCAGGGGATGGTCGCCCTTCAGCACCGCCTGCACGTCGTCCCAGGTCTTCGGCCAGAAATCGCCCTGGATGGCCTTCCGCGACTGGCGCATCACGGGCTCGCGGCGGAGGTCGTAGACCTGGATCAGGAGCTCGGCGTCGTGGTGGTCGGGTGTCGTCTTCGGCATGACGCTATGATATGCGACCGAAGACGGAGTGCGCATGCCGATGCCGGGCTGGCGAGAGCCCCTTCCGCACCTTCCGGCGGGTGGTCGCGGTGGCGGTCCCGGCCACGCTCGGGCTGGAGGGCGAGGGGGCCGAACCGAGGACGCGAGGCCGCCCCCGCGAAAGGGGAGGAGCAGGGGTGACGGGAGCGATTCGACTCGTGGCAGCGTGGCTCGTGGCGTGCGCTCCGACCGCGACGGCCGCGCCGGACCTCGAGGCGCTCGCCTCGAAGGTGCGGGCGCGCGAGGCCGGGTTCGCGAAGACGATGGCCGACCGGGACCACGCAGCGTTCGCCACGTTCCTGTCGGAGGAGGCCGTCTTCGCGGGGCGCAGCAGCGTCCTCCGCGGACGGGCCGCGATCGTGGCCGGCTGGAGGCCGTACTTCGAGGGGGCGAAGGCGCCGTTCTCGTGGGCGCCGGACCGCGTGGAGGTGATCGCGTCCGGGACCCTCGCCCTCAGCACCGGCCCCGTGTTCGACCCCGACGGCAGGCGCACCGGCACCTTCACCTCGACCTGGCGCCGCGAGCCGGACGGCGAGTGGCGGATCGTCCTCGACAGCGGCTGTCCGCCCTGTCCCTGCCCCTGAAGGAGCCGACGATGCACGTGCGGGTGTGCCGCGACTGCGGCGAGGAGTACCGGCCCGAGGTCGCTCGCTGCGCGGACTGCGGCGGGGAGCTCGAGGACCGCCGCGGCGACGTCGCGGACGCGCCTCCGGAGCACGAGCCGGAGGCGCCGCCGCCGCCCGCCCCCCGCGTCCTCTTCGTGACCCCGCGCGCGGCCGAGCTCGTCCCGCTGGCCGAGCGGCTGCGGCAGTCGGCCATCGAGTACCACCTCGCGGAGCAGCCGGCGCCGGGCGAGGGCGTGCCGCCGCGCTACGCCCTCCTCGTCCCCGACGACGCGGCGGCCGACGCGTTGCGGGCCATCGCCGACCTCGTCGCTCCCCACGAGGAGAAGGGGCGCGTCGACGCCGTCGAGTCGCGGTTCGACGGCGAACGCGGCTACTCGGAGTGCCCGGCCTGCGGCTCTCGGATGGCTCCCGACGCCGACGAGTGCCCCGGGTGCGGCCTCGGCCTGGGCGGCCCGGAAGGGGAGGTGGAGGAGCCGCGGGACTGACTATACTGGGGCATGGCCGAGTGGTGGCCCGCTCCGGAGGGGGTCCGCGTCGACGCCAACGGCGGCTGGAACGTGGGCGAGTTCCGCATCGTCCACCTTCCGTCCCTGCGGTTCCTGAAGTCGCGCCTCGTGTTCGAGGACGAGGGCGCGTTCCTCGTGGAGGGCGAGCGGCGCCTCGCGGTGGAGGTCGAGGGCCCCGCCTTCGAGGTGACGGAGCTCCGGCTCGACGCCGCGACCGGCGAGGCCCGCGTCGTCCTCGACGACGGAAGCGAGGAGGTGCTGGGCCCCGACTCGCTCGCGACCGAAGGGCCGTCGGGACGTATCGAGTGCCTCGTCCGAAGGGGCCGGGCCCGGGCGGTCTTCTCGCGCGCCGCGCACCAGGCTCTGCTCGCGCACGTCGAGGAGACGCGCGGCCGCTTCCACCTCCGCGTGGGCCGCCGCCGCCTGCCCATCCGGGCCGGAGCGTGACCGGCGCCGCCCTCGCGGCGCGGGCCAAGGAGCTCGCCCTCGAGAGGGGCTTCGACCTCGCCGGGATCGCCCGCGCCGACTCTCCGCCCGACCTCTCGTTCTTCGCCGAGTGGGTGGCTCGCGGCTATGCCGGCGAGATGGCCTACCTCACGGGCCAGGTCGCGAGGCGAAGCGACCTGCGCGCGGCCTTCCCCTGGGCCCGCTCCGTCCTCTGCGTGGGGCTCCAGTACGACACGCCGCACCCGTACTCGACGGCGGCCCCGCCGGACCGGGGCTGGATCTCGCGCTACGCGTGGGGCGACGACTACCACGACGTCCTGAAGGCGATGCTGGAGCGGGTGGCGAGCGACCTGCGGGAGGAGGCGGGTCCGCTCGAGGCCCGTGCCTACGTGGACACCGGCCCCGTCGCCGAGAAGGCCTGGGCCGCCGCCGCGGGCCTCGGCGCGTGGGGCAAGAACGGCTGCTTGCTGCACCCCGAGCACGGCTCGTGGCTCTTCCTGGGGGAGCTCGTCACCGACCTCGACCTCCCGGCGGACTCGCCTCGGCCCGACCTCTGCGGCACCTGCACCGCGTGCCTCGACGCCTGCCCGACCGGCGCCCTCGTGGCTCCCTACGTCCTCGACGCCACGCGGTGCATCAGCTATCTGACGATCGAGGTGAAGGGCGGGGTTCCCGAGGACCGTCGCCCGGGCCTGGGGCGGCACGTGTTCGGCTGCGACATCTGCCAGGACGTCTGCCCGTGGAACCGGAAGAGGATCCGCCGCGGCGGCTCCGCCTTCGAGCCGAGGGAGGGAGTGCTCGCTCCCGACCTCGCCGTGCTCGCCGGCCTCGACGACGAGGCCTTCCGCGCGCGCTTCCGGCGGAGCCCCGTGAGGCGCGCGAAGCGGAGGGGGCTCGTCCGGAGTGTCGCCTTGGCCCTCGGCAACGCGGGCGACGCCTCCCACCGCCCCCTGCTCGAGCAGCTGGCGACGGACGAAGACCCCGTGGTGCGCGAGCACGCCGCGTGGGCGCGGCGGCGGCTCGACGGCCGGCTCAGCTCAGGCGCAGGCTCCTCCTGAGCTCGATCTCGCAGCGCGCCGGCGGGGAGCTCGACCTCCACGCCGCGGGTGGCGAGGACGGCCGCCCCGCCCGCGGCCACGACGCGGGGCCTCGGGAAAGGACGGCCGGACGAGACCCCTGCATGTGACTCGCGTCACGATCGCACTTCCCTCGACTCCCCGGAGCCGCGCGACGGCATAATCAAGCCCATGAGAAAGGCACTCCTCGGCTGCGCGGCCCTCCTGCTCCTGGTCACGATCGCGGGGCTCGGCGCCCTCGCTCTGCTCGCTCGGCGCCTGAACACGGCCGAGCTCCGCCAGTCGTTCCTCGCCCAGGCCAGGGCCGCGATCGGCGCCGACGTCGCGGTGAAGACGATGGACGTTTCGCTCCTCTCGGGCGTCACCCTCACGGGCATCTCGGTCGAGAACCCTGCGCCCTTCCCCGGACGCCTCCTCACCGCAGAGAGGTTCGTGCTGCGCTACCGGCTCCTTCCCCTCCTCACCGGTCGCGTGGAGGTGGAGCGGCTCGCGCTCGAGAAGCCGGCCCTCGGCCTCGCCATGGACGCGAGGGGCTCCTTCAACTACGAGAGGCTCGGCGGTCCCGCCCGCAGGACGCCCGCCTCCGCGACGTCCGCTGCGCCCGCCACGGCGCTGCACGTCGTCCTGAAGCAGCTCTCCGTGACCGAGGGGTCGGTCGTGATGACCGACCACTCCGGCTCCCGGCTCCTCGCGATCGACGGGGCCGACTTCCGGAGCGCGTTCGAGGTCGCGGGCGGGATCGCGCGCGGCTCGGGCGAAGCCAGGGTGGCCACGGTGGACCTGGCGAGCCTCCTCTTCGTGAGGGCGTTGCGCAGCCCGATCGAGATGTCCAGGGAGTCCGTGCGCCTCGCTCCCGTCCGCGGCCGAGTGGCCGGAGGCGACGTGACGGGCGACGTGACCGTCCACCTGAAGGACGGCTTCCGCTACGTGGCCAACCTCGAGGTCAAGGGCGCCGACGTGAGGACGCTCCTCGCCGAGGCGAAGTCGACGGCCGGCGTCTCCGGCACGCTGCGGGCGAAGGCGTCGTTCGAAGGGCGGGGCGGCATGGCGACCATGAAGGGGCGCGGCGAAGCGACGGTCGACCGCTGTCGGGTCGAGCACGCGGCGGCGCTCGCCCTGCTGGCCGACGTCTTGAAGGTGCCGGAGCTCAAGAGCCCGGACTTCGAGGAGTGCCGGGTGGAGTTCGTCCAGTCGGGCAGCCGGCTCACGACGCCGGCCGTGAGCCTCAGGGGACAGGCGCTGCGGCTGACCGGCCGGGGGTCGGTCAACCTGGACACCTACGGCCTCGACTACGACATGCGCCTCGCTCTCGCTCCGAAGCTCCTCGCCAAGGTGACGCGCCCGGAGCTGCGCTCCGCCTTCCAGGACGGCGGAGACGGCTTCTCCTCGATCGACTTCCGACTCTTCGGCACGACGCTCGATCCGCGCACCGACCTCGTCTCCCGCGTCGGCAAGGCGGCGGCCACCTCCGCGGCCAAGGGCCAGCTCGACCGGCTCTTCAAGAAGAAGTAGCTCTATCCCTCCGGGAGGAGGTAGATCCCGCCCTCGTCGTAGACCGCCACCCAGGCGGTGTGGCGGGTCAGCTTGCCGGTCAGGACGAGGGCGCTCAGCGGCCCGTGCACGAGCCGCTCGACCGTGCGCCGGGCCCCCCGCGCGCCGGGCGCGGAGAGGGCGGCCTGCCGGGCGGCGAAGCCGGCCGCCTCCGGCGTCATCCGCACCCGCACCCCGTGCCGCCGCTCCACTGCCGAGGTGAGCTCGGCGAGGGCCCGCCCGACGATCATCTGCACGTCGTCCGGGTCGAGGGCCCGGAAGGTGACGATCTCGTCGACGCGGTTCAGCAGGTCGAGCCGGATGACGCTGCGGGGGTCCGCCGGCGCGGACGGAGCGAGAGTCGCGCCGGACGTCGGCCCGTCGACGCGCCCGGGCCCGCCCAGGTTGGACGTCATCACCACGACGAGCGACCGCGCGTCGGCCGTCCGGCCCTTCGAGTCGGTGACGTGCCCCTCGTCGAAGAGGCGCAGGAACACGTCGAGCACGCGGGGGTGGGCCTTCTCCACCTCGTCGAGGAGCAGGAGCGCGTGCGGCTTGGTGCGGACGGCCCCGGTGAGCCGACCCTCGTCGTCCGGCCCCGCGGATCCGGGAGGCGGCCCGAGGAGCTTCGAGACGTCGCGCTCCTCCCGCAGCTCCGACATGTCGATGCGGATCATGCCGGACGCGGAGCCGAAGAGGTGCTCCGCGAGGAGCCGCGCCGTCTCCGTCTTGCCGACGCCGCTCGGGCCGAGGAAGAGGAGCACGGCCATCGGGCCCGGCCGCTCGCCGCCGCGGGGGGATCCGAAGGCGAGGCGCAGCCGGCGGGAGACCCGCGCGATCGCCTCCTCCTGGCCGATGACGCGCTCACGGAGGAAGCCCTCGAGCGCGAGCAGGCGGGTCCCCATCCCGTCGTCGAGCGACTCCGCGACGAGGTCGAGGGGCAGGCGGCGCTTCTCGGCGAGGACGCGCGCCACGATCAACGGCGTGACCGGCGGCGCCTCCGGGACCTCCTCGTCCTCGCGGTCCGCAGGCGGGTGGAGCAGGCTCGGCACGGGCAGCCGCGTCCGGGCGGCCGCCTTGTCCAGCAGGTCGATCGCCTTCTCCGGGAGCTTGCGGTCGGGCTCGAAGCGCACCGAGAGGTCCACGGCCGCCGCCAGCGCCTCGTCGGGAAGCGACACGGCGTGATGGCGCTCGAGCTGGGGGCGCAGGCCTCTCAGGATCTCGAGGGCCTCGTCCCGGTCCGGCTCCGCGACGGGCACCTTTTCCAGCCTCCGCTCGAGGGCGGGATCCGACTCGACGAGACGCCGGTAGCCGTCGGCGGTCGTGGCTCCGATGCAGCGCAGCTCTCCCTGGGCGAGGGCGGGCTTCAGCAGGTCCCCGGCGTCGACGGCGCGGGGGCCCGTGCCGCCTCCTCCCGCCTGCAGGTCGTCGAAGAAGACGATGACGTCGGAGTTGGCCCGGGCTTCCGCGATCACTTCCCTGACCCGCTCCTCGGCCACGCCCTCGCTCTCGGCCCCGCCGAGGAGCGCCCCCAGGCTCACCTCGACGATGCGCTTGCCGCCGAGCACGACGGGGTCCTTGCCTTCCGCTCCCCGGGCGGCGATCGCCTCGACGACCGCGGTCTTCCCGACCCCCGCATCCCCGACGAGCACCGGGCTCGTCGGGGCGCTCCGGGCGAGCGACTGGAGCACGGCCAGGATCTCGCGGCGCCGCCCGATCACGGGGCCGAGCTCGCCCCGCCGCGAGAGCGCGGTCAGGTCGCGGCCGAAGCGGTCGAGGCTCGGCGTGCGGGAGTCGGGCGCCACGAGCTCGGGGGGCGGCGTCTCCGGGGCCGGCGTCTCGACGGTCCGGCCCGCCTCCCGGAGGGCGGCGCGGAGCCTCGCGAGGTCGGTCCCCCCCTCCCGGACGATCCGGGCCGTCACCACGTCCACGTCCTCGGCGAGGGCGCAGAGGAGGTGGGCGACACCGACCGGATGGGCATCGCCGGCGAGGGCCTCGGCGGCCGCGAAGATGGCCTTGCTCGTGAGCGAGCGCGAGAGCGGGCCCGAAGGGGGGCCCTCGGCCGGACCCCGCCCGAGCTGGGTCCGGGCGCGCCGACGCAGGCGCCGCGGGTCCAGGCTGGAGGCGGCGAGGGCGCGGAGCAGCCGCGCGCTCTCGTCGCGGACGCGGGCGGCGTTCGAGTCCACGGGCCCGTCGGTGGCCGCGTTCAGCTTGTCGAGGCTCAGGACGCCGATCAAGAGGTGCGCCGGCTCGATGCGGGGATGTCCGGCCGAGGCCGCCTCGCCGGCCGCGATCATCCACGCCGCCTCCGCGCCGGCGGTGAGCTTCATCGGGAGCCACCCCGGGCGCCGACCGGGCGGCCGCGGGCGGACCCGTCCCGGACCGGGGGATCTTCCCGCCCGGGGGCCGGCGCGCGCGTCTGGTCGAGCAAGGTCATCGGCCCCAAAGGGTAACGCTTTCGCTCGAGCCGCGGGGAGGATATCGGGGCGAGGGCCTCAGGCGTCGACGAAGTCGAGGGTGACGCGCCGGGGGACGATACCCGCCTCGAACCCGCGGTCGAGGAAGACCTGGACGGCGCGGCGGCCGCGCTCGCCCATCTCGACGGTCATGTCGTTGACCCACATTCCGACGAACCGGTCGGCCACCGCGGGGTCCATCCCCCGCGCGAACGTCATCGCGTACTCGAGGGCCTCCCGGCGGTGCGCGAGCGAGTGCCTCACTGTCTCGCGGACGAGGCGGGTGAGCCGCGCCATCAGGTCCCGGCCGAGGTCGCGCCGGACGGCGTTGCCGCCGAGCGGCAGGGGCAGGCCGGTGGCGTCCTTCCACCATCCGCCGAGGTCGAGGACCTTGACGAGGCCTTTCCCGCCGTAGGTGAGCTGGCCCTCGTGGATCACGAGCCCGAGCTCGGTCCGGCCTTCCCGAACCTCCTCCAGGATGCGGTCGAACGCCACGACGCGGGTCCCGACTCCGGGGGCGAAGAGCCGGAGGGCGAGGGTGGCCGACGTGAGCGTGCCCGGGACCGCCACCGTCTTCCCGTCGACCGCCTTCGGGTCCATTGGCTCGCGGGCCACCAGGAGCGGACCGTAGCCGTCGCCGATCGAGCCGCCGCACGGCATGAGCGCGTACCTGTCGGCCACGTGGGGATAGGCGTGGAACGAGAGCGCCGTCACCTCGTGACGGCCCTCCTGCGCGTGGCGGTTCAGGCTCTCGATGTCGGCGAGGACGTGCGTCACCTCCAGGTCCCCGGTCGGCACCCCGCCCCTGGCGAGGCCGTAGAACATGAACGCGTCGTCGCTGTCGGGGCTGTGCGCGATCGAGATCTTCATCGGGCCTTCCGGGACGGGACCATGATGACTCAATCCGGCTCGTCCTCGACGACCACGGCCGCCACTCCCGGCAGCCGGGCGATCCGGGCCCGGTACTCTTCGACCTCCCGCCGGCGCGAGCGTCGAGCCGTCACCCGGACGACGTCGCCCCGGACCTGCACCGCGGCGCCTTCCGGCGGGGCCCCCTCCCCGATGAGCCGCGCGTGGATCACGGTGCCCGCGGAGACCCGCACCGGCCGGCCGGCGAGCCCTCCTCCCACCGCGAGGGTCCGGTCGGTCGGGAGCGTCACGGAATCGCCGACGACCTTCACTGGGTGCGAGCCGACTGTCCCGATCACGTCCTCGACGCGCAGGAGGTCGCGGGGGCTGAGGAGCGGGACCGGCTTGTCGACGGCGAAGGTCAGGGCCCGCGCGGCGGCGCGATGCCGGCCGGCGGCCGGCCCGCGGGCGGCGGCGTCGGCGAGCAGCTTGAAGCGCTGCCGGTCCGCGAAGCCGGGATCGAGCCCGGTCGGGGCGGTCCACGCCGCCGCCTCCTCGAGATCCGCCGGAGGCGGGGCGGCCGGTCCAGAGAGCGCGGCCCGCAGCCGCACGAGCGCCCGGAGCGGCTCCAGGGGCGACGCTGCGGGAGCCGGGGACCCCGCCTGTTCGGCGGCTCGGTTCAACGACCGATCGGCCGCGATCAGATCGTCGGTGTCCAGGTAGCCGCGCGCCGCCGCCACGTATGTCTCGAAGGCCTCGCGCGAGCGCCCGGTGGCGGCGAGGCCCTCCGCGAGCAGGTCGCGCAGCTCGGGCAGGGGCTCCGGCGGTGCGCCCTGGCGGCTCCTCTCGGCGGCCGCGTCCAAGGCGTGCCGGAGCTGGAACAGGCCGCTGCGGGGATCGTGGTCGGTTCCCCAGCGCTTCTGGGCGGCGAAGATCAGGCCGAGCGTCGTGTGGTAGCCCTGGATGGCGTCGAGGTCACGGGCCAGGTAGGCGCCCAGCTTCTCGTCGAAGACCCGGTCGACGACCGCCGCCATCTTCCGTCCGCCCGGGTCGAGGTCCGGCGTGTGGAAGTACAGCATGGCCAGCTCCCGCTCGAGGTCCACCCGGCGCGGGCTCATGGGATCGGCGACGCGCAGCATGCTTCCCCAGCAGCGCTCGGGCCAGCTCGCCCCCTTGCCGGCGGCGAGGAAGCCCGCGCCGAGCGAGAGGGCGAACCGCGCCAGGGCATCGCGTCGATCCGAGGCCTGGAGCCACCAGTGCGATGGAGACAGGGTCCCCCACGGCGCCTGCACGTACTCCCGGAGCTCCGAGGGGGCGGCGGCGGCCCAGGCCCGGGGCAGGGCGTCGAGGTCCCCCGGCGCGACCGTGCCTCCCCGGGCGAGGAGGTCGACCCAGAGGACGAGGGCCCTCTCCGCGATCGACGGCGACCGGGCCCAGGCGGCGGACATGACCGCCACGTAGCCGTCGCGCACGACGGCGGGCCACGACGTCTCCCATTGCCGCAGCGCAGCGAGGGCGGGCTCCAGGCCCTCGGCCGACGAGGTCCAGGCGTCCACCATGCGGCGCTTGAGGCTCTCGGAGCCGGGCGCGACCTTCAGGCCCGCCTCGTAGCTGGCCAGGGCTTCCGGGGCGCGCTGCGCGGCGAGCCACGCGTCTCCCCGCCGCTGGAGCACCGCGGCCAGGTTCGCGAGCGTCGGCCCGTGCTGGGGAGCGTCCACGAGCGCCGCCTCGTAGGAGCGGACGGCCTCGTCGAGGAGGGGTGCCTCGCCGGCGGGCGCGCGACCGGAGGCGGGGCTCTCGGACTCGAGCTGGGCGAGGAAGCCGAGGGTGTAGTGGAGGAGGGCCCGGCAGTCTCGCCCCGCGTCGCCCGGCGCGCAGCCGGAGAGCGACCGCTCGACACCGGCGCGCGCCTCCGCGTACCGGCCCTCCTGCCCGAGACCGACGGCCGTCTTGGAGACAGTCGCGGCATCGTCGGCCGACGAGCCGCGGGCGACCGCGAACACGAGGCCGAGAACGAGGGCCGACCGTCGAGCGATCAACGCCCGCGCCTCCCCCGTCACGGCTGCGGGAACGCCGCTTCGGGCGAGAGCGGCTCCCCGCAGGCGCCTCCGAGGTCGACGAACTGAGCGACGAAGACCGCGACCACCGCCACCCGCTTCGGGTCGGCGACGGTGCCGAGCGCGTCGGGCTTCTCCGCGCGCGCGAAGAGGTTCAGCCGCTGCTCCTCGTAGGGCGAGGGAGCCGGGGTCGGAGGGTCGAAGGGCATGCGGGCCACCGCCTCGACCTCTACCGGCTCGACGCCGGCGCCCGTGGGCAGGTTGTTGCGCACGACGAGGCGGCTGCCCTGGCCCATGCAGAGCTCGCGGTCGCGGTACGGGAGGATCCAACCGAGCGGGTCCGTCCACAGGAATCCCTTCTCGGCGATCGGGATGCGGCGCAGGACGTCGTGCGCGAGGAGGTCGTGGAACCCCGCCGCCTCGGTCTTCACCTCGATCTCCTTGCCCAGCTCGTCCGGCGAGCCGATGCGCACCAGCCCCTGCTGGGCGGTCCGGAGCCGCCAGTAAGCCCTCGCCTTCTGCACGCCGCCGTCCGGCCCGGAGGCGCTCACCTGCAGGCCGACCTCGCGGAGGGGAGGATTCTCGGCGGCGGAGAGCGGCTCGAGGGCGACGCGCAGTCCGTACTCCCCGGGCCCCGCGAGAGCGCTCGCGAAGCGCAGGAAGCGGTGGTGATCCGACAGCGTCCGGCTCAGGCGCTCGGCGACGGCCGCCTCGAGCGCCCCGATGACGGCGGGCGAGCGGTCGAAGTGCTGACGATAGCTGTCGTCGTTCAGCTTGAACTCGACCTTGACGAGGGGCGGCTCGGCCGCCGGCGCCGCGCCGGCGCCGGTCAGGACCGCGAGGCCGACGCCGAAGGCTCTTCCGCGCATGGCTCTTCCCCTCGGCTCTACCGGGCTCGGACGTCGACGAGGCTCAGCTCGACGATCGGGTCGGGGCCGAGGGTGATCCGCCCCTCGGCGAGCGGCGTGCCGCCCGCCGTCTCCGCCCGGGCGAAGAGCGTCATGCCGGTCTCGAGATCGACCGCGGGGTCCACCCACCGCGCCCGCTTCCAGGCGAGGAACGCCGCGGCGGCGGGCGCCCCGACGACCTCCTGGCTTTCCAGCTCGAGCTTCCACTCCTCGAGCATGTCCGCGGGGAGCGGCCGCCGGGGGCCCACGAGGGCCGACGTCGGGCCGTCCGAGGACGCGATCAGGGGGCCGCGCTCGCCGTCCCGCCGCACGACGATGCGGCCCTGCTCCAGCTCGCGGACGGCGAGGAGCGAGGGCCTCACGAGGACGGACGGGGAGGGCCGAAGGTCCTCGAGACGCACGGTTCGGCCGACGAGCGGCGACACCTCGAAGGACGCCGGCACGAAGCCGCGGACGCGGAGGCGGAACGGCGTGCCCAGGGGGTTCACGGAGACGAAGAAGCGCGTGAACCCCGGCTCGCGCTCGGGCGGGGAGCTCGCGTAGCCCGGGTGGAGCGCCTCGAGCTGCATCTCGATCGGCCCGCGCTCGGCGGTCAGGACGATCACCGAGCTGCGCGTGGCCGCGAGGTACGCGAGCACGGCCCCGCCGACCACCAGGACCGGGACGGCCATGAGCAGGTCGGCCGCGCTCCGGAGCTTCGCGAAGAGCGGCTCGAAGCGGCTCTCGCCGAACACGCGGCCGAGCACGGCCACCGCCGCCGACGCGACGGCCGCCCACTGCCCGACCCGGCCGGGGCTCGTCAGGCCGTAGCCGAGGTGGCGTACGGCCCAGAGCTCGGCCGTGACCACGAGCACCACGAAGGCCGCCACTCGCGCGAGCGAGGGCCCGCTCGTGGGACGACGCTCGGGCTCGCCGACGACGGTGCCCATGGGCGCTCTCTGGACCAGGAGAATCGCCCCCAATCTCGACTCCGGGCCGGACGTTGTCAAGCCGGCCGGCCGGCCTCGGGACGAGGACTGGACCTCGCCGCCCGGCGCAGAGCCGAGGCGCTCTGCAGGGCCACGGCGCCGAGGATGAGCGCCGCCCCCGCCCACTGCCCGGCCTGGAGCCGCTCGCCGAGCAGCAGGAAGGCCAAGCCGAGCGTGACGAGCACCTCGAGCGAGCTCAGCACGGAGGCGCGGGTCGGGCCGACGATCGCCATCCCGGCGAGGAAGATCGTCATCGCGACGACCGTGGAGACGACACCGATGCCGGCCACGGCCAGGAGCCCGCGCGGGTCGAGAGGCAGGGAGAGACCGCCGTCCGCGAGAGCGAAGGCCGTGCAGACGACAGCCGACGCCTGAGCGAGGTGCAGCGCCAGCACCCGCGCCGAGACGCCTTGGCCGAAGCGGCTGCTGAGGACGAGGTACGAGGCGTAGACGAGGGCGGCGAGCAGGGCCCAGGCGATCCCCGACGGCGAAGGCGGCGCGCCGGACGGTCCACCGCGCGCGGTCAGGGCGCAGCCCGCGAAGGCGCAGGCCGCGGCGAGGAGGGCGCGCCAGGTGAGCCGCTCCACGCCCAGGAGCGCGGCGAGGACGGCCACGATCATCGGGTACGTGTAGAGCACGAGCGCGGTCACCGAGGCCGGGATCGTTTCCAGGGCCCGGAAGTACGCGATCGAGTTGCCGACGAAGACGGAGCCGATCGCCCAGAGGCGCAGCCTTTCGCGAAGCGGGGGCCGGGGCCCGCGCTCCAGGAGGAGGATGAGAGAGGCGGCGATCGCGTACCGCCACGCGAGGAGCGGCATCGGCCGCGTCCCCGCGGCGTAGGCCACCTTGCCGAGCACGGGCAGGATGCCGTAGGCCATCGTGCTGAGGGCGACCAGCGCGAGACCGCGCGCCTCGTCCCGCGGAGAGGGGGGCACGGCCGCTGAGTATAGAATCGGAGCGGGCGTATCCGGCATCGGCACAGGCACTTGACGGCGGGCAGCGAGCCCTGGAACACCCGGGGCCGCACCCTCGTAGGGCGATCATGGACGTCGGCCGGCGCGCGCTCCGGCGTCCATCGGCGGCTCACGGAGGCCGGGGAGGGTCCATGAACGACAACGCCATCGTCCTCAAGGGGATAGGCAAGGCCTTCTCCGGCCACGTGGCGGTGAGGGACCTGTCCCTCGAGGTCCCGCGGACGAGCGTCTTCGGCCTGCTGGGGCCGAACGGGGCGGGCAAGACCACGACGCTGCGCATGGTCATGGACATCCTCGGCCCCGACTCCGGAACGATCGAGATCCTGGGACAGCCGGCCGACCACGCGGCCCGCGACCGCGTCGGCTACATGCCGGAGGAGCGGGGACTCTACCCGCGCATGGTCCTCGAGGAGCAGCTCGTCTTCATGGCCGCCATCAAGGGGATCGCGCGGAAGGAGGCCCTGCGGCGGCTCTCGCCCTGGCTCGAGCGGATGGGCCTCGCCGAATGGCGGAAGAGGAAGACGAACGAGCTCTCGAAGGGCATGCAGCAGAAGGCCCAGTTCGTGGCCACGGTCCTCCACGAGCCCGAGGTGCTCATCATGGACGAGCCGATGAGCGGCCTCGACCCGGTCGGCATGGACGTCATGCGCGACGTGATGCTGGACCTGCGGCGGAGGGGCGCGACCATCGTGCTCTCGAGCCACCAGATGGAGTCGGTCGAGAAGCTCTGCGACCGCGTGGCCCTCATCAACCGGGGAGAAAAGGTGCTCGACGGCTCCGTGGCCGAGGTGAAGTCCCGGCACGGGAAGAACACGGTGGCGCTGGCCTTCGAGGGCGACGGCTCGTTCATCGAGTCCCTGCCCGGCGTCGCGAGGGTCACCGACTTCGGCCAGTACGTCGAGGTCCGGCTGAAGGACGGGGCGGACCCCCAGCCGCTCCTCCACGAGGCGGCGAAGCGCCTGAGGCTGCGCCGCTTCGAGATCGTCGAGCCGAGCCTGCACGACATCTTCGTCGAGACCGTCACGCGCGACGGGAAGGAGGCGGCGTGAGCGGCAAGCTGCGGGCCGTGGTCCGGCGGGAGTACGTGGAGCGGGTCCGGACGAAGGCCTTCCTGATCGGCACCGTCCTCGGCCCCCTGCTGATGGCGTCCTTCATGATCGTCCCCATGCTGGCGGGGCGCGCGGGCGCGAAGGTGCTGAGGGTCGCTGTCCTCGACCGGCTCGGTACCCTCGGGCCGGCGCTCGAGGACGGCCTGCGGGCCACGCGGTTCGACGCCAAGCCGCGCTTCGACGTGCAGACGGCGCAGGAGTCGCCCGCGGCGGAGCGCGAGGCGGCCCTCAAGGCAGCGGTGCTCGAGCAGAGGCTCGACGGGTACATCGCGATCCCCGAGGACGGTCTCGCCACCGGGACGGCCAGCTACTACGGCCGCAACGTGAGCAACCTCGCCGACCTGCGGACGATGGAGCGGGTGGTCGGGGACGTCTTCGTGGCTCACCGGCTGACCGGGGCCGGCCTCGACCCGACGCGGATCAGGGATCTCACGAGGGGCGCGAACCTGAAGACGATCCGCCTCAGCGCGGCCGGAGAGCGCGAGGACCGGGGGGACGCGTTCATCCTCTCGATCGTCCTGATGATGATCCTCTACACGACCATCCTCATGTGGGGGCAGCTCGTGATGACGAGCGTCATCGAGGAGAAGACGAGCCGCGTGGTCGAGGTCCTGGCCTCGGGCGTCCCGTCGACCCAGCTGCTGTGGGGCAAGCTCCTGGGGGTGGGAGCGGCCGGGGTCACGCAGTTCCTCGTCTGGGCGCTGTCGCTCTTCGTCCTGTCCTTCCAGGGCCTGGCCGTGGGCGGCTTCAAGATGCCCGAGATCGGGCCGCTGGTGCTCGTCTCCTTCGTCCTCTTCTTCCTGCTCGGCTTCCTCTTCTACGCGAGCCTCTACGCTTCGATCGGGGCCGCGGTCAACACCGTGCAGGAGGCCCAGAACTTCGTGTTCCCGGTCATCATGCCCCTCATCATCGGCATGGTGTGCTTCCCCGCCGTCCTCGAGTCTCCGGACGGCGGCCTCGCCGTCGGCCTGTCGATGGTGCCGTTCCTGACCCCCCTGATCATGTTCCTCAGGATCGTGGTCCTCACGCCGCCCTGGTGGCAGATCGGCCTCTCGTTCGCGCTCCTCGTCCTCGCGATCGCGGGGGCGGTGTGGGCGGCGGCCCGGATCTATCGCGTGGGCATCTTGATGTACGGGAAGAAGCCGACCTTCCCCGAGCTCGTGAAGTGGGTGCGGCACTCCTGAGGATGACGCCGGAGGCCCGAGTTCGAGCGACGAGGACGGGGCGCCCGGGGGCGGCGGCGACGGGCCGGGCACTCGTCGCCGCGGCAGCACTGGCGACGGCCGCGGGCCCGGCGTGGGCGGACACGCAGTCGAACGCCCCCCCCGATCCAGCCGCGGAGGCGATCGCGGCCGGGGACGCCCACTACGCCCGTCGGGCGGAGGGCGCGCGAGGAGGCGTCGCCCAGCCCTTTCACGCCGAGGGCGCGATCCTCGAGTACCGCCGCGCGCTCGCCCTCGACCCCGAGTCCCTCGACGCGCGGCTTCGCCTGCTGCGGGCCTACTTCTTCCGGGGCGGGTTCTGCGGGCCGATGGAGCCCTACGAGGAGCGGAGGCTCTTCGACGAGGCGAAGAGGATCGCCGACGAGACGGTGAAGCACCTGGAAGCCGGCCTGAAGCGGGGCAAGGGGCGCCTCGAGGCCGGCGCGGCGCGCGCGGGCGGGTCCGCGGCCGAGGCCTACGTGTGGGCGGCCGTCTCGTGGGGACAATGGGCGGTCTTCCACAAGATCGACGCGGCGTGGACGGGGGCGCCGGCGCGCATCCGGGACCTGGCGCAGGCGGTCATCTCGATCGACCCGTCGACGGCGCAGGGGGCGGGGTACCTGATCCTCGGGCGGCTGCACGCCGAAGCGCCCCGCATCCCCTTCGTCACCGCCTGGGTCTCCCGGCCCCAGGGCGTCGCGAGCCTCCGTCGAGGCGTGGCCGTCGCGCCCGAGAACCCCGCCCTGCGCTTCTTCCTCGGCGACGCGCTGCTGCGGCTGGAGCCGTCGAGGAAGGACGAGGCGCGCGCCCTCCTCCAGGGCGTGGCCGCCCTCGTACCCCGGCCGGACTACGCGGTCGAGGACGCCCACTACGCCGAGGAGGCCCGGGACCGGCTCGCCTCCCTGCGCTGAGGAGGGCCTACCCGCCGGAGTCCGCGGCCTCGGCCCCGGGCCCGGGCGCAGCGTCGTCGTCGAGGTGGTCGAGGTAGCCTTCGGGAAGGGCGACCTTCTGTGTGCCCGCCGTCTTGCCGCGCGGCACGCGCATCGCCTCCGGCGGATACGGGAGCGCGCGGTCGACGCCGGCCAGCACCTCGGCGAGCTCCTCGAGCCGCAGCACGCGCATGAGCCTCTCGCGCAGCGGGGCGCTCCCAGGGAAGCACTTCGTGTACCAGCTCGAGTGCTTGCGGAAGGCCTTCATGGCGGTGGCCTCGTCCCCGAGCCACTCCGAGAGGAGCCGCGCGTGCTCGAGCATGACGTCCGCCACGCCGTCGAGCGCGGGAGGGTTCACGGGCTCCCGGCCATCGAAGACGTCCGCGAGGTCCCGGAAGAGCCAGGGCCGACCCAGGCAACCCCGGCCGACGATGACGCCGTCGCAGCCCGTCGTCCGCATCATGCGGAGCGCGTCCTCGGCCTCCCACACGTCGCCGTTGCCGAGGACGGGGATGCGAGTGACCGCCTGCTTGAGACGGGCGATCGCGTCCCACCGCGCCTCCCCGTCGTAGAGCTGGGCCGCCGTCCGGGCGTGGAGGCCGACCGCGGCGCAGCCTTCCTCCTGCCCGATCCGGCCGGCCTCGAGGTACGTCTCGTACCGCTCGTCGATGCCGATCCGGAACTTGAGCGTGACCGGCACCGTGCCCGCCGCCTGGACCGCGGCCCGCACGAGGTTCCGGAGGAGCCCAGGCTTGAGCGGGATCGCCGCACCCCCGCCCTTGCTCGTCACCTTCCGCACCGGGCAGCCGAAGTTCAGGTCGACGTGGTCGACCCGACCCTCGCCGACGAGGAGGCCCACCGCTTCCCCGAGATACCGGGGATCGACACCGTAGAGCTGCAGGCTCCGCGTCGCCTCGTCGGCGCCGAAGCTCGCGAGGAGGAGGGTCTTGCGGTTGCCCTCGACGAGGGCCCGCGCGGTGATCATCTCGCTCACGTAGAGGCCGGCTCCGTAGCGGCGGCAGAGCGAGCGGAAGGGCGGGTTCGTGACGCCCGCCATCGGGGCGAGGACGACCGGCGGCCAGACCGGGATCGGTCCGACGCGCAGGGTCTCGAACTCCCCTGGCGACGCCTTCGGCACGTCGCGGTTCAGCGCGCTGCGATAGACGGGATCCATCGGCTCCGGGGGGCCGGCGGCGCGGACAGCCCCGGCCCGCAGTCTACGGGATCACCCGGCCGTTGAGGCAGCCCACCTTGCCGAGGACGGTGGCGCAAAGGACGAAGCCGCCCGTCCGGCCCTTGGTGCGCAGCACCTTGTTGAAGGCGTTCCCGTAGCGCCAGTCCTCGTCGACGTTCACCACGTCGTCGCCCTCGCGGAGCTCCCAACGGATGTCCGGCCCGTGAATCCAGGCCGGGACGTCGAGGCCCGACCTCTGCTTCGGCGTCGCGGTCACGTAGCCGTCGCAGCTCAGGGGCAGGAGGCCGTCCGGGTTCGGAGGAGGAACGACGCCCGGATTGCACTCGAAGGAGAAGAAGGCGGTCCGGACGTAGGCGGTGTAGTCGGCGGGGTCGGCCGGGAAGGAGGCCGGATCGCAGGTGCTCCGATAGGCGTTGGCCGTCCGGCGGATGAAGCCGCTCGAGGAGAGCAGGTCCCACTCCTCGGAGAAGCTGTTGCTGTCCTTGACCGCCAGGCGCTGGAGGTCGAGCGTGCGCTCCGCGCAGAGGCCGGCCGCGCGGAGGTCGGCGATGAGGCCGTCGGCGTAGCCCTCCGCGTCGAGGACGCGGTACTGGCCGGTCCCCGCCCCCGCCTCCTCCTGCAGGTCGAAGAGCTGCGGCTTCTCCTTCACGAGGCGGTCGATCGCGGCCTCGACATCGGGGAGGAGCTTCGGCGACTGCCGGCCGCAGGCGGCGGTGACGTCACCCTTGCCCAACGGACAGCCGCTGGCCGTCACTCCACCGTCGCTCGCGGGGGGCGCGGGCGTGGCGACGGGCGGGGAGGTCGCGGCGACCGGCGTCCCTCCTCCGCCGCCGCAGGAAACCGCAGCCAGGACACAGCCCGCGGCCAAGACGAGAAGAGCGCGTGAACGCACCATCCGGGAGCCTCCACGATGGGAATGAATGCCCGTCACGCCGGGAGCGCGAGGGGCGGTCTCTGCGGTGCCGCCAGTCTATCCCGATCCCCCCACCCGAGCCAGCACGAAGGGCGCCTCAGCGCCGACGCGACCCGTCGTCCACCCGGACGAGGTAGTCGGGAGCGGGGCTGTCGAGGAAGTGGAGGTTCAGCCGCCGGATCCTGTCCTTCCCGACGTAGCTGCCTCGCACCTCGGCTCGCGTCTTGAAGGGGCCGTCCACGTGCTCCAGGTGGACGATGTCGCCGGGGACGATCGTCTCCATCGTCGTGAAGACGCGCGCGCCGCCGCGGCCCATGTTCTCGGCCACGGTGCGCTCCTCCTGGAGGACGGTGCCCGCCGTCCCGAGGCGCCGGAGCTTGAAGTTGTACGGGATCTCGAAGCGTGACGAGCGCCGGCGCTCGGCCGGCGTGGACATGGGCGCCTCGGCCTCGGGCGGGACGACGATCGGAATGCCCCCCGTCGGCGCCTCCTCCGACGACGGACCGGCGAGCCCCCGCTCGTGGGCCTCGCGCAGCGCCTCGGCCATCTCGGCCGCCGAGGCGTAGCGGCCGGCCCGGTCCTTGGCCAGGGCCTTGCGCAGCACCGCGACCGCGGCGAGGGGGATGCGCGCCGCGACCGGGCCCTCGAACGGGACCGGGTCCTGGATGTGCTTGAAGAGGGTGGCCACGGGCGTGTCGCCGCGGAAGGGGACGGTGCCGGTGAAGATCTCGTACACCACGACGCCCAGCGCGTAGATGTCCGACCGGTGGTCGATCTTGTCGCCGAGGCACTGCTCCGGGCTCATGTACTCCGGCGTGCCCATGATCTGGCCGGTCGAGGTGAGCCCGCCCCCGCTCGTGCTGCGGTCGGTGGCCTCGGCCTTGGCGATGCCGAAGTCCATGAGGCGCACGCGGCCGATCGAGTCGCGCATGATGTTCGACGTCTTGAGGTCGCGGTGGATGATGCCGACGTCGTGGATGGCCTGGAGCCCGTCGGCGGCCTGCGCCGTCACGTCGAAGGCCTCGTCGGGCTCGAGGAAGCCGCCCTTGTCGCGCGCGAGCTGCTTGATGTCGGTGCCCTCGACGTACTCCATCGAGATGTAGCGCACGCCGCCGTCCTCGCCGAACTCGTGGATGCGGCAGACGTTCCGGTGCGAGACCTTGCGCGCGAGCTTGATCTCGTGCTTGAACCGCTTCAGCATCTCCGCGGTGTTCGCGAACTCGGAGCGCAGCACCTTGATCGCCACCGTCTCGTCCAGCAGGCGGTCGTGGGCGCGGTAGACCATGCCCATCCCACCGCGGCCGAGCGGGCTCAGCACGTCGTAGCGGCCGGCGATCACCGACCCCTGGGTGAGGGCGGAGAGCGCCCGCCCGCACGTGAAGCACGCCTCGGCGTTGTCGTCGTTCGGGGCCTTGCAGGAGGGGCAGATCATCGACGAGCTCACGCGCGCTTGATTGTACCGGAATGGCCGCGGGCCGCGAGCGCCAAGGCGGGCGGGTATGATGGAGCACCATGCCCGATCGAGCTCTCCTCCCCGCCGTCCTGATCACGAGCCTGCTGACCATGAGCGCTTCCTCGCCGACGCCCTCCCCCTCCTCCCGGATCCTCCCGTTCGACGCCGTCGAGAGGACGCTCCCGAACGGCCTCCGGGTCGTCGTCGTCCCGACCGGCTTCCCGAACATCGTGTCGGTCCAGATCCCGGTGCAGACCGGCTCGCGGAACGAGGTCGAGCCCGGCAAGTCCGGCTTCGCCCACTTCTTCGAGCACATGATGTTCCGGGGGACGAAGGCCTACCCGCCCGACGCCTACCAGGCCATCCTGACCCAGTCGGGGGCGCGCCAGAACGCCTTCACCACGGACGACTTCACGAACTACCACACGACCTTCGCCAAGGAGGACCTGGAGACGATCCTGAAGATCGAGGCCGACCGCTTCCAGAACCTGGAGTACGCGGTCGAGGCGTTCAAGACCGAGTCGCGGGCCGTCCTCGGCGAGTACAACAAGAACAGCGCCAACCCGATCCAGAAGCTCTTCGAGGTCCAGCGCGAGACCGCGTTCAAGGTCCACCCCTACCGCCACACGACCATGGGCTTCCTGAAGGACATCGAGGACATGCCCAACCAGTTCGAGTACTCGAGGCTCTTCTTCGACCGCTGGTACCGCCCCGAGCACACGACCGTCATCGTGGCCGGGGACGTGAAGGCCGAGGAGGTCCTGCCCCTCGTCGAAAAGTACTGGGGCTCGTGGAAGCCGGGGACCTACACGGTGGACATCCCCGCCGAGCCGAAGCCCGCGGGGCCGCTCGTGGCCCACGTCCCCTGGAACGCGCCCACCCTGCCCTGGGTGTCGGTGGCCTTCCACTCGCCGGCGTTCTCCGAGACGAGCCGCGAGTGGTCGGCTCTCGACATCCTGTCCGACCTCACGTTCGGCCCCACCTCGGACCTCTACAAGCGCCTCGTGGAGCGGGAGCAGAAGGTCGACCGGATGCGGGGCGGGGTCTCGTCGAGCGCGGATCCGGAGCTCTTCACCGTCTTCGCCCGGGTCAAGAAGGCCGAGGACACCCCCTACGTGCGGGACCAGATCCTGAAGGCGTTCGCCGAGGCGCGGGCCCTGCCGCCGCCGGCGCAGCGGGTGGCCGACGCCAAGTCGAACAACCGCTACAGCCTCCTGCGCTCGCTCGACAACACGGAGACGATCGCGGGGACCCTCGCCCGCTTCGTGCGCTACCGCCGCTCCTACGACACCCTCGACCAGCTCTACCGCACCTACGACACGGTGACCCCGGCCGACATCCTGGCCGCGGCGCGGAAGTACTTCGTGGACGCGGGCCTCGTCCAGACGACGCTCTCGAAGGACCCGCTGCCGGAGGCGATCTCGACCGTCCCTTCGCTCGCCTCGATCGCCGCGGCCGCGCCAGGGCCGGCAGCGGCGAAGCCGGCAGCGGCGAAGCCGGTCCCCGCGCCCACGGGTCCGACGGTCGCCCTCTCGCCTCTCGTGCAACGCACGAAGCTGCCGCAGCTGAACGTCAAGCTCGTCTTCGCCGCGGGCTCCGCCCACGACCCCAAGGGCAAGGAAGGGCTCGCCGCCCTCGCCGCGTCGATGATCACCGAGGCCGGCTCGCGGACGATGACGATCGCCGAGATCAACGAGGCCCTCTTCCCGATGGCGGCGAGCTTCGGCGCGCAGGTGGACCGGGAGATGACGACGTTCACCGCCCGCGTCCACCGCGACAACTGGGACCGCTTCGCCGGCATCGCGCTGCCGCAGCTCTCCGAGCCCGGCTTCCGGGAGGAGGACTTCCGCCGGCTCAAGGACCAGCAGCTGAACGCCCTCCAGCAGGACCTGCGCGCGAACAACGAGGAGGAGCTCGGCAAGGAGCGGCTGCAGCAGCTCATCTTCGAAGGGACGCCGTACGGTCACCCGGCCCTCGGCACAGTGGCCGGCCTCCAGTCGATCACGCTCGACGACGTACGGGACTTCGTGGCGAAGGCCTACACGCGGGCGGCGCTCACGGTCGGTCTCTCCGGAGACCTGCCCGAAGGACTCGAGGCCCGGCTCGGCCAGGAGGTGGCGAAGCTGCCGGCGCGCCCAGCCTTGCCCGCGCCCTCGGGCGTCGTCGGCCGGCCGCAGAAGGGCATCGCGGTCGACATCGTCGAGAAGGAGACCCGCGCGACCGCGGTCTCGTTCGGCCACCCGATCGCCGTCACCCGCTCGCACCCCGACTACCCGGCCCTCTACCTGGCCCGGACCTGGCTCGGCGAGCACCGCTCGTCGACCTCGCACCTCTACCAGCGCATCCGCGAGGTGCGAGGGATGAACTACGGCGACTACGCCTACATAGAGGCCTTCCCCGGAGGCGGCTTCCGCTTCTTCCCCGAGCCGAACCTCGCGCGACACGCGCAGATCTTCGAGGTCTGGATCCGGCCGGTCGTGCCGGAGAACGGCCACATGGCGCTTCGCATCGCGCTCTTCGAGGTCCGCAAGCTGATCGAGAACGGCCTCTCCCGCGCCGACTTCGAGGCGACGCGCGACTACCTCACGAAGAACGTCTTCGTGATGACCGCGACCCAGGACCAGCAGCTCGGCTACGCGCTCGACTCGAAGTGGTACGGCACCCCGGAGTACACCGGCTACATGCGCGACTCCCTCCGGAAGCTCACGGTGGAGGACGTGAACGCCGCCATCCGGAGGCACCTCTCGGGCCGGGACCTGCAGGTCGTCGTCGTGACGAAGGACGCGAAGGGCCTCGCCGAGACCCTGGCGAGCGACGCGTTCTCCGCCGTCAAGTACGACGCACCGAAACCAAAGGAGCTCCTCGACGAGGACCAGGTGATCGGCGCCTTGAAGCTCGGCATCCCGCGCGAGGCGATCACGATCACCCCGGTCTCGGAGGTGTTTGCGAGGTGATGCCCTCCCGAGGCGCGACGGCCGAGGCGGGCGCCGAGGGAGATCTGGCTTCGTTCCCGCTGAACTCCTGGAAGGCCTCACTGGCTGTGGGCCCTGGGAAGCCATGTCGCTCTCGTCCATCAACCCGACCACCGGCTCCCTGATCCGCGAGTACGCCGAGGCCTCGCCGAAGGACGTGGCCTCCGCGCTCGCCGCCGCCTCTCGCGCGTTCGACGCCTGGCGCCGCACGTCGTTCGCCGAGCGTGCCGCCGTCCTCAGGCGTGCCGGCGCCCTTCTCCGCGAGCGACGCGACGGCCTCGCCCGGCTCATGGCCCTGGAGATGGGCAAGCCCGTCGCGCAGGGCCGGGCCGAGACCGAGAAGTGCGCCTGGGTCTGCGATCACTACGCCGAGCACGCGGAGGCCCTGCTCGCGCCGGAGGAGGTGGCGACGGATGCGTCCCGGAGCTACGTGGCGTTCGAGCCGCTCGGGCCGGTCCTCGCCGTCATGCCCTGGAACTTCCCCCTCTGGCAGGTCTTCCGCTTCGCCGCCCCCGCGCTCATGGCCGGGAACGTGGGCCTCCTCAAGCACGCCTCGAACGTCTCCGGCTGCGCCCTCGCGATCGAGGAGCTGCTGCACGACGCGGGCGTCGCACGCGACGCCTTCCGCTCACTGCTCGTCGGCTCGGCGCGGGTCGGCGCGCTGATCGAGGCGCCCGAGGTCGTGGCCGTCACCCTCACCGGCAGCACGCCCGCCGGGCGCGCAGTGGCCGCGAAGGCCGGGGCCTGCCTCAAGAAGACGGTCCTCGAGCTGGGCGGGAGCGATCCCTACGTGATCCTCGAGGACGCCGACCTCGAGCGGGCGGCCGAGACCTGCGCCGCAGCCCGGCTCGTCAACGGCGGCCAGAGCTGCATCGCGGCCAAGCGGTTCGTCGTCGTCGAGACGGTCCTCGAGCGCTTCACCGGGCTTCTGATCGAGCGGATGCGGGCCCGCCGCGTGGGCGACCCGGTGGAGGAGGGCGTGGCCGTGGGCCCGCAGGCGCGGCGCGACCTCCGCGACGAGCTCCACCGCCAGGTCGAGACGAGCGTCGCCCAGGGCGCGCGGCTGCTCCTTGGCTGCCGCGTCCCCGACGGGCCCGGCGCCTTCTACCCGCCGAGCGTGCTCACGGACGTCGAGCCCGGGATGCCCGCCTTCGACGAGGAGCTCTTCGGCCCCGTGGCCGCGGTCGTGGCGGCCCGGGACGAAAAGGACGCGATCCGCCTCGCCAACCACACCGTCTTCGGCCTCGGCGCCGCCGTCTTCACTCGGGACCTCGAGCGCGGGGAGCGGATCGCCCGCCACGAGCTCGCCGCCGGCTCCTGCTTCGTGAACGACTTCGTGCGCTCCGATCCCCGCCTGCCCTTCGGCGGGATCAAGGAGTCCGGCTACGGCCGCGAGCTCGGCCCGTTCGGCATCCGGGAGTTCGTGAACGTCAAGACGGTGTACGTGGCGTGAGACGCGCGGCCTATTGACCCGCCGCTCGGCTGCGACCATCCTCGCCTCCAAACCGGAGGCCGGCATGCGGCTCTTCCTCCTCGGGCGTTTCTGGCTCGCGATGATCGCGCTCGTCGCGGCCGGCGCCGCGAGAGGCAGCGAGCCGCCGAAGCCGCCTCCCGACGCGTCGGCCGCCGCGAAGGACACGCCGGCCCCGCGACCGGCTCCGCCCGCCCCGTCCTCGACCCTCGACGTGACCGTCCTCGACCCGGCCGAGAAGCCGGTCGAGGGGGCCTTCGTGACGGCCCAGCCGGTCGTCGGCGCCTACGTCGGCATGAACCTGCAGGCGGGGAAGGTCCGGTCGGCCGTGACGGGCAAGGACGGCCGGGCTCGCCTCGAGCGCATGCCGCGAGGCCCCTGGAGGGTCTCCGCCCATGCCCGCGGCTTCACCGAGCGGGAGGAGCCCCGTGTGAGCGGGGCCGCGGTGACGCTGCGGCTCGAGAAGGGCGGCGCGCTCACCGGTGTCGTGCTCGACGGGACGACCAAGAAGCCGATCGCGGGCGCGCGGGTGGGCGTCGACGAGGGGCTTCCCTTGCCCCGCGAGTGGGAGGACCGGCTGACGCGGCTCGAAGCCGTGGCCGATGCCCGCGGGGCCTTCCGGCTGGAGGGCCTCGGCCGACGGCCGGTCGCCGTCGTCGCCCGCGCGCCCGGCTACGGGCCGGCCCGCCGCGACGCGGCAAAGGCCGGCTCGCGCGTCGAGCTCTTCCTCTTCCCGGGCCCCACGCTCTTCGGCACGGCGAAGGACGAGGCCGGCAAGCCGTTGGCCGGGGCCTCGGTCCGCGTCTTCGGCGAGAGCTGGTCGACGCCGCCCCCGGCCGAGCCCACCGACGCCGCGGGCCGGTTCACCGTCGCCGGCATCGCGCCCGGCGAGTACTGCGTGGTGGCGCACGCCGGCGCGCGGGCGCCGGGCCTCGCGACGGTCGCCGTCACGGCGCGCGAGGACGCGGCCGTCGAGCTGACCCTCGGCGACGGCGGCTTTGTGACCGGCCGCGTCGTGGACGAAGCCGGGCATCCGATCTCCGGGGCGAGCCTGCGGCCGGAGACGTTCGAGGGACGCGGCCTGCCGGCCCTCGTCGGCGACTCGATGGCCGGCACGTCGGGCGCGGACGGCTCGTTCGCCCTCGGCCCGCTGCCCGCAGGTGCGATCGGCCTCGCCGCGTCGCACCGGGGCCACGCGCCGGAGCGCGTCCCGGCGACGGTCCGCTCGCGCCTGTCGACCGACCTGCGCGACGTGGTGCTCGAGGCGGGCTTCGCGATCCGCGGGCGCGTGCGCGACCGCGAGGGCACGGGCCTTCCCGGGGTGCTCGTCCGCGCGGAGCCTCCGCGGGGGGGCCAAGGAGCCACGTCCGACGCCGAGAGCGAAGCCGACGGGGCTTTCCTGCTCTCGGGCCTTCCCGCCGGGGCCTACGCCGTCGTGGCCGAGGCGGCCGGCTACGCCCGCGCCCGGGCGAGCGCGAGGGCGGGGGCCGCGCCGGTCGAGATCGTCATGGACGCCGGCGGCACGATCGTGGGGCGCGTCGTCGACGCGGACGGACGGCCGGTCGAGGGGGCGAGGGTCCACGGCGAGTCCGCCGAGGCCGGCTCGATGGGCGACCACTTCGTCTGGGGCAGCACTGGCGAGGAGGGTGACGGCCGCTTCACGATTCGCGACGCGGCGCCCTCCACTTACGTCCTCCGCGTGCGCGCGAGCGGCTCGGGAGAGGTGTCGCTCCCCAGCGTGAAGGTGCTGGCCGGACGGACGACCGATATCGGGACGGTCACGCTGACCAGCAGCGGCAGGGTCACGGGCACGGTCGTGGACGGCGATGGGCAGGGCATCCCGGGCGCGACTGTCCTCGTCGTGCGCGACGCGAGCGTGCGCTACTCCGACGACCCGAAGGCCGAGACCGACTCCTCGGGGACGTTCGAGGTGCAGGGCGTGAGGCCGGGGCGTGTCGACGTGACCGTGAGCCATCCCGCCTACGTGGGCGGCCGGGCGAGCGGGGTCGAGGTCGACGTCGAGAAGGAGCCCGCCCCGGTGCGGATCGTCCTCACGCGCGGCGGGCGGATCGAGGGCCACACGCGGCACCGTGACGGCCGGCCGTTCGAGGACGGCCTCGTATGGCTCTATCCGATCGGTGGCGCGGGCGCCTTCACGGGCGAGCCCACGCCGACGTTGCCCGACGGCTCGTTCACGGTCGACCACGTCCCGGCGGGCCGGGTGACCGTCGTGCTGATGACCCGCGTGCCCTCGCACCCGCAGGTCGGCGGCTCGACCGGGATGACGATCCTCGCCGGTGCCGCGAACCGCGAGGTCGAGGTGCGCGAGGGCGAGACGACGTCGATCGACATGGTCACCAGGGAAGTGGTCGTCGGAGGGCGAGTCACCCGCGGGGGACAGGGCCTCGGCGGCGTGGCCGTGAGCGTCGTGAGCCACGACTTCGGCGCCGTGTCCTCCTTCATGGGCATGACCTCCTCCGCCCTGCCGCCACCTCAAGGTCCGCCGCCGCTGACCGCCACGACCCGGGACGACGGCGGCTACGAGCTCCTGGCGTTCGGACCCGGCCCGAGCCACGTGCAGATGCAGTCGCCGGACCAGAGCTACCCGGGCCGCGACGTCGAGATTCCCGACGTCGAGCGCTACGAGCTGGACTTCGAGGTGGGCGAGGCGAGCGTGAGCGGCGGCGTCGTGGACAAGGAGTCGGCGGCGCCCGTGGCCGACGCGCAGGTCCTGCTCCGCGAGCCCGGGCCCGAAGGGAAGTCGAAAGGCGGCGGGACGAGCGGCCCCGACGGCCGCTTCTCGATCGCCACCGAGCCGGGCGACTACGTCCTCGAGGCGCGCGCCATCGGGCACCGGCCCTCGTCGCTCGCGGTGACCGTCGGCTCGAGCGGCCTCTCCGACGTGCGCCTCGAGATGGAGGCCGGGCTCGACATCCGTGGCCGGGTCCTGGACGTCTCCGGCCGGCCCGCGCCGGACGTCCGGGTGTACGCGGTCGACTCCAACGGGGAGGTGACGAGCTACATCGGCGGCGACGCGCGGGTCCTGCCCGACGGCTCCTTCCACCTGACCGACCTCGACTCAAAGCCGTACACGCTCGTCAGCGGTTCGGGCAGCGCCGGCTTCGCGATGCGGGCGGGCGTCACGCCGGGCGGCGACCCGGTCACCCTCGCCCTCCATCCCGGCGGCACGATCCTCGCCCGCGTCGTCGGCCCGGACGGCGCACCGGTGAAGGGGCTCTTCCCGCGCGTGACCTCGTGGGACGGCATCGCCTTCTGGTCGCTGCCCGTGGGCGACGGGCGGCCGACGGAGCAGCCGGGGGTCTTCGAGCTGGCCGTTCCCGCGGGCTCGATCGGGATCGCCACCGGGCGGGACGCCAAGACCTACGGCAGCGCGACCGCGCGCGTCCTCCCCGGCGAGACCACGAGCCTCGACGTCCTGGTCGCGGAGCGGCCGCCCGGCTGAGGCGGGCGCTCAGCGCGGTTTCCTGCGGGGCGGTCCGGGCCGCCGGGCCGCCCGTCCCTGGGTTGCCTGTCCCCGGACGGCCTTCCCCCCGGCACCCGTCTCCCGGCGCTCGAGCACGACCACCGCCTCCACGTGCGGCGTGTGGGGGAACATGTCCAGCGGCTGCACGCGCAGGACCCGGTAGCCTTCGGCGACGGCGAGCGGGAGCTCGCGGGCGAGGGACTCGGGATTGCAGGAGACGAGGACGCCGCGGAGGGGCTTCAGCCGTCCGAAGACGCCGCGGACGACCTCGGGCGGGCAGCCCTCGCGCGGCGGGTCGAGGACGACGGCGTCGAAGGCGCCGGGGGCGAGCCGGGGGAGGGCCGCTTCGACCGACGTGCAGACGAGCTTCAGGCGCGCCTCGGGGACGCCGTTCTGCCGCCGGTTGAGCTCGGCGTCGCGCGCGGCCTTCCGGCTCTCCTCGACCGCGGTGACCGCGTGGCCGCGGAGGGCGAGCGGCAGTGCGATGAGCCCGCCTCCGCTGTAGAGGTCGAGGACGCGGAGGCCGCTCTCCCCCGGCATCGCCTCGACGACCAGGCGGACGAGCGTCCGCGCGGCCTCGACGTTCGTCTGGAAGAAGGAGGTCGGCGACACGAGGAACGACGGGCCGAGAGCGGCCTCGAGGACGTGCCCGGGCCCGGCGACGCGCCTCGACTGGCGCCCGACGAGGTACGGCCCCGGACGGTCGTGCAGGTTCAGGACGAGGCCGTCCGGCCGGTCCTCTCCGGCGAGCACGGCACGCAGGGGCTCGCCGAGGACGGGATCGTCCCGCGTCGCGACCAGCATCGCCACCGCTTCCCTCCCGTCGCCGCTCGTGCGCACGACGACGTGGCGCGCGAGGCCCTCCGTGCCGACCCCGGCCGGGGAGACGCCCGCCGCTACGAGCGCGTCGCGCAGGGCGAAGGCGATGCGGTTGGCCCGCTCCGCGTGCACCGGGCACTCTTCGACCGGGACGACGTCGTTCGTCCCCCGGGCGAAGTGGCCCATGACCAGCCCGCCGGGGGAGCCTCCGAAGACGAAGGCGGCCTTCTGCCGGAAGCGCCACGGCATGCCGTCGCCGCCCGGCGACATCCCGATGGCCGGCAGGACCTTCGGCGCCCGGTCGCCCATCGCACGCCGCAGCAGCACGTCGAGCGAGGCGGCCTTGCGGCGGAGCTGCTCCGGGTAGGCGACGTGCTGCCAGGCGCAGCCTCCGCAGCGGCCGGCGTGGCGACAGCGGGGCGTGACCCGGTTGGGCGACGCTTCCTCGACGGCCAGGATCTCGGCGAGGGTCGCGTGGCCGAGGGAGCGCACGGCGCGGACCCGCACCCTCTCCCCCGGGATCCCGCCCGGCACGACCAGCCGCTCGGAGCCGGCGCCGGCCACGGCGGCGCCCGACCGCTCCATGCCGGTCAGCGTGACGACGGCTTCGCCTTCCACGCCTCGATGTTCCCCTCGATCTGCCGGGCGTGGCCCTCGAGGTGGGCCGCGTAGCTCCGGAGCCAATCCTCGGCGGTGTAGGCGCCGGACTCGGTGTGCCGGCCCGCCTTCGCCCAGTCGGCGTCGGTCAGGCGGCGCAGCAGCGGCACCGTCCGCGACCGCGCGGCGGCGGCGACGGCCAAAGAGTCCTCGAGCGGCTGCGCGTGATAGTCGAAGACGCGGGCCCAGGCGTCCTGGTCGTAGCCGACGATCAGGGGCTCCTTCTCGGCGACCAGGTAGCGGATGCGGAGCGCGGCGTTCGTCTCGGAGTCGGCGCAGTGGACGACGATCTCGTGCGCGCTCCACCTCCCCGGCGCCGGCCGCCACTGCATCGCCTCCCGAGGCACGTTGGCGAGCGCCTCCCGGACCCGCGCCGGACCCTGCGCGTACTTCAGGACGAGCGCCTCCCGCTCCTCGCGGCTCATGGCCATGACCCTGCCCTCCCCGGTTCGAGGCCCCCCGCCAGTCTGACACGAGTCGCGCCCGCTGCTGTCACGTGTCCGCTTCCCCGCCAACGGCGATCGGACACGTCCGGTGGCATGGCGACAAGTCGTTGAATTGGAATCGGATCGGCCCGTGCGAGAGCCGGGCATCGCCCTTGCAACCCCGCCTGGCGTGTGTGAACGGCTCCTCGTGGTCGACGACGAAGACAGCGTGAGGCGGGCCTATCAGACCCACTTCGCGGGGGCGGGATTCGAGGTGCACACCGCCGCCTCGCTGCAAGAAGCGGCCGAGCGGCTCGCCGCGAACACGTTCGACGCCGTGATCGCGGACGTGTGCCTCACGCCCGGTGTGGGGTCCGAGGGCCTCGCCATCGCCGCGTACCTGCGCCACCTCCGCCACGATCCGCCGGTGGTCGTCCTCACCGCCTACGGCTCGCCCGAGCGCGCCGAGGCGGCGGCGCGCCTCGGCGTCGACGCGTTCCTGCACAAGCCGGTGTCCTTCGTCTGGCTCGAGAACCTGCTTCGGGCCCGGATCGACGATCGGCGCCGCGGCCCGGAGCCGGAGCTGGCCGTCGCCTGCTCCTGAGCGACCCCCGGCGCGCGACGGGGTCTTCTTCAGACGCTCGGCGGTGAGCCCTCCCGGCCGCCGGCCTCCGCGCTCCTCGGCGGAGCTCGAAGAGCGCCCGGTGGCCCCTCCTTTGCACTTCCTCTCACCGAATCGAAGCAAGGCCGCCGAAAGGCGTCGGTTCCGTGGCCCGGCCGACACAGGCCGTGGCCCGGGGGGCACAGGAGGGGACGATGAGCGTTCAGGTGAGGCCGGCAACGCTCCAGGACGGGGTCGCCGTGCTGTCGCTCCTCGAGGACGTCGGCTACTACCCCGAGCCCGTCTCGTTCGCCCGCACGTTCCGGCGGACGATCACGGACCCGAGCTTCCTGGTCCGCGTCGCGGAGTCGGAGGAGGGCCACGTCGTCGGCGTGGCCACGCTCTCCCTCCGCTACCAGCTCGGGCTCGGCGGGCTCCTCGCCCGCCTCGACGAGCTCGCCGTCGTTCCCGGGGCGCCGAAGGGCACGGAGCGGGCCCTCCGCCGCGAGACCCTCGGACGGGCCCGCGGGCTCGGCGCGGTCCGCGTGCTGAAGGAGCCGAACCAGCACACCCCGCCGCCCCGGGCGTCGCGGGCGCGCGCAGGATCCGCGGACGCGCCGGCCGCCGCCCTTCCCCCCACCGCCTGACGCGCCCTCGACGGCCCGCTCGACCGCCGAGCGTGCTAGATTGGCCGGCGGGAGAACCAAGGAGCCATTGCCTGCGCGCGTCGTTCTGGCCCTCGTCGACGAAAGCAACCAGTTCCAGAAGCTGCTGAAGTCCGACGCGGAGGCGGCCGGCCGCGAGGCCGGCATCGAGGTCGAGACCGTGTTCACCGGCGAGAGCCTGGTCGAGCACCTCGGGGCGCTGCGCCGGCTGATCGTCGACCCGGGCCGGCGGCCGGCGGCGCTCCTGGTCATGGCGGTGCGGGACCACGGCCTCGACCGGGTGGCGCGCGAGGCGGCCGGGGCGGGCGTCCACTTCGTGCTCCTGAACGCCGTCGAGGACGACCTCGACGCCGTGCGGCGGGAGTTCCCGGCCGCGGTCGTCTCCACCGTGTGCCCGGACGAGGTGGAGACGGGTCGCGTGCAGGGCCGGCAGCTCCTGGCCCTCGTTCCGGCCGGGCGGCGCGTCCTCTACATCCAGGGCAGCCTGCGCAGCCTCGCCTCGCGCGAGCGCACCTCCGGGATGCGGGAGGCGACGGCGGGGGCGCCGTTCGAGGTCGTGCTCGCGGGAGGGGACTGGAGCCCCGCGTTCGCGGGGCGGACGGTGCGCGAGTGGCTGCGCTTCGCGGTGGGGGGCCGGATTCCCTTCGACCTCGTCGCCTGCCAGAACGATCACATGGCGGGCGGTGCCCTCGAGGCCCTCGCCGCGGCGGCCGCGGAGACGGGGAAGCCGGACGTGGCGCGCATCCCGGTCGCGGGGTGCGACGGGGCGCCGGACGTGGGACAGCGGATGGTGCGCGAGGGGCGGCTCGTGGCGACGGTCGTCCTGCCCCGGGTCGCCGGGCCGGCGGTCCAGGAGGTGGCGGCGCTCCTCGCCCGGGGCGAGCGCCCGGCCCCGGTCATCACCCACGCCGCGACGTCCTTTCCGCCGCTCCCCGACCTGCGTCCGATCGCCTGAGCGACGTGCCGAACGAGGCGTTCGACTTCCGCGGGCCTGCAGGCCGCCTCGAGGCCATCCTCATGCGCCCGCCGACGCCCCCCGTCGCGGCAGCGGTCGTCTGCCACGCGCACCCCCTCCACGGCGGGATGATGCACTTCAAGGTCGTGTTCCGCGCCGCGAAGGCGCTGCAGTCGGCCGGCCTCGCCGTCCTCCGCTTCAACTTCCGTGGGGTCGGCCGCAGCGAGGGCGTGCACGACTACGGCGTCGGCGAGGAGGAGGACGCGCGGGCCGCCCTCTTCGAGCTGCAGGAACGCCTCCCCGGCCTTCCCCTCGTCCTCGGCGGGTTCTCGTTCGGCTCGCTCGTGGCGGTGCGCGTGGCCGCCCGCGACCGGCGCGTCCTTTCCGCCTTCGCCCTCGGCCTCCCCATCGGGACGGCGGATCGGGCGGGCGAGCTGGCCCGCCTCGGGGCCGCCCGCCTGCCCAGCCTCTTCGTCCAGGGCGAGCGTGACGCGTTCGGCTCCGGCGAGGCGCTCCGCGCGCTGGTCGAGACCCTCCCGCCGCCCCGCGAGCTCGTCGTGATCCCGGGTGCCGATCACTTCTTCGAAGGACATCTCGACGCGCTGCAAGAGGCCGTCGCCGGCTGGGCGCGAGGGCGGCCGTGGGAGCCCCGTCCAGCCTCCTGAGGGCCCGCCGCGACTCGCGGGTCAGTCGCGGAGGCCGAGGGTGGAGGACCTCGTGTCGACGGGCTCCTCGCGAACGGGCGAAGGCTCGCCGCCTCCCCGGGCCAGGAAGCGCACGAGCCCCCAGGCGAGGAGACCCGCGATCGCGTGGGGCAAGAGCTCGATGCCCCCGCCGAGCCATCGGGGGACGAAGACGACGTAGGCGGCGAGGGCGGGCGTGACGAAGCGCCAGAGCACGGAGCGCTCTTCCCACGCGAAGGCCGCGCAGAAGAGGGGCAGCGCCACGTGCGGGCCGAGGGGCGTCGGCGCGAGGTAGAGCGCGCCGAGCTCCAGGAGACCGGCCCCCACGAGGCCGCGGACGAAGGCCAGGGCGAGACGGCCCCTCGCGGCGAGGTAGGGCAAGCCGGCGACGGCGAGGACGACGAGGAGGGCCGGACCTCCGATGGGCGCGGGCCGGCCCAGCCGAGGCAGCACGAAGCCGCCGTACACGACCACGAAGACGGCCGCCGAGCCGTTGCGGATCCACTTCGTCAGGCGGCGCTGGGGCAGGATCAGCAGGTCGAGGAGGAGGAAGCCGACGTAGGCGTAGGCGGGCCACACCGCGGCGAAGGACCGGGTCTTCCAGAACACGAGGAGGGCGAGGCCGAGGGCGGGGGCGGCCTCGAAGAGGCGGGGCCAGGGAGCGGGGCCGCGGTAGAGAGCCTCGACCCTGCGGTCGGGCTTCGAGCCGCGCAGGCTCCAGCCGACGCCGCCGCTCGGGGCGCCGAAGTCGAACCGGGGCTCGTCGCCGATCACGACCCGGACGGTGCGGCGCCGGCCGCCGCCCGCCGCGGGTGGCGCGCGGGCAACGCCTCGAGATGGGGCCTCACCGCCGCGTACTCCTCCTCGAGCGATCGGGCGAGGTCGGGGGCGCCCTCGGTGGAGCCGGAGCGGCCGAGCACCTCCAGCCGCGCGCAGAGGTCGGCCATCCGGCGGCAGCCGAGGTTGCCGCAGCTGCCGAGGAAGCTGTGGGCCGCCCGCTCGAGCTGTGCGGCGTTGCCCTTCGCCGCCCGGCGGATCGCGCCGAGGCGCACCGGCGCGATCTTGACGAACGTGGCGACCACCTCGTCGATGAGCGTGCCGTCGTCGTCCACGGCCATGAGGCTGGCCACGATGCCCTCGTCGAGCAGCCCTCCCGCCGACGACGGCTCCGCCGCTGCCCGCTCGGCGGGCGCCGCCGGCGCGCCCACCCAGCGACGGAGCACCCGCTCCAGGTCCTCGGGCGTGACCGGCTTCGAGACGTAGTCGTCCATCCCCGCCGCGAGGCACTTCTCGCGGTCGCCCTTCATGGCGCTCGCGGTCATGGCGATGATCGGCAGCCGCGGGCCCGCGCCTTCCCGCTCCCGGATCCGACGGGTCGCCTCGTAGCCGTCCATCCCCGGCATCTGCCCGTCCATGAACACCGCGTCGTACCGCGTGCGCTCGCAGGCCTCGAGCGCATCCCGGCCGTTGTCCGCCACCTCGACCCGGTAGCCGAGCTTCTCGAGGATGCGAGCCGCGACCTTCTGGTTGACCTCGTTGTCCTCCGCGACGAGCACCCGGGCCGCGACGGGAGGGCGCAGCTCGCGGAGGCTGTGACGGGTGACGAGGCGGGGGGCGCGCCGCGGCCGGCCCTCGTCCAGCACCTCGACCAGGCAGTCGTGGAGGTCGGCCTCGTCCACGGGCTTGGTCAGGTAGGCGGCGATGCCGATCCGGGTCGCCTCCGCCCCGTGCCCGCGCTGGCCGAAGGAGGTGAGGAGGACGAGCCGCACGGAGGAGAGGGCGGGCTCGTCCTTGATCACGCGGGCGAGCGTGAGGCCGTCCATCTCCGGCATCTTCATGTCGAGGATGGCGAGGTCGTACCCGGGCCCCGATCCCGCGGCCTCCCGGAGGAGGGCGAGGGCCTTCGGGCCGGACTCGACCGTGGTCGCCCGGATCCCCCAGTAGCCGAGCTGCTGCTTGAGGATCTGGCGGTTGGTGGCGTTGTCGTCCACCACGAGCACGCGGCGCCCGGCGAGGCGGGCGGGGACGGCCGGGGCCGCCGCCGCGCCCGGGCCCTGCCGCGCGAGGCGCACGGTGAACCAGAAGGTCGAGCCCTGCCCGGGGTGGCTCCGCACGTCGATCTCGCCCCCCATCAGCGAGACGAGGCGCTTCGAGATGGCGAGGCCGAGGCCCGTCCCGCCGTGGCGGCGGCTCGCCGAGCCGTCCCCCTGGACGAAGGACAGGAAGAGCCGGGGCCGGAGCTCGGGGTCGATGCCGATCCCGGTGTCGCGGACCTCGAAGCGCACCGCCGCCTCGTTCTCGGGCGACGCGTCGAGGGTCACCCGCAGAACGACCTCGCCCCGGTCGGTGAACTTGACCGCGTTGCCGACGAGGTTGGTGAGGACCTGCCGCAGGCGGCCGGGGTCGCCGCGCAGGGCGCTCGGCACGTCGTGTCGGATGAGGCAGAGCAGCTCCAGCCCCTTGGCCTGCGCGGCCTCGGCGAACGACCCCAGGACCTCGCGCACCGCGCGGCGGAGGTCGAAGTCGACGCTCTCGAGGTCGATGCGGCCGGCCTCGATCTTCGAGAAGTCGAGGATGTCGTTGATGATCTCGAGGAGGGCCCGGCCCGACTGGTCGATGACCTCGGCGTACTCGCGCTGCTCGGGGCCGAGGCCGGTGTCGAGCAGGAGGCGGGTCATCCCGATGACGCCGTTCATCGGGGTGCGGATCTCGTGGCTCATGTTGGCCACGAACTCCGACTTGAGCTGGGAGGCCTCGAGGGCGGCCTGGCGCGCCCGCACGAGGAGGTCGATGCTCTGCACGACCAGGACGACGCCCGCCACCGCGTCGTCGGTGTCGCGCCACGGGTGCACCGTCCAGCGCAGGTAGACGCGCGTCCCGTCCTCGCGCTCCAAGGCGTCCTCGGGCTCGCTCACCACCTCCCCGGCCAGGGCTCGCTCGAGCACCCGCCGGTACTTCTGCGGCATCCCCGGCCACACCTCGTCCACCGTGCGGCCCACAACCGAGGGGTCCTCGGTGCGGAGGTAGCGCAGCCAGCGGGTGCTGTGGGCGAGGTGGCGGCCGTCGCGGTCGAGCATGGCCATCGCGACCGGGGCGTGGGTGACGATCTGGCGCAGCTGCCGCCGCTCGCGCTCGATCGCCTCCTGCACCAGCTTGCGCTCGGTGATGTTCCGGGCCACCGCCCGGAAGCCGGCGAAGCGGCCCTCCTCCGACACGAGCTGCACGCGCTGGCCGACCCAGAGGTCCTCCCCGGCCCGGTTGACCATCGGGAACTCGCAGTACGTGTTCGGGATCTGCTGCTGGCGCTGGTCCTCGTAGAAGCGCCGCGCCTCCTCGCGGTAGTCCGCGCGCACGACGTCCAGGAAGGCCCGGCCGAGAAGCGTCTCCCCCGCGTGCGCGAGGGCCTCCTCGGCAGCCGGGTTGGCGTACACGAACCGGCCGTCGGCGTCGGTGCGGAAGATGACGTCGTCGGCGGCCTCGACGAGGTCGCGGAACCCGGCCTCGCTCGAGGCGAGCCGCGCCCTCGCCGCGCCCTCGGCCGCGTCGACGGTCCCTCGCACGAGAGGCCCCCTCCGGGCGGAAGCACGGCGCCGCCACACCCACGAGGAGGCGAGCGTGGCGGCGACACCGAGGAGGAAGGCGAGGGCGAGGCTCGTCGTCACGGGCTGCAGGGGCTCCTCAATGGCCAACAGTATGCTACATGCGACTCGGGCTCGGGTCGTGAAAGTCGGTCCTGCCGCGGGACCCGAGCCCGTGTACCGGTCCGGTCCGTGACTCCTCCCGTTCCCTTCCCCGACTCTTCATGCGAGCCCGTGGAGCGCGAGCAGGCCGTGGTCGGAGAGCACCTCGCCGACCGGGGCGTCCGCGACGAGGCTCCCGCCGTCGAGGACGATCGCCCGCGCGCAGAGCCGCTCCACGAGCGAGAGGTCGTGGCTCGCCACGACCAGCGTCGCCGGGAGGCCGGCCAGGAGCGCCGCCAGCTCGCGGCGCCCGCGCGGATCGAGGCCCGACGACGGCTCGTCCAGCAGGAGCAGGCCGGGCCGGCACGCGAGCGCGCCGGCGAGGCAGAGACGGCGCTTCTCCCCGCTGCTGAGGTGATGGGGAAAGCGGGACTCGCGTCCCTCGAGGCCGACGGCGCCGAGCGCCTCGCGCACCGCGGCCTCCGCCTCGCCCCGCGCCCAGCGCCGCGCGCGAGGACCGAACGCGACGTCCTCCTCGACCGTGAGCCCCACGATCTGGTCGTCCGGGTCCTCGAAGACGATGCCCACCCGCGCCCGCAGCGCGCGCGCCGTCGCCGGATCGAGAAGGACGCCGTCGATCGTCACCCGGCCCTGGACGTCGTGGCGGTGGGGCGCGTCGCCGGGGTCGTGACGGTGGAGGTAGCGCTGCCTCTCGGGCAGGAGGCCGGCGAGGTGCAGGAGGAGCGTGGACTTGCCGGCCCCGTTGGGGCCGAGGAGGGCCACGCGCTCGCCGGGCGCGACCCGGAACGACACCGAGCGGAGGGCGGGAGACCCGTCCGGGTAGTGGTACGCGAGGCCCTCGACCTCGACCGCCGCCGGGGCGACGCTCATCGGAGGTCTGCGCCGCGCGCGAGCCGGGCCCGCTCGAGGGCCTCCGCGCGCTCCAGGGTCCGAAGGAGCAACGCGCCTGCGAAGCGCCCGAAGGCCCGCACGGTCGAGGTGGGCTCGCGGACGACCGACGCCCAAGGCCCGTGCACCGTCCGCCGGGCCTCGCGCGCGCGGAGCATGGCCGTCGCCTGGTCGAGCATGGCGAAGAGGCTCGCCAGCGCGGTCTCCAGGACGTCCACGAGGCGCGCGGGAGCGCCGAGCGCCCGCGCCCCGCGCACCAGGCCGAGTGGGCCCAGCCGGAAGGCGGTCCCCGCGGCGGCGGCAGTCGCGGCGAGGGCCCGCGCCGCGAGGGCGGCCGCGGTGCCCAGGCGACGGCCGGGAGGGGCGAGGAGGGCGGCGGGCACGGCGAGGACGAGGACGAAGGGCAGGAGCCACGAGAGCCGCCGCACGACCTGCGGCAGCGTGCTGCCCGCGAGGAGGAAGGCCAGGGCCCCGCCCGCGAAGGCGAGCCCCCACACGCCCCACGACCAGCCGGGAGCGGGCGAGCCGGCGAGGCCGGCCGGAGCGAGGGCGGCCGCAGCCGCCAGCGCGAGGCCGGCGGCGAGGACGAGGCCCGGCCGCGAGCCCTTCACCGGCGGGGTCCCTTCTCCCGCGGCGCGCTCGTCCCGCGCGAGAGGCCCCAGGCGAGCACGGCCGTGGCCACGGTCCCGAGGACGCCGGCCACGGCCGTCCCGGCGCGCCCGAGCGCCGACCACGGCAGCGCGTAGTCGGGTGCCGGAGCCGGCCAGAGCGCGCGCGCCGCCCCCGCGAAGCCGAGCCGCTCGGCCGCCGCCTCGAGCCCGTCCGGCAGCCTCGAGGCGAACGGGGCGAGGAACGCCGCCACCGCGAGCGCGACGACGAAGCCGCCGAGAACGGGAGCGGAGCGGGAGGAGGGCCGGCCCGCCGCCTGCAGGCCTCGGACGAGGTCGGGACGCCAGCGCAGGACCGTGGCCAGGATCGCGCCGGTGAGAGCGGCCTCGAGGAGCGCGATCGGCAGGTGGAGCGAGAGGAGCACGGGGAGCACGGCCCAGACCGGGTAGAGGCCCGAGAGGGCGAGGGCCAGGGCGACGAAGGCCGCCCCGACGAGCGTGCCCACGAACGCGCCGACCACCGGCCCCGCCACGAGCCCCCGCACCCCGGGAACGACGCGGATCACCAGCGAGGCCACCGCGTGCCCTCCGAGGGATCCCGCTCCACCCATCGTGAGGAGGTTCGCGCCGAACGTCGTGACGCCGCCGTCCTGGAAGAGCAGGGCCTGCACGGCCAGCACCACGGCCATGACGACGAGCCCCCGCCCGGGACCGACGAGGGCCGCGGCCAGCATCCCGCCCACGAGGTGCCCGCTCGTGCCGGGCAAGAGAGGAACGTTGACCATCTGGACCGCGAACACGAAGGCGGAGAGGGCGCCGAGCGTCCCCGCGGGGACGCGCTCGGCGTCCCGTCTCTCCCCGCGGAGCGCCCAGCCGAGGGTCGCGGCCGAGGCCGCCCACGTGCCCGCGCACACGCCCGCGCTCAGGAAGCCGTCCGGTATGTGCATCCCCGCGATTGTCTCCCAGGACGCCTCGGCCGTCCCGCGGCCGCAGATCGCGCTCGCCAGAACGAGCGATCTGCGGGATCGGGGACGATCCGACGAGTCATCAGCGAGGAGGGGCCGACGGTCTTGCAGTCGGGGGCGAGAGCCCGCGTGCCGGGGGCGCCTCCTCGCACCACAGGAGCGCCGTGCCCCCGCTCGTGCGCCCGGCCTCGCGGCAGCGGGAGAGGACGCGACGGAGCGCCTCGCGATCGCGGTCGCTCCTCTGCGCTTCGGCGATGTCCACGACCACGGCGTCGGGACCGGCGCCGGGGCCGAGATCGGGGAGCATGTAGAGCTGCCGGCGCCGGGCCAGGTGCGGCAGGAACCGGTACTGGGCCGAGACCGAGGCCTCCTTCGGCACCAGGGCGAGGAGGGTCGCCGTCTCCTGCCTCTCCGAGGCGTCCCGAGCGAGCCCGCGCCAGTAGCGCGTCGAGGTGAGCCAGGGCGAGGCGAAGAGACACTGGCCGGCGAGAGTGCCCGTGACGAGCAGGGTGACGCCGAGCCGGCGACCGCGGCCGCCCGCCGGGCGGGCGGCCAGAGCCTCGATCACGGCCAGGAAGACGAACGGAACGATCGGCGCGACGTAGTGGTAGCGGATCTCCCGGGCGTAGGGCCAGGACGAGATCATGTTCAGCGGAAGCTGAACGGCGAGGACGAGCGCGCCCGGGGCGAGCAGGGGAAGGAAGCCCGCGGGCAGGAGGAGGCCGGCGAGGTAGGTCGCGTTCCCCTCCGCCGCGAGCCGCCCGAGCAGCCGGTCGGGGCGCGCGAGATAGGCGAGGGCGCCGGGCAGGTCGGTGGCGAAGTCCCCGTAGAGCCGCTCCCCGTAGACGTATCCGCCCGGGTGGAGGCGCGGGAAGACGAAGGCCATCAGCAGCAGGACGTACCCGAGGGCTCCCCCGGCGAGGACGCCGCCCAGCCGCCGCCGGCCCCGCACGAGTGCCAGGCCTCCGAGAGCGGCGACGGTGAGGGCCACGTTCTCCATCGTGAGGAGGGCGAGGCCCGACCAGAGGAGGGCCGCGCGGTCCTGCTCTTCCCGGATCGCCACCCAGGCCCCGATCAGGCAGGGCACGGCCAGGTTCACGGGCTCGTAATACTCGAGCCACGTGTGCTGGAGGGGCGGGTAGAGGAGGTACGCGGCGAGGACGAGACGGGCCGTAGGGGCGGGAAGACGGGAACGAGCGACGCCGAAGAGGAGCGCGCCCGACAGGGCGAGGGCGGCGGTCTGGACGAGGAGGAGCAGGTGCGGGCCGAGCGCCGGACCGAGGAGCGCGTCGAGCGGGGCGAGGATCACGTGGACGAAGCTCGCGTGGTCCCCGAACAGGCTCATCCCGCGCACGGTGACGATCGGCGCCTCGAGGCGCGTCAGCCGGGAGAGTCCCTGCTCGAAGATGGCGAGGTCCCACTCGAGCGGATAGAAGTGGGCGAGGCGGTAGTGATTGACGCCGCCGTAGACCGCCGCGGCGGCGGCCAGGAGAAAGACGGCCACTGCGTCCCGGAGGGCGGCGACCGACTCCGTCGGCTCGTGGGTCCTGGCCAGGGCGGTCCTCGCTCGGCTCCGGATTATCGCGCCTGGTCGTGGGGGTATCATCGGCGCATGGTGGAAGGGCCGGCCCTGACGGTCCGCTTCTGGGGAGTGCGCGGGAGCATCGCCTGCCCGTCGCCCTCCCACATGGTCTTCGGAGGCAACACGAGCTGCCTCGAGGTGCGGGCGGGCGAGAGGATCCTCATCCTCGACGCCGGGACCGGCATCCGTCCCCTCGGCCAGATCCTCAAGCGGGAGGGTGCTACGGAGGCCGACATCCTCTTCAGCCACACCCACTGGGACCACGTCAACGGCTTCCCGTTCTTCGCTCCCGCCTTCGAGCCCGGCTGCACGTTCCGGGTGTTCGCCGGTCACCTCGCCGGGGAGGGCGGCATCCGCGAGGCGATCGCAGGCCACATGCACGAGCCGATGTTCCCGGTGCCCCTCGACGTCATGCGGGCCCGCCTCAAGTTCACCGACTTCCCCGCCGGCGAGACGCTCGACCTCGGCCCCGGCCTGCGCGCGCGCACCGCTCCGCTCAACCACCCGAACGGGGCGACGGCCTACCGCATCGAGCACCGCGGTCGCTCGATCTGCTACGTGACCGACACCGAGCACGTGCCCGGACGGCCCGACGAGCGGGTGCTGGAGCTGATCGCGGGGGCCGACCTCGTCGTCTACGACTCGACCTACACCGACGCCGGCTTCCCGGCGCGCGTGGGCTGGGGCCACTCTACCTGGCAGGAGGGCCTGCGCCTCCTGCGCCGGGCGGGAGCGAAGCGACTGGCCGTCTTCCACCACGACCCGGACCACGACGACGAGGCGATGTCGGCGATCGAGCGCGAGCTCGCCTCGGAGTCGGACGGGAACCTCGTGGCGCGGGAGGGGCTGCGGCTCGACCTCGCGGGCGCGGCGGCGTGACCGATCGCCCGATCTACCTCGACTACAACGCCACGACGCCCGTCGACCCCGCCGTGGCCGAGGCGATGCTCCCCTTCCTCTACGAGCACTTCGGCAACCCCTCGAGCAGCCACCCGTACGGGGCGGCGGCTCGGCTCGCCGTAGAGAAGGCCCGCCTCCAGGTGGCGGGCCTCCTCGGCGCCCGGCCCGAGGAGATCGTGTTCACGAGCGGGGGCTCGGAGGCCAGCAACACGGTGATCCTCGGCGTGGTCCGCCGACTGCGCGCCCGGGGACGCCACGTCGTCACCTCGGCCGTCGAGCACCCGGCGGTCCTCGAGCCGTGCGCCGCCCTCGGCGCCGAGGGCTACAGGATCACCCGCGTCCCCGTCGACGAGGAGGGCCGCGTGGACCCCGCCGACGTGGCGAGAGCCCTCACGCCGGAGACGATCCTCGTCACGATCATGCACGCGAACAACGAGGTGGGGACGATCCAGCCGATCGCGGAGATCTCCCGCCTCGCCCGCGAGCGGGGCATCCTCGTCCACACCGACGCCGCCCAGTCGCCGGGCAAGATCCCGGTGGACGTCGGCGAGCTGGGGGTCGACTTCCTGAGCCTCGCCGGCCACAAGCTCTATGCGCCGAAGGGCGTCGGCGCGCTCTACGTCCGCTCGGGCGTGGAAGCGCCGCGGCTCATCCTGGGCGCCGGCCACGAGGCGGGACGCCGGGCGGGGACGGAGAACGTGCTCGAGATCGTGGGGCTGGGCGAGGCCTGCGCGATCGCGCGGAGGAACCTCGAGGCGAACGGCCGCCACTTCGCGACCCTGCGCGACCGACTCTGGGAGGGGCTCTCGCGGGAGATCGGCGACCTGCGCCGCAACGGCAGCGTCGAGGCGGCCCTGCCCAACACACTCAGCGTCGGCATCGGAGGGGTCGAGGCGAGCACGCTCCTCGCCGAGATCGGGGAGAGGCTCGCCGCTTCGGCGGGCGCGGCGTGCCACGCGCAGGGGGTCGACCTCTCGACCGTCCTCGAAGCGATGCGGGTGCCCATGCGCTACGCCATGGGCACGCTGCGCTTCTCGGTGGGGCGGGGCACGACGGAGCGGGAGATCGACGAGGCGGTCGGGATCGTGGCCGAGGCCGTTCGCCGTCTCCGACCGGAGACCCGGCCGTCGGTCGCGGTGGAGGGGCGGGACGAGACGATCCGGCTCACCCGCTTCACCCACGGCCTGGGCTGCGCCTGCAAGCTGCGTCCCCAGGACCTCGAGCAGGTGCTGAAGAAGCTGCCGAAGGTCACCGACCCGGCCGTCCTGGTCGACGCCTCGACCGCGGACGACGCCGCCGTCTACCGGCTCGGTCCCGATCTCGCCCTCGTCTCGACCGTCGACTTCTTCACCCCGATCGCCGACGACCCGTTCGACTTCGGCGCGGTCAGCGCGGCGAACTCCCTGAGCGACGTCTATGCGATGGGGGCGAAGCCCCTCTTCGCGCTGAGCGTCGTCGGGTTCCCGTCCCGCCGCCTGCCCCTGAGCGTCCTCGAGCGCATCCTCGAGGGAGCGGCGGAGGTGGCGCGGGAGGCGGGCGTCTGCATCGTCGGCGGGCACACCGTGGACGACACGGAGCCGAAGTTCGGCCTCGCCGTGACGGGAGTGGTGCGGCCGGACCGCGTGGTGAAGAACGCAGGCGCGCGGGCGGGCGACTCGCTGGTCCTCACCAAGCCGATCGGGACGGGCATCCTCGCCACGGCGGTGAAGCGCGGCCTGGCCGACGAGACGGTCGCGCGCCGCGCGGTCGCCACGATGCGGCGGTTGAACCGCGCCGCCGCCGAGGCGATGCTGGAGGTCGGAGCCGACGCCTGCACCGACGTGACCGGCTTCGGCCTCCTCGGGCACCTGCGGGAGATGGCCGTGGCCTCCTCCCTCGACGCCGAGCTGGAGGCGGGCGCGGTGCCGGTGCTGGAGCCGGCAAGGGAGCTGGTCGCGGCCGACGCCGTGCCGGGGGGCACGCTCGACAACCTCGAGCACGTCTCTCCCTTCGTGGAGTGGGCGCCCGACCTCTCCCGCGTCGACCGCGTCCTCCTCGCCGACGCCCAGACGTCCGGCGGCCTCCTGATCGCCGTGCCTCGGGAGCGGACAGAAGCCCTCCTCCACGCGCTCCGGGCGCGCGGGGTGGAGGAATGCCGGCGCGTGGGGCGCTTCACCACCCCCGGCCCGGGCCGGATCCGCGTCTTCTCTCGAAGCGGAGAGGTCGATTGACCGGCTGGGGACCCTTGGATAGAGTGGTCTGTCTCCTCGAGACGCACTGCAACGCCTGCCTTCTCCAGCTCGGGACTCCGGACGTGGTGACCGAGCCCTTCTCTCTGCCCCAGCGCGCCGCCTCGTGGCGGGGGCCGCCCGCCGCCTGTGCCGACTCTCGTAGGTTCCCCGCCGGGTCCAGGGCCGCGCGTGACGAACGCGCGCCGCCAGGATCGGGCACGAGTGGCTCCGGTTCCGTGCTCGAGGAAGACATGCGTCTGTGGTCCCGTGCCGTGACATCTTTCGTCCTGGCCGGTAGTGCTCTGGCGATCGCGCCGCCTCCCTCCAGTTCCGCCGCCCAGAGCCCGCCGGCCACGGCCACGCCCGCCAGCGAGGACCTGGCCCGGCTCAGACACGATCTCGAGGCGCTGCGCCAGGAGTACAGCCAACGCCTCGCCGCCATCGAGTCCCGCATCACGGCCCTCGAGAGCGGTGGCGCGCCCAGCGCGGCCGCTCCGACGCCGACCGCCGAGGCCGCGGGCCAGCCGCTGGCAGGCGCCCAGGCCGCCTCGGCCGCAGCGCCTTCGCCCGCGCCCCCGGTCGAGGCGCCGCCGACGACGACGGCGGCCGTTCCGCCCGGCGCTGCCACCGAGGGCGGCCCGAGCGCACTCCCCGTCTACGGGGGCGGAGCCTCGGCATCCAAGGTCTTCAACCCCGACATCGCGGTGATCGGCGACTTCATCGGCGCCGCCGGGAAGTCGCCCGGAGGCGGAGAGCCGTCGCTCGAGATGCACGAGTCGGAGATCTCCTTCCAGGCCGTCGTCGACCCCTACGCCCGGGCCGACTTCTTCTTCACCGTCGGGCCCGACGAGGTGGGCGTCGAGGAAGGCTTCATCACCTTCCCCACCCTGCCCGGGGGGTTCCTGCTGAAGGTCGGCAAGATGAGGGACGCCTTCGGCAAGGTCGACAGCCAGCACAACCACGTGCTTCCGTTCATCGACCGTCCCCTGGTGTCGAAGAACCTCCTCGGCGGCGAGGACGCCCTCTCCGACGCCGGCATCTCGGTCGCCCGCCTCGTCCCGAACCCCTGGATCTTCCTCGAGGCGACCGGGCAGGTCTACCGCGGCGAGTCGGAGGTCTTCAAGGCGCCGACGCGAGGCGACCTCGCCTACGTGGGCCACCTGCGCGGCTACCAGGACCTCTCCGAGTCGACCAACCTCGACCTCGGTGGCTCGATCGCCTACGGCCACAACGGCGTCACCGCCGACACCACGACACGCCTCCTCGGCGTCGACGCGACGCTACGGTGGCGGCCGCTGCGACGCTCCATCTACACCCACCTGATCGCCCGCGGCGAGGTGACGTGGAGCCGGGCCGAGAACCTGGCCGGACCGCAGGACGCCGTCGGGGGCTACGGCTACCTGGAGTACCAGTTCGGCCGGCGCTGGTTCGCCGGCGTGCGATACGACAACTCGCAGCGAGCCTTCACGCCGGGCCTCCGCGACACCGGCGGCTCGTTCATCCTCACCTACTGGCCGAGCGAGTTCAGCCAGATCCGCGGCCAGTACCGCCACACCTACTTCGGGGAAGGGAACAAGGCGGACGAGTTCCTCTTCCAGTTCATCTACGCGATCGGCGCCCACGGCGCCCATCCCTTCTGATCGAGGCCGCCCATGAGACTCCTGACGATCACCGCGCTCGCCGTCGTCGCCGCCTCCCCGCCGGCCCGGGCCGCCGTCAACGTCATGGCCGCCACCGAGGACCTCGCCGACCTCACCCGCCAGGTGGGCGGCGATCGGGTCAAGGTGGAGTCGATCGCCCGCGGCTACCAGGACCCGCACTTCGTCGAGGCGAAGCCCAGCTTCATCCTCAAGCTCTCGAAGGCCGACCTCCTCGTCGTGGTCGGCCGCGAGCTCGAGATCGGCTGGCTTCCCCCGCTCATCCAGCAGAGCCGCAACGCGAAGATCCAGCCCGGTGCCGACGGCTACCTCGACGCCTCCCTGACCGTGAAGATCCTCGAGATCCCGACCGGCCAGATCACCCGTGCCATGGGCGACGTGCACCCGCTCGGGAACCCGCACTACTGGCTCGACCCGGACAACGGCCGCCGCGTCGCAAGGGCCATCCTGGAGAAGCTCTCCCGGATGGCCCCCGGCGACGCCTCGTACTTCGCCTCCCGTTGCGCCGACTTCGACAAGCGGATCGCCGAGGCCGAGAAGCGCTGGGATGCCATGATGGCCCCCTACAAGGGCCTGAAGATCGTGACCTACCACCGTTCCTGGCCCAACCTCGCCGACCGCTTCGGACTCGACGTCGTCGGCTACGTCGAGCCCCGCCCCGGCATCCCGCCCTCCCCGAGCCACACCCTCGACCTCATCGCCGAGATGAAGCGGCAGAACGTGAAGATCCTCCTCGTCGAGCCGTACTTCGACCTCAAGACACCGAACTCGATCGGCCGGGAGACCGGAGCCAAGGTGCTGGTGATGCCGCCCTCGGTCGGGGGCGAGAAGGACGTCACCGACTACATCACGTTGTTCGACCACGATCTCGGCCTGCTGGTGGCCGCGGCCAAGGAAACGGGAGCCAGATAGCATGGACTTCGTCGACTACCTCCGGTTCCTGGCCGCCCCGCTCGTGGCCAGCCTGATCCTCACCGGCATCCACGCCTACCTCGGCGTCCACGTCGTCGAGCGCGGCGTCATCTTCGTCGACCTCTCGCTCGCCCAGATCGCCGCCCTCGGCTCCACCATCGCGATCCTGCTTCCCTTCACCGGGCAGGATCCCCACGGGCCGTGGGTCTACCCGATGGGTCTCGTCTTCACCTTCATCGGCGCCGCGATCTTCTCGACGATCAGGATCCGCCGCGCCCGCATCCCCCAGGAGGCGATCATCGGCATCGCCTACGCCGTGGCCTCGGCGGCCACCATCCTCGCCATGAGCCACGCCACGTCGGAGAGCGAGCACCTCAAGGAGATGCTGGTCGGCAACATCCTGGCCGTCTCGTGGTGGGAGGTGGGCAAGACCGCGGCCCTGTACGCCGTGATCGGCGCCTTCCACTACCTGTTCCGCCGCCAGTTCCTGGCCATCTCCATGGACCGCGAGAGGGCCGAGCGCGACGGGCTCAACGTGAGGTTCTGGGACTTCCTCTTCTACGCGTCCTTCGGCTTCGTGGTGACCTCGTCGGTTCTCATCGCGGGAGTGCTCCTCGTGTTCTGCTACCTGATCGTCCCCTCCGTGGCGGCGATGCTCTACGCAGATCGGGTCGGCCCCCGCCTCGCCATCGGCTGGACGATGGGCTTCGTCGTCTCCTTCCTCGGCATCTACCTCTCGGTGAAGCTCGACCTTCCCACCGGGGCGGCCATGGTGTGCACCTTCGGTCTCGTCCTCGTCCTGATGGCCGCGGTGAGACCGCTTCTCCGGCGGACGTCCGGCCAGCCGGGCTGAGGCCCGCTGTTCGTCGACCGCGTGCGACCTTCCGGCGGTGCCTGATCCGCGAAGCCATCGATCGGCCGTCCTGCTCTGGATCGCCGCGCTCCTCCTCATGGTGGGCGCCGCGGTCTGGCAGCGCCTGACCGGCCCCACGCACCCGCGCCTCGGCACGACCGTCGTCGCCGGACGGCCGGTGAGGTGGCGGCTCCTGCGCAGCGCAACGTCGGGCGAGCCGCTCATGGTGGTGGTGCAGGCGCCGCCAGGGGTGACGGGCGTCGTGCGCTACCGCCGCTACCCGACCGCCGATCTCTTCCGGGAGGTCGCGATGAGCCGCGAGGGCGAGACGCTCGTGGGCCTCCTCCCGACCCAGCCGCCGGCGGGGAAGCTGGAGTACGACGTGACGCTCGCGACGCCCGCGGGCCCGGTCCGGGTCCCCGAGGGGGCGCCCGTCGTCATGCGCTTCAAGGGCGACGTGCCGGCGCTCGTGCTCGTCCCGCACGTGGTGACCATGTTCCTGTCGATGATGATCGGCGTCCGGGCCGCCCTCGCCGCCGCCTTCGGCCGGCCCGAGGCCCGGCGCTACGCGTGGGTCGCCGTGGTCGGAATCGGTATCGGGGGGCTGGTCCTGGGGCCGATCGTCCAGAAGCTCGCCTTCGGCGCGCTCTGGACGGGGTGGCCGTTCGGCGGGGACCTGACCGACGACAAGACGCTCGCCATGTGGCTGGCCTGGGTGGCGGCCGCGGTCGTCCTCGGGCGGCGGCCGGACCCGGCCGACCGCGTCGCGCGGGGGACGGCCGTCCTCGCGGCGCTCGTCATGCTCGCCGTGTACGTCGTCCCCCACAGCCTGCGCGGGAGCGAGCTCGACTACGGCAAGGCCGAGAGGGGAATCGCTCCCGGGGACGCCCTCACGACCGGGCGCTAGCGGGACCTCCTCGGCACTCTCACTTCCCTCCCGGCGTCGAGTGGTAGTAGCGGCCGAGCCACCCCACGATCGCCTTGCGGAGCTTCAGGGTGTCGAAGGCCGCTTCGGAGCGGTAGAGGACCTCCCCGCCCGGGGCGACGAGGATGGTGTGCGGCAGGTCGCCCTGCCACCTCGGGTCGACCGCCTCGACGAGGGCGTAGGGGTCGGCCTTGGCGAAGGTGTAGTTGCGGGTGGAGGCCTGCTGCGTCTTCAGGAACTCGAGCGCCTTGTCGCGCTTGTCGGGGTCGTCGGCGTTCACGGTCACCACCTCGAAGTCGCGGCCCCTGTAGATCCGGTGGAGGGAGACGAGGTCGGGGAACTCGATGACGCACGGCCCGCACCAGGTGGCCCAGACGTTGATGAGGCGCAGCTTCTTCCCCATCTCGTTCCTCGCCTGCGCCCGGACGCCGGCCTCGTCGATCGGGTCGAGCGCCACCGGCTCCTGCGCCCACTTCTCGTAGCCTTCCTTGACCGAGGCCCGCTTCTCCGACCACTTGACCGAGCAGCCGAAGACCTTGGTCGTCTCGACCGGCACCGGCTTGCCAGCGAGCACCGCCTCGATCGCGTCCCGCGCGTCGTGGGTCGTGGCCTTGGCGGGGTTCTCGTTGTCGTCCACCCGGCCGACGAAGCGCAGGGTGCGCTCGGCGTCGAAGACGAAGACGTGCGGGGTCGCGACGGGGCCGTACTTCCGCGACATCGCCTCCGTCTCGCCGTCGTAGAGGTAGGGGAAGGTCCAGCCCCGGTCCTTCGCCCGGATCTTCATGTCCTCGAGGGTGTCTCCGAGGTCGGTGTAGCCCTGCTCGTCGAGGCGCAGGGCGAGGGGGTCGTTCGGGGAGACGAGGACGACCCGCACGCCGCGGCCCGCGAAGTCCGCGTCGAGCTTCTCGATCCGCCCCTCGTAGGCTTGCGCGGTCGGGCAGTGGTCCGCGGTGAAGACGAGCACGAGCACCTTCGCGCCCGCGAAGCTGGAGAGCGAGTAGCGCTTGCCGTCCACCCCTGGGAGGTCGAAGTCGGGAGCCTTCGAGCCGATGGCGAGGGTGGGATGGGAAGGGCCCTCGGCGGCGGCCGGGGCGGGGAGCCCGACGACGCAGGCCGAGGCCGCGCCGAGCAGGAGGAGGGCAGCTTTCATGAAGGCCTCCGGAGAGCGGCGGGATCGTGCCGCACCGCGGATGCTAGCACCTGGGTCCGGCCGGAGGGGCGCGCGGCCGTGGAAGGGACGGTCACGGCGCGGGCACGGGGGCGGCCCCCTTCGCGAGCCCCCGGCCCGTCACGAGGTAGACGGCGAACGTCCCGAGCCAGTGGCCCCCCTCGTAGTGCTCGCCGGTGACCGCGGCGAGGCCCTTGGCGCGGTGGACGAGGGCGGCGGCGCGAAGGCCGGCGATGCGCCGGTCTCCTTCGGGCAGGCCCGCGGCGATGCCCTCGAGCATCCACGCCCGGCTGAGGTTCAGCCCGTCGATGTGGGCGAGCTTCGGGTCGGCGGGGTCGGTCACGACGCCGGGCTCGAGCCATCCCGGCGAGCCGTCCGTCGGAAGGGCGGGCAGGAAGGTGTCGAGCCAGCGTGCGAAGTCGGCCGGAGCCAGGACGCGGCGCATGAGGTCGGCCTCGCCGAGGCAGGGCGAGAGGAAGTCCTCGCCGGACGGCTCGTAGGACAGCGGGCAGTCCCGATCGGCGAGATAGAAGTCGCGACTGCGGCCGACGACGAGCGCCTCCGTCGCCCGCTCCCCGGCGACCCGGGCCCAGTCGAGCGTCAGCCCCAGCGAGAAGGCCGTCTGCGAGTGCTCTCCGATCCGGATCGGTCGCGTGAGCTTGGGCAGCCAATCGCGCAGGCGCGCGGCCGAGGCTGTCTCCAAGGGCGCGAGGGCCCCCGCCCACGCGCGCGCTTCGGGAGAGCTCCACTCCCGCAGCTCGGCGCCGAGCTGAAGGAGCCACGCCAGGCCGTACGGACGCTCGAAGCTGACCCGCCCCTTCCCGCCGAGGTAGCTCACCTCCGCGGCGAGGTTCTCCGCCGTGAGGCTCTGCGCCAGGGCCCGGCGGGCCTCGGCCGCGACCGGCGCGTCGGGCGCGAGCCGTGCGATCCGCGCGAGCAGCCAGTGGCCGTGGACGGAGGAGTGCCAGTCGTAGCAGCCGCAGAAAGCCGGGGTCAGCTCGCGGGGGGGGCGGGCGTCGCCGTCGCCGTTCATCACGTGGGCGATCTTGTTCGGGTACTCCTGGTGGACGCAGGCCAGGGCCAGCCGCACGAAGCGCTCGGCGAGGGCGGGATCGACCGGAGCGGGAGTGGAGGCGAGAACGGCGGGGACGACCAGCGTGGCGAGCATGGCCGATCGTAACCCCGCCGTAGAATGGCCCGATGCTCGACCCCCTGGCCGCCGCCCGCGACCTCCTGGCCGAAGATCCGGACCCCGAGACCCGCGGCGAGCTCGAGGCGCTCCTGCGCCGGGCCGAGGGAGGAGACGAGGCCGCGAGGCGGGACCTGGCCGACCGCATGTCGGGCCCGCTCCAGTTCGGGACGGCCGGCCTCCGCGGCCGGGTCGAGGCCGGCCTCGCGCGGATGAACCGGCTCGCGGTCGTGAAGGCCACCTGGGGCCTCGGCTCGCATCTCCTCGACGAGGCGGCGAGAGGCGGACCGGACCCGCGGTCCCGCGGGGTCGTGGTCGGCTTCGACGGCCGCCACTCGAGCCGGGGTTTCGCCGAAGACGCGGCGGCGGTGCTGGGCGGCCTGGGCATCGTCGTGCACCTCTTCCCCGACCCGATCCCCACGCCGCTCCTGTCGTTCTCCGTCCCCCACCTGCGCGCCGCGGCCGGCCTGACGGTGACGGCGTCGCACAACCCGCCCGCCGACAACGGCTACAAGGTCTACCTGGCGAGCGGGGCGCAGATCGTCCCCCCGATCGACGTCGCGATCGCCGCCCGCATCGCCGCCGCGCCGCGCGCGGGCGCGATCGCCCGGCCCACGCCCGCCGACGCCGCGCGCGGAGGACTGCGCCGCCTGGTGGACGTGCGCGACGCGGCGGTCGAGGAGGCCTACCTCGACGGCTTGGCCGGCGCCGCCCTCCACGAGCCCGACGCGACGCCCCTGCGGGTCGCCTACACCGCGATGCACGGCGTGGGGCACAGGCTCGCCGTCCGGGCCCTGGCTCGGGCCGGGTTCCTCGGCGTGGCGACGGAACCCGCTCAAGCCGACCCGGACGGTGCCTTTCGCACCGTCTCCTTCCCCAACCCCGAGGAGCCGGGGGCCATGGACCGAGTGCTCGGCCTGGCGACGGAGACAGAGGCCGAGCTCGTCCTCGCCAACGACCCCGACGCCGACCGCCTGGCCGCCGCCGTGCCCGACCCCTCGGGCCGCGGCTACCGCATGCTGTCGGGCAACGAGCTCGGCGCGCTCCTCGGGGACGACGCCATGGAGCACGCCGCGACGGGCGGCAGGCCGAAGCTCGTCGTCACCACCGTCGTCTCCTCGAGCCTCCTCTCGCGCATGGCTCGCGACCGCGGTGTGGCCTGCCGGGAGACGCTCACCGGCTTCAAGTGGATCGCCGACGCGGCGCTCGGGGCGGAGCGGGACGGGCTCGCCTTCGTCTTCGGCTACGAGGAGGCGCTCGGCTACACGGTGGGTCCCCTCGTCCGCGACAAGGACGGCATCGGCGCCGCGCTCCGTCTCGCCGAGCTGGCCCGTTTCCTGAAGAGGAGCGGGCGGACGCTCCTCGGCCGGCTCGACGACCTGCTCGTGGCCCACGGCCTCTCGCACCAGGTCCAGTGGTCGGTCGTCCTGCCCGGCGCGGAGGGCCGGGTCCGCATCGACGCCGCGATGGCTGGTCTGCGGGCGAGTCCGCCCCAACGGATCGGCGGGAGCCCGGTCGTGCGCGTCCTCGACGCGGAGAAGGGCGAGGAGCGCATCGGCGGCGAGCGGCGGTCCTCGGGCCTCCCTCGGTCGGACGTGCTGGCCTTCCAGTCCGAAGACGGCGCGCGCCTCACCGTGCGCCCGAGCGGAACCGAGCCGAAGATCAAGTTCTACCTGGAGCTGGTCGGCGAGGCGAAGGAGCGTCGGGACGTGGCCCCGGTGCGAGCGCGGCTGGAGGCCGAAGGCCAGGCGCTCCGGAGCGCGCTCACGAGGGAGCTGCACCTCGCCTGATCCGAGCAGGGTGGGTGGCGCTAGACTGGAATCGCCGCTCGAGGCCTCCCCACCGGAGCCGACATGCCTTCGTCCCGCGGGTTCATCCTGCAGCCCACGTACCGCGTGGAGTCGGGCGTTCCCGTTCTCCACCTCTTCGGACGCCTCGAGGACGGCCGCCCCTTCCTCGTGCGCGACCGGCGGCAGGTCCCCCGCTTCTACGTCGAGGCGGACGACGCCGAGCGGGCGAGGGACGCGGGAGCGCGGAGGCAGGCCCCGACGAGCCACGTCACGCCGCTCGGCCGGCCCGTCGTGCGCGTCGAGGTCCAGGAGCCGGCCGACGTTCCACCGCTCCGCGAGCGCCTGGCGAGAGCCGGCATCCCGACCCACGAGGCCGACGTCCGCTTCGCGCTGCGGCCCCTGATCGACCGGGGGATCCGGGGCGCCCTCGAGATCCGTGGCGAAGGACGGGACGCGCCCGGCCTCGGCCTCGTCTTCGAGGATCCCGAGATCGGGCCCGCCGACTGGACCCCACGGCTCACCGTCCTTTCCTTCGACATCGAGACCGACCCCGCGGCCCGCCGCCTCCTCGCCGTCTCCCTCCACGGCTGCGGTGCCTCGGAGGTGCTGCTCCTCACGCCCCCCGGGAAGAGCTGCCCGGACGGCGCGCGGCCGTTCGCGACGGAGAAGGAGCTGCTGACCGGCTTCTGCCGGCGCGTGCGCGAGCTCGACCCCGACGTGCTCACCGGCTGGAACGTCGTCGACTTCGACCTGGCGGTTCTCGACCGGATCGCGGCCCGGCACGGGGCGCCGCTCGAGCTGGGACGAGGGCCCGGAGCCCTCCGCCTCCGGGCCGAGGGCGCGCTGCGGGGGACGCGCCGGGCGACCGTCCCCGGCCGGGTGGTCCTCGACGGGATCCACCTGCTGCGAGGGGCCTTCGTCCGCATGGAGGACTACGGCCTCGACGCGGTGGCCCGCTCGGTCCTCGGCGAGGGCAAGACCATCGCCGGGCGAGGACGCGCCGAGGAGATCCTGCGCCTCTTCGAGGAGGACCGCGCCCGCCTCGTGGAGTACAACCGGACGGACGCCCGCCTCGCCCTCGACGTGCTCGAGCGGCTCCGCCTCGTCGAGCTCGCCGTCGAGCGCAGCCGGCTGACCGGCCTTCCCCTCGACCGCGTCGCGTCCTCGATCGCCGCCTTCGACTTCCTCTACCTCTCCGCCCTCGGGCGGCGCGGGGTCGTGGCCCCGAGCGTCCGGGGGGAGGTCGAGCTCGTCGAGCCGCAGGCCGGGGGACACGTCCTCGAGCCCGTTCCCGGGCTCCACGCGAACGTGGTCGTGCTCGACTTCAAGAGCCTCTACCCGACCCTCATCCGCACCTTCGAGATCGACCCCCTGAACCTCGTCCGACCCGAGGCCGGCCAGACGGACGCCGATCCCATCCGGGCCCCGAGCGGCGCCGCCTTCGCGCGGCGGAAGGGCATCCTGAGCGAGCTCCTCGACGAGCTCACGCCCCGCCGCGAGCAGGCCCGCCGGGCGGGCGACAGCGTGACGAGTCACGCGATCAAGATCCTGATGAACTCCTTCTACGGGGTCCTCGGGACGCCGGCCTGCCGCTTCTACGACCCGCGCCTCGCCAACGCCATCACGTCCTTCGGCCGCGAGATCCTCCTCTGGTGCCGGGCCCGGATCGAGGAGGACGGGCGGCGGGTCCTGTACGGCGACACCGACAGCCTCTTCGTGGAGACCGGGGCGGGCGATCGTGTCGCCGCTCGCGCCGTCGGCGAGGCGCTCGTGGCGCGCGTCAACCGCGAAGTCGCCCGGCACGTCGCGGACCGCTGGCACGTGGCGAGCCGTCTCGAGCTGGCCTTCGACCGGCTCTATCTCCGGCTCTTCCTCCCCGCCGTGCGCCACGGCACGTCGGGCGCGCGCAAGCGGTACGCCGGCCTCGTCGACGGGCCCGGCGGCGAGGAGGTCGCCTTCACCGGCATGGAGGCCGTGCGCGGCGACTGGACCGACCTCGCCCGGCACGTCCAGCGCGAGCTCTACGCCCGGCTCTTCACCGACCGGCCCGTCCTCGACTACCTGCGGGAGGTCGTCTTGGGCCTGCGCCAGGGCCGCTTCGACGACCGGCTCGTCTACCGCAAGGCCCTCCGCAAGGTGCCCGAGGCCTACACCGCGACGACCCCGCCCCACGTGGCGGCGGCCCGGAAGATGCCGGGGAAGAGGCGCGGCCGCGTGGCCTACGTGATCACCACCGACGGGCCCGAGCCAGCCGACGAGAGGCGGCACCCGATCGACCACGAGCACTACGTCGAGCGGCAGCTGCGGCCGGTCGCGGAGCCGGTCCTGGCCCTCCTCGGCCAGGACTTCGACGACGCGTCCGGCTCGAAGCGGCAGCTCTCGCTCTTCTGACCGGCCCTGCCGCCTCCGGGGCCGCGATAGACTCCCGGAGGGGTCAGGAGGTCTTCATGATGGAGGGCGAGAGGCTGGCGCGGATCCGGGACGGACGCACCGACCTGGTGCTCGACCACCTGGCCGAAGGCCATCCCGCGGACGCCGAGGACGAGAAGGGTGTGCGCCTCGTCGAGTGGTGCGCCTACTACGGCGACGTGAGCGCCGTGCGCGTCCTCCTCGAGCGGGGTGAAGAGCTGCGCTCGCTCGGCGACGACCTGGGGCTGAACACGGCCGCCTTCCACGGCCACTGGCGGCTCTGCGAGTTCCTCCTCGAGAGCGGCGCATCCGCCGACGCGGCTTCTCCGGACACCGGGGAGACGCCACTGCACTCGGCTCTCTGCACGACCGACCGCGTCGCCCACGACCTCGTCCTCCGGGTCCTCCTGGCCCACGGCGCGAACCCCAACCGCGCGACGAAGCCGGGCGTCGAGACGGCGGCCTTCATGCGCGACTGCCGGACGAAGGGGGAGACGCCCCTTCATCGGGCGGCGGCCTTCGGCACCGAAGACACGATCGACCATCTGCTCGAGGCCGGCGCGACGATCGACGCCCGCGACATGAACGGGGACACGCCGCTCGGCTGGGCGAGCTGGTACCAGCGGCCGGACACGATCCTGAGGCGGCTCTGCTACGGTCCCTTCTCGATCCGCCCCGACCGGCGCTCGATGAGGGCGAACCTCCTCGGCGAGCCGCGGCGGCGGCCCCGAGGAGCGAGCGGATAGAATGCGCGGCACCATGCCGACCTCGCCTGCGACCGAGGCCGCGCCGGCCCCGACCTCGTTCCCCAAGGGCCAGATCCGGGTCCTCCTCCTCGAGAACGTTCACGCGACCGCCCTCGAGATCGTCCGCGAGGAAGGCTTCCGCCTCGAGACGGTCCCCGGCGCGCTCGGGGAGGACGAGCTCGTGGAGCGGATGCGCGAGGTCCACGTCCTCGGCATCCGGAGCAAGACCCGGGTCACCGAGCGGGCGCTCGGCGAAGCCCGTCGGCTGCTGGCCCTCGGGACCTTCTGCATCGGCACGAATCAGGTCGCCGTCGACGCCGCGGCCGGGCGCGGCGTGCCGGTCTTCAACGCGCCGTTCAGCAACACCCGCAGCGTCGCCGAGCTCGTGATCGCCGAGGTGATCGCCCTCGCCCGCCGCCTGGCCGACCGCTCGCGCGACATGCACGACGGCCGGTGGAGGAAGAGCGCGCCCTCCTGTTACGAGATCCGGGGCAAGACGCTCGGCATCGTCGGGTACGGCCACATCGGCACCCAGGTCGGCGTCCTCGCCGAGGCGTTCGGCATGCAGGTGCTCTTCCACGACGTCGCCCCCAAGCTGCCGATCGGGAACAACCGTCCGGCGGCGTCGCTCGCCGCCCTCCTCGCCCAGGCCGACTTCGTCACCCTCCACGTCCCCGAGACGCCGCTCACGCGGGGGCTCTTCGGCCCCCGCGAGCTCGCGCGGATGAAGCCCGGGGCCTACCTCCTGAACCTCAGCCGCGGCAGCGTCGTGGACGTCGGAGCGCTCGCGAAGGCCCTCGCCTCCGGCCACCTGGCCGGCGCGGCGGCCGACGTCTTCCCCGCCGAGCCCGACGGCAACACCGACGAGTTCGCGACCGAGCTCCGCGGCCTCCCGAACGTGATCCTGACCCCGCACGTCGGGGGCTCGACCGAGGAGGCGCAGGCGGCCATCGGCCGCGAGGTGGCGACCGCGCTCGTGAAGTTCGTGAACACGGGAGCCACGACCGGTGCCGTGAACTTCCCGCACGTGGAGCCCCCGCCCCTCCGGGGCCGCCACCGCCTGCTGAACGTGCACCGCAACGTCCCCGGGGTGCTGAGCGACATCAACCGCATCGTGTCGGAGGCGCACGCCAACATCGAGAGCCAGATCCTGGCCACGACCCCGGCCGTCGGCTACCTCGTGATGGACCTCAACCGCGAGGTGTCGAACGAGGTCCGCACGCAGATGTCCGCCCTCCCGACGAGCATCCGCACGCGCGTCCTCTACTGAGCGGGGGCCTCTCTCGAGGCGCCGGCTCGTGCTCGCCTCGACGTCCCGCAACGCGGCGGGCGCGAGTATATGATGGCGCGTCGCCGAGTCAGGAGGCCGCCATGAAGCGCCGACACCTGGTGATCGCCGTCGTCGTCGCGACTCTTCCCGCCGCCGCGGGCGCGGGCGACAAGATGAAGCCCGAGGACGTGGTCGCCCACCACCTCGAGGCGGTGGGGACGGCGGAGGCTCGGGCGGCCGCCCGCGACGTCGAGGGCGCGTGCGCGATGACCGCCCCCGCGAGCGGCGGGGTGGCGGGAGCGCTCATGGGGCGCTTCCGCTTCGACTCGGAGGCCTCCCGCTTCGCCCTGCGCATGAAGTTCCCCTCGCAGGGCTACCCGGAGGAGAGCTTCGGCTTCGAGGGCGGCAAGCCCGAGGTGGGCTACGTGCTGCCCGGGAAGCGCTCCGCGCTCGGGCACTTCGTGAGCATGAACGAGGTGATCCTTCGCGAGGGGCTCCTGGGCGGCGTCCTGAACGGGGCGTGGGCGCTCGCCGCCCTCGGCGAGCGCGGGGCGAAGGTGAGCTACGACGGGATCAAGAAGCTGGAGGGGCGAGAGCTGCACCGCCTGAGCTACCGGGCCAAGAAGGGCCAGGGCGACCTCGACATCGTCCTCTACTTCGATCCCGACACCTTCCGCCACGTCGCCTCGGTCTACAAGGCGAGCCACGCTCAGTCCCTGGGCACGACCATCGAGTCGTCGTCGAGCGAGTCCGACGTCTACCTCCAGATCCAGGAGACCTTCTCCGACTTCAAGCCGGCGAAGGGCCTGACCCTGCCCGCCTCGTGGACGATCCGCTACGAGACCCAGGCCCGGGTGACACAGTACTGGAAGTACGAGCTGACCGCCGAGAGGCTCGAGAAGTAGCCTCGGGCGTGACCGGCGATCGGGAGCGGGATAAGATCGGTCGGCCGTCGAGGCGGTCGCGGCATGGGTGCACGAGGTCTGGCCAACGGGCTCGTCGGCGCGATCCCGGGAGTGAAGCTCCTGGGGGGCGTGCTCCCCGAGAAAGCGGCCCGGACGTTCCTGAACCGGTGGCTGCGGCGGGGCCTGCTCGCCGGCTTCGGGGTCGGCTTCACCGTCCCCTATCTCGCCATCCTCAACGACGTCCAGGTCGAAGGCGACGAGGTCCTGAAGGACCTGCCCCGGATGAACGTCGCCTTCCTGGCCAACCACCAGACGTACTTCCTCGAGGCCCTCGCCTTCTTCGACCTCGTCTACGTCCGCCACCAGCTCCCGCTCGAGGACCCGGTCCTCCGCTTCTCTGCCGCGGAGGAGACGATGAAGCAGAACCTCCTCACCAAGCTCATGACCCTCGCCGGAGGAGTGACGTTCAGGCGCAGCTTCCGGGAGGGCGGGGTGGACGTCCGCCGACCGGTGGACATGGACGGGGTCGCGCGCGTCGAGGAGGCGATCCACGACGGCTGGCTGCTCCACTTCCCCGCCGGCACCACGAAGAAGGGCGCGCCCCTGCGCTCCGGGGTGTCGCGGCTCCTCCACAACACGAGGGCGGTGGCGCTGCCGGTGCGCGTCGACGGGTTCCGCGACCTCCTCCTGCACAAGCAGGTGCCGGGCAAGCTCTTCAAGCGGTGCTCGCTCAAGATCCACCCCCCGCTCGAGCTCGAGGACTTCTACGCGAAGCCCTACAGCAAGGAGGCGGGCGCCCGGCTTCTCCGCCACCTCGAGGACGTCATCGGAGACGGTGACGGCGACTGAAGAGGCCCGGCGAGCGAGGGCTCCGACCGAGGACTCCGGCGGCTACGAGCCGTAGTTCTCCGGCTTGAGGGCCATCCCGGCGCGGTAGTGCGCCTGGATCGCGGGCAAGTCCTTCTCGTAGTCTCCGGTGGGGTGGAAGAGCGGCCCGAAGCGGACGACCTTCCGGGAGTAGTCGAACCCGGCGAGGAGAATGGGGACGCCGGCCACCACGGCGATGCGGTAGAAGCCCGACTTCCATCGGCCGGCGCGCTTCCGCGTGCCCTCGGGCGCGATGACCAGGGTCATTCGCTCCGAGTCCCGGAGCACGCGGGCCGCCTCCTCCACGAAGCCGGCCGCGGCCGACCGGTCCACCGGCACGCCGCCGAGCCACCGCATGAAGATGCCGAGCGGCCACCGGAAGAGCGTGTGCTTGCCCACGAAGCTCCCTCCGATGCGCATGGCCAGCTTCACCCACAGGCCGGTCAGGAAGTCCCAGTTCGAGGTGTGGGGGGCGACGATGAGCACCATCCGCGGGATGTCCGGGAACTCCCCCTCGACGCGCCAGCCCCGGACGCCCATCATGAAGCGCCCGACCGCGGCCGCGAGACGACCGTGGGCGCGCTGCACGTTCGGTCCCAGCAGCGGGATGCGCGGGTCGGTCCAGAGCGCCATCACCCTCCCTCGCCGCTGCGGGCTCCCTCCGTCGATGACCGCCGGTCCCCTAGGCGGCAGGAATGAGCGTCACCAGAGCCTTGCGGATGTGGGCGAGGTCCGACTCGGCGAGCAGGCGCAGCTCGCGGAGGCGGCGCGGGCCGGCCTCGCGGAGCGCGGGCGAGGACAGGACGTCGGCGAGCACGAGGTCGGCGGCGGGGAGGAGCCGCCGCCACTCCGCACGCCGCGCGAGGAGCCGCGTCTCGACGAGGAGCTCGTCGCCGCGCAGGCCGCCCACGAGCGCCCCCGCGAACTTGAGGACGCTCGGCGAGGTGGAGACCATGACGACCGTGGCGCCCGCGGGCAGCGCGAGAACGGTCTTCTGCTCCTGCGGTGAGACGTCGACGTGGATCGGCTCGAGGGGCGCCCCCGGGGCCATGCGGGCGACCTTCGCGAAGTGGTAGGGCAGGGCGACGAGCAGGGCGCCCGAGGCCAGACCGGGCTCGCGGGCCAGCGCCTCGAGGGTGCAGCCCGAGGCGGGGACGCCGAGGGCGGTGCGGATCTCGTGGGCGATGATCTCGATCGTCTCCGGCTGGGGGTCCACGATGACGACGCGCTCCGGCGGCGCAGCCCGGAGCCAGCGCTCGACGGCCGTCCGGATCTCGCCCCCCGAGAAGCCCTTGCGGAAGGCGGCGCTCAGGGCCAGACGGACGAGCTCGTCGAGCCCGCGCGCCTCGTCGAGCCCCGCCGGGGCGCCGGCCCGGACGTAGACGCCGGCCCCCCGGCGCAGCTCCACGTGTCCGGCCTTCTCGAGCTCCCGGTACGCCGACGAAACCGTGTTCGCGTGGAGGCCGAGCCGCCGGGCGAGGACGCGGACGGACGGCAGGCGCTGCCCGGGGACGATCAGGCCACCGAGGATCTTGAGCTCCAGCTGGGCGAGCAGCTGGTCGTGAACGGGCACGCCCCCCTTGCGGCTGAGCACGAAGTCCATGGTCACTCCGTCCGAAGCCGCGTCATTATGGATCCGTGCGCCCTCTTTTCGCCACGCGCCGCGGCCGGATCCTGGCCCGGGTCGCCCTCTACGGGGGGACCGTCTTCGTCGGTCTTCCCCTCGCCGTCTCGCAGGTCCTCCTGGGGACGATCCGGCAGCCCGCTCACGCGCCCCATCCGCCGTGGACCGAGATCGGCCTTCCCTCCGAGGGGCTCCGCCTCCGGGCCTGGCTCGCCCGAGGCGACGACACGCGGGCCGCGGCCGTCCTCGTCCACGGCCTCGGCGACAGCCTGGAGAGCTACACCGACTCGGGCTATCGCCTCTACGGGCGGGGACACACAGTGCTCCTCCTCGACCTGCGCGGCCACGGCGGGAGCGGAGGGCGCTACACGACGATGGGCGGCCGCGAGCGGGAGGACGTGCGCGCCGCCATCGCCTCACTGCGCGGGCGCGGCCTCGCCCACTCGGGAGTCGTGCTGTTGGGGGCGTCGATGGGTGCGGTCGCCGTCCTCCGCGCCGCCGCCGGGGAGAGCGACGTTCGGGCCGTGGTGGCCGAGGCCCCCTACGACGACTACCGCAGCACGATAGCCCACCACGCGCGTCTCTACTACGGACTACCGTCGTGGTTCCCTCTCGTTCCGGCCGGGATCGCGGTCGCGGAATGGCGCGCCGGCTTCGACGCGGACGAGGTGAGCGCGGTCGAGGCCGCGCGGCAAGCCCGGGGGGCCCTGCTCGCGATCGTGGACGGCGCCGACCCCCGGATGCCCGAGGCCGTGGTCCGCCGCGTCTACGACGCCCACCCCGGCCCGAAGCAGCTCTGGATCGCCCCCGGCGCCCCCCACTGCGGCGCCGCGAACGCCCCAGGTTACTGGGAAGCCGTCCTCCGCTTCCTGGCGGCGAACGGGCTCTGAGCGATCTTCAATGCACGTGTGCCCATTGAGATGCGTGACCGCACTTGGAGTGGTCCCAATGCGCCGGGCCGCGTCCATCTCCGAAGGGCGCAGACTGCGCGATCTTGAGCCGCCTCACCGATGAGCGCCATGGTCTCGGCGTCAAGGTGCGGGTTGCCACCAGAGCGATTCAGCCTTGCCCCTGCCTCGGGTCAATGAGCCTGATGGCGCAACTCACGTGGAGATGGGCGAGGACGACCGCGTTGTCGCCGCCGGGGATCGCTTCGCGGTCACCGCGGCGCTTCCTTCGGCAAACCGGCGCCGCGCCTGGTGACGTTCTTCTCTCTGGTGGCGGGCCGGCCATCACCCGGTCGCGTGCGGTCAGCGGGCCGCGACGGCGCGCGGGGGGGCGAGGAGGCCGGGCAGGCGCTCCGCCTCCATCAGGCTGAAGAGCTGCACCCAGCCGGCGACGACGAGCCGGCTGCCGTCGGGCGAGAGGCCGAAGGACTCCGCGGCCACGTCGGGGTCGAAGGCGGAGAGCTTCCGGCGCGTGGTCGTCGTGTCCTGGCCGGTCGCGAACCCCTGCACGTAGACGCCGGAGGCCCCGGCGTCGTCCTGGCCGACGAACGCGATGGCCTTCCCGCCGGGCATCCAGCGGGCGCGGCCGAGGGTGACCGTCGTCCGGCGCTTCGCGTCCACGGGGATCTCGAAAGGCTCGGTGGTCCCGTCCTCGACCCGGACGACACGCAGGATCGCGGGGTATCGGCCGGAGAAGACGCGGTAGAGGGCGAGACGGCCGTCGGGCGAGACGTCGGGGAGGGAGACGCGGCCCTTCACGAGCTGGACGGCGCCCGTGCCGTCGGGGTGGATCTTCCAGAGGCCCGCCTTCTGAGGGTTGCCGGAGCTGTAGACGACCCACAGCCCGTCGCGAGTCGGGGTGGGGTTCTCCGCGTTGCTGCCGTCGCTCGTCACCTGGCGCGGCCGGCTCCCGTCCGCGTCGGCCATCCAGATCTCGAAGTTCCCCCCGCGGTTCGAGCTCCAGACGAGCCTCTTGCCGTCGCCGGTGAAGGCCGGGTCCCAGTTGACGTTGGCGTCGGTGAGGCGGCGCAGGTTGCCGGTGGCGGTGGAGACGAGCCACAGGTTCATGCCCCCGCCGCGGTTCGACGAGAAGGCCACCCACTGGCCGTCGGGCGAGTACACCGGCTGCCGGTCGGTGGACTCGCCGCGCGAGAGCCAGCGCCCGTCGGCCGAGCCGTCGTCGAGCCGCACCTCGCGCAGGTTCTGGCGGGGCGAGCGCGTGTCGAAGACGACCCGCCCGTCGCCGAGCGTGTCGAGGACGAGCGCGCTCGCCGGGCTCCACGTCTCGGAGGCGACTCGGCCCGTGGCCGGGTCCTGCCGGACGAGAAGAGCCGTGCTCCCCGCGGCGCTGACCACCGACTCGGCCTGCAGGTAGACGAGCTCGCCGCGCGCGGTCCAGCAGGCGGCGGAAACGTTGCGGCGCGGGTCGGGCGCGGCCACGCTGCGCACCCTGCCGTCCTCGGCGCCGACGAGGACGACCGCCTGCTGCGCCCCGGCGAGGAGAGCTCCCGGCACCGGCACGACCGCGACCTGCCGCCCGTCCGGCGACCACCGGGGCGCGCGCATTCCGCCGGGCACCTTCGCCACCTCGCGGGGCTCGGATCCGTCCGCGGCGGCCGTGCCCACGACCGTGACCGTCTGCCCGCCTTCCGTCGCCAGGCGCACGAAGGCCACGCGCTTCCCGTCCGGCGCCCAGTCGCCTTCGTTCGCGCTCTCGAGGAGCCGTCGCGCCTCGCCCCCGAGGACGGCGGCACGGTAGAGCGAGGGGCCCGCGTCGTCGCGCCGGGTGAAGAGGATCTCCATCCCGTCGGGCGAGAAGCGGGGGTGGTCGTCCGGACCCGTGGTCAGCGGGGCCTCGGCGTCGCCTGCGACCTGCTTCAGCCAGATCCGGCGCTGGCCGTCCCGGTCGGAGGTGAACGCGATCGTCCGCCCGTCCGGCGACACCGCGGGCGAAGAGTCGCGGCCGGAGAAGCTCATCCAGCGGAAGACCGCGGCGCCGCCCGTCTCCGGCGGGAAGAGCCTCGACCAGCCGAGGATCGCTGCACTGGCGATCGCGGCGCCGGCGACAAGGAGCGCCCCGCGCTCGAAGAGGCGCCCGTGGCGGCGACCTTCCTCGCCCGGCAGGGCCCCGGCGAAGCTGCGCGTCGACGACGTCGAGATGGCGTCGAGGGCGATCGCGAGGTCGTGGGCCGTGCGGAAGCGCTCCTCGGGCCGCTTCTCGAGGCAGCGGCGGACGATGCGCTCGAGGGCCGGCGAGACGGTCTTCGCGGACTCGGAGAGGCTCGGCGGGTCCTCCTTGAGGATCGCGTTGAGCGTCTCGACCGGGCTCTCGCCGCGGAAGGCGCGCTTGCCCGTCAGCATCTCGTGGAGGACGGCCCCGAACGCGAAGATGTCGGCCCGGGCGTCGACCGCCTTGCCCCTCACCTGCTCGGGGGCCATGTAGCCCACCGTGCCCATCACCCGGCCGGGCTCCGTCGAGAGGGACACCGTGGCCACGTCTCCTCCCGGCCCCTGGACCGGATCCATCCGGGCGAGGCCGAAGTCGAGCACCTTCACCTGCCCCGTCTCGAGCAGGAACACGTTCTCGGGCTTGAGGTCGCGGTGGACGACGCCCTTGTCGTGGGCGGCGCCGAGCCCGTGCGCGATCTCGAGGGCGATCTCGAGCGCCTTGCGCGTCGGCAGGGCGCCGTCGTGGAGCCGCTGGCGGAGCGTCTCGCCTTCGAGCAGCTCCATCGCCGCGTACAAGGTGCCCTCCTCGCGCCCGAAGTCGTGGATGGCGAGGATGTTCGGGTGGGAGAGGGTGGCCACGGCCTTGGCCTCGCGCTCGAACCGGGAGAGCGCCTCCGGGTCCTCCGCGAGGTTCTTCGGCAGCACCTTGACCGCCACCTCGCGATCGAGCTTCGTGTCCCGCGCCCGGAACACGACGCCCATCCCGCCCTGGCCCAGCTGCTCGACGATCTCGTAGGGCCCGAGGCGGGCCCCGGGTGCGACCGGCATGGGCGGGGATTATAGACCGCGAGCCGAGGAGCAGCGCTCCTCCGGCGCGAGCGGTACGAGCCGGAAGACGGCGGCGCCCGGCTCCACGTGGACGGGCGCGAGCGCGCCGGCTTCGAGGAGCGCGTCGCGCGCCGGCCGGGGACCCGTCTCCGACGGCGAGCGCTCTTTCGGAGGCCTCTCGAACACCGCGAAGCGCGCCCCCAGGCGGCGCGCCGCCCGGAGCGCGGACTCCGCGTCTCCGGCCCGGAAGAACGAAGCCACCGCCCTCTCCCGATCGGCCATGAACGCGGGCGTCGTGAACTGGCGCCAGTACGGGAAGAAGGTGGCGAGGGGCACCCGACGGCCGGCGAGGACGACGACCGGGGGGACGAAGGCGACGCTCGGCCGCATCAGGACCACGTCGCCGGGGCAGCTCGCCGCACGCAGCGCCGTCATGGCTCGGGCGATCGGAGCCGGGATGCGTTCGGGCTCCTGGAGGGCTCGGCGGACGAGGAGCTCGACCGTCGAAGGCAGGGCGAGGAGCACGAGCACGGCGACGGCGGCCCGCGACCTCCGGGCGAGGTCGACCAGGGCGCGGGCCGCGAAGAGCCACAGCGCGAGGCCGCTCGCCTGCAGGAAGTAGAAGCCCTCGTCGTAGCCGGGGTCGGCGGTGACGCTGGCGAGGAGCGCGATCGGCCAGCCGACGAGGGCGAGCGCGCCGAGCGTTGCCGTCGCCGGATCTCCTCCCCGGAGGCCCCGGACGGCGCCCGGGATCCCGACCGCCCGGACGCCGAGAGAGAGGATGATCCAGGCGACGCCCGACCACGCGAGGGCGAAACCGCTCGCCGCGGGCAGGCCGAACGCCACGCGCGCCGGGTTCGTGGGCGCGAAGGGGCGGAAAGCGACCTCGACGGTCTCCCCTGCCCCCGGGCCGAGCGAGCCCATGGCCAGGAGTACGACCGCCGCGGCCACCGCTACGGCGACCGCGGCGAGCGGCCACGATCGCCGGACGAGCCACGCGAGGCCGAGGGCGAGGAGGAGCTGCGCGCCGGTGAACGCCTTCAGGAACGTGGCGCCGGCGCCGAGGAAGGAGGCGAGGACCAGCCAGCGGCGGCCCTCGCCGCGGGAGGCCCGCGCGATCGCGACGAGGGCGGCGAGCGCCACCGCGAGGGCGGGCGAGATCGAGTTCGCGTAGAAGACGCCCTCGAGGAGGTTGTCGCCCAGCTTCATCGCCCAGTGCCCGGCGCCGAGGAGCGCCCCGGGCAGGAAGGAGAGGTCGGTGGCGAGGGGCAGGAAGCCGGCGAGACGCACGACCGTCGCCCCCAGGCCGAGGGCCTGCGCGGCGGCGCGCAGGGCGAGCACGAGCGCGATGCCCCAAAGCGTGACGTCGAAGCGGCTCATCGAGTCGTAGGGGTGGACACCGGCCCAGCGCGCAGCGGCGGCCCGCACGAGGTGGCTCCCGACGTGGTACCGCATCGGGACCCCGGCGAGGCCGGGGACCTGGGGCGGGTAGCCGGCCACGAGCTCCCACGACACGCCGACGTGCACGGCGGTGTCGGTGTGCTCGCCGACGTCGAGGAGGAAGCTCCCGTCCGGGCCGAGGCGGTTGGCGCGGTATTGCGTCGCGGCCAGGAGGGCCACGATCACGCCCACGGCGGGCAAAGCACCGCGGAGAGAGGGGCCCTCGGCCCGGTCCCTCGCGAGACCGCGCCGCAGGACGGGCAGGCCCGCGGCGAGGACGGCGAGCGGGAAGAGCCACGGCGCTCCGGTGACGAGGTTCAGCCAGTAGGCGAAGGCGGCGAAGAGCAGGCCGAGGGGGACGACGAGGGCCGGGTCCCAGCGGAGGCGGAGGAGGCGCTGCAGGCCGACGCCCGGGCCCACGACGGCCAAGGCGGCGAACGCCGCGAAGCGGAGCGAGGCGAGGAGCGGGTCGCTGCCGTCGGCCAGTCTCGTCCCCCGTCAGATCTCGAGCTGCTTGGGCACGACGGTCAGGCAGCGCGAGCCGGTCTTCGTCACGAGCGCGACATCCTCGATCCGGACCCCGCCGAGGCCGAGGTAATACAGGCCGGGCTCGACGGTCACGACGTGGCCGGCCCGCAGCCTGTACGGCCGCTTGCCGATCGACGGGGCCTCGTGGATCTGCAGGCCCAGCCCGTGGCCGGTCCCGTGGAAGAAGCCCTGCATCCGGCCGTCCCTCACGCCCGTCTCGTAGCCCTGGCGCTCGAAGAGGGCCTGGATCGCCTTGTGGACGTCCATCCCCTCGACGCCGTCCTTGACCATCCGGTGGCCGAGGCGCACGCCCTCGTGGACGATCGCGTAGACCTCGTGGAGCCTGTAGCTCGCCCGCCCGCGCACGACGGTGCGCGTCAGGTCACCGAAGTAGCCCGTCTTCTCGGACCGCGGGAAGATGTCGAGGACGACCGGAGCGTTCGCGCGGATCGGGCCGTGGCCCTCCTCGTGCGGGTCCACCGCCTGGTCGCCGGGGGCGCAGATCGTGTGGGAGGGCAGGAAGCCGTCGGCCATCATCCGCGTGTTGATCGTCGAGCGCAGGTCTTCGGCGGTGAACTTCCGGCCGTCGCGAAAGAGCCATCCGTTCCGGATGCGGCAAGCCTTGAGGGCCTCGATGCCGGCCAGGAGGCCCGCTTCGGCGGCGCGCAGCGACGCCTCGATCGCCCGCACCTCGTGGGGATGCTTGATCTCGCGCTCGGGCCAGAAAGGGTCGGGGCCGACGCGGAGGCGGATCCCGCGCGCGGCGAGGTCCTTCGCGAGGCCGAGGGGGAAGCTCGGCGGGACCTCCACTCGCCGCATTCCGAGCTGCTTCAGGAAGAGGGCGATCACGTCGGGGGGCAGGGCCTTCCGGCCGTCCTTCTCGAGGGGCGCCGCCACCCTCGACCACGAGAGTACCCGGTCCACGCGGGCCTGCTTCCTCGCGCGGTCCATCTCGAGGTCGCTCATGACGAGGATCCGTGTCCTTCCCTTCTGGACGAAGAGGAACGGGTCCGGAGCGAAGAAGCCGGTCGGGTAGAGGATGTCGGCGTCGGTCTCGGAGGCGGCATAGAGGAGACGGCCGGCGGGCGCGCGGCGCTTCTTCGTTCGCACCATGGGCGCAAGTCTAGCTCCAACGGGCCCGGCGCGACGGGTCGTAGCGGGCCGGCGAGTCGGACCGAGCACCCGGTTCAGGCGGACGGGGGTGACGGCCCCGGCAGGCCGGCCGGGGGCGGCGACTCCGCCGGGTCGGCCGGGGGCGGCGGCTCGGGCACGTCGGCAGCGGCCGGCGGCGCCGGCCGAGCCGGCGGCACCGGTGACGGCCAGAGCGAGAGGGAGAGCAGAAGGGCGAGGCCGGCCACGCACACCCCGGCCTGAAAGGCGTCGCGCCAGACGTCGTACCACTCGCGGGCCAGGGCCTGCGCCTGGAAGGCGAACATCGCGGCCAGCGGGAGGAGGCGCCGGTCACGGAGGCGCAGGAACTGGACGAGCGTGACGACGGTGGCGGCGACGAACGCGCCGACCATTACCTCGGATCAGGCCGCGACCGTCTCGGCGGCGGATCAAGCCGGCTCAAGACCGGACCCCTTCCACGTCGACGAGCGCGTCGTAGAAGGTCGCGCCTCCTCCCATGTCGGTCAGCTCCTGGCCGGTGACCGCGTTGGCGTTGCGGCCTCCGGGGCAGAGCTTGGCCCACCAGATCGACAGGCCGACGACGACCCCCGGCCGCGCCGCGTCGGAGACTCGGGCTCGGGCGAGGAACGAGCCGCGGTCGTTGAAGACCCGCGCCATCGCGCCGTCCGCGATCCCCCTCGGGCCGGCGTCGTCGGGATGGATGGTGACGCTCGCCTCGCCCTCGCGCCGCACGAAGACCGGCTGGGCGGAGAAGGTCGAGTTCAGGAAGTGGTGGGCGGGGGGCGAGATGAAGGCCAGCGGATACCGCTCGGCGAGCGCGGGCGCGCTCGTGGGTCCCTCGCGCGGCGGCACGTACCCCGCCACCGGGTCGTGCCCCTCGGCGAGGAGCTTCTCGGACCGCAGCTCGCACTTCCCCGACGGCGTCGGGAACGCCCCCTGGGCGAACGGCACGAAGGGATCGGGCACCGCGAGGCGCACCGAGCCCTCGCGCTCGAGCCGCTCGAAGGTGATCCCGGCCATGAACGGGTGGTCCCACCTGAACGCCTGCCGCGCCATCTGCTCGTCCGACTCGCGCAGGCACGGGTGGTCGAGCCCCATCCGGGCGGCGAGGCGACGGAAGAGATCGGTGTTCGAGACCGCCTCGCCGAGAGGCGCGATGGCCGGGCGGCTGAGGCTGACGTAGAGGTGCCCGTAGGCCTTGTGGATGTCGTAGTGCTCGAGCGTCGTCGTGGCCGGGAGCAGGACGTCGGCGAAGTCGGCCGTGTCGGTCTGGAACTGCTCGTGCACGACGAGGAAGAGGTCCTCCCGCGCGAGGCCCCGCCGCACCGCGTCCTGCTCCGGGGCCACCGCGGCCGGGTTCGAGTTGTAGACGAAGAGCGCCTGGACCGGAGGCTCGAGCGACGGGTCGTTCAGGATCCGGCCGAGCTGGCTCATGTTCAGGGTGCGCGTGCCGGGGGGAACGAGGTCGGGCCGCTGGAGGGCGTCGTCGTCCACCGGGAAGGTACCCGAGGTCGAGAGGAGCGCCCCGCCGCCGACGTCGCGCCAGGCCCCCACCACCGCGGGCAGGCAGGCGATCGTCCGTACCGCCATGCCGCCCCCGGCGTGCCGGTTGAGGCCGTAGTTGAGGCGGATCGCCGAGGGCCGCGTCGTGGCGTACTCGCGCGCGAAGGCCTCGATCTCCGCCGGCCGCAGGCCCGTCGTCTCCGCCACCCGCGAGGGCGGCCACTCCCGCGCCCGCTCGCGCAGCTCCGTGTGGCCGACCGTGTGGCGCTCGAGGAAGTCCCGGTCCTCCAGCCCGTCGCGGAAGGCGACGTGCATCATCCCCAGGGCGAGCGCGGCATCGGTGCCGGGGAGGAGCGCGACGTGGAGGTCGGCCATCTCGGCGGTGCGGGAGCGGAAGGGGTCGACGCACACGAGGCGCGCCCCGCGCCGGCGCGCCTCCTCGACGAACGGCCAGAGGTGCACGTTCGAGCTGACGAGGTTCGCTCCCCAGGCGACGATGAGGCGGGCGTGCACGACCGCCTCGGGGTCGAAGCCCATCGCCTTGCCGGCGGTGGCCTTGTAGCCGTAGGCGCCCGCCGTCGAGCAGATCGTCCGGTCGAGGAGGCTCGCGCCGAGGGCGTTGAAGAACCGCCGGTCCATGCTGCCGTAGCCGAGGAGCCCCATGTTGCCGGCGTAGGAGTAGGGCATCACGGCCTGGGGCCCGTGCGTCGAAGCGATCTCCCGCAGGCGGCCCGCCACCGTGTCGAGGGCCTCGTCCCACGTGATCCGCTCGAAGCGGCCTTCTCCCTTCCGGCCCACGCGCCTCATCGGGTGGAGCACGCGCTCCGGGCTGTAGACGCGGTCGAGGTACTGGTTGACCTTGGCGCAGAGGAAGCCCTGAGTGAAGCGGTGGTCGGGGTCCCCGCCGATCGCGACCGCGCGGCCGTCCTCGACGTCCACCGTCATGACGCAGGTGTCGGGGCAGTCGTGGGGGCAGACGACCTTGAGCCGGCGGGGCGAAGGGGGGACAGACGCGCTCATCGTTTCCCGGCCCTCAGGCGACGGTCGCCGTCTCGGGCGCGATCGGCGTGGGCCGGCCGGCCTCGTCGACGGCGACCAGCACGACCTCGGCCTCGGTCACCTTCACGCGCTCGCCGTGGCCGCCCCCCCAGCGCTCGGCCTCCACCGACACCCGGACCGTGACCGACGTGCGTCCGATCCGGACCGTCTCCGTGAAGAAGTTCACGATGTCGCCGAGGAAGACGGGCTCGTGGAACTCGACCTCGTGCATGGCCTTCGTCACCCAGCGGCGGGCGGCGGTCTTCCGGGCCTCGACGGCGGAGGCGAGGTCGATGTGGGAGAGGATGACCCCGCCGAAGATCGTGCCCAGGGCGTTCGTGTCCTTGGGCAGCAGGAGGACCTTGATCGCGGGGACGCGCTCCATGCTTCAGGATACCGCGAAGCGTTCGGCGAAGGGCGGCCCGTTCATTGCGCGGCGTAGCCGGACGAGGGTCCGCAATCTGCGGCCGGACGTGGTCGATCCGATGCCGACGGGTCATCCGAACGTCAGGGGGTTCCCGGCCGAGTCCACGGTCCCCCGGCAGACGCTCTCGTAGACCTCCCAGCCCGCACGGTAGGCCCGATCCAGCACGACCGTCTTGTACCGCCCCGAGGGCTTGCCGGCGTGGTTGCCCTTCTTCCGCCTGTAGACCTGGGCCGTCACCACGTCGCCGCCGAAAGGCTCCACGTACACGGTCTCGCGCGGGAGGTGCGTCGCCTCCTGCGCGTCGAGGACCTGGACATCCTCGTCCGCGAGGCCCTCGATGAGGATGCCGACCACCACCCCGGCCGGCCAGGGCTCGATGTTGAGGACGCCGCCCTGCCACTCGGTCGCGAAGACGTTCCAGATGCGTCGCCAGCCCGGCAGCCGGGCCGGACGGAAGGCGAGGGCGTCCGCGCGGGCGCCGAGGACCTCGCGCAGGCCCTCCACCGCCATCAGCGTCCCGTACGCGAACAGGTTCGAGGTCACCGCTTCTCGGCGATCAGCGCGTGCCCGGCGGCGCCTCGACGATCTTCGGGGCCCGCGGCGCGCCGCCCTTCGCGCCCGACTTGCGCGCCGGCGTGGGAGGCGCGGGAGGCGCGGCGACCGGCGGCAGGGGCTTTCGGGGCAGCAGCTCGTCGCGCATCGCCGCGTCGTAGGCGAACGACGCGATCACGACGGCGGCCTGCATCAGGTCCTCTCTCTGCAGACGGTCGTACACGTCCATGTTCGAGTGGTGGGTGCCGAAGAACGTGCCGTCCATGTACTCGATCGGGTCCTGGATGAACTGGAAGGCGGGCAGCCCCACGCTGTCGAAGGACTGGTGGTCGGTGCCGCCGGTGTTCCGCATCGTGATCCGGGTCGCGCCGAGGTCCCTCACGGACTGCATCCAGGCCTCGAAGATCGGCTTCACCGCCTCGTTCTCCTGCAGGTAGATCCCGCGGATCTTCCCGGTGCCGTTGTCGAGGTTGAAGTAGGCAGAGACCTTCGCGTGGTCGGCCTTGAGCGTCATCGGCGCCGGCGGCTCGTTGCGCATGTAGGCGGGCAGCTCGTCCGGGCCCGGCTCCTTCGCCTCCGGCCGAGAGGCGAAGTGCTCGTCGACGTAGGCCCGCGAGCCCAGGAGGCCCTGCTCCTCGCCGCCCCAGAGGCCGATCCGGATCGTTCGCCTCGGCCGCGCGTCGATCGCCTTCAGGATGCGGACGACCTCCAGCATCACCGCCGACCCCGCCGCGTTGTCGGTGGCGCCGGTGCCGGGGTGCCAGGAGTCGAGGTGGGCGCCGACCATCACCAGCTCGCCCTTCCGGTCGGCGCCCGGAACGTCGGCCACCACGTTGTAGCCGTTCGTGTCCTCCTCGTGGAAGGTGGCCTTGACGTCGACCTCGACCTCGACGTCCAGCTTCCGATCCAGGAGCCGGGCGACGCGGTTCCACTCGTCGGCCGCGACCACGAGCTGGGTCACCGCCTGGGGGTCGCCGACCTTGCGCGAGCCGCCCCCGCCGAGGCGCAGCACGTCCGCGTCCCGCTCCGAGGGCTCGAACACGGCCAGCGGCTTCTCCGCCGCGTAGAGCTTCTCGAGCGCCTGCTGCAGGCGGCGGCGCTTCAGGAACGCCTCGCGGTCCGCCGGGCCCATCGGCCCCCGCCCGCCCCGCGCCCCCGGGATCTGGTACTGCTCGATCTCGTCGAGCTGCTTCTCGGTGTAGCGCTTGAAGACTCCGCCCTCCTCGGGGCCCTTGAGCTCGCGAGGCTGGCCCACCCAGAGGACCATCCCCGCGACCTTCCCCTTGAGCGCCTCGACGTCGGACTCCGACTCGGCCTTGACCCGCATCACCTTCCCCCGCACGGGACCGCTCGTCCCCGCCGTCCACGCCTTCGGCAGAGCGACGAGGGGGAAGGTCGTGGGCGAGACGACGTGGGCGGAGCAGCGCTCGAAGCTCCACCCCCGTCCGAACGGCCAGCTCTCGAGGTGGGCGCTCGAGAGGCCCCACGTCTCGAGCTGCTGGCGCGCCCAGTCGGCCGCGCCCTTGTACTGGGGCGAGCCGGTGAGGCGCGGGCCGTGGACGTCGGTGAGCTGGGCCGCCGTCTCCATGACCTGCGAGCGGCGGAAGCCCTCGTCGCGGATGCGGCCGAGGGTCGCCCAGTCGAGCTTCTCCTGGGCGAGGACGGAAGGCGCGGTGAAGGCGACCAGGGCGAGGGCGAGGCGTGGGGTCATCGATGCTCCAGTGAGGACGTGTCGGTGTTCATTGTGGCGGGGAATCATAACCCGCCCGGCGGTCGGCGATGAGCGCGGCGGTCGCGAGGGCGGCCCCGGCGAGGGCGTCGACGGCGTAGTGGAACTGGCCGTAGACCGTGGAGAGGGACAGCAGGATCGCCAGGGGAAGGAGCGCGCGGCCGAGGGGCCGATGTCCGCGCCAGGCGCACGCGGCGGCGACGAGGGCGGCGGCGACGTGGGACGAGGGGAAGGCCGTGCCCCACGCGGAGCCTCTCTCGAGGAGGCGGCGCACGAAGGCGGCGAGCGGCACGGAGGTGGCGGCGTTCGCGGCGGGAGGGAAGAGGTAGCGCGGCCCGGCGACCGGGAAGAGGAAGGAGATCGTGTAGCACGCGTAGAAGGTCGACGTCACCAGGAAGAGGGTGCCTCGCGCGGCGTCACGGCGGCCGCCCAACCAGAGGCCGAGAGGCGCCCCGGCCAGGACGAGGTAGTACGAGAGATACGCGGCGTGCATCAGCGTGCTCCAGGCCGGCGACGGGAACGCACGGATCCAGCCGAGGGAGGGCTGCCCGCCGAAGAGCGCCTGCTCCCACCCCTGGACGAGAGCGTCGTGGGAGACGCCGCCCGCGGCGTTCACCAGGCCGACGTGGGTGTAGAGCGCCACCACGAGCACGAGCGGATAGAACTCGGCGAGGAACCGGCCGAGCGCGCCCGCGCGGCGGGCCCGAGGGGCGAGCACCGACGCGACGAGGCCGACCAGCAGCAAACCGAGGGGGGGGAGCGCGCCCGCGAGACCGCCGCGCGGACCGCGGGCGAGGTCGAAGCCGGTGGCCACGGCGACATAGGCCAGGGTCGCCCGGTCGACGGGCGAGAGCGGGCCTACAGCCATCCGGCCCGCCGGTAGGCCCGGGCGGTGTCGGCCAGGCCCTCGCTCAAGGCGATCTCCGCCGACCACGAGGCGTCGCGCCGGAGGGCCGCGCTCGAGCAGCTCCACCCGAGAGCGAGCAGCTCGTTGGCCTTGTCGCCATCCAGGAGGGGGGACCTCCCGAGGGCCCGCGCCGCGACGCCGGCCGCTCCCAGCGCGGCCCGCACGAGCGGACCGGGGAGGGAGATGGCGTGGACAGCGCGGCCGACCGCCCGTCCCACCTCCTCGGCGAGGGCCCTCTGCGTCACCGGCTCGGCGTGCCCGGCGTGGTAGACGCCCCCTGCGGTCGCCGCGCTCGTGGCGGCGGCGACGAGGGCCCGGGCGAGATCGGCGGCGTGGACGAGGGTCAGCTCCTGCGTGCCGTCGCCGAGGAGCGGCGCGAAGCCCCGCGCCGCCGACCGGAAGAGGGCGAGGAACGCGCGGTCGCGCGGCCCGTAGACGGCGGGCGGGCGCACGATCGTGAACGGCACGCCGGAGGCCCGGACCGCCTCCTCCCCCGCGCGCTTGCTCCGCCCGTAGGTCGTGACTGGCCCCGGCCCGGAGGCCTCGTCGACCGGGTGGCCGGGACGCGAGGGACCGGTCACGGCCAGGGACGAGACGAGCAGGAAGCGCCCCACGCCGGCCCTCGCCGCGGCGGCGGCGAGGGCGGCCGCGCCGTCCGCGTTCACGCGCTGGAAGTCGGCCGGCTTTCGCGCGGCGACGAGGCCGGCCAGGTGGTAGAGGACGTCCTGGCCCTCGACGAGGGCGCGGCGGGCGCCCTCGTCCTCGAGGCTTCCCTCGACGATCCGGCAGCCGGCCGGCCCGCTGCGCTGCGAACGGCGCACGAGAGCGGTGACGGCGTCGCCCCGCGCGCGGAGCGCCTCGACCAGGTGCGAGCCGACGAAGCCCGTGGCCCCGGTGACGGCCGCCCTCAGATCGGCCTCTCGTAGATGCGGTAGGTCTTGTAGACCTCGAAGCCCATGCGGGCGAGGCCGTTGACCATGGCGTGGTTGTCCTCCAGGATCCAGCCGGCCTCAGCCCAGTCGAAGCCCCTCGCCCGCCCGTTTTCCCAGATGTGACGGTAGAGAAGCGCGTCCACGCCCCTCCCCTGCCACTCCGGCAGCACGCCGAGCAGCAGCACCCGCAGCCGCGTGATGCGCCGCGAGGCCCAGAGGATCTTCAGGACGCCGGGGAACAGCCGCCCCGAGGGGTTCCTCCGCAGGGCCACGTTGAAGTCCGGGATCGCGGCGGCGAAGCCGATCGTCTTGCCCTCCGCCTCGGCGAACGCCACGAGCTGTGGCACGACCAGCGGTTTCAGCTGGCCCGCCAGATGCTCGATCTCGCGGTCGGTGAGGGGGACGTAGCCCCAGTTCCTCTCCCAGCCCGCGTTGAAGAGGTCCTTGATGAGGCCCACTTCCTCGCGGAAGCGCTTCATGTCGAGGGACCGGAGGCAGACGTGGTACCGGCGGCGCACGACCTCGGCAGCGGCGGAGAGCCGCTCGGGAAGAGTGGTGCCGGTGCTCTGGAAGGCGAGGAGGTCCTTCGCCTTGACGAAGCCCGCCGCCTCGACGAGGGCCGGGTAGTAGCGCGGGTTGTGGGGCATCATGAGGACGGCCGGGGAGGAGAACCCGTCCACCAGGAGCCCGGCCTCGTCGTTGATCGAGGGATTGACGGGGCCGCGCATCGTCCCGCGGCCGCGTCCGCGGAGCCAGTCTGCGGCGGCGGCGAAGAGGGCGGAGGACACCGCCGCGTCGTCGACGCTCTCGAAGAAGCCGAAGAAGCCCGCGCCGTCGGCGTGGGTCTCCTCGTGGAGTCGGTCGTGGATCGCGGCGATGCGGCCGACGACGCGCCCGGCGAGGCGGGCCAGGAAGAGCCGGCGGTCCGCGTGCTCGAAGAACGGGTTGCGGGCGGGGTCGAGGAGGACCCGGACGTCTCGCCGCAGCATCGGCGTCCAACCGGGGTCGCGACGGTGCAGCTCGTAGGGGAGCCCGACGAAGGCCTCGAGGTCCGAGGCGCCGAGCACCTCCGAGACATCGGGAGTGTGCATGTCTGTGGGGCCTTATACACTGGACCGCGGCGAGCGCAAGCCCCCGCCCGCGTCGTTGGAAAGGACCCGGCTTTCTGCTAGAGTCCTGCGACATCCCGTCCCCGCGAGCGACGCGCCCCGCAACGGGCCGCGCGCGTGGCCCGGGAGAGGTCGCATCAAGGAGACGAGCCATTTCGAACAAGGTTTTCGTGGGCAACCTGAGCTTCGACGTGACGCGCGAGGAGCTCATCGAGGCCTTCAGTGCCGCCGGGCGGGTCGTGGACGCGAAGGTCCCGACGGACCGCGAGACGGGACGCCCGCGCGGCTTCGCTTTCGTCGAGTTCGAGAACGAGGAGGCCGCTCAGCGCTGCATCGGGCAGCTGAACGGACGAGACCTGAAGGGCCGGCCCCTCCGGGTCAACGAGGCCGAGAACCGGCCCCCGCGACCGGCCGGCGCTTCCGGCTTCTCGAGGCCCTCACCCGGGGGAAGCGGCGCCGGCTTCGGCCGCCCCGGCGGCTTCTCCCGCCCCGGCGGAGGAGGCGGCTTCTCGCGACCCGGGGGAGGCTACGGCGGCGGTTACCGCTCGGGTCCGCCCGCCGGGGAGTTCCCCCCTCCGGGCTCGGGGGAAGAGGGACGGGGTCGGCGCTTCCGGCAGAAGCCGGAGTCGAAGCCGGCCCGCAAGGTCAGCCCCCGGCGGCGTCGCGACGACATCGTCGACGACGACGACGAGTACTGACCCGGCGGCCGGGCCCGAGTTGAGCGACGAGAGACGGGCCGGGCCCACCTCCCGCACGACGGTCCGGCGCCTGCCGGACCGGGCCCGCTACGATCGCGCGACGATGGAGTCGATCCTCGACGAGGGCCTCGTCTGCCACGTGGGCTTCGTCGACGAGGGGCAGCCCTTCGTCGTCCCCACGACCTACGCGCGGTGGGGCGACCGCCTCGTCATCCACGGGTCGGCCGCGAGCCGCATGCTGAAGGCCCTCGCGGCAGGGGCGCCGGCGTGCGTCACCGTCACCCTCCTCGACGGCCTGGTCCTCGCCCGCTCCACCTTCCACCACTCGATGAACTACAGGAGCGTGGTCGTGCTCGGCCGGGCGATCGAGATCACCGAGCCGGAGGAGAAGCGCCGCGCGCTCGACGCGATCGTGGAGCACGTCGCGCCGGGACGCGTGGCCGGCGTGCGGGCGCCGACGGAGGTCGAGATGCGGGCCACGCGGGTGGTGGCGTTGGCGCTCGACGAGGCGTCGGCCAAGGTCCGCACGGGCCCGCCGAAAGACGACGAGGCCGACTACGCGCTCCCGGTGTGGGCGGGGGAGCTCCCCCTGCGCCTCCAGCCGCTCGAGCCGCTCGCCGATCCCCGCCTCGCCGCCGGTCTCGCGCCGCCGCCGCACGTCACCGGCTGGCGGCGGGGGCGCGGCTAGCTTGCTCCTCGCCATTCTCGCCGCGCCGCTCCCGGCCCTCCTCGCCGTCCAGCCCCCCCGGCCCTTCTCCGAAGAGCGGCTCCTCCTCGACCGCCGCCTCGAGGCCCTGAGGCGCATCCTCCCCGACGGCCCGAACGCCTCCGCCGACGTGATGCTGATGCGGGACCTGGCCGAGGCCGCCCGCCTCGCCCGCGTCGAGGTCCAGCCCCGGCCCCCCGTCGAGGCCGGGTCGCGAGGAGAGATCGTCCTCGACCTCACCGCCGCGGGCGGGTACGAGGAGATCTTCCGCTTCTTCGAGCGGGCGGCGGCGTCGCCTCGCCTCGTGGACGTCGAGAGCCTCGCCCTCACCGCGACCGCCGAGGGAGCGGTGCAGCTCGCGGCAGTGCTCCGCATCCCCTACTGGCCGACTCGGGCCCCGCTCCCGCCGCCCCCGGAGTCGCCCCGAGGCCGCCCCACCGGCGTGCCCCGCCCGACCGCGGACGCGTTCCTCCGCGACCAGTCCCTCGCCTTCGCGAAGTCGGACGCCGTCGCGACGCGCCGACGCGCGCGCCGCAGCCCCCGCCTCTTCCTCTCCGAGGTGGCGGCGGCGGCGCGCGAGCGGCCGGTCGTGCTCGGGTACGCCTCGCTGGCCGAGGAGTTCACGCTGCGCGGCCTGACCGTCGGCGAGGGCCCCCTGCGCGCCTTCGAGAGCCGCCTCGAGCGCGGCTTCCTCCGCGTGTCCGAGTTCCTCCAGGCGAAGCAGGGCTCCTGCTACCGGTTCGAGGCGCGGGGCCGCAGCCCCGTCGCCGGTCCCGACGCCGAGCTGCCGGTTCCCACGGAGGACCCGTTCGAGCAGGACCCGACTCCCTGCCGCGTCGACCGGGACGGCTCGAGGGGCCTCGTGGTGCGGGGCCGGGCCCCCACCGCGAAGGACCCCGGCCGTGGGCCGCTCACCCTGCGGCTGCGCGACGTGGACTTCGCCGACGTCTTCCAGGCGCTCGCCGTCCTGGGCGCGGGCGGGTTCGTCGTGCAGGAGGGCGTCTCGGGGCGAGTGAGCCTGGAGGTGACACGGGCGACGCTCGACGAGACGCTGGCCGCGATCCGGAAGGCCTCGGACGTCGAGAGCGCCGGCACCGGTCCGGTGCGGGTCGTCTCGAGCGGAAGAGCCTCCGGACGGGGCGCGGCGACGGAAGCGGGAGGCGCGGCCGGTGGACCGCCGTCGAGCTTCGCGCTCAAGCGCATCGACGTTCGAGACCTCCTGGCCGGGATGGCCGACGTGGACTCGAGCCTCGCCGCTCTCGGACCGCCGGGCTTCCTCGGGCGGGTCAGCGTGTGGACGAAGAACGCGCCGCTCCTGGCGGTGCGGTCGGCCGTGCTCGACGCGGCCGGCCTCACGGAGCGCATCGAGGAGGACCGGCGGGTCGTGGAGCGTCGCTCGGGCCCGAGCGACGCTCCCGCTCCGGTGGCCCGCGGAGGATCGGAGCCTCGCCTCGTCCTGCGGCCGGAGGAGGCGACGGTGGGCGAGTTCCAGCTGGCCGGCGTGGCGTCCGCCGGGGACGCCTTCGTCGCCTTCGCCTACGCGCCCACGGGCCAGCTCAACGCCTACCGGGCCGGCGACCGGCTCGCGGACGGCGTCGTCCGCGCCGTCGAGTCGACCGACGTCCTCCTGGACACGGAGGAAGGGCCGCTGCGCATCCCCGTGCCGGCGATGCCGGACTGACGCACCCGAGCGTGCCCCGGTCCGGCGGGCACGCGAGTGATCTCGAGGCCAGGTGTCACCGCACCTCCCAGGTGTCGCCCGCCCGCAGGAGGCGCGAGAGATCGCCCTTCCCCTTGCGATCGGTCACCGCGCGCACCTGCTCGTCGATCTGCACCTCGTAGCGCGGAGCCTCGACCGCGCGCAGGACGCCGATCGGTGTCGGAAAGCCCGGTGTCGAGTCCATCCGCGACAGGAGGAACGCGTACGCGGGGTTCGGATTGCGCTCGTCGTGCACGATCAGGTCCGCCTCGCTCACGCCGCCGCCGAGCTTCACCACCTCGAGGGCGAGCCCCTTCGTGCGGAGGCCCCGGTCGCGGTTCTTGCCGAAGACGAGCGGCTTCCCGTGCTCGACCGCGATCGTGTGGTCGTCGCGCACGTCCTTGTCGGTCAGGTTCTCCCACGCCCCGTCGTTGAAGATGTTGCAGTTCTGCAGCACCTCGACGAAGGCAGAGCCCTCGTGGGCGGCGGCCTTGCGGAGCACCGCCTTCAGGTGGGGCTGGAAGACGTCCACCGAGCGGGCCACGAACGTCGCCTCCGCCCCGAGGGCGAGCGACAGCGGGTTGAAGGGACGATCGAGGGAGCCGTAGGGCGTCGATTTCGCCTTCTTCCCGAGCTCGGACGTGGGCGAGTACTGGCCCTTGGTGAGGCCGTAGATCCGGTTGTTGAAGAGGAGCACCTTGATCCCGACATTGCGGCGCAGCATGTGGATCGTGTGGTTGCCGCCGATCGAGAGGGAGTCCCCGTCTCCCGTCGCGACCCAGACCTCGAGGTCGGGCCGCGCGATCTTGAGCCCCGTCGCGATCGCCGGCGCCCGGCCGTGGATCCCGTGGAAGCCGAACGTCCCCATGTAGTACGGGAAGCGGCTCGAGCAGCCGATGCCCGACACGACCACGAACTTCTCCCGAGGGACGCCGAGCTCCGGGAAGACCGACTGGACCGCGGCGAGGATCGCGTAGTCCCCGCAGCCCGGGCACCAGCGCACCTCCTGGTCGCTCTGGAAGTCCTTCTTCGTGTACGTCGGGACGGTCGCGGCCATCTCTACTCCCTCCGCTTCCGAGAGGCGGACGCCGCGTCCTCCGAGGGCCGCGCGCCCAGGACCTCCTCGATCTTCGACTCGAGCTCGGACTGCTTGAACGGCTTGCCCTGGACCTTGGCGTAGCCGACCGCGTCGACGAGGTACTTCGCGCGGAGGACCCACAGCAGCTGTCCCATGTTGAGCTCGGGCACGAGCACCCGCTTGTAGCGCTCCAGGACCTGGCCGAGGTTCCTCGGCAGCGGGTTGAGGTGGCGGAGGTGCACGTGCCCGATCCGCCGGCCCTTCTTCCGCTGCGCCCGGAGCGCGGCAGTGATGGCGCCGTACGTCGAGCCCCAGCCGACGATCAGGAGCTCTCCCTCGGGATCGCCGGCGGGCACGGCGTCGGGCACGTCCTGCGCCACCGCCTCCACCTTGGCCGCGCGCAGCCGGACCATCGCCTCGTGGTTGAGCGGGTCGTAGCTGATGTTCCCGGTGCCGTCCTCCTTCTCGATCCCGCCCACGCGGTGCTCGAGACCCGGCGTTCCGGGAACGACCCAGGGTCGGGCGAGCGTGCGCGGCTCGCGATCGTAGGGCCGGAAGCCGGCGGGGTCGGTGCGGAACCGGACGGGGATCTCCGGGAGCTCGTCGATCCCAGGGACGCGCCACGGCTCGGCGCCGTTCGCGAGGTACCCGTCGGAGAGCACGATGACCGGCACCATGTACTTGATCGCGATCCGGCTCGCTTCGAGCGCGACCCAGAAGCAGTCTCCGGGAGACGAGGCGGCGAGCACCGGGACCGGGGCCTCCGAGTTCCGCCCGAAGAGGGCCTGGAAGAGATCGGCCTGCTCGGTCTTCGTGGGGAGGCCCGTCGAGGGCCCGCCGCGCTGGATGTCCACGACGATGAGGGGCAGCTCGACCGCGACGGCGAGGCCGATCGCCTCCGTCTTGAGCGACATGCCGGGGCCGGAGGTCGTGGTGATGGCGAGCGAGCCCGCGTAGGCGGCGCCGATCGCGGCGGTGATCGCCGCGATCTCGTCCTCGGCCTGGAAGGTCACGACCCCGAACTCCTTGTACATCGAGAGCTCGTGGAGGATGTCGGAGGCGGGCGTGATCGGGTAGCTGCCCTGGAAGAGCCGGATCCCCGCCTTCTGCGAGGCGGCCACGAAGCCGAGGGCGAGGGCGCTGTTGCCGGAGAGGTTTCGGTAGAGGCCGGGGGCGAGCCGGGCCGGCGGCACCTCGAAGGTCGTCAGGAAGGCCTCGGTGGCGTCGCAGTAGGCGTATCCCGCCTTGAGGGCGAGCTTGTTCGCCTCGGCGAGGACCGGCTTGGCCTTGAACTTCTCGTCGAGCCACCGGTAGGTGGCGTCCATCGAGCGGTTGTACAGCCAGTAGCACATGCCGAGCGCGAAGAAGTTCTTGCACCGGTCCATGCTCTTCGCGTCGAGGCCCGTCTCGCGCAACGCGGCCCGGGTGAGCTTCGTGAGCTCGACCGGGAAGAACCGGTAGCCCTCGAGCGAGCGGTCCTCGAGGGGGCTCGTCGTCATGCCCGCCTTCTTGAGGTCGGTCTCCTTGAAGTCGTCGGCGTTGACGATGAGGAGGCCGCCCCGCTTCAGGTCGGGCAGGTTGACCTTCAGCGCGGCCGGGTTCATGGCCACGAGCGCGTCCACCGCGTCGCCTGGGGTGGCGATGTCCCGAGCGCCGAAGTGGACCTGGTAGCCGCTCACCCCGGGCAGGGTGCCGGCGGGGGCGCGGATCTCGGCCGGGTAGTCGGGGAAGGTGGCGATGTCGTTCCCGAAGAGGGCGACCGTGTTCGTGAACTGGCTTCCGGTGATCTGCATCCCGTCGCCGGAGTCCCCGGCGAAGCGGATGACGGCGCTCTCGAGTACCTCGCGACGGCGTGGCGGTGCGGCGGTGGTGGCCATGCTCCTCGTCTCTGAAGGGGATGGGGCGGCCCTTCTGCCCCCGATGAGTCCAGTATACCGCCGCGGTGGGTGCGGAGGGGGCCTACTAGGCGCCGAGCGCCTCGCGGAGGAGAGCCTCCTGCTCCGCCAGGTGCACCTTCAGCGAGCCGGGGGCCGGCGCGGCGGAGGCGGCGCGGCCGGCGTAGCGTGGCGGCCTCCTCCGGGCCTCGGCGTCGCCGTCCAAGAACCGTTCGCGGACGAACGGCCAGGCGCCCATGTTCCTCGGCTCCTCCTGGCACCAGACGATCACGGCCTCCGGAGAGTAGCGGCCGAGCGCCGCCCGGAGCGCGGTCACCGGGAACGGGTAGAGCCGCTCCACGCGCACGAGCGCGACGTCCCACCGCTTCGCGTCCTCCCGCGCCTTCAGCAGGTCGAAGTAGACCTTGCCGCTGCACAGCACGAGGCGCCGGACGCGGGCGGGGTCAGCCGTCCGGTCGTCGATGACCGGCTCGAACCGCCCCTCGGCGAGCTCGGCGAGCGACGACACGCAGCGCGGGCTGCGCAGCAGGCTCTTCGGCGTGAAGACGACGAGCGGTTTCTCGACGGGCTCCCGGCCCTGCAGGCGCAGGAGGTGGAAGTAGGACGCCGGGGTCGTGGGGTAGGCGACGCGCAGGTTGTCCTCGGCGCAGAGGACGAGGAAGCGCTCGATGCGGGCGCTCGAGTGCTCGGGGCCCTGGCCCTCGTGGCCGTGGGGCAGGAGCAGCACGAGCCCGCTCGGCTGGCCCCACTTCGTCTCCGAGCCGCAGAGGAACTGGTCGATGATGACCTGGGCCCCGTTCATGAAGTCGCCGAACTGCGCCTCCCACATCACGAGCGCCCGGTGCTCGGCCACCGAGTAGCCGTACTCGAAGCCCATGACCGCGGCCTCCGAGAGGAGCGAGTCGTAGACCTCGAAGCGGACGCCGGCGGGGGCGATCGCGTTGAGGGGCGTGTGCTCCTTCTGCGTCCGCACGTCGTAGAAGACGGCGTGGCGCTGGGAGAAGGTGCCGCGGCCCGAGTCCTGGCCCGAAAGGCGCACCGGGACCCCCTCCAGGAGCAGCGTCCCCCAGGCGAGCGACTCCGCGGTCGCCCAGTCCACCTCGCCCTTCCCGTCGAGCAGCTCGCTGCGCCTCCTGACGAACGGCACGAGCTTGGGGTGGATCTCGAAGCCGTCGGGGAGCGTGCCGAGGGCGCGGAGCGCGGTCTTGAGGCGGCCCCACATGGCCGAGGCGTCGAGCATCGTGGGCGCGACCGTCGCCCGCCGAGCGACGGCGACGAAGGGGGTGGAGTCGCCGCCCCTCTCCGACTGCACGGCCGCCTTCTTGTCCGCCCAGACCTTGTCCAGATCCTCCCGCGTCACGACCCCCTCGCGGACGAGCTTCTCGCCGTACAGGCTGGCCGCGGAGGGATGGCCCTTGATCCTGGCGTACATGAGCGGCTGGGTGTAGCTCGGCTCGTCGGTCTCGTTGTGGCCCCACCGGCGGTAGCAGACGAGGTCGACCACCACGTCCTTGCGGAACTGCTGCCGGTACTCGAGGGCGAGGCCGGCGACGTGCGCGACCGCCTCCGGGTCGTCGCCGTTCACGTGGAAGGCGGGGGCGTGGACCATCTTCGCCACGTCCGTCGCGTAGGTCGAGCTGCGCGCGTCTTCGGGCAGCGTCGTGAAGCCGATCTGGTTGTTCACGACGACGTGGATCGTGCCGCCGGTGCGGTAGCCGTGGAGGCCCGAGAGGTGCAGGGTCTCGGCCACGACACCCTGGCCGGCGAACGCGGCGTCGCCGTGGAGGAGGACGGGCAGGACCCGCGCGTGCTCGCGGTCGCCGATCGCGTCCTGCTTGGCCCGCACCATGCCCTCGACCACGGGGTTCACGAACTCGAGGTGGCTCGGGTTCGGAGCCACCGTGACCGTGATCGTCTCCCCGGTCTCCCCGACGTGCGTGCCCGTCGCCCCGAGGTGGTACTTGACGTCCCCCGAGCCCTGGTAGGAGCTCGGGTCGGTGCCCTCGAACTCCGCGAAGATCTGGGCGAGCGGCTTCCCCACCGTGTTCGCGAGCACGTTGAGCCGGCCGCGGTGCGACATCCCGATCACCACCTCGCGCAGGCCGGTGAGAGCAGCGTCGTTCAGGATCCGGTCGAGGAGCGGGATGAGGGTCTCCCCGCCCTCGAGGGAGAAGCGCTTGTGGCCCACGTACTTCGTGTGGAGGAAGCGCTCGAAGCTCTCCGCCGCGACGAGCTTCTCGAGGACGCGCCGCTTGCTCGCCCCGTCGAGGGCCGGGTAGTTGCGGCTCGACTCCATCCGGTGCTGCAGCCACTCCTTCCGCTCGGGGTCGGCGATGTACATGTACTCGACGCCGATCGTGCCGCAGTAGGTCTCGCGGAGCGTGTCGAGGATCTCCCGCAGGGTGGCCTTGTCCTCGCCGGAGAGGCCCCCCGTCAGGAACTCGCGGTCGAGGTCCCAGAGGGTGAGGCCGTAGGTCGCGGCGTCGAGATCGCGGTGGGGCGCGCGGGCGCGGTCGAGCGGATCGAGGTCGGCCACGAGGTGGCCGCGCACCCGGAAGTTGTGGATGAGCTGCAGGACCTTCGTCTGCTTCTCGACGTCCTCGCGCCCGCCCGGCGTCCCGAAGAGCGCCGGGTGCGCGTCCATCTCCCACTTCACCGGCCGGTGGGGCAGGCCGAGGTCGGCGAAGATGCGGTCGTAGAAGCCGTCCTCGCCTTTCAGCAGCTCCTCCATGCGGCCGAGGAAGAGGCCCGACTCCGCGCCCTGCACAATGCGGTGGTCGTAGGTCGAGGTGACCGTCATCACCTTGCTGATGCCGAGGAGGCCGAGCGTCCGGGGGGCCATCGACCTGTACTCGGCGGGGTAGTCGAGCGCCCCCGTCGCGACGATGACGCCCTGGCCGGGCATGAGCCGCGGCGCGGAAGACGTCGTGCCGACCGTGCCCGGATTGGTCAGCGAGACGGTCGTGCCCATGAAGTCGTCGGGCGAGACCTGTCCCTTGCGGGAGCGGCTCACGAGGTCGTCGAAGGCCTTCAGGAAGGCGGCGAAGTCGAGCTTGTGCGCGTCCTTGATGTTCGGGACGAGGAGCGTGCGCGAGCCGTCCTTCTTCTGGACGTCGACGGCGATGCCCAGCCGGACCTGGTCGCGCTGGATGCGGTGGGGCTGGCCGTCCACCTCGGCGAAGGCGTCGTTCAGGCGCGGGAAGGTGTCGAGCGCGCGCAGGATGGCCCAGCCCACGATGTGGGTGAAGCTCACCTTGCCCTGCCCCGCCGCCTCCCGGTGCCGGTTCAGGAGCCGCCGGTTCTCCTCGAGCGTCCGCACCGGGACCGTGCGCATCGAGGTCGCGGTCGGGATCTGGAGGCTCGCCTCCATGTTCTCGACGATCCGCACCGCCCCGCCCCGGATCGGCTGCAGGACGTCGCCGGGCAGGATCGAGACCCGCGCCACGGCCTGCGAGCGCTCGGCCGGCGCCACGGCCGGCACGTCCTGCCGCGCGAGCGTCTGCAAGCCCGGGCCCGGCGGCGGCGCCGCGGGTTGCGCCTTGGGCGCCTCCTCGACGATGACGGTCACCGGCACCGAGTCGCCTTCGGGCGGCTGGCCGAGGGCCTTGTCGAAGTAGCTGCGCCAGGAGGCGTCGACGCTGCGCCGGTCGTGCCGATACTGCTCCAGCACGTCGAGGGCGAAGACGTAGTTGCCCCCGAAATCGTGGACCAGCGTCTCCAGGAGGGGCTCGGCGGCGGCGCCCATTCCTGAGAGTCTAGGAGCGCCGTCCAGCCCGTTCAACTGCCGTGGCGCCCGCCGACCCCGGCCGCGCCGGTCGGCGGCCGGCCGAGGCTCAGGTCACTCGGAGCGGAGGGCGACGCTCGGGGCGACCCGTGTCGCGCGGCGCGCGGGCAGGCTGCTCGCGAGCAGGGCCACCACGGCGAGGAAGGCGGGGACGGCCGCGTAGGTCAGAGGGTCGAAGGGGCTCACGCCGTTCAGGAAGCTCGCGACGAGGCGGGTCAGGGCCAGGCTGAGTGCGAGGCCGATCGACACCCCGACCGCGGTCAGGACGAGGCTCTGCTTCAGCACCAACCACACGACGTCCCGCCCCGTCGCGCCCAGCGCCACGCGCACCCCGAACTCCTGGGTGCGCAGGGAGACCGCGTAGGCCATCACTCCGTAAACGCCGAGAGCGGCCAGGCCGAGCGAGACGGCTCCCAGGAGCAGCAAGAGGCCGGACGCCATGCGCTGCGGGAAGTACACCGCCTCCACGTAGCTGCGCAGGGGCAGCGTGCGCAGGGGATCCACGGCGGGATCGACCGCCCGCACCGCTGCGCGGACCGCGCCCGCGAGCGGGTCGGGATCGCCCTTCGTCCGGACGGCGAGGCCCAGGTCGAGGTCGGAGACTCCCTGCTGGTCGGGCAGGTAGTAGAACGGCCACGGCGGCTCGTCGAGCCGGTTGTACTTGCCGGTCGGGGTCAGTCCGACGATCGTGCGCCACTGGCCGCGCGCGCGGAAGCGTCTTCCGAGCGGCTCTCGGCCCGGCCAGAACCGCTCCGCGAAGGCCCGGTTGACGATCGCCACCCGCTCGGAGGCCATGTCGTCCGCGTCCGTGAACTCGCGGCCCGCCACGAGCGGGATGCGCAGCGCGGCGAAGTAGCGCGGTGAGACGATGCCGAACTCGTAGGTGGAGTCCTCGCCCGCCGGAGGAACGTAGCCCTCGACGTCGACTCCCGACCCCTTGCAGCCGGAGAGGCCGAGCGGGAACCAGCTCGCGAGGGCGGCTTCCTCGACGCCGGGAAGAGCGGCCAGCCGCCGGCGCAGCTCGCGGTAGAAGCCGAGCCCGCTCTCCGGCGTGTAGCCGTTCATCCCGATCTGCAGGCTCGCCGTGAGAACGTGGTCGGGGTCTAGGCCCACGGGGATCTGCCTCGCCTTCCGCAGGCCTTGAAGGCAGAGCCCCGCCCCGACGAGAAGTGCGAGCGCCAGCGCGACCTCGGCCACGACGAGGCCGTTGCGCAACCGCTGGTGCGCGCCGCTCCCGGACGAGCGCCCCCCCTCCTTGAGGCTCTCGTGGAGCGGGACCCGGGTCGCCCGCACCGCCGTCACGAGGCCGAAGCCGAGGCCGGTCGCGAGGGTCAGCAGGGCCGTGAAGGCGAGGGTCGAAACGTCGAGCGGAAAGTCGAGGACGACGCCGGGAGGCGTCGCGGGCAGGAAGAGCGTGACCGCGCTCGTCGCCCGCGTCGCGAGAAGCGTCCCCAGCAGGCCGCCGGCGAGGGCGAGGAGCAGGCTCTCGGCCAGGAGCTGGCGGACGAGGCGGGACCGGCTGGCCCCGAGGGAGAGCTGGATCGCGAGCTCCTTGCGGCGGCTGCTCGCCGACGCCAGCGACAGGTTCGCGACGTTCACCGCCACGATGAGAAGCACGCCGAGGCTCACCACCTGCAGCAGGCGCAGGACGGGCCCCATGACAGCCTGGGCGGCGTACGGGCACTCGGCCAGGGGGACCAGGCGATGGCGGATGTCGCGGTTCGTGTCCGGGTACGCCTGCGTGAGCTGGGCGCTGCGGGCCGCGACCGCGGCCCGAGCCCGCTCGAGGTCCACGCCCGGGCGGAGGCGGGCGAGGTTGTGCCAGCCGCGGGAGGAGCGACCGTCGAGGTGCTGGTTCCGGACCTCCCAGATCATCGAGGAGGGCGCCCAGACGTCGAACGCGATGGCGGACATCGTCCCCCGGAACGGGCTCGGAGCCACGCCCACGATCGTGAAGGGATGGCGGTTCAGCTCGACCACGCGGCCCACGACGCCCGGGTCGGCGGCGAACCGGCGCCGCCAGAGCCGCTCGCTGATCACGAGGACGGAGTCGCCGCCCGGCTTCCTGTCCTCGCCGGGCAGGAACGCGCGCCCGAGCCGCGGCCTGACACCGAGGACGTCGAAGTAGCCGGCGGAGACGATCTGGGTGTTCACCCACTCCGGCTGCTCGTCGACCTCCAGGGACGCGAACGTCGTCTGGGACAGGAGGGAACCGGCGAAGACGTCCGGAAGGTCGGTCAGGTCGTGGAGGTCGAGCTCCGAGACGTTCCCTCCGCCCTCGCTCGAGACGAAGACGACCAGCTCCTCCTGTCGGGCGACGCCCGGGAGCGGCCTCCGGACCAGATGGTCGATCCAGCACCAGACCGTCGCGTTGGCGCCGAGGCCGAACGCGAGGGTGAGCACGACGACCGCCGAGAAGGCCGGCCTCCGGGCCAGGCGGTGAGCGGCACGCGTCCAGTCGTTCATCCCGTTCGTTCCCTGCGGCCGGCTCGATTCGAGCGGGCGGCTCCCGGATCGACAGGGCACTCGGCCTGCCCGGACTGACGCATTTCGCCGCCGAGTTGTTTCGTATGAAGACGGGCACGTGAGGCAGGCACCGGCGCGCCTGCGTTTCCGGCATCGAACTGGTGCGCTGCGCCCGGCGGACGAGCTCGTCGAGCCGCGACCCCTACGCCAGGACGGCCTCGATGCGCGCGAGCTCCTCGGCGGTGAGAGGGGAGGCGCCGAGCGCGTCGAGGTTCTGGTCGAGCTGGGCGACGCTGCTCGCGCCGATGAGGGCCGAGGTCATGACGGGGAGCCGCAGCACCCACTGCAGGGCCATCTGGGCGAGGCTCTGGCCGCGCCCCTTCGCGATCTCGCCGAGCCTCCGCGCCCGCTCGACCTTGTCCGCCGTCACGTGCTCGGGCCGCAGGAACCCGTGAGGCGTCGAGGCCCGCGATCCCTTCGGGATGCCGCCGAGGTAGCGGTCGGTGAGCAGGCCCTGGGCAAGCGGGGAGAAGGCGATGCAGCCGATGCCCTCCTTCGCGAGCACGTCGCAGAGGCCAACCTCGATCCAGCGGTCGAACATCGAGTAGCGGGGCTGGTGGATGAGGCAGGGCGTGCCGAGGCGCCGCAGGATGGCCGCGGCCTCGGCCGTCTGCTCGGCGGTGTAGTTGGAGATCCCGGCGTAGAGGGCCTTCCCCTGGCGGACCGCCTGGTCGAGGGCCGCCATCGTCTCCTCGAGGGGCGTGTCGGGGTCGGGCCGGTGCGAGTAGAAGACGTCGACGTACTCGAGCCGCATCCGCCGCAGGCTCTGGTCCAGGCTCGCGAGGAGGTACTTGCGGGAGCCCCACTCGCCGTACGGTCCCGGCCACATGAGATAGCCGGCCTTGCTGGAGATGACGATCTCGTCCCGGAAGGGACGAAGGTCGAGGTCCAGGATGCGGCCCATCGCTTCCTCGGCGGAGCCGGGAGGCGGGCCGTAGTTGTTCGCGAGGTCGAAGTGGGTCACGCCGCGGTCGAAGGCCCGTCGCACAATGGCCCGGCCGTTCTCGAGCGGGTCCACCCCGCCGAAGTTGTGCCAGAGGCCGAGAGAGATGGGGGGCAGCCGCAGGCCGCTGCGGCCGCAGCGGCGGTAGGCCATGCTCCCGTAGCGGTCGGCGGCAGGCGTGTCGTCCATGGTCATCCTCGGGTCTCGCGCATCCTGACCGCGGACGGTGGGCCGGTCAAGCCGCCTCGGCGTCACGCCGCCCGTCGCTGTGTCAGCATGGACTCCGTGCCCACGCGAAGGAAACGAGGCGCCGGTCGGCCGCGGCTCTCTGCCCCTCGAGCAGGACCTGGACGGCCGGCCGTCTGTAGTGTAAAGTGGCGTCTCCCTCCTGCTCCAAGCCTCGGCTCGGAGCCAGCCTGCGACGGAGTAGAGACGTTCGCTCACTCTCGGTGAGCTTCGGCATGAACAGCATGAACGCCGTGTCTCGCGATGCCAAGTCGGCCACGGACCCAAACGGGAGAGTCTCGGGATTCTCTCACCTCGGACGGGCGAACGCCGGAGGTGTCATATGTCATGGCAAGCGGTGCCGCGGATGTCCGGCATGATCCGCAGGATCGGGCTCATCATGAGCCTGGCGTCGTGCGTCTGGCTCGGCGCATCGCGGCAGGCCGTGGCGCAGTTCGGCCCGCAACCCGCTTTCGGCAGCCCCACTTCCTTTCCGGTGTTCACGAACCCGTATGCCGTGGCCGCCGCGGACCTGAACCACGACGGTCACCTCGACTTGGTCGTCACCTCGGGTTCAGGGAGCACGATCCGAATTCTGCTGGGCGACGGCCATGGCGGTTTCACAGCACAGAGCCCCATCTCGGTCGGCACTTATCCGGAGGCGGTCGCGGTCGCGGACCTCAACGGCGACGGGAACCCGGACATCGCCGTGGCGAACTCCGGATCGAACGACGTCTCGGTCCTTCTCGGTGACGGGCTCGGGGGCTTCACGCCTGGCCCTGGATCCCCCCTCACGGCCGGTACGGCGCCCCTTGGGCTCGCGATCGCCGACGTCGACGGCGACGGCATCCCCGACCTCGTGGTCGCGAATGACGGCTCCAACAACGTTTCCGTCCTTCCAGGCAATGGCTCCGGTGGCTTCGGTCCTCCAGCCGTCTACGCGGTCGGAACCGGCCCGCGTGGCGTCGCGGTCGGGGACCTGAATGGCGATGGCCTCCCGGACATCGTCGCGACGAACTACAACGGGGGTTCCCCGACGACGAACAATGTCTCGGTGCTGCTGGCGGTTCCAACGGGAGGGTTCCAACCCGCGGTCAACTACACGACGGGAGACGGCGCACGCAGCATAGCCTTGGCGGACTTGAATGAGGACGGTCATCTCGACGCTGTCGTCGCCAACGTAGTGACTGCGGGCTACGTGTCGGTCCTTCTCGGTAACGGCGACGGCACGTTTCAGCCCAAGGTCGACTACCTCGCCGGTCCCGGGGGCGCACCAACGGGGGTCGCAGTAGGCGACTTCAATCTGGACGGAAAGCCCGATGTCGCGGTCACGAATCTCAATCTGACCACGGTGACTCTGTTCAACGGAAGCGGTGCGGACGGTGGGTCAGGCCAGCTGCAGTCACCGGGCACCGACCTCACCGCCGGATCCAACCCTGCCTTTATCGCCGTGGGCGACTTCGACGAGGACGGCAAACCTGACCTTGCGGTAACTGGCTTTGGCTCAGGTGATGTCTCCGTCCTCCTGAACACGCTGGTTCCATCCGCCGACATGTCGGTCACGAACGTGGGTCCGGCGAGCGTGACCGCAGGCCAGAACGTCGTCTACACGATCACGGTCACGAACAACGGGCCCAACACGGCGTTCGGTGTGCAGGTCGCCGATTCCACTCCGGCCGGCCTCACCTTCGTCTCGAACACCGGGGACTGCACGACGGCCTTCCCGTGCACCGCCCTCGGGACGCTCACCCCCGGCCAGTCGAGGACGATCACCTCGACCTTCCTCGTCCCCTTGGACTATTCGGGAGCGACGCCCGTCCAGGACACCGCCTCCGTCTCGACGACGAGCTCGGACCCCAACGCCGCCAACAACTCCGCCACCGCGTCGACGAGCGTCACGTCCCTGGCCGACCTCGCGGTGACGGAGAGCGGACCCGCGTTCGGGACCCGGGGTGCGAACGCCGTGTATACGATCGTGATCACGAATGCCGGGCCTTCCCCGGCCAGTTCGGTGGAGGTCACCAACCCCACCCCGGCCGGCCTCACGTTCGTCTCGAACACCGGGGACTGCACGACGGCCTTCCCGTGCAGCCTGGGTGTCCTGGCCGCAGGCGCGAATCGGACGATCACCGCGACGTTCAGCGTTCCCGTCGACTACGACATCGAGAAGCCGATCGTGAGCGCCGCGATCGTCACCGGGGCGTCAGTCGATCCGGACATGGCCAACAACAGCGCCACCGCCACGACGAATTTCGGCGCCTTCTATACCTTGACCCCTTGTCGTCTCGTGGACACTCGGAGCGCCGCCCAGCCTCTCCAGCCGAGCGAGGTGAGGGTGCTCTCGCTCGCCGACCTGGCGTGTGGAATACCTGTCGGGGCGCAGGCGGTATCGTTGAACGTGACCGTCACCCAACCGACGGCCCCTGGATACGTGACTCTGTTCCCGGCGGATGTCGCCCTCCCGACGGTCAGTACGAGCAATTTCGCACCGGGACAGACGCGGGCCAACAACGCGATCGTCGTCGCGAGCGCGGATGGCCAGGTGAAGATCAAGGTGAGGAACGGCTCCGCGGGGACAGTGCACCTGATCCTGGACGTGAACGGCTACTTCCAGTAGGACGAGCGCGGGCGTTCGCGAGGAAGGCTACCGGCAGGCGGGCGCGATTTGGTGCCCGTCGGACGGGGCGCGCCGCGATCCGCGGCGGGGGCAGGCTCGAGGACCGACCTCCGCCGTCGGACTGGTGCTCACCGAACATGACACTGCCACCACCATAGACCGCCCGCGACCGGGCGGACGGGGCGTTGCCGCCGGCCCCGTGTGGGCCGCTCCTACACGCTCGCTGCCGGCGGCGGAGAGAAGCCGCCGCAGCGAGTCCTCATTCCCTCCATGAACTTCTCCCGCTCCTCGGGAGTCATCCGCTGCCAGCGCTCCGCCATCCGCCTCCGCCAGCGTGTGCGCCCGCCCGGCCCGCCGCGCAGACCGCCGAAGAGGATCCTGCAGAGGACCAGGAGGCCGAGCGCCTGCCAGAAGCCGATCGCAGGCCACCCGAGGAGCACCGGCATCAGCCAGTTCCAGAGGCCCATGACGACGAGCCCGACGACGCCCACGGCCACGACCCCGAAGAACGCCAGCTTCAGCCCCCTCCTCGCCCAGTGCATTGCTCCCTCTCCCCTCATGGACTCGTGAACGCGTCGTGGATCGCCCGAAGGCGACGGCGCAAGCGGAGGACCGCGTAGCGCTTGCGCGATAGCAGAGTGTTGACGCTCAGCCCCGTCTCGGCGGCCAGCTCCTTGAAGCTGCGGCCCTCCAGCTCGTGGGCGACGAAGACGTCACGCTGCTCCTCGGGCAGCTCGTCGAGGGCCGCGTCCAGCTCCTCGAGCAGGACGATCCGCGCGTAGAGAGCGTCCGGTCCGGCCTCGGGGGAAGGAAGGAGATCCTCGAGCGCCGGGGCCTCTCCGCCCTCGACCGGCGCGAGGGCGTCGGTCATCTGAGCCGGCCTCTTCTTGCGAAAGAAGTCGGTGATCCGGTTGCGAGCCACACTGAAGAGCCAGGCGCCGACCTCCTCGATCGGCTCCGTGAGCCGCTGCGCCTCGACGAGCTCGTGGAGGACGTCCTGGAGGATGTCCTCGGCGTCGCCCTCGTCAGCCACCCGCCGGCGGATGAACCCCCGGAGTCGCCTCCAGAACCTGGTGACGGCCTCTACGATCCGCTGGTCCTGCTGGGCCGTCATCCACTCGACCTTCGAGGCTTCCATCCCTCAGGGAAGACGTACGAGAAAGGAAGATATTGTGTCCCGGCACGGCTTCGGCCTCTGCCATCCTCTCCCACCGTTGCCCCCTCGGGCTTCAAAGGGCTCAAGCAACTTGATTCTGGTCAACAGGTTACATGAGCCGGCTCGGTTTACGCTGGCAATCGACGGAACTTCAACTATCTTCTTAACGTAGTTAAGTCAGCGAAAGGATCAAGCGGAGCGAAGGCATGGGGATCACAGAGCGACGCGAGCGGGAGCGCGAGGAGGTCAGGAGGAAGATCCTCGACGCAGCCCGGGAGCTGTTCGCGACGGAGGGGTACGACAGGGTCACGATGCGCCGCATCGCCGAGGCCATCGAGTACTCGCCGACCACCATCTACCTCCACTTCGAGGACAAGGAAGATCTGGTGCGGGCCCTCTGTCACGCGGACTTCGGACGGCTGCTCGAAGCCATGGAGACGGTCGGCCGCCCAGAGGACCCCGTCGAGGCGATCCGCTGGCTCGGCCGGGCCTACTGCTCGTTCGCCCTCGAGCACCCGAACCAGTACCGCTTCATGTTCATGACCCCGGTGGGGCGGGACGAGAGACCGCCGGAGGGCGGCAACCCCGGAAGCCTCTCCTTCGTTCACCTGCTGGACGCGGTGCGAGGCGCGATCGCGGCCGGTCGGTTCCGGCCGATCGAGCCGCTGACGGCGGCTCAGGTCCTCTGGATGAGCGTGCACGGCGTGGCCGCCGCCCTCATCACCCTGCCCGCGGCGCACTGGCCGCACGGCCCCGCCTCCCCCGATCTCGTCGACCAGGTCGTCGACAACGCGCTGCGCGGCCTCCTGGCGGGTCCCGCGGAGGCCTGAGGCCATGGTCTCCCTCGCGCGCAAGAACCTCTTCCACGACCGCCTCCGCTTCGTCATCACCGTGGCCGGAGTGGCCTTCGCAGTGACGCTGGTCCTCGTCCAGGTCGGCCTCTTCATGGGGCTCCTCGACAAGTCGACGGTCACCATCCGGAACGCCCGCGCCGACATCTGGATCACCTCGCGCAACACGCCGAACGTGGACTTCGCCCACGTGTTCCCGGAGACCGCCGTCCTCCGGGCGCGCGGCGTGAGCGGCGTCGAGCGGGCGGACAACCTGATCATCGCCTTCGGGAACATCCAGCTGCCGAGCGGGGCCATGGAGGGGTCCCTCGTGTACGCGCTCGAAGACTTCTCGCGCTGGAACCTGCCTTGGAAGGTCACCGCCGGATCCACCGACGACCTCCGGCGCGGCTACAACGTGCTCATGGACGGCTCGGCCGCCCTGCGCTACGGGCCGTCCGCGGTCGGCGACGAGCGCGAGATCCAGGGCCGGCGCTTCCGCATCGTGGGCACCACGGAGGAGGCGGCTTCCTTCACCACGACCCCGATCCTCTTCATGGACTACAGGAACGCCCAGGAGCTGCAGGACCAGCTCCGCGGCAACACGACTTACGTCCTCGTCAGGGTCGCCCCGGGGGCCGACGTGGCCCGGGTCCAGGCGGAGCTGCGGCAGAGGTTGCCCTACAACGACGTCTACACGCGCGAAGAGTGGGCCGAGCGCTCGCGCCATTACTGGATCGCCTCCACCGGGCTCGGGATGAGCATGGGGGTCACGGTCTTCCTGGGGATCCTGGTCGGGATCGTGATCGTGGCCCAGACCCTCTACACCTCGGCCGTCGAGCACATCAAGGAGTTCGGCACCGTGAAGGCGATTGGCGGCTCGAACCTCGACATCTACCGCATCCTCGGCGAGCAGGCGCTCATCGCCGCGGTCGCGGGCTTCGTCCTCGGGGCCGGGATCTCGTACCTCGTGCGCCCCGCGATGGCCGGCATCCACCTGAACGTGCTCCTCTCTCCCGGCTTCAGCGCGGCCGTCTTCGCGGGAACGGTGGCGATGTGCCTCGGGGCGGCGCTCTTCAGCTTCCGGCGGGTGGCGGGGATCGACCCCGCCCTCGTCTTCCGCGCGTGAGGTCGGCCATGGGGAACGAGGTGCTCGCGGTCCGGGACGTGACCAAGGTGTTCGAGGAAGGCCGCCAGCGGGTCGAGGTCCTGAGGGGCGTCACGATGGACGTGGCCGCGGGAGAGGTGGTGGCGCTCGAGGGGCCGTCGGGCTCCGGCAAGACGACGCTCCTCTCGATCGTGGGCTGCATCCTCACCCCCACGGCCGGCGAGGTCAGGGTGGCGGGGGCCTCCGTCCGCGAGGCGGACGAGGCGAGGAGGCGCGAGGTGCGGCGCCACTCGATCGGATTCGTCTTCCAGCAGTACAACCTCTTCCCAGCCCTCTCCGCGCTCGAGAACGTGGAGTACTCGCTCAACGTGCGCGGAACCGGCGGGCGCCGGGCCCACGAGGAGGCGCGACGCGTGCTCGATCGCGTGGGCCTCGGAGACCGGCTGCACTTCCTGCCCCGCGACCTCTCGGGCGGCCAGAAGCAGCGGGTGGCGATCGCGCGGGCCATCGCCGGCTCCCCGCGCGTCGTGCTCGCCGACGAGCCCACCGCGAACCTCGACACCGCGGCCGGCGGCCAGGTCCTCGACCTCTTCCGGGAGCTCGCGGCGAACGAAGGGAAGGGCGTGCTGGTCGTGACCCACGACCCGAACGTGCGGCGCATCGCCGACCGGGTGGTGGGCATCCGGGACGGGAAGCTGGAGAAGCCGGACACGTTCGCCACGGCGGCGTGACGCGGGCCACTGTCGGCGGGAAGGGAGCGGTAGGGCGATGACGAAGAGAACGACGGCCGCCATCGGGCTCTTGGGCCTGGCCCTCGCAACGGGAACGGTCCTGCAGGCGCGAGGGTCCCTGCCCCCGGCCGCGGCGGCTGCCGCCACGAGGGCCGCGGCGGTCGTCACGGCCCACGGCATCGCCGCCGAAGGCCGGGTCGTCGCGTACCCGGGGGCCGAGGTGAAGGTCGGCGCGGAGCGGGCAGGGCGCCTCGTGCGCGTCCTGGTGTCGGAAGGCCAGGTGGTCCGTCGCGGCCAGCTCCTCGCCGAGATCGACTCCGACGAGCTGCGGGCTACGGTCGACGAGGACCGCGCCCGGATTGCGGAGGCCGAGGCCGAGGGCCGACTCGCCGAGGCCAACCTCGCCCGCCGCCAGAGGCTCGCCGAGGAGCGGATCGTGGCCGCGAACGACCTCGACCAGGCGACGCGGGACGTCGAGACCGCGCGGGCCCGCGTGGAGACGGCGAGGGCAGCCGTCGTCCGGGACGAGGCCCTCCTGGCGAAGAGCCGCATCGCGGCGCCCATCGCGGGCACGGTCATCGCTCGAAGCGTCGATGCGGGCCAGATGGTCGCCTCGGGCGACCACGCGTTCACCGTCGCCGACCTCGGGCGCATCCGGATCGAAGGCGAGGCCCACGAGGCGGATGCCGGAGCCGTCGCGCTCGGAGCGGACGTGACGATCAGCGCCGACGGCTATCCCGGCCGGTCGTGGCGCGGCCGGGTCGAGGAGATTCCCGACTCCGTGACCCTCCGCCGGATCAAGCCCCAGGACCCCAGCCGGCCCACCGACGCCCGCGTGCTCGCGGTGAAGGTGGCGTTCGCGGAGCCCACGCCCCTCAAGCTCGGGACCACGGTCGACCTCCGCATCGCAGCCTCGGCCCGATGACCGTCCCTGGAGACGTCGGCCCCGCCGGACCTGGGTACCCGAGCCCGGTCGTGGCGCTGCCCTTCCTGTGGCGGCGGCTGCGGGGCAGCCTCCGTCCGCGGCCCGGCGCGGCGCCCGTGGTGCCGTTCGATCCGACCGCCCTCGAGCGCAACCCGGCCGTGACGTGGATCGGCCACGCGAGCTTCTACGTCCGGATGGACGACGCCGCCTTCCTGACCGACCCCGTCTACTCCGAGTACGCGAGCCCGCTCCCCTTCGCCGGCCCGAAGCGGCTCGTCCCCCCGGGCGTGCCTCTCGACGCCCTCCACCGTCTCGACTTCGCCCTCCTCTCCCACGACCACTACGACCACACCGACCTGCCCACCGTCCGCCGTCTCGCCGCGCGCGGCGTGCCCTTCGTCGTCCCGACCGGCGTCGGCGCGCTCGTGAGGAGCGCCGGTGGCCGCGTGGCGGCCGAGCTCTCGTGGTGGCAGGAGGCGAGGGTCGCCAGCGTGACCGTCACGTGCGTGCCCGCCCGCCACTTCTCCGGGCGCGGCTTCACGGACCGGAACCGCCGCCTCTGGGCCGGCTTCGTGGTGTCGGGAAGAGCGCGCCGCTTCTACCACCCGGGCGACACGGCCTTCTTCGACGGCTTCGCCGAGATCGGCCGCCGCAGGGGACCGATCGATCTCGCCTGCCTGCCGATCGGCGCCTACGAGCCGCGGTCCCTGATGGGGCCCATCCACCTGAACCCCGAGGAGGCGGTCCGCGCCGCGCTCGAGCTCGAGGCGCGCACGCTCGTCGCCATGCACTTCGGCACGTTCGACCTCTCCGACGAGCCCCTCGACGAGCCGCCGCACCGCTTCCTGGCGGAGGCCCGGGCGAGCGGCCTGGGCGATCGTGCCGCCGTGATGGCGATCGGCGAGACGCGCGCGTTCTGACCCGCGAGGGCGATTGACGCGCCGCACGGTGCCGGCCGGACCGGCGTGACGCGTCACGTCATGCGTTCACGGGCGTTTCGAGACGTTTGACCTGTTTACGGGCGAAGGGGCCCGCCCGCAACTTTCCGACGACAAAGGCGGGCGATCCCGGTACGATGCAGCCCCTCGGAGGACTCATCAGGAGGCAATCATGACGAGCAGAAGACTCCCCTTGCGGCTGCTGGCGCTGGCCCTGACGTTCGGCGTCGCCGCCCTTCCCACGCCCGTCCTCGCGTCGGGCTTCCAGCTCACCGAACAGAACGCAAGCGGCCTGGGTAACGCCTTCGCCGGCCAGGCCGCCGGCGTCGAGAACGCGAGCGCCATCTACTTCAACCCCGCCGCGCTCACGCGCGTCAAGGGCTGGAACTTCGTCGCGGCGGTCGACCCGATCGGCCTGAGCACGACGTTCACCGACGGCGGGTCGACGGTCCCCAAGGCCGGCCCCATCCCGTTCCCGGTCCCCCTCGGCACGACCGGCGGTGACGCCGGCAAGTGGATCCCGGTGCCGGCCGGGTACCTCTCCGGACAGGTGGCGAGCCACGTGTGGGTCGGCGTCGGCGTCAACGCCCCGTTCGGTCTCGAGACCAACTGGGACTCCACCTGGATGGGTCGCTTCCACGCCACCCGGTCCAAGGTCCAGACCCTGAACGTGAACCCGACCGTCGCGATCGCGGTGACCGACACGTTCTCGATCGGCGGCGGGGTGAGCTACCAGCACCTGACGGCGGACTTCGACCAGGGCGTCGCGTACGGCGGCCTCTCCTACGCGGGAACCGCGCAGGCCGTCGCCGGACTGCCCCCCGTCCTGCAGGCGGCGGCGCTGGCGGCGGTCGTGGCCCAGCTCGGCGGCCCGTCGGGCCTCGCCCTCGAGGGACCCGCCCTCATCTCGGGCAGCTCCGACGCCTGGGGCTGGAACGCCGGGGCCCTCCTCAAGCTCGGCGAGCAGGCGCACGTCGGGGTCAGCTATCGTTCGAGGATCACCCACGACATCACGGGCAACGTGACCTTCCAGGGCGCGCCCACGTTCTCGCTCCCCGGCCCGCTCGCTCCGATCGGCGCCGCCTTGAACGACGCGTTCGCCAACGGCGCGGTCAAGACGACGATCAAGCTGCCGGACACTCTGTCGGTGGCGGCGGCGTGGAAGGGGGAGAGGGCCGAGGTGCTCGCCGACTGGACGTGGACGGGCTGGAGCAGCATCCCGACCCTCGACATCCTCCGCGCGGACGGATCCGACCTGAGCTCCGTCCCGCTCACGTTCCAGGACACCTGGCGAGCGGGCCTCGGCTTCAACTACCGGTTCAACGACGCCTGGAAGCTGCGCCTCGGGACCGCGTACGACAAGTCCCCGGTCCAGGACCAGTACCGCACGCCGCGCCTCCCCGACAACGACCGGGTCTGGGCGGCGGGCGGTTTCGAGTGGAAGATCAGCCCGAAGGCCGCCGTCGACGTCGGGTACGCCCACCTCTTCGTCAAGGACGGCCCGAGCAACTTGCCGAACCAGTACTCGGCCGACTCGACGCCGCTCGGAGCGCTGGTGGGCACCTACAACGCGAAGGTCGACATCCTCGGCGTCCAGCTCAGCCTGCACTTCTGATCGGCAGGCCGCGGTGCGCGTCCCCGCCCGCTCGGGGGCGCGCGCCGCGCCCGAGGACGAGATCCCCGAGGGACCGTAGCGCGCTCTACCGACCGGGCCACCAGTTCCAGCGCCCGGCGAGGCGCAAGAGCGCGGGCCCGATCGCCATGCGGATGACCGTCGCGTCGAGGAGCACCGCGACGGCGAGGGCGAAGCCCAGCATCTTGAGCAGAACGAACTCGCCCAGGGTGAAGGCGCCGAAGACGGCGACCATGATCGAGGCGGCGCTCGTGATCACGGGGCCGGTGCGGGCGAGGCCCTCGGCGAGCGCCTCGTCCTCGGAGAGCCCTTCTCGCCGGGCCTCGGCGACGCGCGCGACGAGGAACACCTCGTAATCCATGCTCAGGCCGAACACGGTGCAGAAGACCAGGGCGGGAACGATCGGGAAGACGCCGTCGAGCGGCCCCGGAAGGCCGAGCAGCCGCGCACCGCGGCCGTCCTGGAAGACGAGGACGAGGGCGCCGAAGGCGCCCGACACCGCGAGGAGGTTCAGGGCCACCGCCTTCAGGGGCACGAGCAGGGAGCGGAAGGCGAGGAGGAGAACGCCGAGCGTCGTCGCGACGACGAGGGCGACGACTGTGCGCAGCCGGCTCCCGACTGCGTCCTCGTAGTCGGCGTTGAAGGCGGGCAGGCCGCCCACCCGCACCCGCGCCCCTGGAAGGCCCGTGAGGGCCGCAGGGTCCGCGCGCCGCAGATCGCGCACGAGGCGGGCCACGTCCTCGGGATCGGCGTCCTCGCGGGGAACGGCCGCGAGTAGGGCCCAGGCGCCCTCGGAGCCGAGGAAGGCGCGCTTGGCCGCCGCCGGCAGGAGCGACACGTAGGCGAGGTCGTCCGCACGGTCGCCCGCGACCGTGGCGAGCGACTCCACGCGCGCCACCCGCGGATCGTCGAGGAGCCGGCGCTCGAGGCGGCGCAGGGCCGCCCATCCCTCGCCCTCGAGGGCGCTCGTCGTCTCTGGAAGCTCGAGCACGACACGCAGGGTCTCCACGACCCCGGCCCGGCCCATCGCCCGCAGGTCGGCGATCCCGCGGGCCGACTCGATCGAGGGCGGCAGCCAGTCGCCACGGGGAATGTGGGGGTTGAGCCGCGCCGCGGGCAGGGCCAGGAGGAGCAGGGGAAGGCCCGCGGCCACGAGGACGGTCCACGGCCGCGCGCAGACGCGCCGGCTCCAGGCGCGCCACCGCGCCCCGCCGTCGCGGCGCGGCGTCCGGAAGCGCCCGGCCTCCAGCCACGGCCCCAGCCGGGCCAGCGCCAGGGGCAATAGCGTGGACGCGACGAGGACCGAGACGAGGACGACGAGCAGGCCGCCGAGGACGGCCGACCGCAGCTCGTTGAGGGGGACGAGGAGCAGGGCCAGGAAGCCGATCGCCACGGCGAGGCCGGAAAGGGCCACGGTCGCCCCCGCCTGCCGAGCCGCCCCGTCCGCCGCCTCGGCCGCCGAGGCGCCGCCCTCCCGCGCCTCGCGGAAACGGCTCACGGTCAGGAGCGCGTAGTCGATGCCGAGGGCGAGGCCGATCATCGACGCGACGTTGACGGCGAGGATGGAGAGCGGCCAGCCGGAGGCGGCGACGGCGAGGAGGCCGAGAGAGAGGCCGACCGCGAGCGCGCCGCCGGCCACGGTGAGGAAAGCGGCCGCCACCGAGCCGAAGGCGAGGAGCAGGAGGGCCAGGGTGAGGGGCAGGGTCCGGCGCTCGGCGCGGCGGGTCTCCTCGGCCCCCGCCCGCCAGAGGTCGTAGTTCAGTGCGGCTTCGCCGGTCCACCGCAGCGCGGCCCGCGGGTGCGCGGCGCCCAGCTCGGCCTCCACGCGGGCTGTGGCCGCCCGCAGCCCGGGCAGGAGCCGGTCGACGCGACCGTGCGGCGCCCGAAGGCCGACGACGACGAACGTCCCCTGCCCCCCGTCGCCGCGGTAGAGATCCTCCGCCTGGTCGAGGTAGGAATGGGTCGCCGTCACTTCGGGCCGCGTCGAGAGCCCCCGGACCACGCTCTCGAGCACGGCCCGCCCCTCCGGGCGGTCCGGGGCCGACACGCCCGAGACGACGAGGACGGCGCTCCGGGCGAACGGCGACTCGAAGCCCTCGGTCAGGATCCGCTCGGTCTCGGCCGATTCGCTCCCGAGGATCCGGGCCGACACCTCCAGCCGATCCTCGACGCCCGGCGCGAGGGGCAGGAGTCCCGCGGCGGCGCCCAGCCAGGCGAGCGCGATCGGCCAGCGGAAACGCGCGACCGGGCTCCGGGCCATGCCCGATCCTACGCCAGCCGCCGTGGCCGCCGGGCTGGGGAGGTAGACTGAGCCTCGAGGTGATCCGATCATGCGCGTGGCCGCCCTCCCCGTCCTCGTCCTGCTCGCCGCGTCGGTCGCCGCTCCCGCCCCGGGCGGGGACGAGGCCCTCGACCGAAACGTCCAGGCGTTCCTCGAGAAGAACCGCGGCGCGTGGCACGACCTGAACGTGCCCTGGGAAGACGGCCGGATCCTGCACGACCTCGTCTTGAAGAACCGGCACACCCGCGCTCTCGAGATCGGCACGTCCACCGGTCACTCCGGGGTGTGGATCGCGTGGGCGCTCGCGAGGACCGGCGGGAAGCTGGTCACGATCGAGATCGACCCGTCACGCCACGCCCAGGCCGTCCGCAACTTCGAGGAGGCGGGCGTCGCCGCCCTCGTGGACGCCCGGCTCGCCGACGCCCACGAGCTCGTGAAGCAGCTCCCGGGGCCCTTCGACTTCGTCTTCTCCGACGCCGACAAGGGCTGGTACCGGCAGTACTTCCTCGACCTCGACCCCAAGCTCGAGGTGGGCGGATGCTTCACCGCCCACAACGTCCTGCGGAGCGGGGGCAGCGGCGCGGAGGAGTTCCTGGCGGAGGTGAGGAAGCGGCCGAACTACCGGACCACCGTCGAGACCGGCAGCGGCGAGGGCATCTCGATCAGCTGCAAGCTCTCCCGCTGACCTTCAGTCCCCCACCCGGAACGTGGCCTTCACCTCGAACACGTTCGTGGACGGCGAGGCGAAGAGGTCGTCGAGGTCGCGTCCGAGGTCGGACCGTCCGGGGTTCAGGGAGCTCTCGCGGCCCTGGGTCCACACCGCGAAGAGCGCGGAGCCCGGGCGCCACTCCCAGCGGAGCACGGTGTTGAGGCGCAGCGACTTGAAGTCGAAGTCGGGGTTCGCGAACGTGAAGGGGCCCGATCCGCCTCTCCCCGAATCGACGGTGTAGGTGTCGGAGGCGTCGTCGTATGCGATCTGCCCGGGTCCGTAGGGCAGGAACTCGAAGCTTCGGGCCCGCAGCAGCTCCTTGAAGCCGGCATATGCGCCGCGCGACACGAGGGGCTGCGCGTAGAGCTGGAGCGAGAGCCGTGGCGAGAAGATCCAGCTCGCGCGGAGGGTCAGCCCGACCTCCGTCTGGTCGAAGCTCGCGAACACGTAGTGTCCGGCGAGGTCGCTCGGCAGGGCCGCGTCCGCCACGGACGTCACCCACTGCGCGACCCGGTGCGCCTTCATGAACGACGGCCCGACCGAGAGGGTCAGCGCCGACGACGGGCGCAGCTCGGCCAGCGCGTCGGCCTCCCATTGCCGGCTCCCCCACTCGTTGGAGAAGTGGAAGGCCTCCACCCGTCCCACCACGGGCTTCCGGTCGTCGCTCTCCAGCCACGCGCCTCCGCTCCGGCCCTCCGCGGTGGCCATGGAGGGCCCCCCGCGCGTCTGCCGGTCGTCGAGAGCGCGCCACCGGAACGATCCGCTCACGCCCGCGTTCCAGTAGTTGCGGAAGCGGGCGCGGCCGAAGACGCTGAGCGCGTCGCCCTGCTTGTCGCCGTCGAAGTTGTAGGCCCACGACTTGGCGACGGTGAGCGAGCGGTAGCGGGTGAGCGAGTCCGGCTCCGGCTCCTGGAGCTGCATGGCCGCGTGGCCGCCCCAGCGATCGCTGCGGGGGTTGTAGCCGAGGTCGTTCGACTCGAAGCCGGGGCTCGTGGCCCAGACCGCCGCGTTCAGCCGGACCCGGCCCGACTGCCGGTTGAGGTCGACGCTGCCGGTCCAGCCCGAGAGCGAGGTGCGGGTCGGATCGAGGCGGAGGACCGGCCGGTCGGGCCTCTGGTAGTAGCGCGCCGAGGCCAGCTGCAGGCTCTCGACCGCGGCCTCGCTCCCCGCCACGTCGCTCCCGGCGAGGCGGCCCGACACCACCCAGTCCTTCCGGGCGTCGAGGTAGACGTAGCCGTCGATCCCGCCCACGTACGCTTCACGGGCGAGGGTGGAGGCGAGGGGCGACCCGCCGAGGTCGCGGTTCACCGCGGTGAAGAGGAGCCCGTAGCCCGCGCGCGACTGGTCCCGAAACGCCCGGAGCGCGAGGTAGTTGGTGAGCGGCTCCACCTCCTGCCGGCCCCACGCCGCGTCGTCGGCCCACTGCTCGTATTCCCGCCCGGTCACCGCCTCCAGGAGGCCCACCGACCAGCCGGAGGCGGACTTCCCGGTGAGCTTGGCCGCGCCGAGGATCGTCGTGGTCGTGGGCGCGGAGACGTGGTCGGCCTCCACGTATCCCTGCGGCGGGCGGCCGATGCGGCGGCTGTAGAAGAGGTCCGGCTCCGAGCGCATGAACCCGTAGTAGTTGTTCGGGCCGTTGCGGCCGAAGCTCGCGAAGATCTGCGACCCTTCGACGAAGAAGGGCCGCTTCTCGGGGAAGAACGTCTCGAAGGCAGTCAGGTTCACGACCGCGGGGTCCACCTCGACCTGGCCGAAGTCGGGGTTGAGCGTGGCGTCGAGGGCGAAGCTCGCGCCGATCTTCCGCCGCAGGTCGAGGCCGAGGCTGCCGGAGGCGGACGTGCCGTCGAAGAAGGGATCGCCGGCCACGGCGGGGCCGGTCGTCACACCTCCCGACGCGTAGGGCACGAGCACGAGCGGCGTGCGGGGCTTCACGCCGCGGATGCCGGTGAGGTCGGCCATGCGCGAGGCGAGACCGCTCTCGGTCTTGGGCACGAGAGCCAGCCAGTCGGTCTCGTTCTTCCTCTGGATGTAGCGCGAGGCGTTCACGCCCCAGGTCTGCGAGTCTCCGGGCAGGAAGCGCAGCTCCGAGAACGGGATCCGCATCTCCACCGTCCAGCCGTTCTCGTCGCGGTGGACGGCGGACAGCCAGACCGCGTCCCAGGAGGCGTCCATCCAGGAGTCGTTGTAGATGATCTGGTCGCTCTGGACGCCGGCCGCGCTCACTTCGAAGCGCACCCCGGTGAGCCGGTCGTGACGGGGATCGAGGTAGATCGAGAAGCGGTCGGCGTCCGCCCTCTCGTCGCGCCGCGACAGCCGGCTGACGACCCGCTCCGGCTCGCTGTCGAAGAGACGAGCGCCGACGTAGAGGGCGTCGTCGTCGTACAGCAGGTGCAGCTCCGTGCGCTCGGTGGCGGGAGCGCCTTCGTCGGGATCGCGCTGGGTGAAGTCGGCGAAGATCGGGGCGGTCGCCCAGGCCTCTTCGTCCAGCTTCCCGTCCACGTGGATCGGGGACGGAGTCCGGTCGGCCTCGACGAGGGGCATGCTCGACGGCTCGGGGCGGGGCGTCTTGGCCGCAGCCGGCATCGCCGACGCCGTGAAGGCAGCGAAGAGTAGAGGGACCGCCGCCCGAGAGCCCTGCACGAGTCGGCGAGCAGAGCAAGGATGAGGCCAGTGGTGCTGCCGGGCGACGCTGCCGTCACGGCGATGATCTGGCTGGACTTGCGTCCGTCCGGTGAGGCCGTCGACTCCCCGGTCGCAAGGATTGCGTCCCGATCCCATAATCGGGCTTTCGGGCGTCCACGCATGGCCGGCCAAGGCTGGAGCTGAAAGCGGGGTCGCTTTCTGCCTCGTTCGGTCGGCGCGCCGGCACTCCACTGTCTTCGCATCCAATTGAATGGACGCCGGGCCGTAACTCCTTTGGTCCAATGGGATTCACCGGCTCGACGATTCGGGAACCCCCCCTTCGCCCCGAGCGTATTACCCGGCGAACGCAGTCGCACAGTCACGGGATCGCCCCGGCGGGGCGGCGAGAGGCAATCCATGGTCAAGACGAACGGGAAGCGTGTGCGCCGGTGGCTCTGGGTCGGGGTGCTGGGGGTGGCCATCGCGGGAGCCGGCTACGCCTTCCTCCGCCCGCAGGGCAAGCCGGCCGAGGAGAAGAACAAGGTCAAGACCGCCAAGGCCGAGGTGGCGGACGTCCAGGTCCGGGTCACCGAGGTGGGGTCGGTCGAGCCCCTCGTGAAGGTGGACGTCAAGTCCGCCCTCTCCGGCAAGGTGGTCGAGCTGCTCGTCCGCGAGGGCGACGCCGTCCGGAAGGGCCAGGTGCTGGCTCGGGTCGAGCCCGACGTCAACCAGGCCCGCGACCTCGCCCAGGTGAAGAACGCCGTGCACGAGGCAGAGATCGGGCTCACCGAGGCGAGGTCCACCCACGAGCGGAACCAGGGGCTGCTCGGCCAGGGCCTCCTCTCTGCGCAGGCCGGCCTCGAGAGCGAGACGCGATTCCGCCAGGCGAAGGCGAACTACGACGCGGCGATGGACAAGTACCGGATCGTCGAGGAGAGCGGGGTGCCGATCGCGGTCGCCGCCGCGGGAACGCTGCAGCGGCTGAACGTCGCCTCGCCGATGGACGGGGTGGTGATCCGCCGCCCGGTGGAGCTCGGCGACACCGTGATGTCGGGCGTCTCCTCCTTCAACGCCGGCACCGTGCTCATGACCGTGGCCGACGTCGAGACCATGATCATCAAGGCCGGCATCAACGAGGTCGACATCGGGAAGGTGCGCCTCGAGCAGCCGGTCAAGGTCGGCCTCGACGCCTACCCGAAGGTGAAGTTCGCGGGAGCCATCAAGAGGATCGCGCCCGCCGCCCGCCTCGAGGAGAAGGTGAAGGTCTTCGACGTCGAGATCGCGATCGACCGCCAGGGGGCCGAGCTCCGCACCGGCATGACCGCCAACATCGACATCGTGGGCGAGAAGCGGCAGAAGGTGCTCACCGTCCCCGTGGAGGCCATCTTCAAGAAGGACGAGGCCGAGGTCGTCTACCTCAGGAAGCCGGAGGAGCCGAAGAAGGCCGCGGAGTCCGGGGGGCTGATCTCGAGCGTGTTCGCGGCGGGGAAGAAGGACGCCCCGGCCAAGCTCGACCCCAAGGACGCCTGGAAGGAGAAGTTCGAGGTGAAGGAGATCGAGACCGGCCTCGCCGCGGTCGACAAGGTCGAAGTCGTGAAGGGCCTCGCCGCGGGGATGGAGGTCGCGGTCGAGGACCCGACCCGGCCCAAGGAGAAGAAGGACAATGAGTGAGGCGGTGGCGGCCCTTCCGGTCGTGGCGGCCGCCCTTCCCGTGGCCGACGTGTCCGTCGCGCCCCTCATCCGCATGGAGGGAGTGACCAAGACCTACGACGCGGGCGAGCTCGCCGTCCAGGCCCTCCGCGGGATCGACCTCGAGATCCAGAGGGGCCAGATGGTCGCGATCATCGGTCCGTCGGGCTCGGGCAAGTCCACCCTCATGCACATCCTGGGCTGCCTCGACGCGCCGACCGGCGGCACCTACCGCCTCGAGGGCAAGGACGTCTCGCAGCTCTCGGGCTTCCAGCTCGCCGCCATCCGCAACCAGAAGGTCGGCTTCGTGTTCCAGACCTTCAACCTCCTGCCCAAGGCCTCGCTCCTCCGCAACGTCGAGCTGCCGCTCCTCTACGCCGGCGTCTCCGGGGCCGACCGCAAGGAGCTGGCCCTCGCGGCCCTCGATCGAGTGAGCCTGCGCGAGCGCGCGAAGCACCGGCCCTCCGAGCTCTCGGGCGGCCAGCGCCAGCGCGCCGCCATCGCCCGCGCCATCGTCAACGAGCCGTCGCTCATCCTCGCCGACGAGCCCACCGGCAACCTCGACACCAAGACCGGCCTCGAGATCCTCGACATCTTCGACCGCATGCACGCGAAGGGGGAGACGATCGTGATCGTGACCCACGACCCACGCATCGCCGAGCGCTGCGAGCGCGTCGTCTCCATCGTGGACGGCCAGATCGAGGACGACCGCCGGAACCGCTGAGGCAGCCATGGCCCGCTTCCGAGCTCTCCGCAACCTGCTCTTCTCGCTCTGGGACTCCGTGGTCGACGGCGTCGTCGACATGGGGGCCCACAAGAGCCGCAGCGTCCTCCAGATGGTGGGGATCGTCCTCGGCGTGGGCTCGGTGGTGGCGACGTTCGGGCTCATCGACGGCGGCCGGCGCCAGGGCCAGAAGTTCTGGGAGCAGACGGGCGGGATCAAGAAGATGTTCATCCGGGAGCTCGACGCCCGCGAGATGAAGCAGAACGCCGTCCAGAAGAAGTCGAAGGGCCTCACCTACGACGACGCCCTCGCCCTCAAGGCCCAGGCCACCACCCTCGAGCTCGTCGAGCCGACGATGCAGCGGACCGAGGTCGTGAAGGCGCCCGGCTTCGAGAAGCAGCTCGAGATCTCCGGCGCCACCCCGACCTACGAGCCGATGTACGACTTCCACCCCGCCGAGGGCCGCTTCCTCACCGCGGAGGACGTGGCCCGTAGCTCCAAAGTGGTCGTCCTCGGCTCCACCCGCCGCGAGCAGATGTTCGGCGGACGGCCCGCGGTGGGCCAGGTCATCAGCGTGGGCGCCGACCGCTACACGGTGGTGGGGGTCATGGAGAGGAAGGAGTTCTACTGGAACTCCGCCAACCGCAACGCCCTCGAGTGGATGAACGAGATGATGTGGATCCCCGTCACCTCGGTCATCACCCGCATGGTCGGCGACCGCGAGAACCAGAAGGTCGCGTACATCAACGTGCAGGTGCGCGACGTCAAGGAGATGGACAAGGCGAGCGAGGAGGTGAAGGTCATCCTCCGGCGGGCCCACGGCGGCGTCGTCGACTTCCAGGTCTTCAACCGCGCCGCCTTCATGCAGCAGATGGACGAGCAGGGGAAGATCTACGACATCACCTTCCTCACCTGCGGGACGATCTCGCTCCTCGTGGGCGGGATCGTGATCATGAACATCCTCCTCGCCTCCTTCAACGAGCGCATCCGCGAGGTCGGCACGCGCAAGGCGCTGGGGGCGACGGGGCTCAACATCATGGCCCAGTTCCTCGTCGAGAGCGTCGTGGTCACGATCGCGGGCGGCCTCCTCGGCCTCGGCCTCGGGGTCGGCTTCACGAGCGCGATGAGCACGCTCATCCAGCAGCCGGTGGTGATGACCGCCCAGAACATGGTCCTCGGCCTCGCCTTCGCGGTGACGATCGGCGTCTTCTTCGGCTTCTACCCGGCGATCCGGGCCGCCCGGCTCAACCCCATCGAGGCCCTGAGGTACGAGTAACGTGCAGATCGGCGAGTCCGTCCGCACCTCCGCCGCCGAGATCTGGAGCCACAAGCTCCGCTCGGCCCTCACCCTCGTCGGGATCGTG
>DATJYX010000077.1:0-23412 GCA_035577965.1 Vicinamibacteria bacterium | reverse complement strand
GTCACCGCCCTCAACCTGATGCCGATCGGCCAGCTCGACGGCGGCCACGTGACCTACGCCCTCCTCCGTGAGCGGGCGCGGCTCATCTCGCGCATCGCCTCGTGGGTGTGCGTGGCGCTCATCTACTTCGGCCCGAGCTGGATCCTCTGGGCGATTCTCGTCCGCATCCTCGGGCGGCGCCACCCCGCAACACTCGACGACCAAACACCGGTCGGGCGCGGGCGCGTCGTCGTCGGTCTCTTCAGCCTCGCCGTCTTCGTGGTCTGCTTCGTGCCCAACCCGATCGTCTTCCACTGGCACGACTTCTTCGAGGGGATCCGCGACCTCCTGAGATAGGGGCATCCCCATGAAGCCCGGGCGAGACGCTTGCCCCCGCTCCTCGGCTGGGTGATCATGTCCCGAGGCTCCCGGAAAGACACTCTCCGCTGACCCGAGCGCGCCCGGGCGGACGATCGCGGTTCTCCCGCGCGAGCAAGGAGGTATCGCCATGCCGTCTCGCGTCGCGCGGCGTCAGTTCATGAGCGGAGCGTCGGGGCTCGCGGCCTCCCTGATCGCGTCGTCATCGCGTGCCCAGGCCCGGGCGAACCCGGCGAGGGGCCGGGTGGATCTCGAGGGGCTCGTCGAGGAGCTGAAGCGGGCGGGCACGGGGCCCGATGCACAGCGTGCCGTCCGCGCCGTTCTCGAGCGCGCCGTCTCCGACGCCGCCAGCGCACTGCTCGGAGCCCTCGGCGAGCCCCGGGAGGCCGGGATCCACGCGCTCCATCGTGCCCCCGAGCTGACCATCCTGAACGTGGTCTGGGCGCCGATGATGGTGCTCCTTCCCCACAACCACAAGATGTGGGCGACGATCGGGATCTACACCGGCCGGGAGGACAACATCTTCTGGCAGCCGGCGGGGCTGCGCGTCGGCGCCGTCGGAGCCCGGTCGCTCTCGGAGAGGGAGGTGCTCGACCTCCCCGACGACGCGATCCACTCCGTGGTCAACCCGATCCCCCGGCTCACCGGGGCGATCCACGTCTACGGCGGCGACTTCTTCGCCGCGCCGCGCAGCGAGTGGGACTCGGAGACCCTGCGCGAGAGGCCGTGGGACATCGAGGCCGCCCGCCGCAGCTTCAGGGAGGCCGCCCAGCGGTTCAACTGCCCCGTCACATGACGCTCAGCGGGTCGACGTCGACGGACACGCCGGTCCAGCGCTGGGGGCCGTAGCGGGCGACGAGGGCGGCCTTGACGGCGTCGCGCATGGCCGGGCGGCCGCCCTTCAGCAGGATCTGGAAGCGGTGCTCGTTGCGGAGGCGCGCGAGCGGGGCGTGGGCGGGGCCGAGGACGCGGTAGCGGCCGGCCGCCGATGCCCGCAGGGCCCGGGCGATCGCGTCGGCCTCCTCCGCGCCCTTCGCCGCCTCGCGCGAGCGCACGATCACGTTCACGAGGGCGGCGACGGGCGGGTAGCCCATCGTGCGCCGGAACTCCATCTCCCGCTCGAAGAACGACTCGTAGTCCTGTGCGCACGCGTGGCCGAGGGCGTAGTGGTCCGGCATGTGGCTCTGGAGGATCACCTCACCCGCCGCCTCGCCGCGCCCGGCGCGCCCGGCCACCTGGGTCAGGAGCTGGAACGTCCGCTCCGCCGAGCGGAAGTCCGGGATGCCGAGGCCCACGTCCGCGTCCACCACGCCGACGAGCGTCACCTTCGGGAAGTCGTGCCCCTTCGCGATCATCTGCGTGCCGACGAGGACGTCGATCTCGCCCCGCTCGAAGGCGGCGAGCGTCTGGGCCAGAACCCCCCGGCGCCGGGCCCGGTCCCGATCGAGCCTCTCGACCCGGGCCGTGGGCAGCGCCTCCTGGACCGCCTCCGCGACGCGCTCCGTGCCGAAGCCGGTGAGGCGCAGGTACGCGCCCCGACAGGACGGGCAGGCGCCGGGCGCTTTCGACTGGTAACCGCAGTAATGGCAGAGGGCGGACCGGCCGCCCTGGTGGAGGGTCAGAGACACCGAGCAGTTCGGGCACGTCGCCTCCTGCCCGCACTCCCGGCAGAGAAGGCTCGTGGCGTAGCCCCGCCGGTTCAGGAGGAGGAGGCTCTGCTCGCGGCGGGCGAGGCGCACCGCGAGCGCGTCGCGGAGGGCGGGGCTCAAGATGGGGTCGCCTCCCGCCCGCAGGACCTCGCGGCGGTCCACGATCTCGACGCGCGGCAGGCCCTGGGGGCCGATCCTTGTCGGGAGAAGCAGCCTCTCGTACTTGCCGCGAAGGGCGTTCGCGTGGGACTCGACGGAGGGCGTCGCCGAGCCGAGGACGATCGGGCAGCTCTCGAGCCGCGACCGCATCACCGCGACGTCGCGCGCGTGATACCTCGGGCTCTCGTCCTGCTTGTACGACGCGTCGTGCTCCTCGTCCACCACGACGAGGCCGAGGGCCGGGACGGGCGCGAAGACCGCCGAACGCGCGCCCACCACGAGGCGGGACTCTCCCTCGCGGATGCGCCACCACTGGTCGTGCCGCTCCCCCGCCGAGAGGTCGCTGTGGAGGACCGAGACCGTGGACCCGAAGCGGGCCCGCGCCGCGCGCACGAGCATCGGCGTGAGCGCGATCTCGGGAACGAGGAGGATCGCCCCCCGCCCGGCGGCGAGCGCACGCTCGGCGGCCCGGAAGTAGACCTCGGTCTTCCCGCTGCCCGTGACGCCGTGAAGAAGGAACGGCCGGAACGCCCCTTGTCCGAGCGCGTCGAGCACCGGCCCCAGGGCGGCCTCCTGGTCCGGCGTGGGCACGAGAGACGCCGCCTCGATCCCCGGAAGCGTCTCCGGGGAGCGGACGTCGCGCTCGCCGTGCAGACGCAACGCCCCCCTCTCCGCGAGGCGGTCCACCGCGGCCCGGAGGGACGGCCGGTCCCGCACGAGATCGGCCACCCGTGCGCGTCCCCCCGCCGCCCGGAGCCGATCGAGGACCGCGGCCTGGGCGCGGCCGCGAGGCTCGACCGCAGCCTCCGTCAGCTCGGCGACCGTGACCTCGCGAAAGCCCGGCGCGGCGAGATCCTGATCGACCTCGACGAGGCCCGCGCCCCGGAGCCGGGCCACGGCGGCCTGCGCGTCGCGCCCGAGCCTCTTCCCGATCGCCGAGAGCCGCAACGGACCGTCGCGGAGCTGGCGCAGCACGGGATCGTCCGCCGCCTCGGCGGCCGCGTTCGCGAGGCGCACGACGGTCCGGCTCGCCCGCACGCCCGCCGGCGGGAGCACCGCCCGGTAGCACTCTCCGGGCGGAGCGAGGTAGTGCTCGGCCATCCAGGCCGCGAGGTCGAGGAGCGGCGGCTCGACGAGGGGCGCCTCGTCGAGCACCTGGACGACGTCCTTGAGCGGCCGGCCCTCGGCGGTCACGCCCTCGCCGGTCACGACGCCGATCATCCGGCGGCTGCCGAACGGCACCAGCACCCGCACGCCCCGCGCCGCTGTCGGCGCTCCGGCCGGCATGCGGTAGGTGAAGGGGGCCTGGAACGGCACCGGCAACGCGACGGAGACGCGTTCGTCCACGTCGTGACTCTATCCGCAGGAGGGGGAGGACGGGGTCCGCGTTCGCGTCAGCCGCGCCCGCCGGGCAGCGGGCGGCCCAGGAGGCGGAGGACGGTCTTCATGTCCTCCCACACGTCCTTCTTCGCGGCCGGGTTGCGCAGGAGGTAGGCCGGGTGCCAGGTGGGGACGACATTCACGCCGCGGTACTGCCCGACGCGGCCGCGGATGCGCGAGATCGGCTCGGCGGTCTTGAGCAGCCACTGGCCGCCGAACTTGCCGAGGCCGACGATGACCTTCGGCCGGATCGCGTCGATCTGTCGCTCGAGGAACGGCTGGCAGGACAGGACCTCGTCCGGCTCGGGGTTGCGGTTCTGGGGAGGCCGGCACTTCAGGATGTTCCCGATCCAGACCTCGGACCGCTTCATCCGCAGGCCCTTCTCGATGATGTCGGTCAGGAGCTGTCCGGCCCGGCCCACGAACGCGAGCCCCTGCTCGTCCTCGTCGGCCCCCGGCGCCTCGCCGACGAACATCAGCTCGGCGTGCGGATCGCCCTGGCCGTAGACGATCGTCTTGCGTCCCGACCACAGCTTGCAGCGCCGGCAGTCGCCGATCGTCTCCCGCACGGCGGCGAGCGCGGCCGCCGGATCCTCGGCGGGTCGCGTCCCGAGGTCGGCGAGAGAGGGCGCGGACGATTGCGGGGCGGACTCCCCCGCCTCGGCGACAGACGAAGGCCGAGGCACGCCCACCGGGCTCAGCGACTCCAGGAACCGGCCGTGGGCCAGGAGGTCCGCCAGCACCTCCTCGCGCCCGCTCACCCGCGCGCGCCCTTCCGGAGCGCCACCACCTCGTCGAGGATGCGCTCCGCGACCTGCCGCTTCGCCACGAGCGGCACCTCGCTGCGCGAGCCGTCCCGGCGCAGGAGCCAGACGGCGTTCGTCAGGGACTCGAACCCGGCGCCGGGGACGGTGACGTCGTTGGCGACCACGAGGTCGAGGTTCTTGGCAGCGAGCTTCTTCGCCGCGTGGCGGAGGAGGTCCTCCGTCTCGGCGGCGAAGCCCACGAGCAGTCGCCGGCTGCGGGCCTTCCCCAGCTGCTTGAGGATGTCGGGCGTGCGCACGAGTTCGAGAGTCAGCCGTCGACCCGACTTCTTCAGCTTCGAGCCTCGCTTCGCGGCCGGACGATAGTCGGCCACCGCCGCCGCGGCGACGACGACGGTGGCGGGCCCCACCCGCTCCCCCACCGCGCGCTGCATCTCGTCGGCCGACCGGACCGGAACGACGTCGACGCCCCACGGGGCGGGCAGGCTCGTGGGTCCCGAGACGAGCACCACCTTCGCGCCGCGGTCGCGCGCCGCCTCCGCCAGGCTGTAGCCCATCCTTCCCGACGAGCGGTTCGAGACGTAGCGGACGGGGTCGATGTCCTCGACGGTCGGACCGGCGGTCACGAGGACGGTCTCGCCCTCGAGGTCGTGCCGGCGGGCGAGGGCCGCCATCGCCGCGTCGACGATCTCGCCCACCTCCGCGAGCCGGCCTTTGCCGAGCCAGCCGCAGGCCAGGTAGCCGCTCCCCGGCTCCACCACCCTCACCCCCCGCCCGCGCAGGATCTCGAGGTTCTCGAGGACCGCCGGGTGGCCGAACATGTGGACGTTCATCGCCGGGGCCACGACGACCGGCGCGCGCGTCGCGAGGGAGAGAGTGCTGAGCGCGTCGTCGGCGATGCCGCGGGCGAGCTTTCCGATGATGTTGGCCGTGGCCGGCGCCACGAGCAGGAGGTCGGCCTCGTCGGCCAGCGAGACGTGCCGGATCTCCCCGTTCACCCCCAGCGCGAACTGGTCGTGGAAGACGGGGTGGCGGGACAGGGCCTCGAACGTCATCGGCGAGACGAACCGGGTCGCGGCCGCGGTCATCACGACGTGGACGTCCACCTCGCGGCGCTGGAGCTCGCGCAGGACCTCGCAGGCCTTGTAGGCCCCGATGCATCCGGTGACGCCGAGGACGACGACCGGCATGGCCCTACTCGGCGGGGGGCTCCTCCCCCGCCTTCACGACCTCCTCGCGGACCTCCCACGAGATCGTCTCGGCGAGGGTCTCCTCGACCGCGATCCGGGTCGGCTTGCGGCTGCGGGTGTCGACCCGGGGCTTCGCCCCCGCCTGCAGCTGCTTGGCCCGCTGCGCGGCCACCGTGATGAAGCGGAACTTCGAGTCGATGTTCCTGGGAAGGATCAGCTGGTTCATGCGTCTCCCGTCTCCTTGGCTCTTTCGAACGTCCTCTCGATGGCGCGGGCCCTCTCCCTGACCACCGCCACGCGGCAGCGGGCGGCCCGCACGATGCTCTTCAGCTCCTCGACGCTCGCGTCGAGATCCTCGTTCACGATCGCGTAGTCGTACTGCTCGAAGGCGTCGATCTCCCGTCCGGCCACGGCGAGCCGCCGCCGGATGGCCCCCTCGTCGTCCTGGCCCCGGCCCCGCAGGCGAGCCTCGAGCACGTCGTACGAGGGGGGAAGGATGAACACCGTCACCGCGTCCCCGATGCGCCGCCGCACCTGCGCCGCTCCCTGCACGTCCAGGTCGAGCAGGATGTCGACTCCCGCCGCGCTCGCCCGCTCGATCTCGGCCACGGCCGTGCCGTAGAGGTTGCCGTGCACCTCGGCCCACTCCAGGAGGGCCCCCTCGTCGCGGAGCTTCTCGAACGCCCTCCGGTCCACGAAGTGGTACTCGACGCCGTCCCGCTCCGCTCCCCGCGGGGCGCGGGTCGTGTGCGACACCGAGAAGCGGATCCCCCCGAGATCGCGGAGGACGCGGGCGACGACGGTCGTCTTCCCGGCCCCGGACGGGGCCGACACCACGATCACGACCGGCCGCCTCTCACTCAACGTTCTGCACCTGCTCGCGGAGCCGCTCGATCTCGGCCTTGAGCTCCACCACCTCGCGCACGGCGGGCGCGTCCTGCACCTTGCTCCCGACCGTGTTCGCCTCGCGCATCAGCTCCTGGGCGAGGAAGTCGAGGCGCTTGCCGGCCGGCGCGCCGTCGCCGGCCAGGAGCTCGCGGGCCGAGGCCACGTGGCTGCGTAGCCGCTGGAGCTCCTCGGCCACGTCGTGCCGCTCGACCGCGCGCACCACCTCCTGGTAGAGCCGGGGCTCCTCGAGCCCGACCTCGCCCACGAGGGCCCGCACGCGCTCGAGGAGGGCGGCCTGCCGGGCCTCCCGGGACTCCGCCACCCGGGCCTCGACGCGCGCGGCGCCGGCCTCGATCGCGCCCAGCAGGCGCTCGAGCTCACTCCGCAGCCTCTCGCCCTCCGACCGCCGCATCCCGTCGAGCCCCTCGAGCGCGCGGCCGAGGAGGGCCCCGAGGGCCGGGCCGACCTCCCCCGGCACCCGGGACGCCGTCTCGACGCGCTCGAGCGCGCCCGGGAAGCGCACGAGGTCCGACACCGCGACTCCCCCGTCGAGGCCGTGCTCGTTCTGCATGTCCCGGAGCGTGCGGACGAGCGAGGCCACGAGCGGGCGGGAGGCCACCACGACCTCGGCCTCCGCCTCGGGCAGCGCGGCCTGCACGAACACCTCCACGCGTCCCCGTGCCACCGCGGCCGCCACCTGCTCCTTCGCCTCCGCCTCGAGCGGGAGGAGCGGCCGGGGAAGGTGCAGGGCGAGGTCGAGGAAGCGGTGGTTCAGGCTGCGGACGGTGACCGACGCGCGCAGGGAGGCGGTGTCGACGCTCGCCGCGCCGTAGCCGGTCATGGAGCGGATCACAGCGCCTGGCCCTCGGAGGCGAACTGGAGCTCGTGCAAGCGGCTGTAGAGCCCTCCCGGCTGCCGCAGCAGGTCCTCGTGCCGGCCTTCCTCCCTCACCTCCCCGTTCTCGAGGACCACGATGCGGTCGGCGTCCCGGACCGTCGCGAGACGGTGGGCGATCACGAGGGTCGTTCGGCCGCGCATGAGGTTGGCGAGGGCGCCTTGCACCAGGCGCTCCGACTCGGCGTCGAGAGACGAGGTCGCCTCGTCGAGGATCAGGATCGGCGGGTTCTTGAGGATCGCCCGGGCGATCGCGATGCGCTGCTTCTGCCCGCCGGAGAGGCGGCTCCCCCTTTCCCCGATCACCGTGTCGTAGCGGCGGGGCAGGTCGAGGATGAAGTCGTGGGCGAAGGCGGCCCGGGCCGCCGACTCGACCTTGGCCTCGTCGACGTCCTCCATCCCGTAGGCGATGTTCGACCGCACGGTGTCGTTGAAGAGGACCGTCTCCTGGGTCACGAGGCCGATCTGCGCGCGCAGGCTGCCGAGCGTGGCCCGTCGCACGTCCACGCCGTCGATGAGGACGGCACCGTCGCTCACGTCGTAGAACCGCGGGAGCAGGTTCACGAGGGTGGTCTTGCCGGATCCGCTGGTGCCCACGATCGCCACCACCTCGCCGGACCGGGCGGTGAAGCTCACGTTGCGCAGCACCTCGCCGTGGCCGTCCGCGTAGCGGAAGCCGACGCCGCGGTACTCGATCCCCTCTCGCATGCGGGGCAGGCTCACCGCGTCGGGGGTCTCGAAGACTTCCTCGTGGTGGTCGAGGACCTCGAGCACGCGGTGGCCGGCAGCGAGGGCCGCCTGGACGGTCGCGTTGACGCGCGAGAGCCGCTTGATCGGCGTGTACATGGCGAAGAGGAAGCTCAGGAAGGCGACGAAGGCTCCCAGCGTGATGTGACGCTCGCGGATCGAGTAGGAACCGTAGAAGAGCGCGGCCACGAAGGCGATGCCGCCCAGGGCCTCCATGAGCGGGGGCAGGATCGCGGTGGCGCGGGTGATCCCCATGTTCACGCTCAGAAGCCGCGAGGCGGCCCGCCGGAACCGCTGGATCTCGAAAGCCTCCATGCCGAACGCCTTCACGACGCGGAAGCCGGAGATCGTCTCCTGCAGGATCTCCGAGATGTCCTTCCACCGCCGGAGGGACGTCTCGTTCGAAGCGCGCAGCCTCTGGCCGAGGCGGACGAGGAGGTGCAAGACGCCGGGGAGCCCCACGAGCGACAGCAGGGCCAGGCGCCAGTCGAGGTAGAAGAGGGCGACGAGGAAGCCGAAGACGGTCAGGCCTTCCTTCAGGAGGTCGCCCGCCAGCTCCGAAACCGCGGCCTGGATGCGCTCCACGTCGGTGGTCACGTGGCTCATCAGCGAGCCGGTCGTGCTGCGCCCGAGGAAGGCGAAGGACTGCTTCAGGGTGTGCTCGTACAGGCGGTTGCGAAGGTCGGTGACCGCGTGCTGTCCGGCGTCGGCCACGAGGGTGGTGGACGCGTAAGAGCAGACCCCCTTCACCACGTAGAGGACGAGGATGGTGCCGGAGAGCTTCCAGACGTCCACCCCGAGAGCGAGCGCCTTGTCGAAGACCGGCTTGACCTGGAGGAGGATGAGCGAGCCCGCGACCGCGTAGCCGGCCGTGGCCAGCCACGAGAGGACGAGCCGCCCGCGGTACGGAAGCGTGTACTCGAAGAGGCGTCGGAAGAGAAGGATCTCCTCCCGCGCCCCGGCGACGATCGAATGGGCCCTCTCGCGCAACCCGGGCCCACGCCTCTTCCCCCGCGGCTTCGGTCTCACGGCCTCGCGAAGGGGGATCGCGGGAAGGGCGATGGCTTCATCTCCTTGGGAAACGGCGACTTAGAGGCCGGCGACAAGCGTACAGTATACCCGGCGGCGGCACAGGAGGGCAAGTGTGCGGACGAGCGGCGGCACGAGGGGCGGGGACGGACGCTTCGCGGCTCCCTCGGCGCCCGCAGGGGGCCGGGGCGCCTCGGGACGACGTCAGTCCGTGAACCGGTACTTGACCAGGGTCCAGAGCGCCGGGACGCCGTCCCTCCACGAGATCTTCTTGCCCTCGCTGTAGTCGCGGCCCTCGTAGGTGATGGGCACCTCGTAGACCCTCGCCCCGCGCTTGAAGAGCTTGGCCGTGATCTCCGGCTCGATCCCGAAGCGGTCGCTCTCGAGACGCAGCTCCTTCAGCACGTCGGCCCGGACGGCCTTGAAGCAGGTCTCCATGTCCGTCATGGTCGTGTTGTAGAGCACGTTCGTGACGAGGTTCAGGAAGAGGTTGGCGAGGTAGTGGGTGAACAGGAAGCACCGGTGGCGGCCGATGAAGCGGCTCCCGAACACGGCGTCCGCCTTGCCCCTCACGATCAGGTCGATGAGCTCCGGGTACTCCTCAGGGCTGTACTCGAGGTCGGCGTCCTGGACGACGATGACGTCGCCCCGGGCCTCGGCAATACCGCGCCGCACCGCCGCTCCCTTCCCCTGGTTGCGGTCCTGGAGGAGGAGGATGAAGGCGCGCTCGCGGGCCAGGGCCTGGAGCGCCTCGCGGGTCCCGTCCGTCGAGGCGTCGTCGACGACGACGAGCTCGCTCCGGAGGGGAACGGCGAGCACGCGGGCCACGATCTCGTCGATCGTGCCGCGCTCGTTGAAGACGGGCATCACCACGGTGAGGAGCGGGTCGGCGAGCGGCGTTCGCCGGGGGACGATCCTGCCCGCCGTCGTCACCGGCGCCCGATCCCCTCGTAGTAGAAGCCGAGGCGGCGGAGCACCTGCGGGTCGTAGATGTTGCGGCCGTCGAAGACCGCCGGGTGCCGCATCAGGCCGCGGATCTTGGCGAAGTCCGGCTCCCGGAACTCGTTCCACTCCGTCACCACGACGAGCGCGTGGGCGTCGGCGACGGCCTCGTAGGCCCGGGCGCACAGCGAGACGCGGTCGCCGAAGACGCGCCGGGCCTGCTCCTCCGCCTTCGGGTCGTACGCGCGGACCGCCGCCCCGCCCGCGAGCAGCCCTTCGACGACGGCGATCGCCGGCGCCTCGCGCATGTCGTCGGTGCGCGGCTTGAAGGCGAGCCCCCACACCGCCACCGTCCGCCCGCCGAGCCCGCCGAGGTGCGCCGCCACCCGGCCCACGAGGACCGACTTCTGGGCTTCGTTCGTCCGCTCGACCGCCTCCGTGACGTGCAGCCGGAGGCCGGCGTCCTGCCCCATGCGGACGAGCGCCTTGACGTCCTTCGGGAAGCAGGAGCCGCCGTAGCCAACGCCGGGGAAGAGGAAGGACGAGCCGATGCGGCTGTCGGTCCCCATCCCCATGCGCACCTGCTTCACGTCGGCGCCCACCCGGTCGCAGTAGTTGGCGATCTCGTTCATGAACGAGATGCGCGTGGCGAGCATCGCGTTCGCGGCGTACTTCGTGAGCTCGGCCGACGCCTGGTCCATCACGAGGATGGGCTTGCCGGTGCGCACGAACGGCTCGTACACCTTCCGCATCACCGCCTCGACCTCCGGGTCGTCGGTCCCGATCACCACCCGGTCCGGCTTCAGGAAGTCGTCGACCGCCGTGCCCTCCTTCAGGAACTCCGGGTTCGAGACGACCGCGAAGGGATGGGAGGTCAGGGAGGAGACGAGCTCCCGCACCCGGGCCGCGGTCCCGACCGGCACGGTGGACTTGTTGACGAGGATCTTGCGGCCGTTCATCGCGAGGGCGATCCCGCGGGCGACCTCGAGCACGTGGCTGAGGTCCGCCGAGCCGTCCTCGTCCTGGGGCGTCCCCACCGCGATGAAGATCACCTCGCTCGAGCGGACCGCCTCCGCGAGGTCGGTCGTGAAACGCAGGCGCTCCTCGGCCACGTTGCGGGGCACCATCTCGTTGAGCCCCGGCTCGTAGATGGGGATCTCGCCCTTCCGCAGGCGGTCCACCTTCTCCGCGTCGTTGTCCACGCAGGCGACGAAGTTACCGTTCTCCGCGAGGCACGCGCCGACGACCAGCCCGACGTATCCCGTTCCGACCACACCGATGTACACGAGAGCAGATCCTCGCGAGGGCCCGAAGGCGCCCGAGAATAGCACGAAGCTGCTATCATCCGCCCCCACATGGACTTCGGCCTCGACGTCCGACCCTCGCTCTCCCGGCCGACGGGGGTCGGCACGTACGTCCTCGGTCTCGCCCGACGGCTTCCCCCGCTCGCGCCGGAGGACCGTTTTCACTTCTTCTCGGCCTCCCTCAAGGAGCGCTATCCGCAGCGGGACTGGGCCCCCAACGTGCACGTCGTGGACCGCCGGCTTCCCGTCCACGGGCTGAACTTCGCCTGGAACCGCCTCGCCTGGCCGCCGCTCGACCGGCTGGTCGGCTCCAACCTCGACCTCGTCCACTCCCCGACCCCGCTCCTCGTCCCGTGCCGGCGGGGCAAGCGCCTCGTGACCATCCACGACCTCTTCTTCCTCAAGCACCCCGACCTCGTGGAGGGCGAGACGCGCCGGGACTTCGTGACCCTCGTCCGCGACCACGTGCGGCGCGCGGACGGCGTCATCTGCGTGTCCGAGTACACCGCGTCCGAGGCGCGGCGGCTCCTCGACCTGCCCGAGGAGAAGATCGCGGTCACCCCGCACGGCGTGGACCCGATCTACCGCGAGGCGGCCGCCGAGGACCGGGTCGAGGAGACGCTGCGACGGCTGCGCCTGCCTCGAGGCGGCATCCTCTACGTCGGGAGCAGCGAGAAGCGGAAGAACCTCGTGACCCTGGTCATGGCCTACCTGACCCTCGCCCGCCGGCGCCGGATCCCCCCGCTCGTCCTCGCCGGGCCGGGCTCGGACTGGGCGCAGGGAGGCGACCGGGTGGGGCCGCAGATCGTCGCCACCGGCTACCTCGACAAGCCGGACGTCCGTTGCCTCATGGCCGCCTCCTCGATGCTCGTCCTGCCCTCCCTCGAGGAGGGCTTCGGCCTGCCGGTGGTGGAGGCGATGGCGGCTGGCCTGCCGGTCGTCTGCTCGGAGGGCTCGGCCCTGGCCGAGGTGGCGGGGGACGCCGCCTGCCTCGTGGACCCGCACGACGTCAACGGCCTCGCTCGCACCGCCGAGCGTCTCCTCGACGATCAGGGCCTCGCCTCCGAGATGCGCCGCCGCGGTCTCGACCGGAGCCGGCGCTTCGACTGGCAGGACACCGCGTCGCGGACGCTCGCCTTCTACCGCAAGGTCCTTGGACGCTAGGCCCCTCGTCGTCGGGATCGACGCCCGCGAGCTTTCGGGACGCCCCACGGGCACCGGCCGGTACCTTCGGAACCTGCTGCGAAGGTGGCGCGAGAGCGGCGACCGCCTCGTCTGCTACTTCAACGGCCCTCCGGCCCTCGATCCCGTCCTCGACCACCCGAACGTCGTCCGGCGGGCCATCGGAGACGGGACGACGTCGGGGGCCTACTGGCAGGAGCGGTGGCTGCCCCCGGCGGCGCGCGGGGACGGCCTCGACGTCTTCTTCTCCCCCGCCTACTCCTGTCCCCTGTCTCTCGACGTGCCCCGGGTGACGGCCGTCCACGATCTCTCGTTCTTCGCCCACCCGCAGGACTTCGCCTTCGCCGAGGCCTTCCGCCGCCGTCTCACGGTCGGTCTCGCCCTGCGGGTCTCGCGCCTCGTTCCCGTCTGCTCCGACTTCACGAGGCGCGAGCTCGTCCGCCTCTTCCCCGCCCTCGGGGCGAAGGCCGTTCACGTCCCTCTCGGCCCGGACGACGACCTGCCCCCCGCGCCAAAGCGTGAGACGTCGCGGTCCCGCCTCGGGCTCCGCGGCCCGTACGTGATCACGGTCGGCGCCATCCTGAACCGGCGCTGCGCGCCCGAGCTCCTTCGGGCCGCCGCGCGCCTCGCCCGCCGCCAACCCGGCCTCGTCCTCGACGTCGTCGGGGAGAACCGCACCCACCCGCGGCTGAACCTCGGCGGGATGGTGGCGGCTCTCGGGCTCGAGGCCCACGTGCGCCTCTCCGGCTTCGTCGACGAAGAGGCCCTCGCCGAGCGCTACGCCGCCGCCGACGTGGCGGTCTTCCTCTCCGAGTACGAGGGCTTCGGCCTCCCCGCCCTGGAGGCGGCCACCCGGGGCGTGCCCCTCGTCGTGGCCCGGCCGCCGTCGCTGGGCGAGGTCTTCCGGGACGCCGCGCTCCTCGTCGACCCGCGCGACGAGACGCAGGTCGCGGCGGCGCTCGACCGGGTCCTCGGCGATGCGGGTTGCCGCGACCGTCTCGTGGCCGCGGGCCGGGTGGTGGCCGCCCGGCATTCCTGGGCCGACACCGCGCGGAGGACCCGGGAGTGCCTCCTGGAGGCGGCCGGACGGTGACGGCCCCGCGGGTGGCGGTGGTCGTCGTCTCCTTCGAGGCGCGGGACACGCTCGTCGCCGCGCTCGCCTCGGTCCGCGCCCACGCCGGTCTCCCGTTCGAGACGGTCGTCGTCGACAACGCCAGCGCGGACGGATCGGCAGAGGCCGCGCGCGCGGCGGACCCCGAAGCGATGGTGATCGCCAACCCGGAGAACGCCGGCTTCGCCCGCGCCTGCAACCAGGGATGGCGTGCCACCCGCGCGCCGCTCGTCCTCTTCCTGAACCCGGACGCCGAGGTGACCCCGGGCGCGATCCCGTCGCTCGCGCGGCTCCTCGAGACACGCGCCGACGTCGGCGCCGCCGGTCCCCGCACGCGCAGCGCCGACGGCTCCATCCAGGTGTCCACCGGCCCCGACCTCGGCCTCCTCGCCGAGCTGCGGCAGCGGCGGCTCGTCCGCGGCGTGGCGAGACGCGACCCGCGGCGGCTCGCCGAGGCCGAGGCCCGCCACGCTCGCGAGACGGACGCCGACTGGGTCTCGGGCTCCTGCCTCGCCGCCCGGCGCGCGGCGCTCGAGGCCGTTTCCGGCTTCGACGAGGGGTTCTTCCTCTACGAGGAGGACGCCGACCTCTGCCTGCGGCTGCGAAAGGCCGGCTGGCGCGTCGTCTTCACGCCCGCGGCCGAGGTCCGCCACGGCCTCGGCCGCAGCATGTCCCGCTCACCCCACCGCGCTCGGCTCGAGTACCACCGAAGCCACCTGCGGTACTACGGGAAGCACAACGGCCTCTCCGCGCGAGCGGCCCTTCGCGCGTGGCTCGCCGTCCGGGGAATCTCCCGATGGCTCGACGCCTGGGCGAAGGGCGACGAGAAAGGACGCACGGAAGGAGCCGCCCTCCTCCGCCTGGCTCTCCGAGCGCCGTCCCCGCCCTGACGCCAGCTCATGTTATTGTTACGCTGGGACTTGGTGCGTGAAGATCGCGATCGACGTCCGCAAGTGGAACGACTACGGGATCGGCACGTACGTCCGTAACCTCGTCCGCCACCTCGCGCGCCTCGACCACGAGAGCACCTACCTCCTCTTCTGCAACCCGTCCGACGAGCCGACCCTGCGCGACCTCGCGGAGAACTTCGTGCCCGTCGTCGACGCCTCGGCCCGCTACGGCCTCCGCGAGCACGTGTCGATCCCCCTGAAGCTCCGGCGCCTGGGGGCCGAACTCCTCCACTCGCCCCACTACGTTCGGCCGCTCCTGTGCACGGTGCCGACGGTCGTCACCATCCACGACTGCATCCACCTGCTCTTCCCCCAGTACCTGCCCTCCCGCATGGCCTTCCGCTACGCGCGGTTCGTGATGGGGAGCGCCGTACGGAGGAGCGCCCTCGTCTTCACCGTCTCCGAGGCCTCCCGGGCCGACATTCTCCGGTTCTATCCCTCGACCGACCCCGACAAGGTCCACGTCGTGCCGAACGCGATCGACGCCGAGCTGCTCCAGGACCCGGGCCCGGTCGAGACGGAGCGCGTCCGGGAGAGGTACCAGATCCGGGGCCGCTTCGTCCTCTTCGCGGGCAACGTGAAGCCCCACAAGAACCTCGAGCGCCTGATCCGGGCCTTCGCGCGGGTCCGCGCCCTGGAGGGGAACGAGGACCTGCGCCTCGTCCTCATCGGCGACGACGTGAGCCGGTACGGCTCGCTCCGACGCTCGGTCGAGGAGGCCGGGGTGAGGCAGGACGTGCGCTTCTTCGGCTTCGTCCCCCACGGCACGCTCGCCGCCCTCTATCGGATGGCCGCCGTCTTCGCCTTCCCGTCCCTCTACGAGGGCTTCGGCCTCCCGCCCCTCGAGGCGATGGCGTGCGGGACGCCGGTCGTCACCTCGCGCATCTCGGCGCTTCCCGAGGTGGTCGGCGACGGGGCCCTCCTCGTGGACCCGTACTCCGAGGAGGCGATCGCGGCGGGCATCGCGCGGGTCCTCGACGACGACGACCTGCGGCGAGGGCTGGTCGAGCGCGGGCTCCTCCGCGCCGCCACCTTCAGCTGGGAGCGGTCGGCCCGCTCCGTCCACGCCGGGTACATGAAGGCCCTCGGGCGGCCCGTCCCCGAGACCGCGGAGGCGACGAGCTGAGGGTCGCCCTCGTCCACGACTGGCTCACCGGGATGCGGGGGGGCGAGAAGGTCCTGCTCTCCCTCGCCCGTCTCTTCCCCGACGCGACCATCTTCACCCTCCTGCACCGGAGAGGCTCGGTCGCTCCCGAGCTCGAGGCCCGCGACGTCCGTACCTCCTTCGTGCAGCGGCTGCCGCGGGTGGAGACGTGGTACCGGCACTACCTGCCGCTCTTCCCCGCCGCCGCCGAGTCCTTCGACCTCCGCGGCTTCGACCTCGTCGTCTCCAGCTCCCACTGCGCGGCCAAGGGCGTCCGACCCCCGCGGGGCGCCCTCCACGTCTGCTACTGCCACACGCCCATGCGCTACGTCTGGGACCGGTTCGACGACTACTTCGGGCCGGGGCGCGTCTCGCCCCTGGCTCGCCTGCTCATCCGGCCGGTCGCGGCCCGCCTCCGCGCCTGGGACGTGCGGACCGCGGCTCGCGTCCACCGGTTCGCGGCCAACAGCGCCTACGTGGCCTCCCGCATCCGGCGGTACTACGGCCGCGACGCCGCGGTCATCCCCCCGCCGGTGGACACGGCCTTCTTCACGCCCGGCGACGACCGTCCCGGCTCCTACGACCTCGTCGTCTCCGCCCTCGCGCCCTACAAGCGGCTCGAGCTGGTGCTCGAGGCCTACCGCGGCACCGGCCGGCCGCTGCGCGTCGTCGGCCGGGGTCCGGAAGAGCGCCGGCTCAGGGCCCTCGCCCCCCCCGAGGTCACCTTCCTCGGCGCGGTCGATGACGGGGAGCTGCGCGAGCAGTACCGCGGCTGCCGCGCGGTCCTGATGCCGGGGGTGGAGGACGCCGGAATCGTGCCTCTCGAGGCCCTGGCCTGCGGGCGTCCGGCGGTCGTGTACGGCGAGGGCGGAGGGGCGGAGACGATCGAGCACGGGCGGACCGGCCTCGTGTTCCACGAGGCCACCGCCTCGGCGCTGCGGGAGGCCGTCTCTACCCTCGAAACGACCCGCTTTGATAGACTCGCTCTCCGAGCCAGGGCCGAGGCGCACCGCCGGGAGGTGTTCGAGACGCGCCTCCGCGCCTTCGTGGACGACGCGTTGGCCGGCAGGGACCCCGCATGCTGAAGTTCCAGACCCGCAAGCTGGTGGCGATCCACGTGGCGGTCGACGTGGCGGCCACGGCCGTGGCGTGGCTCCTCGCCTACGCCCTCCGCTTCCACGCGGGTCCGGTCGGCTCGGTCATCCCCGTCACCAAGGGCGTCCCCGACCTCGGCCGCTACGTGCTCCTGCTGCCCCTGATGGCGGTCCTCTGGCCGGTGGTGCTGTACTTCCACGGCCTCTACCAGCTCAAGCGCGGGCGCAGCCGCATCGACGAGCTCTTCGCGATCGTGTTCAGCGTCGCGATCGCCTCCGCGCTCGTCCTCGGGACGACGCTCTACGTCCGCGTCTACTACCGCTTCCAGCCCGAGGTCGCGCCGCGCTGGGAGTACAGCCAGGGCGTCTTCGCGATCTTCGTCGTCCTCGACGTGCTGCTGCTGAACGCCGGGCGCTGGGCGGTGCGGGCCTGGCAGGAGCGCCGGTGGGCGGCCGGCGAGGACCTCAACCGCGTCGTGGTGGCCGGCACGGGGGCTCTCGGCCGCACCGTGGCCGAGGTCCTCGTGGCCCACCGGAAGCTGGGCTACCGGGTGGTCGGCTTCCTCGGCGAGGGGCCCGGCGCCGCCGGGCACGGCGGCCTGCCGGTGGTGGGCACGATCGACGAAGCGAGGGAGGCCCTCGAGCGCAGCCAGGCCGACCAGCTCTACGTCGCGCTCCCCCTCGAGGACCACGCCCGCCTCGTCCCCCTCGTGACCGGCCTCAGCAACGAGTGCGTCGACATCAAGGTCGTCCCCGACGTCGTGCAGTACGCGACCATCAAGGCCGTCCTCGAGGACCTCGACGGGCTCCCGATCATCAGCCTCAACGAGGTGCCGCTCCAGGGCTGGAGCAGCATGGTCAAGCGCCTCATGGACGTGACCATCTCCTCCGTTCTCCTGCTCGGCCTGACCTTGATCCCGGTCCTGCCCGTGCTGGCCCTGCTCGTCCGGCTCTTCTCGGGAAAGGGGCCCGTCCTGCTGCGGCAGGAGCGCATGACCCTCGACGGGAAGACGTTCCGGATCTTCAAGTTCCGCACCATGATCGACGAGGCCGAGAAGGACACCGGGCCCGTCTTCGCGACGTCGGACGACCCCCGCCGCACGTCCATCGGGGCCTGGCTCCGGCGCCACAACCTCGACGAGTTCCCCCAGCTCCTGAACGTCTTCCTCGGCGACATGAGCCTCGTCGGCCCGCGCCCGGAGCGGCCGCCCTTCGTCCAGCAGTTCCGGGAGAGGATCCCCCGCTACATGCGCCGGCACCGGGTGAAGAGCGGCATGACGGGCTGGGCCCAGGTGAACGGCTGGCGGGGCAACACCTCGATCGAGAAGCGCATCGAGTTCGACCTCTACTACATCGAGAACTGGTCGCTCCGGCTGGACGTGAAGATCCTGATCCTGACCCTCTTCCGCGGCTTCGGCCAGGACCACGCCTACTGATGCCCCGGGCCCTGGTCACGGGCGCCGCGGGCTTCATCGGCTCGCACCTCAGCGAGTACCTGCTCGACCGCGGCTTCTCCGTGATCGGCATGGACAACCTCGCCACCGGCCACGTCTCGAACATCGAGCACCTCACCGGCCGCGACTTCGTCTTCGTCCGCCACGACGTCACCAACTACGTGGCCGTCGAGGGACCGCTCGACCACGTCTTCCACTTCGCGAGCCCGGCCTCTCCGATCGACTACCTGAAGCTGCCCATCCAGACCCTGAAGGTCGGGAGCCTCGGCACCCACAACTGCCTGGGCCTCGCCAAGGCCAAGGGCGCGCGCTTCCTGCTCGCCTCCACGTCCGAGGTCTACGGCGACCCGCTCGTCCACCCGCAGCGCGAGGACTACTGGGGCAACGTGAACCCGGTGGGCCCGCGCGGCGTCTACGACGAGGCCAAGCGCTTCGCCGAGGCCATCACCATGGCCTACCACCGGGTCCACGGCATCGAGACCCGCATCGTCCGGATCTTCAACACGTACGGCCCCCGCATGCGCCTCAAGGACGGGCGGGCCATCCCGGCCTTCATGGGCCAGGCCCTGCACGGAGAGGACGTGACGGTGTTCGGCGACGGGAGCCAGACCCGGAGCCTCTGCTACGTGTCGGACCTCGTGGACGGCATCTACCGCCTGATGATGTCCGACGCCGCGCACCCCGTGAACATCGGCAACCCCCACGAGATCACGATCCGGTCGCTCGCCGAGCGCATCATCGCCCTCACCCAGTCGACGTCCCGCATCGTGGAGCGCACGTTGCCGGTCGACGACCCGAAGGTGCGCCAGCCCGACATCACCCGCGCGCGGACGCTGCTCGGCTGGGAGCCGACGGTGCCCCTCGAGGAGGGGCTCCCCCGCACGCTCGCCTACTTCCGCGCGAAGTCAGGCCTCTGACCCGGGCGCGACCCGCTTCCGCGGGTGCTCGCTCGCCTGGTAGACGTAGTGTCCGGTCGAGGCGATGAGGACGCCCAGCGTCGCCGCGTACAGCCAGCGGAGGGCGGAGGGGCAGTCGCCGGTCGCGTTGGCGGCGAGGACGGCGCCGCCGGTGGCGAGGGTGAGGGCGGTCGACGCCTTGCCGAGGAGCGACGACCGGAACTCCCGGGGGCCGATCGTCAGGTTCACGACCACCACCCCCACCACCAGCATGGCGTCGCGGAAGAGGAGGGTCACCGTGAGCCACACGGGCATGGCGCAGGCGACGACGCTGCTCCAGGTGAGAACGACGTACGCCGAGCCCGTGAGCAGCTTGTCCGCCACCGGGTCGAGCATCGACCCGAGCTTCGTGCTCTGGTTCCCGTGGCGGGCGATGTAGCCGTCGAGGGCGTCGGTGAGGCCGGCGACCACGAACACGACGAGCGCCCAGCTGAACTCCCGGCCGAGAGTCAGCAGGACGAAGGCGGGCACGAGCGCCATCCGGAGCATCGTGAGCTGGTTGGCGACGGTGAAGACGGGCTCGGTCATGGCGGGGCGCCCGTCGGCGGGCGGAAAGAAGAAGGGCCCGCCGCGCGGCCGCGGCGAGCCCAGTCTATACCCGGTGCCGGCCCGGGCTACTCGAGACGGTCCTTCCTCGCCACGAGCTGCTGGACGAGCAGCTTGCACGCCATCTCCTGGGCCTCGCCGAGGGCGCTCGCCTTGTACTCCGACGAGCCCATGGAGAAGCCGGCGCCGCCGCCGCCGCCCGCCCCGCCGACGATCAGCCCCCCGCCCTTGTGCGAGACGCCCTCGCCCTTGGCCGAGATGAGGATCTCGCCCGTGCTGGTGTCGATCATGCGCGCCGTCACTGTGACCTCGCTGGTCGCCTTCTTCAGCCCGAGGCCGCCGAACTTGCCGCCGATGAGGCCGGCGCCGCCGTACTTCTTGTCCGAGGTCGCGAACTTGGTGATCGACCCGGCGATGATGTACTTCACGCCCAGGACCTTGCCGATCTTCGACAGCTTCGCCGCGCCCGGGTCGGCCCGGTCGCTGTGCGCGAAGTCCTGCTCGGCGAGGACCGTGTCCAGCTTCTTCCGCTCGATGACCCGGAAGCTGCCGTCGTTCACGAGCTCGTCCACCACCTGGTCGGCCATGCCCTTGCCGATGTCGTAGTTGCCCCAGACCCCGCTCCACCAGTTGTTGACGGCGCCGTAGTCGAAGTCCATGAGCGCGACCGTCGGGCGCTTCGACTGAGCCTCCGCAGAACCGGCCAACCCCGCCGCCGCCACCGCGGCGGCCAGGCCCACCATCAACTTCACCCTCATTCGCCCTCCTCTGAGTAGCGTCAGTTTAGCCGACTGCCTCTCCCTACGTCCAAGGCCGGCGAGTCCCTGTGACCCAAGTCACGCCCCCGACCTCCGAAGCTCCTCGAAGAGCTCCTTCTGCTGCGGCGACAGGACGCGCGGCAGGTCGACCGCGAGGCTGGCGAGGAGGTCGCCGCGCTCGCCCCGCCCTCCCAGCTTCGGCAGGCCGTGGCCCCGCAGGCGGAACACCTGGCCGGCCGGGGTTCCCGCGGGGATCTTGATCCCGAGCGGGCCCTCGAGCGTCGGGACCTTCGCTTCGCCGCCGAGCACCGCCGCGGTCAGCGGCACGCGCACGGAGGTCTGGAGGTCGTCGCCCTTCCGCTCGAAGGTCGGATCCGGCAGCACCCGGACGCGGAGGTAGAGGTCGCCCCTCTTCCCGCCCCGGCCCCGCGAGCCCTCCCCCGCGACCCGCACGCGCGAGCCCTCGCGCACGCCGGGCGGGATCTTCACCTCCACGTGCCGCCGCGATCCGCCGACCGCCACCTCGCGGGTCGTCCCACGGAGCACCTCGGCGAGAGTGAGGTCGATCTCGCCCTCGGCGTCGGAGGACGGCCCGAAGGCCTGCTCCTCTCCGCCCATCCCCCCGAACCCGCCGAAGGCTCCGCCGCCGAAGAACGTCCGGAAGAAGTCGGAGAAGCCCCCCGCCCCGCCGAGGTCCTCGTAGTCGATTCGCACCCCGCCCCCCGGCCAGGACCCGGCCTGGGGCCCGCCGCGGCCAAAGGCCTCCCAGTTCGCGCCCAGCTCGTCGTAGCGCTTCCGCTTCTCCTTGTCCCCGAGGACCTCGTAGGCCTCGTTGATCTCCTTGAACCGGGCCTCGGCCTCCTTGTTGCCCGGGTTGACGTCCGGGTGGTGCTTTCGGGCGAGCTTCCGGAACGCCGCCTTGATCTCCTTCTCGGAGGCGCCCTTCGCGACGCCGAGGGTTCGGTAGTAGTCCTTGTATTCCATCGGGCTATAGCCCTCGAATATAGCTCTATACTCCGCGAATGGAGATTCGGGACGCGTCCGCTCTCGTCACCGGGGCCGGCCGCGGCATCGGCCGGTCGATCGCCCTCGCCCTGGCGCGGGAAGGGGCGCGCATCACCGCCGTCGCCCGGACCGCCGCCGAGCTCGACTCGCTCGTCGAGGAGGTCGAGACGGTGGGAGGCCGGGGCGTCGCCTTCGCGGGCGACCTGCGCAGCCCGTCGGCGTGCGAGGGGGCGGTGGCCGCGGCCGTCGACTGCTTCGGCGGACTGCAGATCCTGATCAACAACGCGGGAGTCGGGGCCTTCTCCAACGTGGCCGACACGACCGACGACGAGTGGGACACCGTCATCGGCACGAACCTGAACGCGGCCTTCCGCCTCACGCGCGCGGCGCTGCCCCACCTGAGCCACCACGGGGGCCACGTCTTCATGATCTCCTCCCTGGCCGGCCGGAATCCGATCGCCGGGATGGCCGCGTACTGCGCCAGCAAGGCCGCGCTCGATCACTTCGCCGCGTGCCTCATGCTCGAGGTGCGACAGAAAGGCGTGAAGGTCACGACGATCGCGCCCGGCTCCGTGGACACGGCCTTCGCGGGCGCGCCGCGCCCGGCCGACACCGCCTGGATGCTCACGGCCGAGGACGTCGCCCGAACCGTCCTGGATCTGCTGCGCATGCGCGACGGCGCGCACTCGAGCCGGGTCGAGATGCGCCCGGCCCGACCGCAGAAGCGGTAAGGCTCCCCGAGCCCGTCCGATCGTCGTCAGCGTGCGAGGAGGCGGTTCCTCCAAGCCAATGTCCGCAAGCCTCCAAGTCATTGTCATGTCGGAGCTTCACCGGTCTCCGACACGCCGCTCTCCCCGGGCTCGCCGGGGCAGCTTGTGAAAAGGCGAAAATCAGGCGAAACTCCGGACCCCGCCTGACCGTACTCTCTCGTAGGCTGGACTCGGGAGGAACCGAACCGTGCTGGTCATCCAAGTCGCCGCCGCGGGGCTCCTGGTGCTCGGGAGCTGGCTCGTCTTCCGTGCCCTCGTCGAGATCGACGCCCCCGGTCACCCCCGACTTCAGGCGCGTCCTCGCCTGCGCCCGGCCGACTCGCGAGAGGAGCTGCACCTGCCCCGGGCCGCCTGAACCTCCGTGCTACACTTCGGGGTCCCGCCGTCACCGACCCTGTGGTGCAGAGGCCCAGCACGCCACCCTTTCAAGGTGGAGATCGCGGGTTCGAATCCCGCCAGGGTCGCCAACTTACGAGGATTGAGGGAATACGGGTACAGGCCGGGTACAGGGCCGTGCCGTGGTCGACCGTCCGCGCGTGCAATCGGCCGGTGAAGGCACACGGGCGCGTGGACGCATGCCGCCTGTGCCTCGCACCCGCGACGCTCCAGCATAGCCACTACATCCCGAAAGCTCTGTACCGGATCGTCTCTCGCGGCTTTCGACAGCCGGTCCTGCTATCCGCCCCTGTGCATCTTCGTACCTCACGCCAAGTCCGGGCGCATCAGTTCTGCTCGCGGTGTGAAGAGCGGCTACAGCAGAAGGGCGAGGACTGGTTCCTCGCGAACTGCTGGCGCAGCGTGACGGAGTTCCGACTCCATGACGCGCTACAAGCGGCGCGACCGCTGGCGAGGATCAGCGGCGGTGCGCTGTACGCGGGCCGGGCGGTCGCCGGTGTAGATGTCGACCAACTCTGCTACTTCGCCTCCAGCATCTTCTGGCGAGGCTCGCTGCCCGGATGGCGCGACCCCATCGGACGGCCGATCGAGCCGCTACAACTCGGACCGTACGCGGAAAGTCTCCGGCGCTACTTGGCGGGCGACTGCGGTTTCCCTGACGGCGTCGCCCTTCTCACGTTCGTCACCACCTGGCCGCAGGATATCCCTCTGTGTTCGTCGTTCGCCATGCCGCGCTTCATCGG
>DATJYX010000076.1:0-16733 GCA_035577965.1 Vicinamibacteria bacterium | reverse complement strand
GGTCCGTGTGACAGCCACCGTCGCCGCGATCGCTCTGCTCGCCGCGGTGTCGGTCGAGGCTCAATCGCTGATCATCTCGCGCGGTGGCTCTCGACCCGTGCGGCTCGCGCCAGCGCAGAACTTCACCGGCACCGCCCGGGTCGAGATGCTCTTCGATGCGGTCGATCCTTCGGACGCGAGTGCCGGAACCGTCACTTTCGAGCCGGGAGCCCGCACGGCGTGGCACTCGCACCCGAGGGGCCAGGTCCTCATCGTCACGGCGGGCATCGGCCGCGTCCAGCGTTGGGGTGACCCCATCGAGCAGATCCGAGCCGGAGACGTCGTCCGAATCCCCGCCGGTCAGAAGCACTGGCACGGAGCCGCGCCGGGGGCGTCGATGACGCACATTGCCATCACCGAGCACCGCGACGGAACGACCGTTCAGTGGATGGAAGCGGTGACCGACGCGCAGTACGACGGCGCACCCGCGCAGACGCCCGGTCCTCCCAAGCCGTCGGGAGAGGTGCAGCCGCGCGTCGCACCAGGGATGGCGGCGCTCACGGACGACGTGCTGTTCGGTGACGTGTGGCGGCGACCCGAGCTGTCGCCACGCGATCGGAGCCTGGTCACGATCTCGATCTTGATCGCTACGGGCAGATCGTCCGTACTCGCCGGCCACCTGGGGCGCGCACTCGACAACGGCCTGCTCCCGAGCGAGGCTTCCGGGGTGCTGGCGCACCTGGCCGTATACGCCGGATGGCCGAGCGCGGTCTCGGCACTCGACGTCTACGACCAGGTGTACGCCGCACGGAAGATCGAAACTGCCGCGCTTCGCGCGACGGGGCCGCGCCTTCCCGCGCCGGCCTCGGACGTGGCACGCGCCAGAGCGCTCAGCGAAGAACTGGGGGGAATCGCGCCGAAGCTCGTGCAGCTGACGAACGAGGTCGTCTTCGACGACCTCTGGCGGCGGCCCGATCTCAGTCCACGAGATCGCAGCCTCGTCACCGTCGCCGCACTGGCCGCAATGGGCGACGCCGATCAGCTCGATCCGTACGTGCGACGTGGCCTCGAGAACGGCCTGACGCGAGATCAAATCGCCGAAGCGCTGACCCACCTGGGGTTCTATGCGGGGTGGAGCAAGGCCATGGCGGCGATGACGGCCGTCGCGCGGGCCTTCGGCAAGTGAGGAAGTAGGGCCAGCCTGCTGCTGCGATCTCGCCCGCAATGGCCAGAGAGAAGCTGCCGAGAAGCGGCGACAAGAGGTCACGACCATGGTCGCGAAGAACACGATCTGCCTCTGGTACGACAAGGACGCCGAGGATGCCGCACGCTTCTACGCCGCCACCTTTCCGGACAGCAACGTGACCGCGGTTCACAAGGCTCCCGGGGATTTCCCGGGGGGCAAGGCCGGCGACGTCCTCACGGTGGAGTTCACCGTCCTGGGCATTCCGTGCCTCGGACTCAACGGGGGCCCGGCGTTCAAGCACAGCGAGGCGTTCTCCTTCCAGGTCGCGACAGACGATCAAGAGGAAACGGACCGCTACTGGAACGCGATCGTCGGCAATGGAGGCCAGGAGAGCGCCTGCGGCTGGTGCAAGGACCGCTGGGGCCTCTCCTGGCAGATCACCCCGCGCACGCTGACCGAAGCGCTCGCGGCCGGCGGTGCCGAGGCCAGGCGAGCGTTCGACGCGATGATGACGATGCAGAAGATCGACATCGCCAAGATCGAGGCCGCGCGGCGGGGTTGACGCGGCCGAAAGGGTCGGCGGCAACGACAGGTCGAAGGCGCCGACCGTTCCCCTGACCACCGCCAAGCCGGAGCGTCCGCAGCCGAGGCCGTCGGCGGCGAGCTCTCGGTCACGGTGCCCTTCTTCGTCCCGTGTTCATCGAGATCGCCCGGATGGACGCTGCACGGGACCCGGTTGTCGGCGTCTGGGCTCGGCCCCCGCGGCGAAGTGCGAGACGCCGAAGGAGCCGAACTGATGATCGTCCTTGTCGTCGTAGAAGCCCAGGCCCGGAGAGCCTGAGGTGAAGACGGGCCGGCCGGCGCCGCAATCGGTGCCGTCGCCACCTTCGTTGCCGGTGTCGGAGACCTGCATGATCTGCACACCGTTGAGGTAGCCGGTGATGACCGTTGGATTCGAGCCGGTGACCGTTCCCTTCAGGACGTCTCCGTTCACGAGGATGATCTTCGGCGAGGACGGCTCGATGTTGCAGTAGAGGCCGTTCGGTCCGCTCCAGCGCGCGACGTGGCAGTACCGGTTCCCGGGCACGATGCTGCAGTAGACCTCGTAGCCGGTGATCGTGTTCGTGCTGATCGTCGTGCGCAGGCGCACCTCGATCTCATGGCAGCAGACGGTCGACTTCTGGGTGATCTTGACGGTGATCTGTGCCCACTGATCCGGGTGCCACGCACCGGTGAGAATGGCCGTGGGATCGCCGAACTTCGTCGGCTCACTGACGCCCAAGGCCATGCCACCGCTCGTCTGCACGTCGCCCCAGAGGTCCCTCCCGGCGGACTGTCCTCCGATCCACTTCCCTTTCTCGGAGATGGGATTCTCGGTGAGAGGGAAGGAAGTCGAGTAGGCCTGCGCGAACACCCCTGTCGGCGACGACATGAGAAGGAGGACGCAGGCGGCTTTCATGCTCCCACTCCAGCCATGGCTGCGGCCGGAGCCGATCGATGACGGCCTCCGGTCGCTCGTTCTCGTCTCGAGGCTGACGATTCAGACCTGCCGCCCCCTCGTTCACTGGATTCTACGCAGCTCGTCCAGGGCCGCGACATCGTCGGCCCGGCGGCCCTCGTCGTCCAGGTCGTATGCGCGCTCCCACACGTCGAGGATGAGGAGCGGCGCGGGTCAGTAGTGGAAGCGGTACGCCACCCTGACCATCACCTGGCCCGGATCGACGTAGTGCGTGCCCCCGAACGTCTGGCTGTTGTCGAGAAGGAAGCGCTGGTCCCCGACGTTGGTGGCGTGCAGGTCCACGTTCCAGGCCTTGCCGAAGGACTTCCCCAGGCCGAGGTCGAACACGACGTGGCCAGGCAGGTGACCGGGGCCCTCGCCGTCCAGGAAGCCCGAGCCGTAGTGGACCGCGCCCGAAACGTAGCTCGTGGCCGGGAGCTTGATGCTGAAGCCGACGTTCAGGGTGTGGCGCTGATCGTGGTCCAGGTAGAAATAGCCCTCGTCGGGCGGTGAGAAGTCGGTCAGCCCGCCCGTCACGGCGCCGGCCCCCTCGGCGAACTGATACGAGTACGCGACGTTGAATCGCGCGCGTCCGCCGACGAGCGGCGACCTCGCCATCAGCTCGAGTCCGCGGATCCGCGCCCGGTCGATGGTCAGCGGAAAGAAGATGTTCGAGTCGTCGAGCGCGTCGTGGTCGAAGAAGTTGCGGGCCGACGTGTGGAAGTAGTTCAGGTCGAGGTCCCAGGCGTGGAGCGCCGCGCCCAGGCCGAACTGGTACTCCTCGTCGCGCTCGCCTTTCAGGGGCAGGAACCCGAAGCCCTCCTCGAGCGCGAGATCGAGGATCGGTCCCGACACCGTCTGGAGCGGCGGCGCCTGGTAGTAGCGTCCCCAGAATCCCCTCGCCGTGACCGGCGTGCCCGGGATGCGGAGCGACGCCCCGAGCCGCGGACTCCAGTTGTCCTCGCGCACCTGGCCGCCGAAGTGGGTGTAGCGCACGCCCCCCGTGAGCAGGACCCCGTCCGCGGGCTTCCACTGGTCCTCCAGGAAGACGGCCTCGAGGTTGCCGTCGAGGCTCTGGGCCTGCCCGAGGTTCTGGCTCTCGTCGTCGGAGGAGGCGAGGGCGAGGGAGCTGTCGTCGTGCTGATAGAAGCCGTAGAAACCGGCCTTCCATCGGTTCCGGGAGCCGAGCTGACTGAAGACGACCTGGCCGCCGACGTAGTGAGAGTCGTGCTTGTCGGTCGGGACCACGCGATCGGTGCCGCCCGCGCCGAGATAGTCGGAGCGGTTGAAGTGGTAGAACGGCGAGACGGTGAGCAGGCTGTTCCCGGTCTGGTGCACCCACGACAGGTTCACGAACGCGTCTCGCTCGTGCTGCAGATCGGCGACGCCGTCCGCCTGGGAGACGGAGTCGTTGGGAACCTCGTAGTTGTCGCCACGCGCGGAGGCGGCGAGGCGCAGCTCGTCGCGGTCGCTCGGCCGGTAAGAGAGCGACGTGAAGACGCCGAGTCCCTGCGCCTGGTCGTGGAGCACTTCAGGAGTAGGAGTGGCGAGACCGAAACCGCTGCTGGTGCCCGAGAGGCTCACGTAGTAGGCCGTGCGCTCCGAGTGGCCGCCCAGGCGCAGCTGGTCGTTCGTCTGGCCGAAGGTGCCGAAGCTCGCGACCAGCTCGGCCTCCTTGTCGTAGTCGAAGCCGCTCCGCGGCACCACGTTGAAGACCCCGTACGTGCGGTCGCCGAACTCCGCCGAGTAGGCGCCCCGCTGGACCTCGAGGAAATCGACGTCCTTGGGATCGATCTGCGGTCCGACGTTGCTCGCGATGTTGGTGTTGGGGATCGGCACGCCGTCGACAAGCCAGCTCACCTGGTGCCCGCCGCGAACGTGGAGCTGGTCGTGGGTCATGCAGGCGCCGGGCGTGAAGTTGGTGATCATGGCGAGGCTGTTCGTGCGGTCCGCGCCGGGCGCGGTCCGGATGTCTTCCTTGTCGACCAGCGCCCTGGGCGTGACGGCGTCGCTGGCGACCGCCGGCGCCACGACCTCGGTCGCTTCCGTGAGGGTCGCGATCACCATCCGGACCTGCACGAGCGGCGCGCTGTCCGTGACGACGGTGACGCTCCGCTCGGCTTTGGCGAATCCCTGCGCTTCGACCTTCAGGACGTACTCCCCCAGGGGGATCGCTCGCAGGCGGAAGGCGCCGGCGGAATCGGTTTCCGCGTCCCTCGCGAAGCCGGAGCCGGCGGCGCTCACTCGGACCTTCGCCTGGGGGATCGGACGCGACTGGGGATCAAGGACCTGTCCGCGGACGTCGCCGAATACCGACGCCGCGGCGGGAAGGGCGCTCACGCACACCAACGCTGCCCCTACGGCAGCCAGCTGGCTCTGCACCCACGCGCTCATGGCTCGACCTGCACGACGGTGAGAAGTCCACAAACGGACGGCGACCCCGCCCTACGCACCGCAGTGGCTTCTAGCAGTGGGGTGAGCTCTTGGGGAACCGCAGCGGCGCCTGCCGAGAGCCCGCGCGCAGCGCCGGTCGGGTCGACACCGCAACGAACCTCATGCCTCGCGGAATCGGCGGGCCGGCACACGGGTTGGCTCGCCACCCCTCGACGACCGGCGTCCGGGGGAACAGGGCCAGCACCACGCCGCCGCTCAGCCGACGCGCGCATCCGAGCATCGTGGCCATTGTACGGCAGCCGGGACGGACAGGCCGTCTCTTTGGGCCCATGGTGGGTGCGGCATATTGTCGCAGGCGCACGCTCGAGGTCTGGCCGCACCCTCACCATCGACCACTTCCTCATCGAGGATGCAGCCGCGTCGGCCGCACCACGTCATTGAGCAGCGAGGCCGGACCAGGAGACGTCTGGGAACGCCGATCGGGGAGGGGCGTTCGCGCTCGGAGTCCACCCTCCGAGAGTGCGCCAGCCTGCGAACCTTCTCGAAGTGCCCGCGGCGGGCGCGAGGCGAAACCAACGATCGGCGCGGTCGCTTTGCGCACTTTGACTGGCAGCCAGCATGCCTGTGTCGCCGCGCGGGCTGGGGCCTTGTTCGTCGGTGGGACGGGGCCGTCCCATGGACGGGCAGGGAGCTGAACCCAGGGCCTCGAAGAAGCGCCTGTTTCCGCCATCGGGTCGCGCCGAGCGGACGGCACAGACCGTGCTAGAAGAGGGCGCGAGGTCGCATGGACCCTTTGACCCGGACGCTGCGCTACGCGGTGCGGTCGCTCCTGCGCGAGAAGGCGCTCAGCCTCCTCGCGATCGTCTGCATGGCCCTGGGCATCGGGACCTGCGTCACCCTCTTCACCGCGATCAACCCCTGGCTCTATCGGCCGCTGCCGTACCCGGCGGCGGGCCGCCTCGTGAGCCTGCGCGAGACGCTGCCCGAGGGCGGGGGGCAGTGGAGCGGCCGAACCCTGCTTTCCGCGGCCAACTACCTCGACTGGCGGGCGCGCGCGCGCTCGTTCGACGCCATGGGTGCCTTCGAGCGCACCGAGTACAACCTCAGCACGGAGGGCGAGCCGGAACGCGTGCCTGCCGCGCGCATCACCGCCTCCCTTCTCCCCACGCTCGGCATGGGCCCCGCCGCCGGGCGCCTCCTGGACGCGGCCGAGGATCGGCCGGGCAGCACCGTCGCGCTGATCAGCCACTCGCTCTGGGTCCGGCGGCTCGGGCACGATCCCGCGGTGGTCGGTCGCACGCTGCGGCTGGACGGCCGTCTCTACTCGATCGTGGGCGTGATGCCGGAGAGCTTCAACTTCCCGGAGTACGCCGAGGTCTGGACGCCGCTGGGGCTCGAGGTCGGCGGAAAGCGCGACGAGCACCGTCTCGAGGTGCTCGGGTGCCTGCGCCGGGACACGCCGCTGGCCCAGGCGCAGGCCGAGGCCGAGGGAATCGCCGCGCAGCTCGCCCGCGAGCATCCGGAGAGCAACCTCGGACGCTCGGCCCGCGTGCGGCCGTACATCGAGGCCTTCACGCCGCCGGGGGTCGTCATCGGGATGTACCTGGTCCTGGCCGCCGGCCTCTTCGTCCAGCTCATCGCCAGCGCGAACGTCGCCAACCTGCTGCTGGTGAAGGCCGCCGGCCAGCGCCACGACACGGCCCTGCGCTTCGCGCTCGGCGCGGGCCGGGGCGACGTTCTGTGGCAGTCGCTCGTCGAGGCGCTGCTGCTGGTCGGCGCCGCCGCCGGGCTGGGGCTTGCCCTCGGCTACGTCGGCTCCGCGGGGCTTTCGGCCTCGTCGCCGGTGCGGCCGCCCACCTGGGTGCGCTACGAGCTGGACGCGAACGTCGTCGCCTTCACGATCGCCCTCGCCGCGGCCAGCGCCCTGGTCGTGAGCCTCGTGCCGGCCCTGCACGCCGGACGCCGCGGCCTCGTCGACGAGCTGAAGGAGAGCGGGCGGACGACGACGGGCGGGACGCGCGGGCGGCTCGGGCGTCTGCTGACCGTCGCGGAGCTGGCGGCCGCCCTGGTGCTGCTCATCTCGGCTTCCCTGATGGTGCAGAGCTTCCACCGGCGCTACTCGGCCGACGTCGGCATCGCCACCCACGGCGTGCTGACGGCCCGGATCGTCCTCGCCGGTGACGCGTATCGCGAGCCGAGCCAGCGAGCGGCGTTCGCCGACGAGCTGCTGCGCCGGCTCGCAGCGCAGCCGGAGGTCGTCGAGGCGGGCGTGTCGAACGCGCTGCCCTTCCAGGACCAGCAGGCGGGCGGCTTTTGGTCCGCCCGCTTCGAGGTCGAGGGACAGCCGGTCGACCCGCACCAGGAGCGGCCGCGGGCCGTTCACTTCGTCGTGAGCCAGGGCTTCCCGGAGGCCGCGGGCCTCCGGCTGCGCGCCGGCCGGTGGCTCTCCGCCGAAGAGGACCAGCAGGGGCGCACGGTCGCCCTCGTCAGCGCGGGCCTGGCCCGACGCTACTGGGGACGGACGGACCCGCTCGGCAAGCGCCTGCACGTCGAGGACGGGCCGTGGCTGCGCGTGGTCGGCGTGACCGAGGAGGTGCGCGACGCCGGCGACATGCTGCTCATCGGCGACAAGCCGGGCGACCAGGTCTACGTCCCGTGGCGCCTCGCCTCGCCGGCGGAGCTCGTGCTGGCCGTCCGCACGCGGTCGGACCCGGAGCGCTTCGCGGACGCGTTGCGCGCGAGCGTCCGCTCGCTCGACCCCGCGCTGCCGCTGCACTCGGTCTTCACCCTGGACGAGGTGCGCGTGCGCTCGGCCTGGGTGGCGCAGATGTGGGGACAGATGCTGTCGGAGGTGGCGGCGCTCGCCCTCGTCCTGGCCGTGCTCGGCGTGTACGGTGTCGTCTCCTACTCGGTCTCGCAGCGCACCCACGAGATCGGGATCCGGATGGCGATGGGCGCCGACCGCCGCCGTGTGCTCCGGCTCGTCCTCGGTGACGGCCTACGGCTGGCGCTGCAGGCCGCGACGCTCGGCCTCCTGGGCGCGCTCGCGATGACGCGCTCGATGGCGCGTCTCCTCTACGGCGTCGGCGCGCTCGACCCGGCCACGTTCGTCGCCTGCTCGGCCGCCCTCGTGCTGGTGGCGCTCGTGGCGAGCGGCGCCCCGGCCTGGCGTGGGACCCGAGTCGACCCGGTGGTGGCTCTTCGGGCGGAGTGACCCGGTCGGCCCGCGCGCAGCTCTCATCTGAACCGCGCCGCCAGCTCGCGGGCGGCCTGATGCGACGGATTCCGCGCGAGCAGGCGATCGAGCACCCGCAGGCCCTCCTCACGCCGGTCGGTGGCCAGGTAGACCTTGGCGAGGGTGACGTACGTGCTCTCGGACCCCGGGTTCCTCTCGAGGAACTCCTGGAGGAGGCGGACCGCTTCCTCGGTCCGGCCGCGGTTGACGAGGACGAGGGCGAGGTTGTCCGCGGCCTCGCCGTAGCCCGGCCGGGCCCGCAGAGCCTGGCCGAAGTACCGGTAGGCGCCGTCCAGGTCTCCCTGCCGGCCGAGGATGAGGCCGAGGTTGTTGAGCGCCTCCGGGAAGTCGGGCTGGAGCTTCAGCGCGCGCTCGTACAGATCGCGGGCCTCGGCCTCGCGGCCGGTGAGCAGGAGCGCGTAGCCGAGGTTGTTCAGGGCGTCGGGGTACTCCGGCGCGGCGGCGAGCGCGGACCGGAAGCGGACGATCGCCGCCTGCAGCTCGCCGCTCTCCGCCAGCAGGGCGCCCAGGTCGTTGCTGGCCTCGGCCAGGTCCGGCTGCAGCGCCACCGCCCGCTCGTAGGCGTCCCGTGCCTTGTCCCGCTGGCCCGTCCGCGCCAGCAGGCTGCCGAGGCGGTAGAGGATCGAGGAGTTGGGGCTGCCCCGCGCCGCCTGCTCGAAGGCGAAGGCCGCCTGCTTCTCGAGCCCCTGGTCGAGGAGCTCCCGGCCGTAGTGGATGTACGCGCGAGGGGGCGGCGACGACTCGAGCGTCCCACCGAAGGGCAGGGCACGCGCGAGCCGCTCGCCGGGCGTGGCCTCGACGTCCGCGGCGTCACGGAGGATCGACGCGACGTCCACGGCTTCCCGGTACACCTTCACCACCCGGCCTTCGGCGTCGAGCAGGAAGACGCTGGGCAGGGCCAGCGGCTGTCTGGTCTGGAAGAGGTATCGGTTGAGGATCGCGAAGCCGAGAGCCGCCTCCTCGCTGGCGACGGCGATCGGCACTGCACTCGACGCTCGAGCCGCCGCCCGGACCTTCGCCTGGTCGGCGGGGTCGTCGAGCGAGATCGCGAGCGATCCCACGCCGGCCCGGACGAGCGCCGACGCGCCACGCGCGAGGCCCACGAGCGCCTTCTCCGACTCGCTCGCCTGCGCCGACCAGAAGAGGAGCACCGCCGGCCGCCCGCGCAGGGCGGAGAGCGGACGCTCGCGTCCCTCGAGGTCCAGGAGCGGGACGTCGGGCACGGGGAAGGGCTCGTAGAGCCAGCTCGCCCGCGGCGGAGCGCCCCTCGGGGGGGCCGCCGTGTCCGCGGCCAGCGGCGGCACGGACGCGTACGGCTCGAAGGTCGGAGCCCCGCCCTCTTCGATGCGGACGCGCCGGTCGAGGGGAACGCCGGTGAACTCCTGCCGGCGGCCGCTCGGCCAATCCACCGTCAGCCGCTCGACCCGCCGGCTCTCTCCCAGCCCGAAGAGCAGCTCCTTCGAGTGCTGCGACAGGAAGCCCGAGCCGGCGTTCACGACCTTGGTCCGGCGCAGCCGGTCGGTCGCCACGGTGACGCGGGCGCCGATCGCGTCGCGGCTGCTCGCGAGGCGGCCCGCCGCGGACTCGAACGGCCGGTCAGGGGTGCCGACGAGGCGCACCGCCAGCGTCGCGCCGCGCGGCGCGAAGTCGTTGCGGAAGAGGCGGAGCTGCGGCGCCCCGCGGGGGGACAGGAGCAGGATGTCCGGGTCGCCGTCGTGATCGAAGTCGAGGACGGAGAAGGCGCGGCCGTCCTCTTCGAGGTCGAGCCCCAGGGCACCCGAGACGTCGTCGAAGCCGCCCCGGCCGTCGTTGCGAAGGAACACGTGGCGCTGGTGGCCGGCCAGGGAGCGATCGGCCATCAGCCAGCTCTGCGCGCGCCACGCGTCGTCGTACGGGGTGCCCGTCGCCTGGGTCGCCGGCGACCGCGCCACCACCCCGCCCCAGAACAGCGGGTCGAGGTCGAGGTCGCTCCCCTCGCGGGTGACCATGCCGTTCACGCAGTAGACGTCCTCCCAGCCGTCGCTGTCGAAGTCGATGGCGCCCGACGACCAGGTCCAGCGGCCCATCTCGGCGCGGGCCGCCACGGACACGTCGTCGAACGTGCCGTCGCCCCGGTTGCGGAAGAGCGAGTTGCCTCGCGCGTGGTGGTGGTAGAGCCCCCGCACCCGCTCCGTCGCGTCGGGCATGAAGTCGGGGCTGGCCGTCACCCGCAGGCCGTTGTCGCTCCACATCTGCCCGCCGTAGATGTCGAGCCGGCCGTCCCCGTCGAAGTCGAACCAGAAGACGCTCATCCCGGCCGCGTAGTCCTCGACGCCGGCCGCCGCCGAAACGTCCTCGAAGCGCACGCGGCCGTCCCTCGGCCCCAGGTTGTGGTAGAGGTTCTTCCGCCCGAAGTCGTTGGTGACGACGAGGTCGGGCCACCCGTCCCCGTCGTAGTCCCCCCAGGCGGCGGAGAAGCTGAAGCGGTCGTTGCCCGCGTCCAGTCCCGCCTCTTCGGTCGCCTCGACGAACCGCCCGTGGCCGTCGTTGCGGAAGAGGACGTTGGGCGGGCCGTTCGTCGCGTCGTAGTAGGGCGTGGGCGTGCCCGCCTTGCCTTCGCCGACCCCGTAGTAGAAGGAGTAGACGCACAGGTAGAGGTCGAGGAAGCCGTCGCGGTCGTAGTCTCCGATCGCCATCCCCATCGGCGCGCCCTGCAGGGGGCGGGCGAACCGGAAGGCGTCCTTGTCCCGGGTGAAGCGGCCGGTCCCGTCGTTGCGGAAGAGGGCCAGGTTCGAGGAGCCCGAGCTGAGCGAGAGCACGAGATCCTGGTCGCCGTCGTCGTCCAGGTCGGCGAAGAGCGCATGCTGCGTGTCCTCGAGGACGCCGAGCCCGGAACGCTCGGTCACGTCCTCGAAGGTGAGGTCGCCGCGGGCCCGGTACAGGCGGTTCGGAAACCCGTGCGGCTGGCAGACGTACACGTCCTCCAGGCCGTCCCCGTCGACGTCGGCGACCGCGATTCCGTGATGGCCGCTCGAGTCGCGGGCGACCGCCGAATCGAGCGCCCGGCCCCACCCGTCCAGGCTGACGCTGAGCTGCCGCCGGAACGAGTCGATCGCACCGAAGGCGGCTGTCGTCACCTCGGTGAAGACGGGCATGGCCGCGCTGCTGCGGGTGTCGCCGAGGGCCGTCCACTCGACGACCCGCCAGCCGCCCTCGCCCTTCTGCCAGCGCATCTGCCAAAGGCCCACCCGCTGGACGCGGTGGGCCGCGCGGCCGGGACCCACGAGGTCGTAGCGCACCTCGGCCTGGGCCGAGCTTCGCTCCCGGTCCACGGTGAGCGCGGTGATCAGGAACTCGGCGGTCGTGACCTGCCGGAACTCCTGGAGGAGCCCCGCGAGCTCCGGCGCGAACGCCGCCGCGTCGAGGACCGGATCCCTTGCCATCACCCGCGCCCGGACGACCCGGAGCGCCGGCGTGCCGGCGACGGCCTCCTCCTCCCTCGGGAGCAGCCGGGCTCCGTGGAAGCCGCCGTCGAGCAGGGCCGTGAGGGCACGCGCCGGGTCGACGCCCTGCCGGAGCCGCGCGCCCAGCTCCGAAAGCCGCGCGATCAGCTCCCCGGCCACTCGCTCGTCCGGGAACGAGTCGCCCTCGCGCGCGGCTTGACGCAGGAAGGGCTGGAGAGCCTCCGACACCGCGAGCGACGCCCGGTAGACGAACGGCTGGCCATCCGACCGCGGGGGCTCCACCCGCCCTCGAGCCGAAGAGGCCACGGCCGGCTGCGACAGCAGGGCGGGCAGGAGCGCGAGCCCTGCGAGCAGCGCTCGACGAGCGCCGCCGCCGGCGCCCGCGCTACGGCCCGACACGGCGAGCGTCGTCCGGGTCGAGGGTTGCGCGGCGATCGGGAGCGATGCCGGTCCCGCGCAGGCGAGCCGGGCCCAGGCGCACCTCCGCGACCGGCGCGCGCGGCGCAGTCGGCGTGGCCCGCTCGGTCGATCCGGTCATGACGCGCCCCCAGGGAGCAAGAGGGTACACCCGGGCCCACGGGCAGGGGGGAAGGGGCGCGAAGGCGGGCGCGTCCCCGCGACGGTCGGGCCGAAGGGGGGAGCGGAGCAGGCGGAGACGGTCATCCCGGAGTCGAGCCCGGCCGCGCCTACTCGACGGTGAACGGAACCGAGCGGGCCGCCATCGCGTTCGCGTTGCGGTCGGTGACGGTGACCCTCAGCTCGTAGTCCCCGGGCTCGAGCGGCTGGAGCCGGATCCGTGAGAGGTGCGCCACCACGCTCCGCGCCTCGCCGCCCTCCATCGCCTCGGGAGCGGCGGCAGCGAGCAGGGATCCGCCCCGCCGGACCTCCGCCTGTTCCACGAGGTCGATCGTGCCGGAGGCGTCCGGCTTGGGGTTGTAGGCGTAGAACTGGACGTACAGGTCTTCGCCCCGGCCGAACCACCGCTGGCCCTGGACGCTGCGGAGGGCGGGCTTCGGCGTCCCTCCCGCCGCGGCCGGGGAGGCGGCGCCGTCGTTCTCGTCCTTCATGAGGAAGAGGCTGCTGAGCATCAGGCGGCCGGAGGCGAGATCGGGGACCTCGATCGTCTGCCACGCGCTACCCAGCAGGCCCGTGCCGTCGTGTCGCGCGGCGAGGCGCACCTGGTACCGGCCGGGCTTCAGGGGTACCGCCTTCTGGTACGGGAGGCCGCCCCGGAGGAGCCGCTCGTAGTCCGGGTCGCCCAGGCTCATCACCGAGCGCTCCGTCGCCAGCGTCGTCGCCACCCCTCCCGCACGGCCGTAGACGAGGGCGGCCGTCTCGACCGTCGCCTGACGGCGGTCGCCGACGCGGACGAAGGGCAGCGTCGCGACGTCCACGCTCCCGCTCACCACGAGCTGGGCCGCGGCGCCGTCGAGGCTCACGAAGTCCGCCGACAGGCGGACGGGGATCCCGGCCAGGGGCGCGAGCGAGCGCAGGGCGGTGTTCATCTCCGCGCGGCGCTGCTCGGCACGCCGGGCCTCCGCTTCGGCGGTCCGCACGCCGCCGCCGAGGCGACGGTCGTCGGGAGCGAAGTACCCCGCCCGCGTCCGCACCTTCAGCCCCGGCACGGCGGGCAGGCTCACATCGATCTTCCGGAAGCCGCCGTCGCGCTTCGTGTTGGTCGGCTCGTAGGCCAGGACGTAGTAGGTCTCGGTGTCCTTCAGCACCTCCTTCAGGCCGGCCCGGAGGTTGTTCGTGTTCTCGGCCAGGAAGCCGCCGGTGTCCGCGGCCAGGGCGCTCATCGCCTCGCGCAGCGCTCCCTCGCTCCGTTGCCGCGCGGCCTCGATCGTCCCGATGGAGGTCGGGCTCGCCCCCCGGGTGCTCGACGCGTTCGCCATCGGCAACGCCGAGCGGAGGCCGCCCGTGTCGAGGCAATAGACGACGACGCCCGCCCGCGTCGCCGCGTCCGCGATGCGGCGGAGGTCGAAGCCCGTTCCGGTGCCGGCGGTCAGCCCGGGGAGGAAGCCGTCCGAGACGAGGAAGAGAGCCTTGCGTCCGGTGAGCGCGGAGAGGCCCCGGCACAGGCTCTCGAGCGCCTCCAGGGTCAGGCGCGAGCCGTAGACGGCCTCGGCGAGGACCTCGCGGGCCTTCCTCCGCGCCACCTGCTCCGCCGAGGCCGGGTCCTGGTACGGCCCCGCCTGCATGACCTCCTCGACCGCCGCCTCGATGGCCAGGGAGTCGCCGTTCTCGATGAGCTCGGCCTCGTACTCGCTCATGTAGGGCACGTCGCCCCGCTCGGGAACGCGGCCCTGCGCGAAGAGGCGGTCGAGCACGTCGTGCAGCGCCTCGCGGTCGGAGGTGAACTCCTGGGAGAGGGCGTTGGAGCCGCTCGTGGTCACGAGCGCGGCCTGGTCTTCGGGCCGGAGGTCCTCGTCGAGAAAGCGCCCCAGCACCTTCCGGGCCCGAGAGAGGCTCTCGAACTCCATGTGCACGTCGTCGACCACCAGGACCACGTACCGCGAGGGCAGCAGCTCCTCCGCCTCGTCCTCTTCCGCCCCGGCGGGCGTCGGCGCAGCGGCCGGAGAGGGCGGGGCCGGGGTGACCGCCGGCGGGCGAGCGAAGGCCTGGAACTGGACGACCGGCTGCGGCTTCCCGTCCTCCCGCACGACGAAGTCCTCGCGCCGCAGCCCCAACCGCGGGTGCCCCCGCTTCTCCGTGACCACGACCTCGAGCCGTACCACTTCGACGGCCGTCGGGACGACCAGCTCGGGCTTCGGCCGTTCCGGCGCCTGGGCACCCGACACCTCGCCGCCGGCCAGGCCGACGAAGAGACACGCGAGCGCGGTCGCGGCGTCCCGAGGTCCCATACCTCAGTCTACGGCATCCGCCGCCGATCTCCGCCGGCCCGGCCAAGGCGAGGCCGTCCGTTCGCGCGGCCCGCCCCTCGGCCAAGGGCGCCGGGGCACCGTGCGTCGCCCTGACTAGAGGAGGCCGGCGCTCGCCTGGCGAGAGACGCTCGCGTCGCGGTTCTTGGACCCGAATTGGGGCGAATCGAGAGCCATCGAGGGGCCTTCTCCTACGGAACTTCGCACCGAATTACAACCGATTGGAGCAGGACGGCCCCGGCGGGCCCGATCGGCGCCCATAACTTGTTGATCCAACTCGTAATTCCAACGCGATCCCTCCGGGCAAGGACAGGCACGGCCTTTGCTCACAGTTTGTTGCAAGGGGTGGGGCGCAGCCGTAAGCGCCACATCGCGGGCTGGGCATCCGCGGCTCGCTTCCCCGTAGACGCTCGACGGTACGAGGGAAGCTCCCTAGATGGCAATACCCGTCGGACGGCCGGTCGTCCAGCCGTGCATGACGGGGGGGGCTTTGTGTTCGTTGACAACGTCCCTTAGCGCTTGGATCAACCAGAGCGCATTTGTCCCTACTGACGACGAACGGCGGCCTGATGAGGCCCGCCGGAAAGCGAGGGGTTCATGCGATTGACGCATTCGGGCCGCCGCGCCCTGAAGTGGGCAGTGGCGGTGGCGCTGTGTCTCCTGGTGGCGACGCCCGTCGCCGCCCAGACGACCAGCGCCTCCATCTTCGGCCAGGTGAAGGACGCCCAGGGAGGCGTCCTGCCCGGCGCGACGGTGACGCTGACGAGCCGTACCCAGGCCAACACGCTCACCGCGACGACGGACGGCGAGGGGCGCTTCATCTTCGCGATCGTCCGTCCCGACCTCTACGCGCTCAAGGTCGCCATGCAGGGCTTCAAGACCCTCGAGCGGACCAACGTGCAGGTGAGCGCGAACGACAAGTTCTCCGCCGGGATCATCACGCTCGAAGTGGGCGCGATCTCGGAGGAAGTGAGCGTCACCGGCCGCGTGACCGAGCTGCAGGCGCAGAGCGGCGAGCGGTCGTTCACCCTGGAGAGCCAGGCCATCACGAACATCGCCTCCAACGGGCGCCAGGTGTTCAACTTCGCGCTCCTCGTCCCCGGCGTCGTCTCCACCGACAACAACGCCGGCAACGAGCGGGGGGACGCGGAGTCCTTCTCCGTGAACGGCCAGCGCGAGACCTCCAACAACGTGACGATCGACGGCGTCGCCAACATCGACACCGGCAACAACGGCGGCAACATGGTGACCACCAACACCGAGGCCATCGGCGAGTTCAAGATCCTCACGAACTCGTACCAGGCCGAGTACGGGCGCGCCGTCGGCGGTCAGGTGCAGATGGTGACCAAGAGCGGGACCCAGACGTTCCACGGGTCCGGCTACTGGTTCGGCCGTCGCTCCGACTGGAACGCCAACACCTGGACGAACCTCCGCGCGGGCGCGCCGGCGCCGGTCGGCAACGGCTCGGTCATCGAGCCCCCGTCGGCCAAGCGTGACAACTACGGCTACACGATCGGCGGCCCGATCTTCATCCCCGGCCTCTTCAACACCGAGAAGAAGAAGCTCTTCTTCTTCTGGAGCCAGGAGTTCCAGCAGCAGACGAACCCGCCGTCGCAGCACACGGCGCGCGTGCCCACCGCCCTCGAGCGGGCAGGGGACTTCTCCCAGAGCGTCGACAGCAGCGGCAATCCGTTCCCCTACATCCGCGACTACTCGACCGGCCTGCCGTGCGGCCCGGGCAACACCGCCGGCTGCTTCCAGTCGGGGGGCGTGCTCGGCCGGATCCCCCAGAACCGCCTCTACGGCCCCGGCCTCGCCGCGCTCAACCTCTTCCCCCTGCCGAACTACACGTCCGGCGGCGGCATCAACTACACGAGCCAGGCCTCGGACAGCTCGTCGCCGCGGCAAGACCTGATCCGGCTGGACTTCCAGCCCACCGACAAGTGGCGCGTCACCGGCCGCTACATGGACACCAAGAACGACGTCACCCAGGCGTACGGCACCCCCTGGGCCGGCAACGGCAGCTACCAGGTCCCGCTCCCGACGCTCTTCCTGAACCCCGCCCACAACTGGATGGTGAGCACCACCGGGATCA